>JAJCXO010000175.1 GCA_029263395.1 Acidobacteriota bacterium | reverse complement strand
ACGGTGCCTCGTGGATGACCCTCGAGACGATCGGCCCCAACGTCACCGGTGAATGGGTCTATCGCAGCTTCCGCATCGCCGATTTCGTAACCCCCAACAACCAATTCAAGATCCGCTTTACCGCCTCCGATGTCGGTGACGGAAGCGTGGTCGTAGCGGCGGTCGATGGTGTCAGCCTGTCCAACGGTCTATCGGGTATACTGTGCAACGTGAGCATCTTTACCGACGGCTTCGAGTCCGGCGATACCACCGCCTGGAGCAACTAGCGAGACACTCGCAGGGTGAGATGATACTCCGAAACGCTAGCCCTAAATGACTCCTTTCGAACGCCCACCCGAGCCCGAGAAGAAGCGCCCCGGCTGCTTGAAACGACTGTTTGGAGCCTTCGCGACAGCCCTTGCGGCTGCCGTCGTGCTAACTATTTTTCATGTGTTTGGTCTGTTGTTCTGGGACTTGCCGTCACTCTGGCTGCTCTTCAAAACCTATCTCTGGACCGCCAGCCTCGGCGGAGTTGTAGGCTTCCTCTTTCCAGATTTCGGCTTCCGTTTCTTCGGCAGGACGCTGGACGACCTCGTGCTCGGAGACGATTGAGCTCCCGGTCGTTCGCCAATCCTGCCGGGTCGGCCGGGGTCGCGGCACCTCAATAGTTCCACCTGTCCGAAGACGAGATAGGTATGCCCGGATTTGGGACGGGTCTCCGCGACCCACGGCACCGTTGAAGTCGTCTTCGCCACGTAGGACCATGGCACCCTTCTTGCTGAAGCTGAAACCATGGAAGTGATCACAACGCTCGCACAGGAGCTGCGCCAGACTCTTCGCCGCCTCCGCCAGGCGCCGCGCTTTACTTGGCTGGCCATTCTCATGCTCGGCCTCGCCTTGGGCGCTCACCTGGCAGTCGTCAGTGTGATCGACACGGTGTTGCTGAGACCGGTGCCAGAGATTGAGTCCGACCGCCTTTTTGCTGTCCACGAGACTCGTGACGGCGATGGCTTTCGATCGCTGGCCTATGCTGACTTTCTGGAGTACAGGACGCAGACCCGAACCTTTGAAGAGCTCGCGGCGCATTATTCGACAGCGCGGTTGCACGTCGGCCTCGGTGGATCTACCGAGATGTTGAACGGCGCCATCGTCTCGGCGAACTACTTTTCTCTGCTCGGCGTCGGGCCTGGGTTGGGGCGCTTCTTCCTGCCCGACGAAGATAGAACTCCGGGCACCCATCCGGTGGCGGTGGTGTCCGACGCGATGTGGCGAAAGCGTCTCGGCGCTGAGGAGAATATTCTTGGCTCGACGGTGATGATCAACAACACTGCTTTCACCGTGGTGGGCGTGGCGCCGCCCGGCTTCGTTGGCCTCGATAGTGGTAGACCTTGCGAACTGTGGATACCGACGATGATGGCAGGCGTCGGCAGCCGCTGGTGCGACGCACTGACACAACGAGAATGCCGGCTCTTCGAAATGATCGGACGCTTGGCCAGCGGTCACACAGTGGAATCAGCCCAAGCGGAGATGGCTACCCTGAGCGGCCATCTGCATGCCGCCTATCCGCTGACCGGAGACAGCGTTCGAGGACTCGAAGTGACCTCGCTGACGGGCCTCGACTCCGAACGCGGGCGTCCGGCTCGGCGTATTGTCGCCCTTCTGTTGACCGTCGTGACGTTAGTGCTAGTGGTGGCCAGCGCCAATCTGATCGGTTTGATGATCGGGCGCGGCCTGACTCGTCACCGCGAGATCGCGGTGCGTTTGGCGCTTGGAGCGCCGCGCCAGCGGGTGGTGTCGCTGTTCGTGGCCGAGGCTCTGATCTTGACCATCGCTGGCGGGATCGGCGGTCTGTTGGTGGCCGGTTGGGCAAGCCCTTTAGGCACCCTGGTATTCCAGACCCGAGTCCCTGTCGAGGTCGAATTCACCCCCCTTGTGTTAGGTTACGCGGCGCTTCTATGCGGCTTGGTTGGTACCGTTGTCGGCCTTGTGCCTGGTCTCCAGGCCTCTCGGCCAGATCTGATTTCAGCCCTCAAAGACGTAACTGGGCGGGGGACGAGCCAAAGGCGACTGCTGGCCGCTTTTGTCATCGTCCAGATAGCGGTCTCCTTTGTCCTGCTGCATTCGACCGGACTCCTGACTCGCAGCATGGTCATGCTCACCGAGGCGCCCAGCGCCGAGCCGGAGAACATCGCCACTCTGCGTCTGCACCCACGTTTGGTGGATTACGGACCCGAGCAGGGAGAGACCCTGGTGCGTGAGGTTCTCCGCCGTATCGAAGCCTTGCCAGGGGTGCGTTCGGTGGGCTTCAGCAAACACCGTCCACTTTGGCCCGGGGCCAAAACCGAGGCCAGCCTACCCGGTAGTCCTCCGGGCGCTGGCGCGTCGACCCAGACGACGGGACTTCAGCCGGTTGGGCCCCGAGCTCTCGAATCCCTCGGTATAGCCCTGCTGCGGGGCCGTGACTTCGATCGACGCGACACTGAGGACGCTCCACCGGTATTACTCGTCAACAAGACCCTAGCCGACAACCTTTGGCCTGGCCAAGACGCCGTCGGCCAGAACGTCATACTGCGAGAAGAGACCCATGAAGTGATCGGGGTGGTGCAGGACTGTGCCTACCGCGCCCTGATTGTGGGCCGCTCGCCGCAAGCTTTCAGCGCCTTCTGGCAAGACTCCAGTCGTCCTGACGCACGTTTTGCCGTGCGGTTCGAAGATGAGGCCGAAGCGTACTTGCCGGTTCTTCGCAAGCTCGTCCATGGTGTCGATCCGGCGGTGCCGGTGACCGAGGTCGGCACCTTGAAGCAGCAGCTCGAGCGTGATCTCTCGCGAGTCAAGGTCGCCAGTCGGCTGACCGGAATTGTTGGCGCTTTGGCCGTGCTGCTGAGTGCCGCCGGCCTGTCTGGAGTCCTTGCCCTGGCCGTCGCCCAACGGTTTCGGGAGTTCGGCATCCGCAGGGCCCTGGGCGCCAGCCAAAGGCAAGTCATGGCCTTGGTGGCGCGCGACGCCATGATCCTGGTCGCACCCGCCCTGACATGCGGGCTGATCGCGTCAGCAGCCGCAGGACCGGCGATCGGGCAGTTTCTCTATGGAGTCCATCCCCAGGACCCGTGGATGCTGGGAGGCGCTCTATTGGCGATCGCGGGAGCCGTCGCCGTCGGCACCTTGCTGCCAGCGCGCAGGGCAGGTGATGTCGACCCGATCGTCGTCTTGAGGCGCTGAAGGCTGGGCGTTGGCCAGAAGAGGCAACTTCTATCCGTCTCGGTGCAGGTACCGTCGTTGAAGCGTTTGCCTATGCGTCACGCCCCGCGAGCTCCCGAGCCTCTTCTTCGATGTATTTGACGAACCGCGCGACATGCAGCCCATCGGCTAGCGCATGGTGAAAGTTGATGAAAAAAGGCAGCAAGTAACGTTCTCCTGATGTCTGCACCTTGCCCAACGCCAAAACCGGGATGCACTCCATCGCTGTCCGAGTAATCGCAAAACTGGTGAAGGCCATCCAAGGCAGAATGGTGATCGAAAGCAGGTCGTCTCTGACGAGTTCGCCGTCCTGGCCCTTGGGAAAGTCGCTCAACGAAATAACCTCCCGAGCCGCCGCCAGATCTTCGGCCGCCGTCGACGCAAAGGTTGCGAAACAGGGGTCATAGGTCAGGGTCGCCAAACCGAAAAGATCTGAATCCCCGAGCACGGTGACCGATGGGTGCACAACGTCGTGCTCCACAACCTGTTCGTCACGGATGCGCTGCCGCAGCTCGGGTAGGCGATTGGCAGCCTTGGTCACGACATATACGAGCGTGACGGTTGGCGAGGCGTCGACACGGGCACGATGAACCCATAACTCGGTGATATCCAGTTGCACACAAATGTTGACATGGGGGAATGCGAGCCCGCTGTAGAGGCGAAAATGTTCTCTTCGAGGCCAGTCCTCTGGTGCGATCACACGCATCTTGCTCCCCACGACGCTTCCGCTTTGAGAAAGGTATTCGCTCGCCCAACCCGCTCCGGCACGGTACGAGGGTATCGCCAAGCTGTCAAGGACGAGGCAGGCTAGGGTTGGGGTAGTGAAGGGGGACCGGCCGGTTGTAGGCCGAGAGCGCGGCGAGGGCGAGGGCTCCGGCAAGGATCCAGCGACCGGTAGTGTTGCGAGTGTTTCGGTTCATGGGGTCTCCGATCTGAGTTGGGATTCTCCCTACCAACTCCTGCGACGAACCTCCGATTCGACTGCCATTTGAGGTCGATCAGCAGGAAATTGTCCACACTACTCCTGCTCCGGGCCGCGCTAGTGGCTCCCAAGACCCATCGCTTCATTTCGGCAGCAGCGGACATCACCGCTGAAATGGGTAGTGCTGAGTCGAAACATTTTGCCGAGTGGCTGGAGCGGACGGTTGGCGCGATCAAAACCAAGAACTGTGAGGCGCTCGATGCTCTCCACGCGCTACGTCAAGACTCCTGCATTACGGCCGCCGTAGAGGTGTCCACCCAATCTGAACCCTGCCGATACGGCCGCCGTAACAACTTTCACGAAGTCCGAGATTTGCGATACGGCCGCCGTAGAGGTCTCCACCAAATCCGAGGTTCGCCAATACGGCCGATGCGCGGGTCAGCAGAAAAAGTTTTCTGGCTTGCGCGGCGGCCGCGGCACCTTGGACACATTGTCCAATAGACCGCTCGGCCGCCGCGTGACCTCTCGCGGGTCGCCCGAGGGGGCCTACGGCCGCCGTAGCGACCTCTAGAGATCTTCCAGACTGACCCACGGCCGCCGTAGCGGGGTCTGGCCAGTCTCCAAGGTCCCGCACGGCGGCCGTCGACCTCTCTCCGGAAAGTTTTCTGTCTTCGGAACCGGCCGCCAAACCCTCTCCGGAAACTTTTCTGACTTGCTCGGCGGCCGTTATCACCTCTCAGAAGACTTTTCCGTCTTCGGCGGCGGCCTCGACCGTTAGTCCCTGGCGTCAGTTCCGGGCCAAGGCTCAATGACGCTTGACTGGCTTGCAACAAATACTAAACATCGCCAGTGGTTCATGTCCATTTACCGCGTTGAATCATGAGTTCGTCAGGTTTCAGGGGATGGAACTAGAAACAGACGGCGGTTCGGCACTCTCTACGGCTGCGGCGAAACCGCCTGGTTGGAGCCCACAAGCTAACACCGATATCAGGGAGGTCAGCATGTCCAAAAGACGATTCGTCCTTCTATTGATCGGAGCCGGACTCCTGCTGCTCGCCACTTTCAGCAGCGGACAGCCCAGTGAGCTTTGCCATCCGAATCAATTCTGCGACTCAAGCTGCGACAATTACTGGGAATGGTGCGTAGAAGACCCAGGGAACTTCTGCATAGGAACCGCGGGACACGGCTGCTCTTTCTCTCCCATCACACCGGCCTGCTCTGCGGTCGGCCCGGGCTTCTAGGTGCCCGATCCCCTCGGGTTGATGGCTCGAGCGAGCGTTCTCGGCCTACTGCCTCTGCTGGCTGGGTCGGTGGCGGCCCAGACTCCAGCCCCAACTTTCGTGGTCGACCCCTCGCAAGGCGTCGTTGACGGCAAGTCAGCCATCTCATTCTGGCCGGCCGAGTCCTACGTGGGACCGGCACAACCCTCGGACCTTCTACCGACGGACGGAATGGAAGTCATCCTGGTCCCGGCCGACAACCTCGACGAGATAAACCGCTTTCCCTGCGGGCAGTGGCTATCGCCGCCACCGGGAAAGTACAAGTTCTGGCTCGAAGGCCAAGGCTTGATCAGTCCGGCGTCCAAGGTCATGACCTATTCGGCGACGCCATTCGAGGGACGAGGCCAAGCGCACGTCAGTTCGGTTGTACCGGCTGGAAAGATCGGCTTGTCTCGAGAGAGACTCATCTCGCCCGATCGAATCCTGCGGCTGGTGCATACCAAGAGTCACAATCAGGGATCCCGACCAAGATCGGAGATGTCGCGCAGCGTGCTGGTGGAGGCCGCGCACGCCGGGGTGTTGATGCCAGAGGGCCCTGTGCTTGCCGGTCTCTTCGACGTCACCAAGGGAGAATATACGGCCATCTCCAAACCTGTCGACATCTTTCGCGACAGAGTGGCCTATGTGGATCCCCGACCTCCCGCGACGGGTACGGATCTCGTCGTGGTCTTGGACCGCCCACAGCGCACGGCCTCGTTCGAGGACTACGATGTCTCGCTTTCGGCGGTCGGGGCTGACGGTTCTTCCCGGTCACCCGAGCTGAGCATCCCCACTTCGGATCGGATCTTCGGCATCTGGTACGGCTTGAGCGACAAGTACGTCACGCTCCAGGTGGCGTCGCTTTCGGTATTCATGAAGCCAGGCGAGATCGTGCTCCCCGAAGGCAAAGTCGCTCGCTTTCACGGGCAGCTGAGTCCGCTGCCGGATCTCGAGGTCAAGGTTCATCTGCCAGAGGGCCTGGCGGTCTCGCACGACGCCCAGGTGGAAGTGAAGGCCGTTCCCGGTGGGTCTGAAGTGGCCGTCCAGAAGATGACGGCCGGCAAGTTCGAGTATCGCTTCGCCAACGTGCCGGCCAGGAGACTCGAAGCAGCCTTGAATATGAAGCCCTGGCAATCTGGATCGACGGCAGGAGGGTCACGCAGCCCGCGCTGGGCTGGCTCACCCGCAGTACGAGCGTCAACGGCGAAGGATTCTGGCGAGGCCATCATCTGCCGCCGTCTCCGGTCAGAGTCCTCGCTTGGAAGTCGGGAAGTGACGGCGAACTCGCCAGTCACCTCGATTCGATTGCAGAGGTGGTGCCGTTTCCGTGGAGCGACACGGTCATCGAGGTCGAAACGATCGAATGAGCAGTGGCCAAACAGGTCGGCCCGACGAGCCAACGCTCGCCGGGCCTGACTCATCTCGGCGGCGGTCACGCTATCGCAAACGCGCCAACTATGAAGTTTCGTCGGTCGCGACGAAGTTGAAGCCTCTGTTCTTATAATCCCCATTCGGGGACTTGATCGTTACCGCGAACCCTCCCGATTTCGAATCGCTGACACACACTGCATCCGCTTGTGATCCGTCACCGAGAACCGTCACGACGACGATGGGTTCGCTTGAGAATGACTTCTCGTAGGTGACGGTATAGTTCCCCGTACTCGGGCGACCCGCTGAAAACATACTGGTGCCTAGCGTCGGTAGCCCGGAGCTGTCGACCTGTCCAATGATCTGTGCCATGGTGTTGTCCTTCCTTGTAATGGTTGATGTTTCTGCTAGACGCTCTTGCTGTGGTCCATCGTCAACACGCCAGATACCAAAATGCACTGGCCCGTGACGTTCTTCTGTTGCAGCCTTTTCACCTCTCTTCCAGTTGCCACAACGGGTCGTTTGTCGAACCACTTCCGGCGTCACTGTTTGAGTAGTGGGACAGGACGCCCGGCTATCGCACCTGACTCCCTGTCGACCCGCCAATCCGTGCCCCCTAGCCGTGTTAGCCTCCCGTCATCTTCAACCAACCTCATCTTCAACCAACCTCAAGGTGCCCGCTCCATGCTCATCCCAGCACGTACCCATAAACGGCCCTCGACAGCGCGGCTAGCTGGCCTGCTGATGGCGCTGCTCTTCCTGCCCACGACACCGGCGACTGGCGACGAGCAGTCGACGCCTCAACCCGAGCTGTTTGCTCCGGGTGTGGTCTCCAAGCCGGACCGGCACGAATTCGGCGTGGTGGTGACGGCCGACGACTCCACGGTGTTCTTTGGCGTCGACACCGGTGGACGCCACGAGATCTGGCAGGTGGAACGGGAAGGCGAGGGCTGGGGAACTGAGCAGCCCGTGCTCCAAGACAAAAAATTCAACTACCACGATCCTGCCTTGGACCCGGAGGAGCAGCGTCTCTATTTCATTTCGAATCGCCCGCCCGTCGGCACGCCGGAAGGGACGGCCCACAACGCGGACATCTGGTATCTGGAGCGACGCGACGAGGGCTGGTCGGAGCCACTTCACGCCGGACCGGTGATCAACACCACCGCCGACGAGTTCTACATCTCGTTCACCGACGACGGTGCCCTCTACTTCGCGTCCAATGTCGGGGCGGATCGCAAAGGGAACTACGATATCTACTTCTCACGCAACGCCTTATCGGCGCCCGAGAAACCGGTGCGTTTGGGCTCGGGGGTCAACACCGGTGCCTATGAGGCGGATGTTTTTGTAGCGCCTGACGGCTCCTACCTGATCTTCGCTGCCGGACGCCGCAGTAACATTGGACGCGGCGACCTCTACCTCAGCGTCCGCGGTGAGGACGGCACCTTCGAGACCGCGAAGAATCTCGGAGCGCCGATCAATACCGAAGGCCACGAGCTCTGCCCCTTTGTGTCCCGCGACGGCCGATTCTTCTATTACACCAGTCGGCAGGACATCTATCGCATCGACACGACCGCACTTGGGATACCTCGCAGGCGGCAATAGGCCGAAGGTTCAGAGGATCTTCGGCACCGTTTGCCACAGAATCAAACCGCCGATCACGACCAGAAAAACCGCAAAAAAGCGTTGTAGTCTGGCTTGCGGGACTCGGCTACCGATCGACCGGCCGACGAAGCTTCCCGCGATGCCGATACCTGCCACGGTCAGCAGAACCTGCCAGTCGAGGGCCAAGCCGAGTTGATCGAGGATCTCGACGTATTTGAAGAAGCCGGTGAACGACTTGAGGGCGATGATCACCAGGCTGGTACCGATCGCCAGGTGCATCGACAGGCCGCCGAGCAGAACCAGGGCCGGTACGATCAAGAAGCCGCCACCCACCCCTACAAAACCGGTCAGAATTCCCACTGCTAGGCCGTCGAGCGCAACTTTCCAGGCAGTGCGAGCCTGGTCGGGCTGTGTTCGACCGAGCGGCGTTCGACCCGGCTGTGTTCGACCCGACTGTGTTCGACCAGACTGTGTTCGACCCGAGTGTGTTCGGTCGAAGACGGGCGGCCGAAACATCAGGCCGGCAGCCAGCAACATGACGATGGCAAAAACCGCCAGCTGAACGAGCCCGGAAACCTGGCCACCCAACCAGGCGCCGACGTAGGTCCCGACCATGCCGGGTAGACCGAAGAGCATGACGCTGCGCCAGCTCACGGATTGCCGCGCCGCAAACTGAGCTCCGCCGACGGCGGCGATGGCGCCGACGATGAACAACGATCCTGCAATTGCGGTCTTCTCGTCCTGGCCGATCAGGTAGATCAGGACCGGCACGGTGAGAATCGAGCCGCCGGAGCCCAACAAACCCAACGCCAGCCCGATCGCAAGGGCACCAACCCAGGCGAGAATCACAGCGATCTCTCCGACGCATCGAGTGGGTCACACCCGGTATCGATGTGAATCCCGGTCGCGATCCGATTGCAGTCGTCATAGTCCATGGTTTCATCGGCTCACATTGTCAGGCCGCGCGTGCCAGCGGACGAGGGCGGCGTCGACCAGCGACACGCTGCGGCTCGCTCGTTCCAGCATGGCGACCGCTCGATCGGGTGGTGGATGCAGCTAGGCTAGCGGGTTGACGTGCTGGATACTAGGCTACTCGTGCCAGGCATGAGTGCCAGGCGGTCCGGCACTCGCGTCATCCGGACCCGCGGCTCGAAATAGTCGACGTTTCGGACCTATGGCGTCGCGTGAGCAGCTCAGACCGGAGAAGAGACAGCCTTTACAAGTGGAGCGACCCGAGCAAACGGGCTGCCTGGTTGGCGAGGCGAGTGAAGCCATATTTGCTGGCTCTGTCCCGCACCTCGGCTAGCTGACCCTGATCGTCTTCTAAGGTGCCGCGAACCAGAGCGGCCTGGATCTCGATGCTCCGATGGCCGTTGGCGCGAGCTTTGGTCTCGATTTGGAACAGCTGCTCGCTCGACGCCTGACGCGAGGCTCCGCCGTCCAGCTGGATGCGAACGATCTCCGCGAACCAGGCTTCCTCTTGATTGTGAGCGCTTTGGGTCCAGGTTGCATAGGCACGGAAGGCTTCCGCGGCGTTCTCCGGATCTCCAGCTTGCAAGTAAAGGAGTGCCATCCTGCCACCGAAGCTACTTGCCGGATCGACGCTCGCCATCTTTTCCAGACTCTTCCCGAGATCGTCGTCCAACGCGAAGCTCAGAGCCTCATAACCGAGCGCAAGATTCGTCGAGTGCTGTACCGCGAGCACCCGAGCGTGCTGCTTCAAACCAGCGGCGGCGAGACGCAAGGCTTCGAGATCGCCCTTGGTGTAGGCCAGCTCACACTGGACCTTGTAGAGATCGAGTAGACGACTCCCGGTCAGCTCGAACGCTGTCGCCTCTGCCAGCCAGGCGCGGGCATCTGGCAGACGGCCGGCCCGAATCGCGATCTCGGCTGAGAGTATGAGGTGTAAGGAGAAGCCGCGCGACTTGGGGGATCGGCGAAACCAAACCTCAGCGATGGACAGGTTGGCGAGGGCCTCGTCGATACGCCCCATCTGAGCCAATAACAGCGATAGGCTAACGCGGCTGTGGGCAAGCCCGTTGTTGTTATCCAACTGCTCCATCAACTGCGCGCTGCGTCGGAACAAAGCCACGGCGCGAGCGAAATCACCAGCGTCGCGCGCCATTCGGGCGAGGTTATGGTTCGCCCACGCCTCATCCAGCCTAAATCCAATCCGGGAGCAAGCTTCGAGCCCGCGCTCCAGTCGTTCGACCAAGTTTTCCTGGGGTCGATCGATCATGGCATGCTGGAAACTGGTGCCGCAAACCCCTCGACTCGAGCCTTGCTGTTCAAAGAGCGCGTCGGCTTCTTCGAGCTCCAGGAGCGCCTCTTGATGATAGCCGGCAATATTGAAATTTCGTCCCTTCAGACGCATCATCTCAGCCAGCACGAACGGTTGGTCGAGCTCGCGAGCCAGGCGATCGGCATTCAGAAGGGAGTTGCGCGCCTCGAAGTCTCGGCCGAGGGAGTTGCGGGCAAGGTGGAGCTCCAGCAAGCTCTCGAACAGAAGATGTGAGTGTCCTCGTGCTTCGGCGAGTTCGACGACCCGCTGTGCCATGGCTTCCGCTGCTTCGTACTCACCGAAGCGTTGGCTGACTCGACTCTGCCAAAGATCGATACGGATATCCGACCCGTCTTGACCGGGCAGGGCGCGCAAGCCGCGTAAGATTTCCGGTAGCGGATCGAATCGTCCCGAGTTGATAGTAGCTTCGATAATCCACAGACCCACCTCGAGCGAAGGGCTAGCCAGCCAAAGGGCCTTGAACGTCTCCGCGGCCGTCTCCCAATCGCCAAGAAAACCTTGATGTAAGGCTGTGATAAACAACCTCTCAGGCTCAGGCAAGCTAGCAGACATCGCGTAGGCTCGTTCGATGACGGAGCGCAGCTTCTCTTCGTGGCCCAGGCGCCACATCGCTTCCGTCAAGCGAACGTCGAGCGTCGGGTCGGCCGGCAAGGCATCGATCGCAGCTTCCAGAATCAGGCGTGCCGGCTCGGCATCATGAACGTCCATGTGGACACGAGCTCGCTCTAGCGCATCAGCACGCTGGGTGGCTTCTTGGATCGTCAGCTCGGGAGGAGGTGTCGGCGCCGGAGCCAACCCAGCCGGAGTGGTGACGTCGACTACAACCGGTAGCACACGGTCCGTCGTAAGACCTGCGACGTTCGCTGCCAGATCGAGTTGAGATTGGGTGCTCCACCATCGGAACGAGACAAAGACCAGGCATCCCAGCACAGCTAGAACAGCAGCCCACCTCACTTGGCGCCGCCATTGAGCGGCGGACAGCCCACGGATTCGATCGGGCCCCATCGCTGCTGGGGGTTGCTGGCCGATCGGATCGGACGATGATGCAGCAGGCGGGGCAGCTGCAGGCGGGGCAGCTGCAGGCGATGCCTCGGCCGGCGATGCACCAGAGGGTAATGGTTCGGGGGCTGCGGCTCGCCGAATCTTCAGAGAGTCGGCGTCCTCCTCCGATGGCGGCAGAGGAGCTTGTTGGCTCGATTCGGCAGATCCGACTGGCGCAGAGTCCGAGGGCGCCGCTGCAACCAACTCGCTGTCGCTGCCTTTGTGACCATAAACGTTCCAAACCGAGTCGCCGCGATCGAGTCTCGCGAGAAACTCGAGTGCAGACTGAAACCGTTGTTGCGGATCCCGCTTCAAACACCTGTCGACTACAGCAAGGATCGATGGATCGATATCCGGCAGATAAATCGTCAGCGGGGTCGGAGGGTTTTGCAGTCGGCTGATCGCGATCTGCCAGGGTGAGGCACCGGTGTAGGGCAAACGACCGGTGAGCATCTCGAAGAGCAGAAGTCCGAGGCTGAAGATGTCGGTGGCTGGGGAGCTCGGTTCGGCAGCCACCTGCTCGGGAGCCATGTATCCAGGGCTCCCGATCATGCTCCCCTCCCCTGTGAGAGACGTATCGGGGGGACCTTCCAAACCGATCCGTTTGGCCAAGCCAAAATCGGTGATCGCGGCCCGCAGGCCCGCGTCCTTCTCTTGCTCCAACATCACATTGCCGGGCTTGAGATCGCGATGCACGATTCCGAGCTTGTGGGCGGCGTTGAGACCGCGAGCGATTTGGCGAACGATCGGTAGAGCCTGCGCCGGGGGCATTCGCCCCTGCCGGCGGCGGCGTTGGTGCAGGGTTTCGCCTTCCAACAGCTCCATACTGACCAGGTCGAGCGGCGCTAGGGTTCGCGGATTACGATGTTCGAAGAGGTCGTAGATGCGACAGACATTGGTATGAGTGACCTTGCGCGCCAATTGGACTTCGCGACGCAGCCGGCGTCGCTCCGAGGCAGCGTTCTCGATCCCGGAACGCACCAACTTGAGGGCTACCGCTTCCCCTAGGGTCTGATCCTCCGCTTCGAACACCTCACCCATACCGCCGCTACCAAGGAAGCGAATCACCTGGAAGCGGCCCGCAAGCATTTCGCCGGGCTGCACCTGTTCAACTGACGGCTTGAACACCGATTCACGCGCGCCAGGTCCGGCCAGCGGATCGACGATGGTCTTGCTATCGTGCTCGATCGCCGCTGGCTCGCCGGGTTCCTGAGGTTGCAATTCCGAGTCTTCGCGCTGGAAGGGCCTCGGATTTTTATCGCTCATTTGAATCCTGGGACGAAGCGGTTCCGTGAGCGCAGCATGGGGCGGCGATTTTAATAGGGCGGCGATCGTAATAGGGCGGCGATCTTAGCATCGACGATGGCACTTGCCTTTTTCGCCTTGTGAGGGGCGGACTCTAGAGGACGGTGGCCTGCCGAGGGTCTAGACTCTCCGCCACGTCTCGTGAGGTCGACCTTCTGGGACACCAGATGGGCTGATACACTCCCAAAGTAAGTGGATCCACTGAGAGGTCTCCATGCAAGAGCCCCCACGCAGGAGGCACCAGACGAGCTCGTGATCTCTCTTGCTTTCGAGGAGTCGTCATGAAGGTGAGACAGCGACTCGTTGCTTGGTGGCCCCGATGCAAGGCTGCCCTCACCCCATCTGAGGCCGCATGGCGGGGTGCGGCGATGGCGCTCTGGATCGTTACCGCGCTGCTCGTGTTGGCGGTCCTGGTGATCGACGTGCTGCCGGACTTCTCGTTCGGCAAACTGGCGGGGTTTCTGATTGCGCTGACGACTCTGCTGGCGGCTGGCTTGCTGATTCGGCTGGTGGTATGGATCTCCTCCTTACTTTCCGGACGGTACCGGGCAAGCCTGTTTCTGCTGTTTCCACTGTTCTTGCTGATGTTGGCTCCAGGTGCGGGGCCGAAGGGTACCTGGATCGTCGCTACGGCTCTCCTGGTGATCACGGCGCTACTCGGCGGCGGGGTCGCGGTGTTACGCGAGGAGGGGTTCAGGCCACGGGAACAAAAGGGGACAATGGCAGCGTTCGGCATCGCTCTGGCGCTCTTGATCGTGGGCTTGGTGGTCCTGGTACGCCCGGGCGAGCCGCCAAATCCGGCGATGGATGACTTCCGGCTGGAGGATCGAACCCTGGATCTAGCCAACCCCGGCAAGCCGGGAGACTATGTCGTCCAGACGCTGACCTATGGCAGCGGTAAGGATCTTCGTCGGCCGGAATACGGTGCAACGGTTGACTTGGTGTCAAGGTCCGTCGACGGCTCGAAGCTGATCGACAACTGGGAGGGCCCCGGGGGTTGGCTGCGGACGCGTTATTGGGGCTTCGACGCGACGGAGCTGCCATTGCAGGGTAGGGTCTGGTACCCGGAGGGGGCGGGGCCTTTCCCGCTAGTGCTGATCGTGCACGGCAATCACGGCATGGAGGATTTCTCAGATCCAGGTTATGGCTATCTGGGTGAGCTGATGGCCAGTCGGGGCACTATCTTCGTGTCGGTGGACGAGAACTTCCTGAACTCGTCCACTGCCGATCTAGCCGACATGTTCGGCCCCGGTCTCAAAGAGGAGAACGATGCCCGCGGGTGGTTGCTGCTGGAGCACGTAGCCCAGTGGTCGGACTGGAATAACAACCACGAGCATCCGTTCTCAGGCAAGGTCGACATCGACCGGGTGGCGCTGATCGGCCACTCGCGCGGCGGTGAGGCGGTCGCCATCGCCGCCGCGTTCAACACGCTGGACCGCTACCCCGACGATGCCACCCTGGTGTTCGACTACGGGTTCAACATCCGCGGTGTCATCGCCATCGCCCCATCCGATGGCCAGTACAAACCGCGCGATCGCGGCACGCCGCTTTCGGATGTCAACTACTTCACGATCCACGGCAGCTTGGACGGCGACGTGACGTCGTTCATGGGCACGTCCCAGTACTCCCGAATCGGGCTGACCCACGACCCGGCGAGGCAGGAGCGCCGCTTCAAGTCCACGTTGTACGTGCTAGGGGCCAACCATGGTCAATTCAACACCAGCTGGGGCCGCAACGATATGGGTAGGTTCTGGGGCTGGGCGATCGACACCCGTCCAATTATGGATCCCGAGGAACAGAGGCGGATTGCGAAGGTTTACTTCAGCGCATTTCTCGAGGTGGTATTACGGGACAACGTTGCGTACCTACCGATCTTCAGGGATGCCCGGCGGGCAGGGTCGTGGCTACCGGATCGGTTCTATCTCCAGAACTATGCGGATTCGAAAGATTTTGTGATCGCGAGCTTCGATGAAGATCTCGATCCAACCACCACCACCCTCACCGGGGGGCGGATCGAAGGCGAACACCTGACCAAGTGGCGCGAGCAGTGGATGCCGCTCAAGTGGAACAAGCTGGACACCCACGTAGCCCTCGTTGCGTGGGATAGCGAGGCGGAGGAGGAAACAGCAAGCTTCAGCCTCGAGTTACCGGAGGGAGCAGTAGCGACCGGACCGGAGACCCAACTGGTCTTCTCTCTGTCAGCGGCCGACGAAGGGACCTTGCCGGAAGACTGGGAGGAAGAGGACAGCGACGACGAGGAGCAGGAGGCTAAAGACGACAACGGAGCCGAGGGTGAATCGCCCGACAAGTCCGACGAGGAAGAAGACGAGACGCCTGAGCCCCTAGACTGGTCGATCGTACTGACCGACGCCGCTGGGGTCAGCGCGAGCTTGCCATTGAGTCACGATCGGCCGCTTTATCCGCAGGTCCAAGCGCCGACGCGCCGGGCGTCGTTCCTGGAGTCTAATTCGACCGCGGAGGCGGTCTTCCATCGTTACGCGTTCGAGCTGAGCGCGTTCACTCGAACGAATCCCGAGTTCGATCCTACGACGATCCGGGAAATCCGGTTCGTGTTCGATGTGAATCCCAAAGGAGTCATCGTCATCGACGATATGGGGTTTGCTGAGGTGTCCGTTGACGCTGTTAAGATGGACTTGTGAAAGCGCCAGTAACCGAGCCGACCCACGCGCCGTGTGGATCCGTCGAAGACTTCAACCCCGAGGGCGTTGACCACGATGACAGCTTGATCCGCTGGATGTTGGGGCTCAGCCCAACGAAGCGGCTAGCTGTGGCACAAGGCTTCGTGGATAGCGTGAGAGTATTGCGTAGTGGACGAAGAACTCCGATTTCTCGACATTCTCGAAGTCTTGACCCGGCATGAGGTCGAGCTCGTCGTCGTGGGTGGCGTCGCCGCTATCCTCGAAGGAGCGCCGATCTCTACCTTTGATCTGGACGTCGTCTACCGCCGGACGAGTGCCAACAACTCACGTTTGTCCGCTGCACTCGGTGAACTCAATGCTTTTTATAAGGATCCCGCAGGGCGACAGATTGTGCCCGATGCCCAGAAACTCGACACCATCAACTTGCATTTGCTGCGTACCAATTCCGGCCCTCTCGACGTATTGCGTCACGTCGGCAAGGGTCTCACCTATGAGCAGCTCCTAGACCATAGTATCGAGTACGAAGTCGATGGTCTTCGCGTACTAGTATTGAATCTCGAAACCGTGATCCATTGCAAAGAGGTTGCCGATCGAGAGAAGGACCACGCTGCATTGCCGATACTGAGGCGTACCCTCAAGCTGAAACGAGAAGGATGACTCCCAGACTTCGGGGGTAGCAGGCCCGGGAGGTCAATCCTCCGATACCTCCGACGACGAGACCAGCTGCGAAGTTTCTCGAACACTCTTCTGATGTTACTCACGTCTGCCCAACGTATGTGGGGATCAGCTTGCTCCACCGCTGAAAAGATTGTCTTACAACCAAGATATCAGCCGCCAGAGGGCACCCCAAGCCGAAATTGGAGTGCGTGTGTGGGGTCAGCTCCATCCCTTTGTAGGCCGGTGATTCTTCGTAAGCAGTCCGGCGGCCATACAGAACTCAGAGAACGACCGCGCTACTTCGCGCCAGATGCACCCGGGACTAGGACCATGCCAGTCGTTAGCTACGACTGGAGGATCGGTGGAATTGGCGCGGTAGTCCAGCCCGAGCGCGACGTCATCTCCTGGCATCTTGTTCACAGCGATGAGAACCGTCTGCTCGACGTCGATCCATGGAAGCTGGCGCGGCTCGGAAACCAATGATCCGCGGTACTCGCAGAACATCGAATCTTCTGCGGCGTCACGATCAAGGAGGCTCAAGCCCGGACACAGCGAGTCGATCGAGACCAGCTCCAGCTCTTCGTGGATGAACGGGGCGAGACGCCGAAGAGTATCGTTGCCGGGATGACACCAACGGCCTTGAGCCGAGAGTTCGATCAGTAGCGATGGCATCGGTAGCTCCAAACTACTCACCTCCGATCAGCCGTCCAAACAGGTTCCTGGCACCGTTGGCCAGAGGCTCATTTATCCGACGTTGCATCGGCAATCTTCTTTCCTCGGAATAAACCGACGGCTGATATTGCAAACCCCAGTCCGAGAAGGCTCCCGGAGATTACGTTCACCATTGGCGCGGCGGTGTGGACCTCGTAGTCAGCGCCGACACCGGCCAGCACAGCAGCAGTAAATCCAGCGAGAAGACCCCAGAAAGCCCAGACTCGGCGCCGATAGAGTCCTCTCCAAACTGTGAAGAGTGACACGAGGCAGAAAGCGATATTCAAGCCGTTTGCAAAGACAGCAATCGAATCCAAGGTCGCCAGGACGTGAGGCGCTAAGGCGCCGACTTCTTCTTTAGTCAATATCAGGTAGAGCGCTGGTGTGTGACCACCGTAAAATAGTGTATTGACGAGAATTGTTATTGAAGGGATTAGATTCAGCACTGCCCATACGGTCAAGACAATGCACCCGGTTAGCAGCATTAAGTTCGTCCTCGCAAGAGCTCAGGGGTGGTGACTTGCCGAACGGTCCGCGCCCAAGCAGTCGGGCGTACCCGGACCCGCCTACAGGCGATTGCCAGGTGTCCGGTCGCTCGTCCGTCTCGCGATCCAGGCCCTTCGCGTACGCCATCAATTCACGATTGTACACGTTGCCATAGTCCCAAGCGCGGCTCGTCAACCACTCCTGCATCGGCATGGCGATGTGGTCACTGGTACCAAGTACAACCTGATAGCCGAACGCAGGAATATGGTCGTAGCCGACATAGCCCCTGAGTTCATCATACGGTAGGCACGCGAGGCCGAGGCCGGACAAGCACACGACGTGCAGCTCGTCGGCCGCGAGGTCGATGCGAAAGTCGTTGTGTGCGTTGCGGTAAAGGATGTTCCGAAGACTCAAAGGTCCTTCCGGACGCAGGCTTCTGTAGACCGACAGTGGAGGGTGAGCCAAACCGAGGATCGCAACGGCGGCGACGAGAGCAACGGCAATCTCGGGTCGCACCGATTTCAGCCGAGATACGCCTGAAACTATCCCCATGCCGCGAACAGACAACGCGAAAAGCAGTGCCAAGAAAACCAGCAACGGCGAGAACACGTCCCCGAAGTGCCCTACAGCAGCAAGCAGAAGGAGAGGGGTCAACAAGAGCCCACGGACCAGCCAACGCCACTTGGCTTCCGTCACCTTCTCGATCGCAGGAAGTGGGCGTACACCAGAGCACGCTGTCGCGCTGGAAGCGGCAAGCGGCAAGCGGCTAGAGTGGCGAGCATGAAGAGCCCCCAATCATCGCGGTCTTGGAACGCCGCACAGAAGCTGGAAGCCGTGCTCGAGGTCGGATCCAGCCCATAACGGGCCAATCCCGGGTGCCGACACCCAGGAACCGGCGACCACAGCTCCAAACCTCGGTGCGGACGCGTTTGTCGGCCAACAATTGCGTAGCACCCTGGTGCCGACACCCCGGAACCGGCGACCACAGCTCCAAACCCCGGTGCGGACGCGTTTGTCGGCCAACAATTGCGTAGCACCCCGGTGCAGACACCTCGAGATCGGCGACCACAGATCCAAACCCCGGTGCGGACGCGTTTGTCGGCCGACAATTGCGTTAGCACGCGGTGTCGACGCGTTTGTCGGTCGACAATTGCATCAGCACGCGGTGTTGACGCGTTTGTCGGTCGACAATTAGCTAAACACCTGGGTGTTTCCTCCATTGTCGGCCGACGTTTGGGCCCGCAACGCGGTGCTCGAGCCATAGTCGACGGACATTTGGCGTGATCCCCTGGTGTTTGAGGTGTCTGCGGGCCGCGTGGCGCCTAAGACCGGTCCGCGAACAGCTCGGCGATCCAGTCTTTGATACCTTGATCGAGGCGCTGACGGTCGCGATGGCGATGATGGAATAGGGGTACGTGGAATAGGGTGCGTGGAATAGGGTGCCAACCGATTCGACGACGCGATCGGCGTTGCGCACCCGCTCTCCTACCTAGCAGGTACCGGGCACTGTTGACCGCCAGCTGGCGAGACCCTCTCTACCAGCTCGGGCGAGCCGAACTCGACGGAGAAGCATGTTACGATAACCTAAACTAGGTTTAGATCAACGGTCCAGCTCCGGCAGAGGAGTCTTGAATGATCAGGTCGCGAGTGAATAGGTCTCAAGTGATCAGAGCGAGAGTTTGGTTTCTTGCCGCCGTGAGTGGATGGCTCGTGGGCGGACCATGGATCGGCGCGGCGAGCGCCCGCGACGTGCAGGTCAACACCTACACCACCGACCTCCAGCGATTGCCCGACTTGGCCATGGACGCCGACGGCAACTTCGTGGTGGTGTGGGAGAGCGCCGGCTCCTATGGCAGCGATACGTCGGAGTCGAGTATTCAAGGCCAGCGGTTTACTCGCGATGGATCCGCCGCCGGTGGCGAGTTCCAAGTCAACACTTATACCACCGGTGTGCAGCGTGGGCAGTCGGTGGCGATGGATGCCGATGGCGACTTCGTGGTGGTGTGGATGAGCAAGGGTTCGTTCGGCAGTGATGATTCGGACTACAGCATCCAAGGCCAGCGTTATGCCGCGGACGGCATCGCCCTTGGCCGCCAGTTCCAAGTCAACACCTACACCACCGATCGCCAAAGTTTGCCCGCGGTAGGTGGCCTCGCCAATGGCGACTTCATCGTCGTATGGGACAGTCTGGGCTCCTTTGGCACGGACACCTTGGCCCAAAGCGTCCAGGCCCAGCGATATGCATCAAGCGGAGAAGCCATCGGTGGCGAATTCCAGGTCAACAGCTACACCACCAGCAGCCAGTACTCCGCTGACTTAGGTTTCCATCCGAACGGCGACTTCATTATTGCGTGGGGCAGTTTCGGCTCGTACGGCTCTGATACTTCGTTCGCCAGCGTCCAGGCCCAACGTTATGCAGCGGACGGCTTGCTCGTTGGAGGTCAGTTTCAGGTCAATACCAACATCCAAAGCTCCCAGTCCCACCCTGGCGTTGCGGTCAAGGCGGGGGGCGACTTCGTCGTCGTGTGGGAGGGCGCGGATGCCGACTACAGCAGTGTCCAGGGCCAACTCTACGCCGCCAATGGCTCCGCCATCGGCGCCGAGTTTCGGGTCAACACGTATACCACGAGCGTCCAGTTTCATCCTGAAGTGGCGCTGGACGAAGAGGGCGGCTTTGTGGTCGTGTGGAGTAGTTACGGCTCCTACGGTGAGGACACGTTCGGCACCAGCGTCCAGGGTCGCCGTTATACCGCTACCGGCGCCCCGGTCGACAACCAATTCCAGATCAATACGGGTTATGCCGGCGAGCAAACCTTTCCAGCCGTGGCCCTCGACCCTGACGGCGACGCTGTGGTCGTGTGGGGAAGCACAAGCTCCGACGGCACCGACCCGGTTGGCGGCAGCATTCAGAAAACATCACCCAAGCAAGTCTTCGCCGACGGTTTCGAGTCCGGCGACACTAGCGCTTGGAGCGATGATCGATGAGGAGGTCCCGAAGGTCGCGATTTAATTGTGTCCCTAACGGGACTCGGCCAAACAAAGGCAGAGAAGAGCTCGCCCCCATCCCCATCAGCGGCGAAGTCGCAGTGGCTTCCACTACCCTACCCAAGCTCCACGCTGACCCTTGAGTTCGACCGCAAACGCGATGTCGTCTGCTCGCTGCTTGCGACTGTGGAGCGTGAGGGGACGCTCCTCTATGCCGCTTGATGAGAAGCTACAACTAGCCACATCTGGTGAGGTAAGGGCGACGAAGGATCTTGAGTCCGGGGAAGATCCTCGGATGCTCGAGCCACGGAGCAACATTCGGGGCAATAATCCTTGGGGCTGCGTGTCGAGCCTGATCATCGTCCGAGGAGGTTTCGAATGTCCCGCAAGCTCTTGCTGTTGATTGCCGCCTTGATATTCCTTACTCCATGGGTTTTTGCGGCCGATAGTCCTCGGTTCCGCGGCCCTAACAGCTCTGGTGTGTTCGTCGAATCTGGTCTGCTCGAAGCCTGGCCCCCGAAAGGGCCTCAGCTGTTGTGGTCGGTGGATGGCCTCGGTGAGAGCTACGCCAGTGTTTCGACCTCCGACGGTCGACTGTTCACCACCGGCATGGCCGGCGAGAAGGGGACGGTTTACGCGTTCGATGTCGCTGGCAAACCTTTGTGGAAGACGGAATACGGCCCCGAGCACAAGGGCAACGGTTATCCGGGGACCCGCACGACTCCGACGATTGTTGGTGATCGCTTGTTCTTGTTGTCCGCCTTGGGGCAAGCGGTGGCCTTGAACGCAACAACCGGGGCGGTGCTGTGGCAAGTGGATCTTTTCGAACGGTTCCAAGGCGAAAACATTTATTTTGGGTTGTCCGAGTCGCCACTGGTCGTCGACGACAAAGTCCTGTTCACTCCCGGTAGCCCGGATGCCAGCGTGGTCGCCCTCGATGTTGCGACCGGCGAGACGGTGTGGGTCAGCCGCGGGCTCGACGATGCCGCCGCCTACTGCACGCCGGTCCTGTTCGACCACGGCGAACATCGCCAGATTTTGACGATGGTGGAGGAACACATCATTGGCCTCGATCCGGAAACCGGCAAACGATTGTGGCAGGAGCCGTCGTCGGTGGAGTGGAAGATCCACGCCACCAGTCCGGTTGTCCACGGCAACTCTTTCTACATCACCCACGGTTATGAACAGGGTGGCAAGCTCTACGAATTGGCCGCTGACGGTAAGTCCGTGCAAGAACAGTGGAGTGATGACAAACTCGATGTCCAACTCGGAGGCGCGGTTTGGTTTGACGGACGTATCTATGGTGCCGCGTCCAAAAAAACTTGGTATAGCCTCGACGCCGCAACCGGCAACGTCTTGGCCTCGATCCCACGGCTGGGTAAAGCGGCGGTGGTCTACGCAGACGGCCGTTTATATGGTTATACCGAAGCCGGCAAAGTGGTCTTGGTTGATCCCGACCCGGATCATTTTGAGGTGATCAGCTCATTCCGAATCACCGAGGGATCGGGTCAGCACTGGTCACACCCAGTAGTGTCGAACGGAGTCTTGTACATCCGCCATGGTGAGGTGCTGATGGCATTCGACGTCAAGAAGCCTTCCTGATCCGGGCATCAGCAGTGCCGATCTTGTCGCGCTGAATCCTTGTTGTGCTGCACTTGTATAGGTCCTTAGCGGAGCTCGGAGATACCCTAGGGACAACCAGCTAAGGAGGATCGCATGAGCCAGTTCCGCACTGAAAAAGACACTATGGGTGAAATGCAGGTGCCGGCCGATGCGCTGTATGGCGCCTCGACGGCCCGGGCGGTAGAAAATTTCCCGATCGCCAATCGGCCGCTGCCACCCGCGGTGATCCATGCGTTTGGCCACCTCAAGGCGGCGTGCGCCCGAGCAAACAAGAGCCTCGGCAAACTCGACGCCAATCTTGCCGACGCGATCATCACCGCTGCCGAAGAGGTCGCGGAGGGACAACACGACGCCCACTTCCCGGTGGATGTCTACCAAACCGGCAGCGGCACCAGCACCAATATGAACGCCAACGAAGTGATCGCCGCACTCGCCAACAAAACACTTGGCCTCGGCGCAACACCCAAAGCCGACGGCGGTGTTCACCCCAACGACCACGTCAATAACGGCCAGTCGTCGAACGACACGTTCCCAACCGCGATGTGCATCGCAGCAGCCCTGTCCATCCGAATGCGGGTGTGTCCATCCTTGGGTCGCCTAGAAACAACCCTTGACCACTGCGCAGAACGCTGGGATTCGATCATCAAGGTTGGTCGCACACATCTGATGGATGCAACACCGATTCGCGTTGGTCAAGTCTTCTCAGGCTACGCCGCCCAGGCGAAGGCGGCGCAGCGCATCGCCCGCGGTCTGGAAAAGGGAGGTTTGACGGCGCTGCCAATCGGAGGCACCGCCGTGGGTACGGGTATCAACACCCACCCCGAGTTTGCGGCCCAGGTTTGTAAATCGCTGAGTGAAACGCTTGGTCTCGAACTGACCGAGGCCGCCAATCACCCGCAAGCCCAGGCCGCCAAGGACGCCTTCGTGGAAGCCCACGGGCAACTGAAGACCATCGCCGTCTCACTGTCGAAGATCGCCAACGACATCCGGCACCTCGGCAGCGGACCGCGCTGTGGGCTTGGCGAGCTGGTGTTGCCGACGATTCAGCCAGGCAGCTCGATCATGCCTGGCAAGGTGAATCCAGTGATCTGCGAAAGCGTCCTGCAGGTCTGCTGCCGGGTGATCGGAAACGACGCCACGGTGACGATGGCCGGCATGGGAGGCGTCGGGTCGATGTTTGAATTGAACGTTGCTATGCCGGTGATGATCGATGCCTTCCTCGAATCGGTGTCACTGCTGGCGAATGTGTGCGAGGTATTCGTCGACAAACTGCTGGTCGGCCTTGAAGTGAATGTAGAACGGTGCGCGGAGCTCTTGGATACGTCCCTGATGACCATCACCGCCCTTGCGCCAGAAATCGGCTACGAGCGATGTGCCGAGCTCGCCAAGCAGGCTCACGCAGAGAACAAAACCATCAGGCAACTCGTCGGTGAGTTGCAGCTGATGCCACCGGCGCGGCTGGACGAGCTGCTGAACTACGACAGCATGACTCGACCGGAGGCGGCACCGCGATAGCAGCCGTGACGGCTTCATCTGGAGACCCCGAGCGCGCGCAAGTCGCCCCGACCACGAGTGGGCGTCTTGACCCAGTCACTTCGACCCGGCATGCTTAGCGAATGAGCGATTCCAGTTGGGAAGACCCAAAGTCTGTCGCCAAGTTCGCCGCCCGCGAACCGGATTTGCGGCTACTCGACCTGATCGAAGACTATGAAAACCCCGCCGACGTAAAGGTGCTCGATCTAGGCTGCGCGGGCGGCCGCAACAGCGAGCTCCTGGCGCGACGAGGGTTCGATCTCCATGCCCTCGATGGGTCGCAGGCGATGATTGAACACACGCGGAAGCGGCTGAGTCCAATCCTCGGCGAGCCGCAAGCGGCGGAACGTCTACGGCTCGGCACCATGGACAACTTGAGCCACTTTGCAGACTCCCAATTTGATCTCATCATCGCCCTGGGCATCTTTCATTGCGCTACCAGTCGTGCCGAGTGGGACTCGGCTCTCGGCGAGGCGGCCCGGGTGCTGCATGGCGATGGCCGGCTGCTGGTCGCCACCTTCACACCACAAACCGACCTGACCGGCAACGGCATCCAGCCGGTACCCCATCAACCGAATATCTACGACGGGTTTCCTACGGGGCGCGCCTTTTTGGTGGACGCAAGAACTCTCGATGCCGAGATGCGTCGGTTTGGACTCGAAGCCGCGGTACCTAGCCACACCGTGCGCTTCGAGACGGGTTCTGGCCAACGGGTCACGGTCAACGCGCTCTACCGGAAGGTTGTTTGAGGCAACGCCTTCCGGGCTGAGCGCTTGCGCCTTCGAGAATCGCTGTCGAAGGTCCGGGATCCTGACTGAAGTCCCCGATCCTGACCGAAGTCCCCAGCACCCAAGGCCCCTGCACCCAAACCTGCCTGCCTCTTTTGGTCAACAGTTGGAGTCCTCGACCACCACCGTGGTCGACTCACCCTTACCTTGACAGTCACCTTGGGCTGAGAGCTGTTAC
>JAJCXO010000174.1 GCA_029263395.1 Acidobacteriota bacterium | reverse complement strand
GCTTGCTCAGTGCAGGGCTTCAGCCATTCACTTGGGCCCCCTCGAGTTCGCTAGTGAGTCGAGCTGGCCGGCCGGTGAGCGCCACTCTGGAACCGCTATTGGCAGCCCTGAGCCTCCGCTTGGTGCCGGTAGTTTATGGAGATGTTGTCATGGATCGTGAATGGGGAGCTTCGATCTGCTCGACCGAAGCGCTCCTGAGTTACCTCGTCGGTCGGCTGAAGCGTCGCGGCGTTAGGGTGCGACGCATCCTATGGCTAGGAGCAACCGACGGTATCTATGATCAGAGAGGCGAGGTGATTCCTCGAATCGATCGGACGAACCATCGCCAGGTGCGTTCAGCGATTGGAGCACCGGCGGGGACCGACGTCACCGGTGGTATGCTTTTGCGCCTCGAGACTGCGCGTTGGCTGGCTCGCCGTGGTATCGAGTCTTGGATTGTGAATGGCCAGACGCCTGGACTGCTGGCCGCCAGCTTAGTGGGCGAAGACGTACCCGGAACACGTTATCTGGCGGATGCCTGAGCTGCGACCTCGCGATGTCTGATCTCGAAGACCTACTGATCAAGACGAGCCGTACCTTCGCGCTCTCGATCCCGCTGTTGCCTGAACCGACGCGACGCGAAGTCACTGTTGCCTACCTGTTGTTTCGAATTGCCGATACGTTTGAGGATTCGGCAAGTTGGTCACAAGAGAAGCGTATTCAGGCGCTGACGGTGTTTAGCGAGTTGCTCAGCCAGCGGAGGCCGGAAGCCACATGCCGCTGGGCGAGGCAGTGGGCGGCCGATGTTCCGATCGATCATGAAGGCTACCAGGAACTGATGACCGAAGTTCCTTATGTACTCGATGCCTACTTTGCGCTTGGGGATGAGGCTCGTGAGCTTGTTCGTCGCCATACGATACGTACTGCCGAGGGGATGGCGGCTTTCGTCAGCCGTACCGACGACAGTGGGGAGTTGAGCCTCGAACATCTTCAGGACTTGAGGGACTACTGCTACATCGTCGCAGGTATTGTCGGCGAAATGTTGACCGAGCTCTTCTTGCTCGATCGTGCCCGCTTACAGCCAGTGGCTTCACTTCTACGCCAGCGATCACGCCTCTTCGGTGAGGCTCTGCAATTGGTCAACATTCTCAAAGACTCGTCCTTCGATCTCACCGAAGGGCGTACTTACTTGCCGCCTGGGGTGAGCCGCTCCGAAGTGTTGGCATTGGCGCGTCATGACCTGCGTGCAGCTTGTGAATATGTATTGGGTCTTCAGGACGCAGGGGCGGAGAACGGTTTGGTTGCCTTCAACGCTTTACCTGTTCTGCTCGCGGTGGCGACCTTGGACAAAGTCGAGAACGATGGGCCTGGGGCCAAGATCAGCCGTCCTGAGGTTTTCCAAATTGTGGAAATCATGAATTACGCTCTCGACAACGGGCTTCCGGTCATCTCTTTTGATGAAGACGTAGGCTCATAAACTCAGATGTCTTGAGGGGTATTCCGTCCTGGGATTGATCGGCTTAGAATTCAATTCTCGTTCGCACAACTCGACATGCCATTACGGGCTCGAGATCCAGTGTCCCCAGCTCGCGGCATGCGTAAATCTCCAGCTTTCAGCATCACAGACCCGTCTTCCCATAGCAGCAAGTTGATTCAGGAGGAATCATGTTCCAGTCTCCGCGCCCACAATTCACGTATCTTGGTCATTCCACGATCCGATGCGACCTACCGAGCGGTGAGGTTGTGTTGATCGACCCATGGGTAGATCAGAATCCGAGCTGTCCTGATCACCTCAAAACCTTCGACCGGATAGATGCCATGCTGATCACTCATGGGCATGGCGATCACATGGGGGATGTCGTTAGTCTCGCCCAGAAGTACAAGCCGAAGACTGTGATTGCCACTTACGAGATCTGTCACTGGCTGTCGAGTAAAGGAGTCGAGAATTGTTCCGGGATGAATCCTGGCGGTTCGCAGCATGCTCTCGGACTCAGAGTGTCGCAGGTCCAGGCCGTGCACACGTCGAGTATCGAAGATGGTGACCGGATGATTTATGGCGGCCTCGCCACCGGATTTGTGGTCCGTTTACCGGGGGGGTACACCTTTTATCATGCCGGCGATACTGCGTTGTTTTCGGACATGCAGTTGATTGCCGATCTCTATCGGCCAATCTTGGCGTTTCTGCCGATCGGTGACCATTTCACTATGGACCCTCACCAAGCTGCTATTGCTTGCAAGTTCCTCGAGGTGCGCCAAGTGATTCCGATACACTGGGGAACGTTCCCAGCACTCACCGGCACTCCACAGGACTTTGAGCAGTCGCTCGAGAACTTAGGGGTCAATTGTGAGGTCATTACGTTACAGCCAGGGGAAGTGTTCTAGTGCTCGACGCTGAACGGGCGTTGGGAAACGGTACGACACCAAGATCTCTGGGATAAGCTTGTCCTATGCCGACAAGCACCGGAGAAGACTATCTCAAGGCGATCCTCCTGGCGGAGGAGAAGCAGACGACAAACGGCCTAGTGACGATGGGGCAGATCGCTTCGGCACTCGAAGTTGCTCCTGGCACAGTTACTGCGATGGTCAAGACGCTCGAGAAGAACGGCCTGCTCAGTTACGAACCCTACAATGGGGTCAGATTGTCGGACGACGGTCGGCGTGCGGCTCTTCATGTACTACGTCGGCATCGCTTGATTGAGCTCTTCTTGGTCGAGACGCTCGGTTTCGATTGGTCCGAAGTTCACGAGGAAGCCGAACAACTCGAACATGTCATGTCGGAGAAGTTGATCGGTCGTGTCGATGCTCTTCTCGGTTATCCGAGTGTCGACCCACACGGCGATCCGATTCCTGACGACACTGGCAAGTTCCGCAATGCAGAACTCATTAGCTTGGTCGACTGTCCGCCTGGCAAGGCCTTCCGCATTGCTCGGGTCAGTGATCAAGGTGGTGCCTTTCTGAGATTTGTCGATCGCCATGGCTTGAAGCCGGGATCTCAGATTGCCGTCCATCAAAGGGATCCAAGTGCTGATGCGGTCACTATCCAGCCAGAACGACTGCCCCAGGTCACCATTGGGGGAGAAGCGGCTTCAAAGCTGTGGGTGGAGACCGTCACTGGGGTGGTCGAGGACAAGAAGTAGTCAAATTAGGGGAAGCACATGCCGCAATCAATGACGAAGCAGGTCCTGAAATATCGAGCTGTCGCCTTCATCGCATCACTGTCAGTGATGCTTCTGGCCCCGGGCGATCTGCATGCTGCCAAGAAGAAGAAAAAGAAGGATCAAGGCGAGTTAGCTGGGGTTGTGATGAGCCAAGCTGGTGACGTGCTGGCCGAGGCCAGCGTTACCCTGAGTGCTACCGAAGGGTCTGATTTCCGGGCTGAAACCAAGACCGATGACAAAGGGAAGTTTTCTATCGTTGTGCCAGCAGCAGGCAATTATGTAATGCGGTTGGAGCGTGATGGTTATGCCGCGTTCGAGAACCAGATTTACTTCGACGAAGGGGAGAGGCAGGGGATCGAGATCAAGATGATCGATGCCAGTGCCGGTTCTCGCAACGAAGCGATCAAAGCGTATAACGCTGGAGCGAAGGCCTACGAATCTCGAGACTTGGCGGCGGCCAAACAACACTTCATGGCCGCAACCAAAGCTGATCCGTCGCTCGCTGAGCCTTTCCTAGTTCTCGCGGATATCCATCTCGTCGAGGGTTCATATCAGGATGCGGCGGATGCGGCGGAAGCCTTCCTCGCCATGAAACCTGGGGATCGCAAGGCACAAATGTTTGCCTATGAGGCTTACCAGAAACTAGGGGATCAAGCCAAGGTTGATGGGTTGCGGCAGGAGCTTGCAGGGACTGATGCAGCTCCTCAGCTCGCGGTGCAGGTTTTCAATGAAGGCGCGGCGGCTAATCAGAAGGGCGACATCGAGACTGCGATCACGAAGTTTCGTTCCGCACTCGACTTTAATCCTGAGCTGGCAGAGGCCCATGCTGCGTTGGCGTCGGTTTACTACAACGAGGAACGCTTCGACGAAGCGTTGGCCTCCGTCGAAGCGACCCTCGCGCTCAAGCCGGACCATGTGCCGGCACATCGTGTGCAATTCCTGGTTCACGATGCCCTGAACAATCGTGACCAGGCTGAGAATGCCATCGATGCTTACGTCAAACTCGATCCAGCAGCAGCAGCTGACTTGTTGTACCTGCGAGCTGATTTGGACTTCCGAGACGGCAAGCCAGACCTTGCACGTTCTGAGTTGCTTCGGGTCCTAGAGATCAAGCCAGATATGGCGAGGGCCTACTACACGCTGGGTTTGATCTACATGTCGAGTGACACCACCAAGGCGAAGGACCATCTGAAGAAATTCATCGAGATGGCACCTGAGGATCCAGAGGCGCCGGTCGCTCAACAGATGCTGGAGTCCATTTGAGCGCTCTGGTGCCTCAATTCATGGCTCATCTTGGCCTCAGGCACCGAGGGACGGACTGTCCACGGCGGCTGGGCCATGGCTGACCTCTGGCCGCCCCTCCCGCACGATCAGGTAGAGGAGCGGCCCGGCTGCCCCAAAGAAGCAGGCGATGATCAGGTAAGGCACAACATTGTGCCCTCGCCTTTTGGCGTCTGAGACCATCCAAACCGCGATCAAGGTGAGGCAGATTATTAGGTCGAAGGACAACAGGGTGGTGGCTGAGTTGGCCAGGGCGAGATCAAAAAATCCCAGGTAGCTATGTTCACGAACTGCGACGACGGTCAATATTACGAACAGAGCCAACTCAGCAGTCAAGAGTGCTTGTTTCCAATTCATCGCTCGATTCCTCATAGGTAATGGCCGGCAATCGGCCGTTTCCCGAGCAGGAAGCAACACTGATGCCAGCGATTGCAAAGCGCGAGATTCAGGTGTTTTCGAAGCCTTGGATTACTCCTCGGCTCAGTCGATGTTGCGGTGCTGCAACGTGATGATGCAGGCTTGCTACATCGAGGCATCAGAAATTTCGAGCTGGCAGGCCAACGTCGAGTGGTAGGGCTCTCAGAGTCGCTGGCTCGGGTCTTGCTGTATCGGGTGTGTCGGCTCGGTTATGCTGACCGAGTTTGTTGCCGAGGGTTCAAGTGACACGAGCGATCGATCCTCCGAAACGTCCGATATGGCGCCAGCGCAGGTGGCAGCTGGCACTCGTGGGATTTGTCCTGGGCGTGTTCGAAACCGCCGTTGCGTTGTTGGCTGGATTGGAAATTCGCCTGGGCGATCGCGACGCGACGCTCTGGGTGGGTGGTTTTGTCGAGCTATCGTTTGCGGTGTGGGGCTACCTCTTGGGATCGACGCTCGAGATACGCGAGCGTGAGCGGCTGGCGTCCTCGCGATTACGATCACAGGCTGAACGCCTCACGCAGATACGCGCACGATTAGCAGAGAGCGAAAAACTGGCGGTGCTTGGGCAACTCGCTGGCACAATCGCCCACGAAGTTCGCAACCCGTTGGCGATCCTGCGATCGATGACGCAGAATCTCTCCGAATCTGTGGACGACGAGGAAGTGGATCGGACCTGTGAGGCGCTCATCGAAGAAATGGACCGATTGTCCAGAGTCACGAGCTCTCTGCTCGATCTAGCGAAGCCTCTGTCACTCGAGAGGTCGCCCGTCGGTGTCGAGGAAATCCTCGAGCGTACCGACCTCCTCGCACAGCAGATGTTGGCAGCACGGTCTATCAAGCTGACGCGTTCAGGTTCAGGGAGCAAGCCTGTGGTTTTGGAAGCCGATCCGGACTTGATTTGTCAGGTCTTGCTCGAACTGTTGTCCAATGCCGCAGCGGTCAGTCCTGAGGGGAGCGAAGTTCGTCTGGAATCCGCAGTGCTTGGAGACCTCGAGCCCTCCCGCCTCGAGTTGACTGTCGTCGATAGTGGGCCGGGAGTGCCAGCAACGGAGCGCCCGCGGATCTTCGAGCCTTTCTACACGACACGTAGCGATGGTCATGGTCTTGGCCTGGCTGTGGCACGTCAGATTGCTGAAGCCCATGGCGGGAGCTTGGGAGTGACGCCAGTCGCAACTGGCGGCGCACGGTTCCATCTTCGGCTGCCAATGCGCTCTGAGGCGGCAGGATGAAGGCGCGAATTCTGGTGGTTGACGACGAGCCGCGGATGGCCGAGGCTATTGCCCGCGCTCTCGTTCGCAGTGGCTACGAATGTGAGACTTGCGCCAATGGGGAGGAGGCCTTGGGTGCGTTCGAAAGAGTGGGCGCAGATCTGGTGTTGACCGACGTGCGGATGCCGGGTATTGATGGTCTGGAGTTGATGCGTCGGTTGTTGGCGATTCAACCTGGTCTGCCGATTATTCTGATCACCGCCCACGGTGAAGTACGGTCAGCAGTCGATGCGATGCGCCGCGGTGCCTTTGATTACATCACTAAGCCTTTTGACAATGCCGAACTGAGAAATCTCGTGGCTCGGGCGTTGACCCTCGAGCGATTGCAACGAGAGAATCAGTGGCTCAGGCGCGAGTTGGGGGCTCGCCACTCGGACGGAATTATCTGCGAGAGTCCCGCGATGCGGCAGGCGCTGAATCTCGTTGAGCGAGCGGCTGGTTCCAATGCCTCGGTACTCATTCAAGGCGCTAGTGGTACCGGCAAGGAAGTCATAGCTCGCCATTTGCACAAGGTGAGTCCTCGTGCGGCGGGGCCGTTCCTAGCAGTCAACTGCAAAGCGTTTGCGGAAGGCGTGTTAGAGAGTGAGCTCTTCGGTCACGAAAAGGGAGCCTTCACCGGCGCACAACGGTCACGCCCAGGCTGTTTTGAGCGAGCCGAAGATGGTACCTTGCTGCTGGACGAGATTGGCGAAGTGGATGTCGGCTTCCAAGCGAAGATCCTGCGGGTGCTGCAAGAGGAGGAGGTCCAGCGGGTAGGTGCCGATCATCCGCGGAAGGTCAACGCTCGTGTTGTCGCTGCGACCAACCGCAACTTGAAGGAGGAGATTACAGCTGGGAGGTTTCGGGAAGATCTGTTCTTTCGTCTCAATGTGATCCCGATCCACCTACCGCCATTGTGCGAGCGGCGGGAGGATGTCTTGCCCTTGGCTCGACACTTTCTCGCCCGGCATGCCTCCGACGGTGGTCGTGTGCTGACCCTGAGCTCCGGGTCTGAAGCAGAATTGGTTTCCCATTCTTGGCCTGGGAATGTACGTGAACTCGAGAACGCGATCGAACGCGGGGTGGTACTCGCTCGTTCGGGAGTCGTCCGACCTGAAGATCTGCTGCTCGATTCCTCAGTGCACCCGGCGTCGACACCAGCAGCGCCGACGAATCTTCAAGAAGCACTGGACGAGGCGACGATCGATGCGATTAGCGGAGCCCTCGACAAGGCCGGCGGGCGCCGTGCCGAGGCTGCAGAGTTGCTAGGTATTGATCGGACGACTCTTTACCGTTTGATGAAGCGCCATCACCTGTAATTCGACGAGGTCGTGCAGTGATTCAAGCCTTCTTGATAACGCCAACAATAGCCAGCAGAACAACGGCACCGAGCACTGCGACGATCAGCGAACCGACCAGTCCACTGCCGAGCGAGAGTCCGACTGCGCCGGCCAGGAAGCTGCCGAGGACTGCCCCCACCACACCGACTATGATGTTGCCGATCAGACCGAAGCCGCGGCCTTTCATGACCTGTCCAGCGAGCCAGCCTGCTAAGGCACCGAGCAGTAGTTGATAAACGATATGGTCCATTCAGGTGTCCTTCCTCGGATCTAAGTCACTGACGCATCCGCCAACTTAGTGGAGAAGCGCCACAACGCTGCCTGCGAACAGGCCGGTCGACATCGAAGCTGTCTTGTTGATAACAGGCCGCAGCATAACAGAGAGTTGAATGACAATTGAATTGAACCTGATCACCTCCTGCGACGACTCTAGCTGTGGAGCTGGTTAGAGAAGATGACCGTGCTGTTGGCTATTATCAATTTTGATCGGTCAAAAAAAATTTCAAAACGGATTGAACTTATTTCGTCCTCTTACGTAGACTGGTGACAGAATGATTCCTGGAGCCAACAACATGTCCCTTCCTATGAAAAGTTCCGATTCTTCATCACGATCCGTTGCGGAAGCCTCTGAGTTGGTGTTCTCGGCACGTGGACTGACCAAGATCTACCGCATGGGAGAGGTCGAGGTGCACGCGTTGCGCGGCATCGATCTCGATTTACGCGAGTCCGAGTTCACGGTGTTCCTCGGTCCTTCAGGCAGCGGTAAGTCGACATTACTCAACATCCTGGGAGGCCTCGATATCCCGACTGCCGGCCGAGTGTTCTATCGCGGCGGCGAGTTGACGGCAGCAGATGATCGTGAGCTTACGCAGTACCGTCGCGATCATGTTGGCTTCGTTTTCCAGTTCTACAACCTGATTCCCAGTCTGACGGCCCGTGAAAACGTGGCGTTGGTTACCGAGATTGCCCCTGATCCGCTCACTCCCGAAGAGGCACTGGGACTTGTCGAGCTTACTGATCGTCTCGATCACTTCCCTTCGCAGCTATCGGGCGGTGAGCAGCAAAGAGTGGCAATTGCACGTGCCATCGCCAAGCAGCCCGATGTGTTGTTATGTGACGAACCCACTGGTGCTCTCGATCTGACGACTGGGGTTGTTGTGCTCGAGGCGATCGAGCGGGTCAATCGTGAGCTCGGCACGACGACTGCGGTCATCACCCACAACGCCGCAATTTCCGAGATGGCGGACCGGGTGATCTCCCTAGGGGATGGCAAGATCGTTTCTGAGAGCCGCAACAGCCAAAAGATCGGACCAAGAGACCTCCACTGGTAAGGCGGGGATCATGCGCGCCATCCATCGTAAGTTGCTGCGTGACCTTTGGCAGATCAAAGGTCAAGGGCTGGCGATCAGCCTGGTGATTGCCGCCGGGGTGACGATGTTCATCATGTACCTGTCGACTTTTGAGTCGTTGCGGCGTACCCAGGGAGCCTATTACGAGCGGTATCGGTTTGCTGACGTCTTCGTCAGCTTGAAACGGGCGCCGCTGTGGATCGAAGGCCGAATCGAGGAGATTCCGGGGGTCGCTGTCGTCGACACTCGGGTGGTTGCGAACGTGACCCTCGACGTCGAGGATTTGGACGAACCCGTGCTCGGGAGGCTGCTCTCGATTCCGGAGCGCGATACCGCAACGCTCAACGACCTTGCGTTGCTGAGAGGGCGGTATATCGAGCCTGCGCGCTCCGATGAAGTTTTAGTCAGTGAGGGTTTCGCGCTGGCGCGCGGCCTGGAGCCTGGAGACTCGGTGTCAGCAATTCTCAATGGCCGACACCGCGAGCTCAAGATTGTCGGTATTGCGCTGTCACCGGAGTACGTCTACAACATCCGACCAGGTGAAATCGTTCCGGACGAAGGGCGTTTTGGTCTGTTCTGGATGGGACGCGAAGCCCTGGCGACGGCCTTCGACATGGAAGGCGGGTTCAACGATGTTGCATTGACGCTGCGCCAAGGTGCGGTGGAGGCTGATGTCATCGCGCAACTCGATCGGTTGCTCGAGCCCTATGGTGGTCTCGGGGCAATACCGAGGGCATTGCAATTGTCCCACTGGTATCTCGACGCCGAACTCGCGGGGCTGCAAGGGGTTGGGATGATCATACCGATCGTGTTCCTGGCAGTGGCTGCTTTCCTGCTCAATGTCGTGCTGACCCGCATCATTGCGGTGCAGCGCGAGCAGATTGCTGCGCTCAAGGCGTTGGGGTATTCGAGTCGAGAAGTCGGATTTCACTATACACAGTGGAGCCTGGTGATTGCGTTGATCGGTGGTGCCGTCGGTACCGTTGGTGGCGGCTGGATGGGGTCGGGCATGATCTCGCTCTACAACCAGTACTTTCGGTTTCCGTTCCTTGAATATCAGCTGTCGGCCGACGTTGCGTTGGGAGCGGTGGCGATTAGTTTTGTTGCCGCCATCTTGGGAGCCTTTGGTGCGGTCCGTCGGGCGGTCCGACTGCCACCGGCAGAGGCGATGCATGCCGAGCCACCGGCAAGCTACCGACCGAGCTTGATCGAACGTTTGGGGTGGACCCGCTGGCTTTCGCAACCGGCGCGGATGGTGCTGCGGAATCTGCAGCGTCGACCTGGCCGTGCTTTGGCGTCGGTGATCGGGATCGCCTTCGCCGCAGCGATGCTGATTGTCGGTCTGTTCTTCGTCGACGCCGTGGACGAGCTGATGTTCGTTCAATTCAATGTCACTCAGCGTCAGGACGTCACAGTGACCTTTGTCGAGCCGGCATCTTCGAGTGCCTTGCACGAGATTCAGCGATTCCCGGGAGTGGTCTATTCTGAGGCAATGCGTTCGGTACCAGTACGGCTCCGCCACGGCCATCGCTCACGGCAGGTCGCGATCACCGGCTTGCCCAACGGTGCCGAACTCAACCGCATCGTCAATACCTCCTTGGACGCTATCGAGCTGCCGCCCGAAGGTCTGGTGATGTCTGCCAAGCTCGCCGAGCTATTAGCTGTCGAACCGGGCGACAGTGTTCTACTGGAGGTACTCGAAGGCAGACGCCCAACCCGCCGGGTGCATGTCTCGGATCTGGTCGAAGAGTACATGGGGATGTCGGTTTATATGGAAGCCGGCGCATTACACCGGCTGATGCGCGAGGGGAACAACTTGTCGGGTGCCTTTCTGCAGGTCGATTCGGCCTACGTCGACGAGTTATACCGACGGCTCAAAGCGGTGCCGGCGGTAGCCGGAGTAGCTCTCAAATCGGCTGCGATCGACAGCTTTCGCAAGACGATGGACGAGTCGATGGGTTTGATGATTTTCTTCAATGTTCTGTTTGCCGGCATCATCGCCTTCGGGGTGGTCTACAACGCGGCTCGAATTTCGCTGTCTGAGCGCAGCCACGAATTGGCCAGCTTGCGTGTCATTGGACTGACGCGCGCCGAGATTTCGTTCATCCTGCTCGGAGAGTTGGCGGTTGTGACCTTGGTGGCAGTGCCGGTCGGCTTGGTGCTTGGGTATGGCTTGGCGGGATTGGTTGTCGCTGCCTACGACACCGAGGTTTATCGATTTCCTTTGGTGGTTTCGGCTCGCACCTATGGTTTTTCGGCGCTGACTGTGTTGTTGGCGGCCGTATTTTCTGGTCTGGTCGTTCGCCGTCGCTTGGATCACCTCGATTTGGTTGAGGTTCTCAAGACTCGGGAATGACGTCGTCATACCTAGCGCATGTGTTAGAGAGAGCGCATACGATAGATAGATCGTGCTCAAATGCACGTTTGGAGATAGGAGTGATTCGTCGTGGCCGCAAAAAAAGAGAAAAAGCTGACTCGTCGACTGGTCGTCTGGGGAGGGTGCCTCGCCATCTTGGCGTTGATCATCCTGGCGCTATTGCCCAAACCGCAACCTGCCGACTTTGCGACGATCGAAAAGGCACCTTTACAAGTCACCCTCGATGAGGAGGGCGAAACCCGGGTGCGCGACCGGTTCATGGTCTCGGCGCCGCATGCGGGTCGGGTGCTGCGTATCGAGCTCGAGCCGGGCGACCCGGTGATCGCGGAAGAGACCGTGTTGGCTACGTTTCAGCCCAGCGATCCGGTGTTACTCGATGCGCGTAGCCGAGCGGAGGCGCAAGCCCGAGTCCAGGCCGCACGAGCTGCGGTTGGCCGAGCCGAGGCAGGCCTCGAGAGTGCCCGCGCTGAACTTCGTTTTTCGGATGCCGAGCTCGGCCGCTATCGCAAGCTGGCGGCCGAAAACATCATCTCGAAAGAGCGCTTGGAGCAGGCGGAGCTCGAACGGGATATGAGGTTGAAGGCGGTGAATGCGGCGGATTTCTCAGCACGGGCCTCAACCTACGACCTCGAGGTTGCCCGTGCCAGCTTGGTCGAGGCCCGCAGTGAGCAAGCGCAGCCTCACGGCGAACCGATTGCGATTCGGTCGCCTGTGAGCGGAACCGTACTGAGGCGGTTGCGTGAAAGCGAGGCCGTGGTTCCGGCCGGCGAACCGCTGCTTGAAGTGGCGGACCCACAACGTATGGAAATCGTCTCTGACATGCTGTCCACTGATGCGGTGCGGGTGAAGCAAGGGCAGCGAGTGTTGGTGGAACGGTGGGGGGGAGAGCGTGCCTTGCAAGCCGTGGTGCGTCGGGTCGAGCCTTATGGATTCACCAAGATCTCTGCTCTCGGTGTCGAAGAACAACGAGTCAACGTGGTGATGGACTTCGAAGACTCTCGGGAAGCCTGGGACGCGTTGGGAGATGGTTATCGAGTCGAAGTTAGGATCGTCATCTGGGAACAGGACGACATCGCTCAGGTGCCAACCTCGAGCCTCTTTCGTGTGGATGATGGATGGGCTGCTTATGTAGTCGAGGCCGGAGTGGCACAGCTTCGAGAGATCGAGATCGGGCAGCGCAACGGTTTGTACGCGCAGATCTTGAGCGGGCTAGATTCTGGCCAAACGGTTATTGTTCATCCGTCTGATGCCATCGCTGACGGTGTGAAAGTTGAGCAGCGTGGGTCCTGAGTCCAGTGAGACACAAGGACATAGTGAACGGCACGGCGATCAGCAAACGATACCGCATGACGAGCAGACTCTCCGTTGGCGCCGCCGTCATTCTGATCTCGACACTGGGGCCTTGGATAGCCCCGGTTTCTGCAGAACCCTTCTCAGAAGACACGCCGAGCACCGAGCGCCTCGACTTGTCTGGTCGTGGCTTTGGCGCGACGGTCGACTGGGAGTTTTCGGTCAGTGCAGGCCGACGGGCCGGCGAATGGACCACTTTGCCAGTCCCATCCCACTGGGAGCAGCACGGCTTTGGCTCTTACAACTACGGTCATGACGACAACAAGAGCCGGGAAATAGGGCACTATCGCCACCGATTCCAAGTGCCCACAAACTGGCAGGGCCGGGTTGTCGATCTAGTTTTTGAAGGCTCGATGACCGACACCGAGGTCGAGCTCAATGGTCACAGCGTAGGGCCGGTGCACCGCGGTTCGTTTTATCGCTTCCGCTACGACGTCACCCCCTGGCTCCGTGTTGGCACTGAAAACTTGCTTGAGGTGACGGTCGCCAAACACTCGGCCGATCGCTCAGTGAACCGTGCTGAGCGCGAGGCGGACTATTGGATCTTCGGTGGGATTTTCCGTCCGGTTTATCTTGAGGCGAGGCCTGCCGAGTCCGTCGATCATGTTGCGATTGATGCTGACGACCGCGGGCGTCTAGTCGCCCAGGTCCGGACTCGAGGTCTGCGCGATCAGGCAACACTACACGCCTGGGTAGAGAGTTTGGCAGGCGAGCGCTTGGCTGAAGAGGCTAAGGTGAATGTTGGCGTCGCTCATCCATTGATGGCCATTGAGACACAGGTTGATGGAGTCACGCCTTGGAGTGCGGAGAGTCCACACCTCTACTGGCTGGCAATTGAGCTTCGACGGGGTGAGCGGCTGCTCCACAGCAGCCGTCGTCGATTCGGCTTTCGAACGGTCGACGTGCGCTCCGACGGACTGTTTGTCAACCAGCACCGAGTGTTGCTCAAAGGAGTCAATCGTCACGCCTTCTGGCCTGCTTCGGGGCGTACCCTGAATCGCGATCTCGATCGGCGCGACGCAGAGCTGATCAAAGATATGAACATGAATGCGGTTCGTATGTCGCATTATCCGCCGGATCAAAGCTTTCTCGACGCTTGTGACGAACTGGGGATTTACGTTATCGATGAGCTCGCCGGCTGGCACGATGCCTACGGATCGTCGGTTGGTCGCCGCTTAGTGCGCGAAATGGTAGAGCGAGATGTCAACCATCCGTCGATCATCCTGTGGGCAAATGGTAATGAAGGCGGCTGGAACACGGCCCTCGACGGAGAATTTGCTCGGCATGACCCGCAGCGTCGTGCGGTGTTTCATCCCGATGCGGTTGCCGGTGGCTTCAACACAAAACACTACCTGTCGTGGCAGGAGCTCGAGACCGCTCTGGATCCATCGAGTCTTCGCAACCGCTGGCACAGCTTGTTCGGCGAGTTGCCACTGGTGATGCCGACCGAGCTCTTACATGGCCTCTATGATGGTGGCTCGGGAGCTGGGCTTGCAGACTATTGGCAGCGATTGCGTCAGTCGCCGCGATCTGCGGGAGCTTTTTTATGGTCGTTTGCTGACGAAAGCATCGAACGCACAGATCGCAATGGAGTCCTCGATACGGATGGCAACCATGCCCCTGATGGAGTGCTGGGCCCCTATCGTGAGCTGACGGGTAACTATTATGCCGTGCGCGATGTTTTCTCTCCGATTCGCCTCATGAACACAACCTTCCAGGGCATAGTCGAGCTCGAGAATCGATTCGATATGACCGATCTGGCCCAATGTAGCTTTGAGTGGAGCCTGCTCGATCTACCCGGTCCTGAGCCACTGGCTGCAGTGCGTACCTTCGGCCATGGGACCTTACCTGGACCGACGGTTCCACCCGGCAGTCATGGCAAGCTCGAAATACCGGATGAGATCGATTGGAAGGCTGCGGATGCGGTGCGTTGGACCGCCCTGGATGCCAGCGGTCGAGCGCTCGGGAGTTGGGTGTTGCCGACCCGCGATCTGCGACAAAAGATCGCATCGCGGCTTGGATCCGAGCCCGGTGAACCGGTTGCTCTGCGGGTTGTTGGGCAGGTCGTGAACCTACGCGCCGGCACCACAGGTGTCGATATTGATCTGAGTCACGGTAACTTACTCTCGTTGGTTCATGACGATGGCCGCATAGAGTTAACTGGCGGGCCACGTCTAACCGGCGAGGTTTTAGAACCGGGCCGAGTTCGCCATACCCTCGTCGGCAACACTGCGGTTGTCGACGTCGACTACGATGTCGGACCTCGCAAGCAGGACCCTGAACGCGGACAGGTTGAACCTTATCAACTGCAAAGTGCGCGCTGGACGCTGTTCCCATCAGGGTGGCTTCGGCTGGCAGTGCATTACGTCGCGAAGGGCCCTCGCGATCTACTCGGTTTCGGATTCGACTATCCTCGCGATCAAGTCGAGAGCTTTCGCTGGCTCGGCGGTGGCCCGATGCGCGTGTGGAAGAATCGCCGTGCCGGCGCAATGCTTGGAGTTTGGGAAACATCGGCGAGGTCTCCTGCGTCGAGCATCGGCTCCCATGGGCCTGAGCTGGAAGGGTTTTATGACGATGTCTATTGGGCGGAGCTCGAAACCGGCCAAGGGCGCCTGGTTCTGGCCCTGGAATCGCCAGAGCTCACCTTGAGCTTGTTCTCGCCAGTCTTTCCTGATGGCGCACGTGACGCGGTAGCCGTTGTACCAGCATCCGGAATCCACTTCCTCCATGGCATCTCGGCGATCGGCACAAAATTCCATCCAGCGGCAGAACTCGGCCCGAGCAGTCGAGCCAATGTCGCTACCGGCAGTTATCATGCGGTCGTTTGGTTGCGGGCTGAATCTGTTGCAGACTAAATCTGTGGCAGACTGAATCTGTGGCAGACCTAGCGGGGTGCGTTCTCGGTTGGTCTGGTCGTGCGGGAGTGTCAACGGGCACAACTGCGAGCTTGGTATACTTCGATTTTCCTGGGAGATGTCGTGACAAAAAATATTGCCGATACCGAGACGGCGCCCGAGGCTCAGGACCGAGCGGAGGCACGGTCTGAGATACAAGTACCGTCTAAAGTACAAGCACCGTCTGAGGGAACAAAACCAACTGAAGACCAGGAACCGTCTGACGGATCCGTCTCGTCTGAGGATCAGGAGTCCGCTGATGACCGGCGGAACGAGAGGCGTTATCCGGTGGTCGGTATCGAATTACTGTTTTCGCCGTTCGACGGCAAAGTTGTCCAAAACCCCGGCAAGATGTTACGCGAGGCAGTGGCATTCGATATGAGTCTGTCAGGCTTGTCGTTCGATGTCCGCGAGCCGATGGAGCCAGGGGAGGAGCTGCTGATTCAGATCGAAGATCCCGCAGAACAGCGTGCCGAGACAGTCGTCGCCGAGGTACGTTGGTGTCGTCAGATCGACGATGCTCACTTCCGGATCGGAACCCGGATCAAAGAGTCGACACCCGGGGAACCGACCCGAGAGCCTGGAGAGTTGATTTCAAAGTCGGTTGGAAAAGTACCCATGGTCCCTTCCGGGGCCGAGTTTCGCTGTCCAGCGTGTGGGAAGTTGACCCACCTCACCTACATAGGCCTACAGGCTGGGACCTGGGAGCAGGGCGTTTTCCCACTCTACAAGTGCGAGGACTGTAAGTCAGCTCGCTCCATCATTGCCATTCTCGGATACAACCGCTACGGATTCTGAGCCCCGATCTCGATACACTCTCGGTCTGGTCGGGCGCACTCCATGTTTAGCAGCAATAACCACATAGGACGGCTGGTCGAACTCAGGGTCACGACGCCGATTTCGACCGAGGAAATCCTGGAGCTTCGCAAGACACATTTGGCGGTGACTCAGGCTGTGGACGGCGAGTTTGTTGTTGCGGTCGACATGCGCCAGGCCCATGTCTTCCCACCGGCGATCAGCGAGGCGTTTATTGGTCTGATGTCCCAGCTCAATCCTCGGCTGCTCCGGTCCGCCGTGTTGATCAACCATGGCGCGGTACTCGGTTTGCAGGCTGAGCGGGCGATCCGAGCAGCGGGAAATCCTGACCGTCGCACGTTTCGCGAGTCGCAAGATCTGGAGGCTTGGCTCAGCCCGGTCTTGGACGATAACGAGCGTCGCCGCCTACACACCTTCCTTGGCGAAGGGCCCATACCGGCAGCGATCGGATAGCTCGCGAGCAACCCTCATATGCGAATTGCCTCGTGGAATATCAACGGTGTTCGAGCCTGTGCACGGAAGGGTTTCGGCGACTGGCTAGACAGCTGTGACGCGGGCATTGTGTCGCTGCAAGAAGTACGGGCCAAGCGAGAACAGGTGCCGGCAGAATTGCGCGAACGAGACGATTGGCACCTGGAACTGGTGGCGGCGGAACGGGCCGGGTATAGTGGTGTTGCGGTATTTGCTAGACAGGCGCCAAACGCCGTCCAGACCGAGCTTGGTCATCCCGAAATCGATTGCGAAGGCCGGCTACAGATCTTGCGTTTTGGAGATCTACACCTAGCCAATGCCTATTTCCCAAATGGCAACGGCAAAAATCGCGACCTCAGCAGAATACCGTACAAGCTCGACTTCTATCGCCGGCTCTACGAGGAGTTGGAACCGGCCAAAATACGAGGTGATCCGGTTTTGGTGATGGGCGACTTCAACACCGCACACCAGGAACTCGACTTGGCGCGACCCAAGCAGAACCGAGAGACCAGTGGGTTTCGTATCGAGGAGCGCGAGGAGCTCGACCGCTGGCTGCAGTCGGGTTGGGTCGACACCTTCCGTCATTTTGAGGACCAAGGCGGCCACTATTCTTGGTGGAGTCAGCGTTTCGGTGTCCGTGAGCGCAATATCGGTTGGCGGATCGACTACATCTTGGCGTCACCTGGAGCGATGCCCTTCGTTCGCGCAGCGTCGATTCATCCTGAAGTGATGGGCTCGGATCATTGCCCAATCAGTGTCGACGTCGACGACGGAATTTTCGGGCATCATAGCTAGGTTGACGGTCTGAGGACGCTACTCCATTCCGTAGCCTCGAGACCTGGGCCAGAGACCGTGGGCCAAAGACCGCTGGCCAGAACCAACAGACCTCGAGCCTGCATGAGACTTCTAAAACTGCATGCCAACGCCTAAAGGAGGCACGTCACAATATGAATCATCCCATCGAACGGGTCGCAGTCCTCGGTGCCGGCACCATGGGAGCCGCTATTGCGGCCCATGTCGCCAACGCCGGCTTGCCGGTCCTGTTGCTCGATATCGTGCCTCGCGAACTCACGCCCAAGGAGAAGAAGAAGGGCCTTGCGCTCGACCATCTGGCGGTCCGCAACCGCATCGCCCAGGATGGCCTGGACCGCATCGCCAAGCTCAAGCCAGCGTCCTTCATGAGTCAAGGGGCGCGTCGTTTGGTGAGCGTCGGCAATCTCGAAGACAACCTCGAAGACTTGGGGAAGGTCGATTGGATCGTCGAAGCGGTAGTCGAACGGCTGGATATCAAGCGTGATCTGATGGCTCGCATCGACGCGGTGCGGCGTCCCGGGACCTTGGTGACCACCAACACCTCCGGGTTACCGATCGCGTCGATAGCCGCCGGCCGCTCCGACGATTTCCGTCAGCATTTTTTCGGCACCCACTTTTTCAATCCGCCGCGTTATATGAAGCTGCTCGAGATTATTCGCGGCGACGAGGCCGATCCTCTGGCGGTTTCGGCGTTGGCTGAGCTCGCGACTCGGCAGCTGGGCAAGGGTGTTGTCTTCACCCGAGACACGCCGAATTTCATCGGCAACCGCATCATGTCGATCCATGGTTCGTATGTCATCGACTACGCCCTGGAGCATGGCTATCGTTTTGAGGAAGTCGACGCCGTCACCGGCCCCTTGATTGGCCGACCCAAAACCGGCACCTTTCGGCTGCAAGATCTGGTGGGTATCGACGTGGCGGCCTTCGTCGGCAAGAATCTTCACCAACTGATCCCAGGCGACGCCTACCGCAACATACTGCAGTCACCACGCCTCGAGAAACTACTCGGTGGCCTGGTCGAGCGGGGACGCCTCGGCAACAAGACCAAGGCTGGCTTCTATCGCAAGAAGAAGGGGCCGGACGGCAAACCGGTTTTCGAAGTCCTGAACCCTGAAACCTTCGAGTATGAGCCGAGCCAGAAAGTCGTCTTTGAGGCGGTGGGGGCAGTACGCAAGATTTCGGATCTCGGCGAACGGCTGCGGACGCTCTTCAGTGAGAAGTTCGTCAAAGATCGTGGCGCCCGTCTGGCCTGGATGGTGACGCGTCAGTTGTTGGATTACGCCGCGGCGTCAGCCAAGGAGATCGCCTACGACTTGGCCAGCATCGACAAAGCGGTTCGTTGGGGTTTCAGCTACGAGCTGGGACCGTTCGAACTGTGGGATCAGTTGGGGGTCGCTGAGACAGTCGAGCGGATGGAAGAGGAAGGCGTGGAAGTTGCCGAGTGGGTCAAAGAGATGCTCTTTGCCGAGATCGAGACCTTCTACCGCGTCGAAGACGGTGAAGTCACTGGCTATTACAACTGGCAAACCAAGGCCTACGCCGATGTCCATATCGACGAGGATCACATCGACGTTGCTGGGTTGCGTCGGGCCGGCGAGCCGGTAGCGAGCAATCCGTCCGCCAGTCTGCACGACATGGATGATGGCGTGTTGCTGCTCGAATTCCATTCCAAGATGAATGCCATCGACGACGATCTTGTCGCCATGATGGTCGAGGCTCGTCGCCAGCTCGACAGCGACGCGTATTACGGTTTGGTGATCGGCAACGATGGCCCCAACTTTTCGGTTGGTGCCAATCTGATGAACGTTGCCAAGGCGGCGATGGCCGGTGAGATCGACGGCATCAAGCAGGCCACTGCAGCCTTCCAGAATGCCCTACAAGGGCTGCGTTACGGTTCCAAACCGGTGATTGCCGCAGTCCACGGAATGGCGCTCGGCGGTGGTGCCGAGGTGGCCCTGGGTGCGTCACGGATCGTGGCCCATGCCGAAAGCTACTTCGGTTTGGTCGAAGCCGGTGTTGGCCTGCTGCCGGCCGGCGGTGGACTCAAAGAGCTGGTGCGGCGGATCGTTTCGCCGGTGATGCAGATCAAGGAGGCGGATGCTCTGCCGTTGGCCCAAAAGGTGCTCGAGGGCGTCGCCATGGCCAAAGTGTCAACCAGTGCGGCGGAAGCGCGTGAGCTCGGCTTTTTGAGCTCACATGATCGCATCGTGATGAATCGTGACCACCTGCTGAACGAGGCCAAACAAGAGGTCCTGTCGATGGTGGCGGATGGTTATCTTCCGCCGCCGCCGTCGTCACTGTACGCCGGTGGTCGAGACCTGTTGGCAGCTCTCGAGATCATACCGTGGTCGATGAATCAAGCTGGCTTCGCCAGCGAGCATGATGCCTTGGTAGCGAAGAAGATCGCCTTTGTTATTGCCGGTGGGGATCTGTCATCGCCGGCTTGGGTCAGTGATGAGTACTTCCTCGAGCTCGAGCGCGAAGGTTTTGTCGAGCTCGTCGCAACCGAAAAAACCCAGGCTCGGATCCGGCACATGCTGGAAACCGGTCAGCCGTTGAGAAATTAGGCCCTCGAGGAGATGAAAATGACTGAAGCTGTCATCGTGAGCGCAGCGCGCACCGCTGTGGGCCGGGCTAACAAAGGAACCCTGGCCGATTTCCGGCCCGAAGATATGGGAGCCGCGGCAGTTGCGGCTGCGGTTGAGCGCGCCCCTGGCCTCGATCCCGCGGATATCGACGACCTGATCATGGGTTGTGCCATGCCAGAAGGCCCCCAAGGGCTCAACATGGGCCGCATCATTGCCTTGCGTGCGGGGTTGCCGCACACGGTTGCGGCACAGACCGTCAATCGATTCTGCTCATCCGGGTTGCAGACCATTGCCCTCGGCGCCCAGCAGATCATGGCCGGCATGGGCGACGTTGTGGTCGCTGGCGGCACTGAGTCGATGAGCGCAGTGCCGATGAGCGGATTCCACTTCCGTCCCAATCCATGGATGGTCGAGAACAAGCCGGAGGCCTACATCGGCATGGGATTGACCGCCGAGAACGTCAGCCGCAAGTACAAGATCGGGCGTGAGCAATCCGACGAGTTCAGCGCTCGCTCGCACGAGAACGCGCTGGCGGCGATTGCCGCGGGCAAGTTCGAAGACGAGATCGTGGCGCTGGAGGTCGAGAAGACCGAGTTGCGCAACGGCAGTCGTGCCCAACGTAACGTTACATTCAGCGTCGACGAAGGACCCCGTCCAGGCTCCACCCCGGAAGTCCTCGGCAAGCTGCGGCCGGTGTTCCACGTCAAGGGTACCGTGACTGCTGGCAACAGCTCGCAGATGTCTGACGGTGCCGCCGCGGTGACTCTGATGTCGCGCCAGAAGGCTGACGAGCTTGGGCTAAAGCCGTTAGTCCGTTTCGTCAGCTTCGCCGTTGGCGGCGTGCCGCCGGAGGTGATGGGTATTGGCCCGGTCGTTGCGATACCCAAGGCCCTCAAGCGTGCTGGCCTCGAGCTCTCAGACATCGATATCGTCGAGCTCAACGAAGCTTTTGGGGTTCAGGCGTTGGCGGTTATCCAGGAGGCTGGTCTCGACCCTGCGAAGGTCAACGTCAACGGCGGTGCTATCGCCCTTGGCCATCCGCTCGGCGCCACCGGCGCCAAGCTGACCACCCAGATCATCTACGAGATGCAGCGTCGCGGCAGCCGTTACGGCATGGTGACGATGTGTATCGGTGGTGGTATGGGAGCAGCCGGGATCTTCGAGAACCTGCAGAACTAGCGGAAGAGTCCCCCCTCAATCCCCCCTTTTGCAAAGGGGGGAAGCCAGAATTGGAGTGTGGCCTGCTGGTCTCGTCGAGTCAGAGGGGCGTCTCCCCATCAGGTTCCTCCTTTGAAAAAGGGGGCTAGGGGGCTTTTTTTGTCGTCTGCTCTATCGGCTCGACAGCGATGCTGTAGAGCGAGTTCTGTCCGCGCAGGTAAAGCTCGTTGCCGACGATGGCCGGCGAGGCCGAAAAGGAATCGTCGAGCTGGTTGACCGCTAGCATCTCGAATTCGATGCCACGCTGGATGACGGCGGTGGCACCTTCACGGCTCACGACGTAAATGCGGTCGGCGGCGCCGACGGGGGAGGCGAACACGTTGCGTACACCGCTTAGGCGCACGGGCCCGAGCCATGGCTTGCCCGATTCGGCCTCCACACAGGTCAGGAAACCCTGGCTGTGTTTGAGAAAACACAAGGTGTCATCAAAGAGCACAGGCGACGGGACGTAGGGAGTGTCGCGCTCCCGGGTCCAGGCGATGGCGTCGCTGGTAGTGATGTCACCGCGGGCTTTGTCTAAGCGGATCGCGAGCATCGCCTGCCAGTCGTAGCTGTTGCCGACGAACACCATGCCGTTGGCCGCGACCGGTGACGCCACAACGTTGCGGGACAGGCCGCTGGCTTGCCATAACTCCTTGCCGGTGGCGAGATCGTAGGAGCGCACCCGCTTGGTGGCGCTGACGATCACCTGCGGCTTGCCGGCGTGCTCGACGATCAACGGCGTTGACCACGAGGTGATTTCGTCGCGGGCAGTGCGCCAGCGCTCCTTGCCGTTGCGTTTGTCGAGAGCAACAACGAAGGAATCCCCTTGGTGGTCCCAGTTGACGACCAGGGTATCCCCGTGGAGAGCGGGGGAGGCCCCTTCGCCGTGTTCGTGGCGGACCCGCATGTCACCGAGATCCTGCTGCCACGCGATTCTGCCATCCAGATTTAGGCTGTACAGGCCGCGAGAGCCGAAGGACGCATACACGTGCTGGCCATCGGTAACCGCGGAGTTGGAAGCCCAACTGCCGGTGACATGGGCGCTCTCATGGGGCTGTTCGTCTCGCACCTCGCGCTGCCACACCAGGCTGCCGTTGCGACGGTCGACGGCTAGGACCACGAACTTCTGGCGCCGAGACGGCGGCGTATTGTCGTGGGCACCGTCGTCGTGGTCCTCATGGCGGTGGACCGACAGCTCTTCGCCATGGGGTATCGCCGTAGTCAGGAAGATACGATCCCCCCAGATGATCGGTGTCGAATGGCCGCTACCGGGGAGGGCAAGCTTCCAACGGATGTTCTTGTCTTCGGCCCAGGTCACCGGCGGGTCACCATGGGGGGCGACACCGGTATCGAGCGGACCGCGCCAGGCGGGCCATTGGTGGTTGTGGGACAACTCTGTCGTCGGAGTGGCGTCGGCGTAAGTTATGCCGCAGACAGTGACGACGAGAAGGAGGCAAAAACCCTTGATCATGGTGCCAGGCTCGCTAGGTAGATCGGTTCGCACCGAAGTATGGTGACGTCGGTCTACTATACGCTGGTCGCCTGGAGTCCTGGGGTGCCAGGGCGTCGACCGACGTAAAAGTCTTGGCAAACTGTCGACCCTGTCATCTGCCGGAAGGTGTCATCTGCCGGAAGGTGTCATCTGCCAAGGTGTCATCCGTCGGAAGGTGTCTCTGCGCCAGATCCGTCATCGGACTTGGCGCTCGATCAGCACTGAGTCGCCAAACTCGTGATTTCGGTACTCGTGCTTCTCGAGGGCCGCGCTCGAGCGGCGCAGCACCGAGTCGTCGGCGAAGGCGCGCAGCAGCTCGTAGTGGCTCTCGCCAGACTCGTGGACCCCGCTGAGGATCATATCGATCACTCGCAGCTCGGTAGTAGGTCCGATACGCTGGGTGGCGACGCCGTCGCCCGCTCGTAGCTCACCGGTGGATGCAGCGTGCTCCAGGGCCCGGGTCACGGTCGTGCCCAGGGCTACGACCCGTCCTCCCCGGTCGACGGCTTGCGTGATGGCTTGCACCGTGGCCCGTGGAATTCGGTAAGCCTCGTCGAGGGGCAACCTGCGGTCGAGGTCGGAGTCACCGGTCGACGAGATGCCGGCAGCGTGAGTCACGGTAGCGAAGCCGATCCGCCGCTTCTGTAGGCTGGCTAGCAGCTGCCAGTCGAGGACGAAGCCAGCGGACGGTGGTTCGAAGGCGACCGGCATCGCTGCGACCCGCGTCCACACATCCCACAAGGCCAGCCTCTGCTCGACATGAGCGTATTGGATTGGACGACCATGGTTGGCGATCCCAGCCCACACGTCGGCTGGGTCGCCCTCAAACGCTACCGTCAACCAGCGAGGGTGCCCAAGAGTTTGCAGTACCGTAGCGCACAGCGGACCTAGAATTAGCCGGTCACCGCGCTGTAGCAACGGCGGCGAAGGTCGATTTTCGGTCGGGGTTCGGTGGTCGCCGGCGCCAAACGCGACGGCCGTGAATTCGCCCACGTCGTCAAACGCCAGGGAGCGGCGCCCAGCGAGCCGGATTTCGATCTCTGCTCCGCTGGCCTCGTGTCGACCGTGGAGGCTGCCAGGAATGGTCGCCGCGTCGTTGGCGACGACCAAGTCACCGGGTCGCAGAAAGCGGACGAGCTCGGTGCGGGCGGCGTGTTGCAGCCCACCCATGGAATCCACCACCAGTAGCTGGGCATGGGGCGGACGGTGCACCGGCGAAGTTGCGGCGATCATGCGGCGACCTCCTCGCCGTTGGCAGCAGAGATCAACTCGACGATCTCGGCGGCCGACTCGCCGGGTTGTTTGAGGGTTGCTGAGTCGGCGTCCGGCACCGCCGCGGCGTGTAACGGCGTATCCATGTCGCCGGGGTCAACGTCGATGACTCGCACACCGTGTGGTTGCAGCTCCTCGTTCCAGATGCGGCTCATGTGCTGCAGTGCGGCTTTGCTGGCACCATAAGCACCCCAGCCGGCATACGGTGTCACCGCGGCGTCGCTGGTGATGTGGATCACCATGGCCGCCCGGCCGTCCCGGGCGGCGGCGGTGAGCGCGCCGAGCAGGGCTTTGGTCAGCCGGAACGGACCGACGAGATTGGTGGCGAGGGCAACCTCGAGGTCCTCGCAATCGGTGTCAGCTAGCAGCGCCAGCGGCACCGGTCCGAGGCTCGACGCGTTGTGGATCAAAACGTCGAGTCCGCCGAGCGCGGCGGTGAGGCGCAGGGCCAGACCGTGTGTTGCGTCCTTGCGTGAGACGTCACCCGCGATACCGTGGGTGCCGGCGAAGCGCTGAGCGACGTCTTTGACGCGCTCTTCGTCGCGAGCGATGAAGGCAACATTGGCACCATGGAGGTGGAGGGTTTCGACTAGAGCCAGGCCAAGGCCCGAAGTGCCACCGGTGATGGCGATGCGCAAACCTTCGAGGTTCGACAAATGGTTGGATTGTGTGCTCATGTGATGCTCTCCCGTTTGTTGGGTGATCTCGCTCTCGGCCGTGATCGACAGATGATCGTGTCGGCCGGCTTCGAGATCACTATAAAAGTTCAAGTGAACTTGAAGTCAAGAGAGAAGTTTGATGAAGTACACCTATGTCGTTCATTACCATTGGCGAAGTTGCCCGGCGCAGTGGCGTCGCGGCCTCGGCGCTGCGCTACTACGAAGAGCGCGGCCTCATCACCTCACACCGAACCGGCGCTGGCCACCGTCGTTTTCCCCGCGCCGTGCTGCGGCGCATCGCGTTCATTATTTACGCCCAGCGGATCGGCTTGACTCTCGAAGAGATCAGCACCGAGCTCGCCAAGCTACCGGAGAACCGGGTGCCAACACCCAGCGATTGGTCGCGCTTGATGGGCGAGTGGCGGGCGAAGATCCGGGCCCGTATCGCCGAGCTCGAACGCCTCGAAGCCGGTCTCGCAAACTGTATCGGCTGCGGTTGTCTCTCACTCGACCATTGTCGGCTGGCCAACCCAGACGACCGAGCAGCGCGTCACGGCCCAGGGCCGCGCTATTGGATCGGCGACTCGGCCGAGGGTTGAGCGTGTAACAGGGTTGAGCGTTGTCACAGGAGATTGAGAAGATACGGCGCGCGGCCGTTGCCGCGCGCTCCTGGAGGCTTCAGCCGATCGTCACCAGACGACTCCCTGAGAGTTCGCTGACTCCCAGAGTGCGGAAGTTCTCCAACTCCTCGGGAGTCAGAAGATCCTCCAAGTCGATGATCAGTTTGAGCGCGGCACTCACCACACCGGCAAAAAACTCGCTAGCGGCATACACCGGCAACCAGAGTTCTAGGTCTTCCTCGTCCAGTTTCAAGAAGCAAGTCCAGGCTGCGAGGTGGCGGATGAAATCCCGCAGATGAGCCAGCACGGCATCGAATCCGTTGAGGAACCAAGAAACCAGCGCATACACTGCCAGCAAACCATGCAGCAGGCTCTTGGCCACCACCGAAACCGGTGAACTCGACTGCGGCAGCGTGCCAGACGTGTCGACTGTAAAGAGGTCATAGCCGACAACTCCCCAGCCTGCCACCCACATCCAGAACGAAAGTGCTTGCGGGTACGTCACACAGTTCAGCAGTTCAGCCGCGCATGTGATCTGAAAGATTCCAAGCGGGAAGGTGAACACTTGCTCCATGACCTCGCAGGTCACCGCAGCGATATTGAGCGGGCCTAGCGCAAGACCAGCCCCCGGAACCGCTGGCGCGAGGTTGATGGGAGCCTGGAACATCACCCCGACGAGGCTGGAGAAGGCAGCGGCGACGGCGAACAGAACCTGAGCTTTGTTCATGGTCGAATCGTCGGCGAAAATCTGGAAACTTTCGTCACACGTTGTAGACCAGCCCTGGGTCAGCTTTTCGACCGTCAGGTCGTTGAGGAAATCTTGCAGGCTGTTGTTGTCTGGAAACGGCGCTGCACCCTTGATGACCTTGTAGGTGATCGTCGCCGGTACTGCCAGGAACAGCGACACGGCTCCCAGGATGGTCAGCGGCTGGCCATCAGGGTGCTCCTCCGAAGCTGTGATCTTGGCGTAGATATCCGACACAAAAGGGATGTCCCACTCCCGTTCCAGGGTTTCGATAAACGCCCGGATGGAGGCAACCAGGGCATCCAGAACTCCGTCCGCGACATCTTGAGCCAACGTCAGCACTTCGTCACCGACGTCTTGCAAAACGTCCAACAGTCCCGTCAGCGCCATCTTCAGGACGTCATCTTTGGTTTGAAGTCCATCGTAGTAAGTGTTTGCGTCCTGGAACGCAGCAGACTGTTGGTAGCTCTGTCCCTGGGTTTGAAGGTTGCCATAGGCGTCAGTGATCCCGCTTTGTACCGAGGGGTTCACAACCGGCGGCTCACCTCCCAAGGTTGCGCTGTTGGCGTGGGTGAGAAAACCGTTGGCCAGGATGTTGTGCTGTGAAGCTCCGGATGCCGAAGGGGGTGCTGGGTTTTGTTGGTTGAGCTGGACGTAACTCGTCGCCAACAGGTCACTCGATTTCAAGCCATTGATGGCGTTGTCCAAATGACTTTGTAACCCGGCGAGGAGCGAATCGACCTGTTGCCGTGCGGCGACAATCGGCTGCGGTACCCACTCCAAAATCACCCTTAGAGAATGATCCAGAGCCTCTTGGGTGCGCAAGATGTCGTCCCAACTAAAGAGGTAGCCGATCCACTCGACCAGGTCCTGAAAGAAGACCTCCACTTGAGCGAACAGTCCCTGCACTACGTCGAAGACTTGCTGGACGAGCTCCATGGCTCCGAGGAATGCGTACTTGACACCATTGACCAGAAATTCGGCGGCCACCATGATCGCCTTCTTGGCTTGGTCGTAGCCCGAGATCACAAGTGTCTTGAGGTCGTAGTAGCCTCGCTTCACGCCGTGCCAGAATGAACCCCAGGCGTCGGCAACCTGGGTCGACAGTTGATATTGAGGCAGGCTGGCAAACCCCGGCAGACGGTTGATATTGGCCATTACAGCCGCCTCTTCGTCAGCTGAGATGACGCTGAACCTCGGCAGACCGCTGCTCCAATCCATGACGAAGGCTCGATTTTCCAGGGCCTTGAGATCGAGGGTCCCGGGTTGAATCTCCGGCACACCTTGGACGAACTGGGCTTCCGGCTGGCCCCCATCGATCTGCAGGTAGGTCGCATCTTGCCCGGTGTTCTCGGGAATCAAAGCTGCTGACTGGTTGAGAAAGGCGGCCAGATCATCCGTCGCGGGTTGGTAGGTTTCGGGGATCAGCGGTGTTGCGGCGCCGTTTGGCGGTGTCTTGGTGGCCGCCGCCAAATCCGGGCCGGTGATCGACCGGAATTTGTTCTGGAGTTTGGCGTTCGGCGAAATGACGATGCTCTCTCCACTGGTCATGAAACCCGGGGCAAACAATTCGAGGGTACTTGCCCCCAGATTCACGGTCGGCAGGCTGATGATGACCTGGCCTCCGGTGAGGGTAGTCACAGTTGCTGGCTCGGACGACAACAGCCGGATCGAGTTGTTGACCAGCGCCATTGTCGGCTCGGGGGCGGTAATCTGCAGCGTTTGTCCCGGCATCGGAATCGTTTGCGAGTCGACAACCGATATTGCGACGTTCCAGGTCAGCTCGTCCAACAGGTTGCGAGTCCCTTCCAGCCCGATGCGCTGGAGGTCGATATCCGTAGTCTGGGGATCCTGGTAAATCTGCAGTAGTTGATGATCGGTGCCGTGGTCGGGGTAGGCCGAGCAATACGCCAACACGTTGCCACCGAGGCCGAGGTCAGTGGCCATTTGCGCGATGCTCACTTCCAAACTAAGAGGTAGCGGGGCCGACCAGCTGTCTTGAGCTGAGCTGGTGGCATGGAAGAGGGCGTTGTCGGTTGATAGCGCATAAAGCTGGCTGCCACCAGCATCCGATGCGACAGCCAAGGCCGAGAACTGTAAGTTGTCCGCGGAATTGGGTGGCAGGAGCTCCACCGGCTCCAGGCCGCCGGACGGGTCGATCTGGTAAATGGCGCCCGAGGTGTCGGCGTAGAAGATCGAAGAGCTCCCATTCTCGTTCGAGATTTCGAACGCAGTGAAAGGGCGTCCAACCTGACCTACGAGAATCGAAACCCGTGAGCTGAGGTCGGTCAGATTGTCGAACGGCATGAAAAAGATTTCCGACGTCAGGGTAGGGTTGGCCGCCAGGCAATACACGCTGCCGCTAGGCGCCTGAGTGTTGCCTTGGGCGATGAACGCGGATCCCGAGTTGATGCCCCCGGCTCCTGGGTTGATCAGATTCACCGCGCCGTACCACATGTTTCCAGACGCCTGATCCGTCCACCAGGCGGCGTTGGTGTTGCCAGCTTCCCCCAGGCCGCCGGTACCGTTGGACTCGAAGTCGCTGGCTGCCACCACAAATTCCGAGTTGACCAGAGCGTAGTCCTGGAGGTCCGGCCAACCGATATTCGAATTGTCGAAGTTGGTCCCGCAGCTGCCCAACGGAACATAGGTGGTATCCCCTCCCGCCAGTCCAATGGTCTGCAGCTGACCGTCTCCGGAGCCGGAGAACGGATTAATGCCATCCGTATTGATGTCCTCGTAAACCAGAGCTGCGGTGGTGGGGTTAGTCAAGATTTTTGCCAGCTTGAACCCCTCGACGCTGGCCGCGGTGATGATCTGGAATGCACTTGATGGTGGCTGATCGAATCCTTCCGAATAGAGATCCCCGATCCGCAGGCAGCCCGGGTTACATATCGGCTCGAAGATGGTCATCTCGAGGCTGCTCGCCTGGTTGCCGTTGGTCCCATAAACGCCCTGATATCCCACCGGCGGTTTGGCGTAAGGCTGCGGCGTCACTCCAAAATAAGCCCCGACACTGCCGCTATTATCGGGTGCGTAGCCAAGCTCGACAGCGAAGGAGTCCACCAACTGAGCACACGCCACATACGGCGTTGCAATCTGTGTTGGGCTGCTCAGGGTCAAGAATTGGACTACGTACGGTGGATCCGTGTCCGATGGCTGTTGGGTAACGGGCGCCCACGACATCAAGTAATAGGTGGAGCCGAGCATCTGGCCGCGCAACTGCACAATCGCTCCGATGCCGGACGGTGCGGGGCCAAGTTGCTGGGTGCTCCACGTGCCTCCCTCTGTCAACGTGCTCGAATTGAGATTCAAGTTGTTGTCATAAAATAAAAAGAAGGGCACATCATCGAAAGCACCGGCGGTGATCATCGAGGCCTCGACGCCAGTGTCTGACCGGATCCAACCTTGTGCCTGGTCGAGGTCCGGTGTGTAAGCATAAACGTGGGAATCTTCTCCCACCGAAAGGATGATCGGTTGCCCGTCCGTCCCGTTGACTACATGGATCGGTTGTTCTAAATCTATCGCTGAAGCCATGCGATAGTTCTGTATCAATTCTGAGTCGATTTGGAATTGAGGATTGGGATAGGTTGTGATCGACGGGGCGCTCTGGGGTTCTGAACTCTGTGTATTCATGATTTATCACTTTCACGGGTTGAATGGATCAAATCCAGGAACAGCCGCACCGCAACCGGTAGCCGGCAAGAACTCCAGCGCGGGTCTCGTCGTTCGTCGATTGCTGGGCGAGTTTATGAATCGGTGGTGGAGTGATTCGAAAGGCCTGGTCAACGGTCAGTTTGGATCTGCGTTGACAGCAGTCGACGGACCACTGACCAGGCGACCAATTAGAACGTTAGGCTGATCCGGCCAACGTAAAACTGATCTGTTCGTGCCCGTCGCCGCTTTCGCTATACGAGCTGCCGGTCAAGACATTGCTGGGATTATGCTGGATGCTCTGGCTGAATTTGTTGGTGCCGTCACCGTAATACTGCAACCCGACGGATTCGTTGGGTGCTGAGCCGTCTTGGACGTCATACACCGCGGTAAATTTGATTTGCCAATCGAATCCCTGTTGGAATTGATAGGTACTTGCCGACGGATTGCTCGAATCGTAGGCCTGCAGAGTTTGCGGCCAGGGGGCATCCGAGAGACCGCTGCTGGAACCGGTATCCAGGGTGAGAGTGTACTCGGATTGGTTGGTCAATGTGATGTTGGAAGTGAAGGTAGACATTGCTGTTCCTTTCGTTGCAATAGGTTTTTCGATTGTGCCATCGCAGCTCACTGCTGGCAGCTCTCGATGCGGTTGATGGAGAAGGTAATCTCAAGAACCGTGCCAGATCGGAGGAGACCCTAATCCGGTGTTTTTGGGTGCCTTGTGTGGAATTTGGTGTCGGCTGACACGTCAGGACTAGAATTGACACGTCAGCACACCCCTGGCTGTAAACGCGACACGTTGCAGTTGCCGAGAGGCGCCGATACGATCGATGCGTGAGGAACGGTACAGGGGTGTTTCTGTGGGCCGCCTGACTGCGGCGCCTGCCTGCTGTGCTTGGCTGTTACGCTTGATCGGGGGCTCGACGATCAAGGCTGTGGCGCCTGGCAGGAGCTTTGCAGCTCGGTAAGAAAAGAGGCCGGATCAGCCGTACAGAGACCTCAGATGACCAACCGAAAGGAAGCCACCATGTCAGTCAACATCATCAAAGTCGAAGTCGCTACAGAGCTCGTATCGCTGAATCGAGCCGATCTCTCGGCCGCCTTCGTCCGTTGCACGTTTTCAGGCCAACACGTGGAGCGCGGCACGACCGAGAACGGGTTCCCTTTTACGACGATCGATCTACCGAAAACCAAGAAGGGGCAGCAGACAGTCCTCAGCTTTGAGCTCGAAGAACCGGCGGCGGCGTTCGGCTCGTCTCCCATGGAGTGGGTTGACCTCGACTTGGAGGATGTGAGCAACTGGCGACCGGTGGTGCCGGACCCGGATGAGGTGGTTGCCGTTGACCGGATCAACGACCGGACCTGTCAGGTCAGCCTGATCAATCCGGGGCGCCATTCGAGCTATCGTTTTATTCTGGTCGTGTTCTTCGGTGGTAAGGCGGGATTCGCCGACCCCACCATCATCAACCCACCGGAGGAAGACCCGGATACGGACCGCGAGTAGGCCCCTGGACGAACCGACGATCAAGATCCGAAACTTGGATCGTAGCGCCGCAGGCCATCGAACCATGGTAAGGCAAACCAACGTTTGGCAAACCCGAGCTCGAGGGCCTGTTCGGCGTTAAACGCGGCCGAGGCGTGTTCACCAGCGAGGCAGTAGACCAGCGTGGCCTCGAAGGCGGCTTGGCTGTTGCCCGGAGCAAGCTGGAGCGCACGTTGAGTTGCCGCCACCGCCTCGCGATGCCGTCCGAGGTGCCCCAAGGCTTGAGCCTTGACGGTGAGCAGTTGCCAGGCCGAGGTTTCAGGATCAGCTTCCGCCAGTGTCAGTACGCGCTGGTAGAGCAGACCAGCGGTTTCGTCATCACCCACCAATTGCAGGGCATCCGCCAAGTTGAGGGTGAACATCGGGTTATCGGGTTCGCGGTCGAGGACCTGGCGATAGGTCTCGGCAGACTCCTGGTAACGGCCTGTGAGGAGGTAGGCCAGGCCGAGGTTGGAGAGCTCCGGCAGGCTTGGACTTTTCTCGACGAGCTGGCGGTAAAGTTTGATGGCACGCTCTGGATCGCCGGACACCAGCTCGATCTGAGCCAGCCGGGAAAGCCCTGCCAAGTTACCCGGAAAGCGCCGCAAGGACTCTTGGAGGTGGTTCCGCGCCGCGTCAATGTCTCCATGCCGGGCTTCGAGCGCCGCCAAGTTGGAGAGCCGTTTCCACGACGGTTGCTGACGGGCGGCCTGGCGCAGCACAGCCAGGGCTTCGTCAATTTGCCCGCGCTTGCGCAGCAGGTAGGACCGTAAATCCAAAACCTCGACGGTGCCGGGCAGGCGTTGCTCGAGCTCGTCGAGGACAGCCCTGGCCTCATCCAATTGACCGCCGGCGATCAAGGCTCGGCAGCGCCCGGAGAGGGGACGTGGGTCGCGGGGTGCAAGGTTCTCGGCACGTTGGAAAAGCGCGCCTGCGTGCGTCAAATCCTTCGGGTCTCGGGAGTCGGCGAATCGTCGTCGCAAGATATCGGCTTCTAGCAACAAGGCTTCGAGGAAGTCCCCGGATCGTTCGCGGAGTGCGGCCAGCTCAGCCGAGAGCTCGGGGGTGGCGCCGGTGGCCTCACGCCGCTCGCGCAGCCTCAGGTAGGTTTCTAGCGCATCGCTCGATGGGATCGCGCCAGTGGTGGTGCTGCGATAGTCGAAGGCGTCGAGCACTTGGGTGGTGACGATCGCGGCGCTGGCATGGAAATCCTCCGCGGGAATGACAAAACTACGACTCGCCAACACCTGGCCGTCGTGGCCGTCGATCCGGGTCAAAGCGACTTGGCAGCTGGCACCGCTGCACTCCAAGTCGGTTGTGATCACTTCGTCGACCGCCTCGGCCAAGGCAACCTGGCGTGGCGTACCGGCGATGAGCTCGACTTCACTGGGCGCTTTGACGGCGAGGCTCGGATGTGACGCCAAGCCGCTCAGGCTGGCCGCTTGGACGCCGAGGGCGACGAGACTCCACGGCGGGCCTGGGGTTGCCAAATTCGGTTGCATGACCGCAACCGTCGTTTGTGGTGGGGGTTGTCGCCAGCTTTGGACGGCAACAAACCCAAGGACCAGGAGGACCAGAGTCGCGAGTATTGCTGCCGTCAGGCGCTCGAATCGACCCCCGCGGGAGGGTGATCGGGAGGCAGTGGGCTCAACCGACAGAGACTCGCTGCGGGTGAGCGTCGTCGCCTCCGGGTCCTCACTCTCGTGACTTATTTGCGTGGCAATTCGAGCCAGGATCTCACGCACCTCGACGGCTGAGCGCGGTCGTAAGTTGGGATCCTTGCGCAATAGATAAGTCACTAGCGCCGACAGCTCGGAAGGAATCTGCCGATCGATCGCTTGCACCGGGGTTGGCGTGTGGTCGAGGATTCTGCTGATCGTGCGCACCACGCTGGATGCGCTAAACGGCGACGAACCGGTCAACGCCTCGTAGAGCAGCACACCAAAAGCGTGGAGGTCCGTCCGTTCGTCGAGTGGCTCGCCGCGGATCTGCTCAGGTGCCATGGCCCGACGGGTGCCGACGACGTCGGAAGTTGCCGTCAGGCGGGGGTCGTCGGCGTCTGGATCGAGGCTCTTGGCGATACCAAAATCGGTGATTTTGGCCCGCCCTGTCGCCGTGATCAGCACATTCTCAGTTTTGAGGTCGCGGTGGATCACGCCTTGCTCATGGGCCGCGGCGAGGCCATCGATCACATCGAGGGCCAACCGTAACAAGGGTTCGATCGCCAGTGGACCCGCGGCCAACCGTTGCGCCAAGCTCTCGCCGTCGACAAACTCCATCACGATGAGCTCCGAGCCCTCGTGCTCGATCACATCGTGGATCTGGACAATCGCTGGATGGTTGAGCCGCGCCGCGAGTTGCGCCTCGCGTCGAAATCGAGCCAGCCGCTCGCCGACCAAGGCGTTCTCGGGGTGCAGTCGCTTGATGGCGACGTTTCGCTTGAGACGTTCGTCGCGGGCCGCGAAGACCTCGCCCATGCCGCCGGCACCTAGCCGATCTAGAATCGTGTAGGGACCGATCTTCGCCGGCATTTGGGGCATCACCGGCCATTCTACCTTACCGTGCTGCCGACCTGGACTGCCCGAGTTCTCGAGGTGTTCCTGCCGGGGGAACAAGATTGCTACCGGCTGTTGCTTGGCGAGGACGCCCCAGCGGGCCTTGCACCACGGGCGCACAGCCGTGCGCCCCTACCCAGAATCGCGCGATCCGGCTGTT
>JAJCXO010000173.1 GCA_029263395.1 Acidobacteriota bacterium | reverse complement strand
GCTCCAAAGCCTGTCTATGAGGAGCCACTCGCTGGGTCACCCACTCCCCGAGCCGGCGGTCGATCTCTTCTGGCAAAGCCTCCGGATGCTCCCGGATCAAGAGCTTCCGCTGCATGGCAATCATCGCTTCGCGAAGCTCGATCGCCGCTCGAAATCTCGCCATGACCAGTTCCATAGACTGATTTTACCTCTTATCCGCCGACTGATCGGCGCCGGGCACTTATTTGAGGGAGACTCCCCCCACCAAGCCTTCGACCGTCTAGCCAACTTCATCTCGCTGTAGTAAGCCGCGGAACATAAACTAGAGCTGGCGGGCAAGCGCTCCAGCTCAGTTCTCACCTCCTTGCACAGGGCACACGTACCGATGCGATGCCCCGGTGTTGATGGCGATCGATTGTTCAGCTTTGCCGGCTCACCATTGCATTGATCCAGATCGGGGCGAAGGGCGATGTGCAACCTTTGGACACGGGAAAATCACGATCGATCCCCAACCCCTCTCCGATGGTTAGGGCCCGCCTGCAGTGCTTGGAGTGATGGACTCCGACTTCCGCAAGCACCGTGTTCATTGTCCATTGTGCTTCCGGAGCGGCGTTGCCCATTTGGGACTCGATGCGATCGAGTAGCGCTGTGAGGTCGAGCCCATCCGGACGCTTCACAACCCGCTCGGCGGTCAGGCTCCAGCCAGCGCGGGCGGCCATAGGGTCGCCCGTGGCCATCCACCCCTGGCGAGGGGTCTCCTTGTCGGAGTGCTTCTTGACGACATACGAGATGAGCCAATCCGCCACCTCCACGAATGTTACGGAGCGCACCATCCGGTCCATCTCGTCGGCTGACAGGGACACCGGTTTGATCAACAGGATGGCCAAAAACCGGGCGTCGATGTTCCCGGTGTCCCAGAGAGCCAGAGCCAGCTCGTGGTTCGTTTTGATCTGCTTCGCCAATTTCCGAACTTCACCACGTCGCGCCCCGAACTGAGGGGCGCTCGCGCCGTGCCTTACGGCCATCGTGCTTCGCCAAATCATGCCGACCAAGCCCTCGCTGCGGCGTAAGCGCCCTGGCAGCATGGTCGAGCAGCTGACGCTGCCATTGGTAGAAAACGCTGGGCTGGAGCTTGTACTCCTCGCACAAATCGGAGACGGGGACCTTGTCGGACAGGTGGCGGCGCAGGATGGCGGCCTTCTCGTAGAGACTGAACTTGCGGCGTTGACGTCGGCTCATGGGGACTCCTCTCGGCTCCGTAGTGTGGAGCAAGTCGTAGTCGCCTTTCAACTGAAGCAATACATCCGCTGACGCTGTTTGTTATGCCGCCAGGGCTGAGAGACCGCAGTAACCGTCTTCTTATTTTAATCTACTTGTAGTCAGGTTGTGCTCAATCGTACGTATCTCGAACCTAGTCGGAGTACGTCGCTGGATTAGAAAACAACGCAAATTACCCCAATACACATCACAACAAACCCACATACTTTGCGAAGAGGAAGAGGTTCCTTGAGAAAGAGCTTCGAAACAAGGGCAACGCACAATACACCCGAACATAGATTAATAGCTGCCATCTCATTGGCTTCATAGGTGCCAAATCCCCAACGAATAGCGGAAACATTGAGGAGGTATTCTGGAAGCACTAACACCCAGCTAAACAGCAGTGCTATCCGAAAGCCTTTATGACGAAAGCGAAGGTGTCCCAACCAGGCAAAAGCCATAAGCAAGCTCGACAGAGTCAGCATGACTGGGACAAGATATAACTCCATTAACTGTTCTCTTTGTACTTTTTGGGTACGTATCGGGTATCAGAAACCAGCAACATCCCTACCAGCATCAGACCAAACCCAATTAGTTTCTGTATTCCCATCTCTTCTCCGAGGCCGTAACGTGAAACGAGTGCAATACAAACAACCCCTGAACAAAGACGGATAGCTCCCATTTGCCCACCGCTAAAACGAGTGTATCCAGTTCTTAGCGCTTTGATGTTGAGTGCATATTCTGGAAGCACGAGAAGCCAAGCTAAACCTGTCGCTGCCAAGAAGCTTAAACTTTCTTTAAAATGAAGGTGCCCAAGCCATGCAGTGGCCATTATCGCACTCGAACAAAAGAGCATTAGCGGAACGACGAAAAGCGTAAACTGGCTCTCCTTCGTCGAATCGGCAGCCTCACGATCAAGCGATTCTAGATTCGTGCGTAACTGGGGGCTCATCTAACAAATTCCTTATGAAAAACGCTATTGTTTAGCATCGCCTAATTGGGGCCATAACGGCCCGCGCCGCACCGGCGGCTTCAGCCGTCCGCGTGCCGACGCTGGTTGTGTGCCTGGTGCCAACAACACTCATAGGTCCCTCATGGTACGTCGAGACGAAGTCGACAATCCCGAATGAGCGCTTTGTATCCATTCGATGCTTCCCTCGCAACCGAGTTCAGAGCCTGAGCTGCCGGCCAGAAGTCCTTGTTCCGTACGTGGTTTGGGTCCGTCCACTCCGGCGGAACCCCCAGCCAGCCCTCTCGCTGCGATGACCATACTTTCCCAAACGCCGTCGACAGGAGCTGTTCAACTGAGGAGTTGAAGGAGCGATGCAGAGACGCCAACTCTGGCTCCACGAAGGTGAAATCCGGCTCTTCTGCCCGCTCTATGTAGTCATTGAGTGCGCCCCAGGGCTCCACTGGAAAATCACCAGCGAAGTCATGGTCTTGCAAGAAGCGGCCAACGACAGCGGTCTGAAGCCTGTCTCGGATCTCCCTAAAGAGTGCTCGGTCGACTTCGTTGACCTGAGGCGGAGCCGGCGGCGGCTCTTCCACGAGGAGTCTTCCCTCCGAGACCTGAACATATAGACGATCTCGATGACGCTGCAACTCACTTCCGTTGTAGCGGTTACCACGTGGATGAGTTGGATCATAGTGCCCGACATCCGCGTGGCAGTTGAAGCAGAGTGGAATACAGTTCTCAAAAGTGCTTGTGCCTCCCTTGGATTCCGGTTGGATGTGGTGGAGCTCCAATCGGACACCAGCGAATACTGTGCAAAGCGCGCAACGGCGCCCGGAAGCTACCAGGACATCTTCTCGAACTCTTGCTGGCCAAGTCATTATGGCTATCGCCCGTTGCGGCCGCGAGCAGCAGCGTCCACCAGAATCGGTACAGTCTCTTTCACGCCTTCACCTAATGGCACACAACGGCCAGAGCCAAGCGCGCGGTCCTCCGTCCGCTTGGGCGCAGGGTTCGCCGACGTGACAGTGGGCCTTCGGCAACGAATAGGAAGCACTCTCCCCATTAGATAAAGGATCCGAGCTGCCGAATGATCCCTTGGAAGTTCAATCGAACCACGTCACGTTCGTGTTCGCCGATGTAGCTATTGTGCGCTATCAGATTGCGACAATTCGCCATCTCGTCAATCTTGGTCTTGATCCAAGCCTGGTTAGGAAAAAACGAAGCAAAGACTTCCCAGTTGTTGAGAATGATATCTCCCAACTCTTTGAAATCGGTATAGAAAAGATCGGAACCGCCTCTGACGCTCAACCACTTGTTCCTCTGCTCATTTTGCTTCCGATTTCTTATTTTGGAATGGACGTCTCGTGGATATGTGAGCTGGCGGGGATTACCCGCTTCGTCTTTCGATGAAGCAATGGTTTCAATAAAAACTCGGAGGAAGTTCTCCGCAAGATATAGAAAATGGTAAGCCTGGGCCATTTCCTGCCCTTTTAAGAACAGATCCTCGGGAAGTTGAATGTGGTTCTCTTGCGATTCCAGCACCCGAGAGAGTGCCTCAACCTCGTCTTCCATCCGGGTGCCCTGAGAACCAAGACGCGGCGCCACGGAAACGCTCATCACATCGAATCCCGCATCCTTTGGCATTATGAGGTCGCAGTATTTTTCAAGGTTAGTCTCGGTCGACTCGTTGAAATCGCCTAGCCTCTCTGCGGGAACCTCAAAGAAGACCTCCGTCCACATCGCGTCCCAGCGCCGCCGCGAATACTGACTACTTGGGGAGATCGTGCATGTTGCTCCATGGAGAAGACTGAGTAGATCAGCCTCCCCCTTGTTTTTGAGAACTGCTCGAAGAGCAGCTATGAAATCCTCAGAGTCTGGTTCTTGATAAGTGTAGTCTGCCATATCTATTTTTGTAGTATCTTTAAAATCGGCGGTAGGCCCACATTTCTTGGCGCGGCGTTCATACAGCTCCGACCTGGTTCATCAGGGAGTTGAACTCTGAAAGGGTTGTGCGAATTTGACCGCTCGTGGTCTTCGCCCAGAGGAAGAAGCCGACCTTCGTTTCGAAGTATATGCGAACCTCACTGTCACCGCTTCCGCCCCCCATTATCTCAACGATCCTGAGTCGTGCTTCTTGCGGAATGTTGCGCTTTTGTCGCACAAGAACCTCGGCCGCTCGTGTCTTGACCCTCCAACCATCAGTTCCCGTGTCCATCGTATTTAGGTCATACGCCATAGTCTACGCTCCCAACTCTACCAAGGCGGCGAACAACAAAGGTTCTATCTGAAGTCCAAATAGAGATGTGCCCGTAGCCACTCAAAATTCCATGACTTCAGATGGAACCGAGTTGTACGAAGCCACGTGCTGGCACGGACCTTGCCATTAGGAATTTGTATTCCTCAGCCATGGGTTAGGCTCACAGCCGGCAAGACCGTTGGATTCAAGCGAAACTGCAGCATACTCAGACCTCCCCATCGCTGCGGTGGCTATTCGAGCCCGTGAGGGCCAGCTGGATGGATTCCTACGGGCCAAAGCATAGCATGAGCGCTGTCACTGGACACAGTTCGGCCAGGATCCTGCCGATAGAGGACCGAACTGGAGACCGATTTGTTAGCTTGCCGAGACCCGATCAATTACCGGCGGAGCTCGCGCAGCGGTCATCAGCCTCTCGCTGAGCGACGGCACTTTCTCCAGCACCTGGAGGTGTCCTTGTCCTCAGGCCGGACAACGCATCGGATCGATTCCTGTCAGGCGCAGCATCCGCGCCTCCCAAGTCTCAGACTCCGATACTTCATCGTTGGCCGGCGCTGCGGAATCGGGCACTTCACTGGCCACGCCCAGAATCTCACGACAACGCTCCAGGTTCGCAGCCCGATGCCGGTTGGCCAACAAGCCGTAGTAACGGATGCGATGAAAGCCCACCGGCAACACATGCATCAGGAAGCGCCGAAGAAACTCGACCGCTGTCAGACTCATAACCTTCAGTTTGCCCTCGTCGCGGTAATCTTTCCATTCGAAGACGACACGATCGTGTTCGATCTCTCGGAGTCGGGACTCACTGATCGCCACCCGATGGGTATAACGCGCAAGGTACTGCAAGCCACGCTCGGCACCGCCAAAAGGAGGCTTACTGTAGACTACCCACGGCGCGGCGTACAGTTCATCGAGCCAGCACCGGTACGCGCTAGGCTCATCCCTCGGATCGAGGCGACTTGGAAAGATCGACTGTCCTTGTCGCGCCATCTTCTGCACCTCGTCGAGAAATTTGCCGCGAAAGACACGGCTGAGAATCTTGACCGGAAGGAAGAAGTCGCGACGTGACGCGATCCACCGTTGTTTATCGGACGAGAGACCACCGCTTGGCACGATCATGTGCAGGTGCGGGTGAAGATCGAGGCGCTGTCCCCAAGAGTGCAAGATTGCCAAGAATCCGATCTTGGCGCCGAGATGCCTGGGATCGTCCGCGATCATGAGCAATGTATCGGCTGCGGTTCGAAAGAGAAAAGTGATGTTGATTGATGGTCGAACTGGAGTACTTCGCCTCGGTGAGGTAAAGCATGTAGTCTCGGACATCCTTGTGGGTCAGCCGGTTGCTAGGCTTGTCAGCACGGCGCAGGAAGCGCCCAGCGGCACTGTGATAGGTGCTAACCGTGCTCGGGCTGTACCCGGCGAGCTTCAGCTCCTCCTTCGTGCGCTCCAAGGTCGATTCGATTCCGTACTTCATGATCAGTCTCCTTCTTAGACTGGGCGGAATTGCCCAGCCTAAGAAGCTACTCATCAGCACGGGAATATCAGTGCAGCTCAGAGAAACTGCGACGACCGAGAGTTTCGCCAGCCTGCTGCCAGAGATGAGGCTACCGGCGGCCTTGGCAGGCCGATACAGCCGACTACGAAGTCGGGTCTATAAGCTACTGGCGAGGCGTCGGAGTTTGCGACCTCAGCCTATGGGCAAGCTGGCTGGAGGGGAGCTGCCGCGAAGCGGCTTCGTGCAACGAGAGAACTGAACGGCGGCGCCAGACGTCCGACTCGAGACGATTGTTATACATGGGCCAACAGCTATGCATGACGTGCAGCCAGTAGTGTCGATCGCACTTCAAGTTGCCCCCAGATTAAATCTGCCGGTTCCGTAGGCCCTTACCCATTGCGCCAGGTCCGTATAGTCCCTAAGATGGAGTTGATACTGATGTTGCCCCTGAAAAGAAAGTGCGTCGGGGGAGAAGGACGATGTTGTAACCAAAAGACCGGAGTTCGCCTGCTCGTGAAAGAGCACGCCGTAGAGGTTCCGGACTAGGTCGACGCCAACCACCCTGCTTTTTCGAAAGCGCTTCGCTTCGACCAAACACAACAACCGTCCGATCTCGGTATTCATAAACGCTAAGATATCCTTCCCTCCATCTCTTGTCTGGCCGGTTAGGTGCACCTCAAGACCCATGTCTTCCAAAAGGCATGCGATAACCTCTTCATACTTTCGCGGAGGAAGCTTGTAGAACTCTTCCGGGTGCGACCTTAGTTTCTCAATGATGGCCGCAGTCGAAGAGATGATCTTCGGCCGCGCAACCAGCAGATCATCTTCGGTGGCGCCGCCCAGGTCATACAGATCCCCATCGACCATAGGCCCTCTGTCGTCTGGTCGAAGAGAGGCGAAGGCTTCCGCTATCGATTCATAGACGTCAAATATTGGAATGTATTTGAGGTCAGCTCTCAAGCCCGGTGTAATATTGCACAACACCAGTTTGCCGCCGCGGTTCATTATGGACGTAAAGGCTGACACCATCTCGCCCCTTCCTGAGCTATCGATGAAACCCGCGTCCGAGAATTCCATGATAACGTTTTTCGCGCCGGCATCCAGGCACTCACTCACTGCTTCACGAAGCGCTACGTCGCCGACCCCTATAGTTATCTTTCCCTTGGGGGACAGAATAACGGTGTCGCCGTGTGCCGCTGCTTCGATCTTCATCGGCTCGCCATCTCTACGGTACGTTATCTAAGATTCGTCGGCTGATGGATAGCGTTGAAGCTACAGAGGCGGCGTCTTCGCCGACCGCTGCAAGCAAGGGTTCGGCACCACCAGCACATCTGAACACAGCCTCATTTTCGACCTCGTACAGACGGGCGGTCAATTAACACAGCGAACAGTTCTCTAAAGGAGTGGGTCGTAACCCAGAAACAAGTCGAAATTATCTTGAGATAGATACGCCACCTTGGCGCATCGCGCGAAACAAGCTCATGAATATATTCCAAAGAGTCTCCGAGTACTTCATCCGCAACTCTGCGCGGCAAAACCAGGGATGCTACATCGAAAATCTTGGCAGCCAGAAGAAAATCCCGCGATGGAACGAAGGAATCTCTCAACGGCGAAGGTGGTTTTGGTTTCGGGGCTACGCGGGGGAGAGACTTAGGCATGTCGACAGTTGGAGGAGCAGGAGGGATTGGCGCTCGCTCACCATACCTCGATGGATCTGTTACAACTCTGCCGTCATCCAACAGCACGCCGAGATACTCACCCGTTGGGGTAAAAACGGTGTTGTCCGCTCCTAAGAAGCCAAGCCATTTTCCATTCACTCCGAATAAGTACCTGCTACGCAAAAGCCCCACCGGCAGCCCCTTGGAATCATGGAGAACTTGTGTCGCCACCTACTTAGTCTCTTGAGAAGGTAAAGTATAGGCCCGCGGCCGCAAGGCAAACGGCTGGAACTAACGTAGCGAGACCCGGATTGGTTTGGCCATCGGTCAGCAGGTTCACGCCAAACCCAACGCCGATATTGCTGAGAGTCAATAGTATTGCCCCGACAACACCTCTTGAGCGCTCCCGCTCGTACGCCTCTACAAATCTTTTGTAAGTATTTCTCTCGGTCTTCAAGCTGAGGGTCTCTTCTGTAAGTTGCTTGTAGTAGTGAAGCAACATCGTCACTGCGGTTTCGTTACCGACTAGCTTTTCTAAAGACACGCCTACCAAGCCATCCGTAGAGAGCCCCAGTATGCTGTCGACATCGTTGGTCTGCGTCTCCGCCATAGTTCTTTACCTTCAAGTTAGAACGAGCTGTCCTCAATCCAAGATGCGATCGTGTTGTCTCCGAACGGCGCGCCTCAGCGGCGGTGATCCGCCCGCTGGAGGCTGTTGTTCGAGGGCCACGCAGAGCAAGGCGGCTCTTCGCCTATCAGTATCCAACGGGGGAACTCTTCTGCTGGCAGGCCGCGCCGCTGTTTGGTGACCGACACACGTTCCATTTACCATCCCTGTCGGCCAGACGAGGTCCCTGCAGAATCGGCTTCGTCATCTACGTCGCCCGACTTGCTAGAACCTAATTCACTTTTCGAATCGAGCACTACTAGGATTTCATCTAGCTTGTTGTCCATTTGGCGGATCTCTGGTGAGTTGACTTTATCAGCTATTCCGCCGAGCTCGTGGGCGGCTGACCCGCCCATATTGTCAAGCACTACCAGAACCTCGTCTAGTTTTTGATCGATTCGGCGAACCCGGGTAATTAACTGTTCGAGCAGAGTGTCACGCGGCGAGTCCTTTCCTGGTTGCCCTTTCGATATTTGGGCAAGTTTGCGCTCGAGCTGCGGCCATAGATTATCAAACACAGGCGAGAGCCGAGATTGGGGGATTGGCTGTCCACTAGCCTTATTGATCGCGCCAACCAATTCTGCCGTAGACTCTTTGGTGGCTAGTTTTGCCTGAAACTGCGCCAGTGGAGCAGGCAACGCTGCATAGTCGATATCGAAGAGATAGGGACAGACGGCTCCACCCGTAAAAGACCTGGACAGGGCGCCGGCTTCGAAAAAGATCCAAGGGGCAGTCACGTTCTCCTTCGTCAGGCATATTATGCCGAACTCGCAGTCCTCTAGCTCTTTAGCGATTCTAACAGGCCAGTGCTCGCCGGCTTGTATGTCAACTTCTGAGAGCCACGGCTCAACATGTTGAAGTACTATCGGCAACCACTCATGCAGAGCAAGCCCTACGGATTTACTGACTTGGCCCGACCAGCTAATGAAAATCTTCATAGTAAGTTGATTTCAGTATCGTCACACTAGAGGTACCCGCAAGCCGTCGAACGGCTCGCCACTCAGCGGCCAGCGGAGGCGCGAAGCGGCGGAGCTGGTCCGCCTGGAGTGGCTGTGTTCTGCGGTGGCGGTCAGGCCGGATATCGCTCAAGGAAATCTCTCACTCCTTCTATCATCAAGCCAACCTGGTTTCGAGAGTACATCGAGTACCTGCCGTGAGCTGCGGAGTTTCTTATGTCCAGCCAGGCAGTGACTTGTTTCTGGTCTAGCTTTCCGTAGACCTCGGAAGCAACCAGTTCCTGGTTGAGTCCATTTGCAGCAATCCGCGCTCCAGAGGCGATCTGGCTCGCATTGGCGGTGTTCCTGGCTAAGGCAAGATTCCTCAGGTGGACTTCGAGAGTGCTGCCGCAGATCACCGCGGCTGCGTCTTTATAGTTCGCTTCAAGCAAGTATGCCGCCATATCAAGAAATGAACTAAAAGTATCGGCATGAACAACCTCTTGTATCGCCAAAAGCGAGCCTCTTTGAATATCTTGAAGCAAAGCATCGACAACGCCGATAATTCGCCCAAGGTTCGCTCCAGCATAGTTGTCGTCCCGGAACTGTTTGCGGGCCTGATCGGCATATACCGACCGCGGACCTCCAAAGCGCTCGATCGCAGAGAGCGCGCGAGTCAAAAGTGAGTTGGTTTCCTGCTGGTCCCAAGCGTAGTACTTACCTGGAGGAGCCTGCTCTTTGAGAGAGCCATATTCAAGCAAGAGCGCCTGTAGGTGCTCAACCGCCTCGCCAGCGAAGCCAACAACGTCCGAACTCGCCACTTTAGCGTTCCTCATGTCTCAAGCCGCAGAACGTTTGGCTGTTCAGCGAGCAGTGGAGCGTGTATCGCGGAACTGTTTCGCTGGAACAGCTGGGTTGGGCGCTAGACCTTGAGGAGCCAGCACGGCGAGAGGCTTCCCGACGATAGGGTCTTCCATCTCAGCCACTGCCACTTCACGGCGATCTGGGAAAAGAAAAAGGATCCCGGCATCAATGGTCTCCACCTCGAGGTATTTTTTCACTTGTTGTATACCGTCATCAACAGCCGCCTGTGAGGCGAGTCCTTTGACTTCTATGACTACCGACGTTTTTCCATCCGACACGAGAATGTCCGGCCTATATCGGTAATTACCGTGCTCCAACCTAGCCTCTGCTTCGATCTTGAAACCTGGCTCTGCGCTTTCAAGAAATCCGGCGAGCGCACCTGTGAACATTGCCTCCGGAGCCCTCATCATGACGGTACCCACAGCCAAGCTCGTCAGTGCTGGGCTCTCGGCAAAGTCGATCAGTAAGTCGACTAGTCGGCCCTGAAGTGCCTTCTCTGGGAGAGGCAGCGAGCCCTGCCTCTTCTCAATTGTTTCGATCCACTCACTCTTGTTGCTCACTACCCTCGTATAACCCAGCTCAGCAGCAACTTGATCTAGAAGGACGTAGCAAAACGCAGAAACAGAAACCAGCGCCAGAAGAGCTTCACTTTCATCAAACTCAAGCGTGTAGTCGTGGGTAGATGGGTTCCGCCACTCCTTCCGGTATCTCGTAAACTGCTGAAGCACCCTTTCACTTAAGATAGACTTGCTCTCTAAAAATGATTCGATTTCGAACAGAGTTTTCTTTGAAGGGTTCTTGCCTGCAAGTACTCGATAGCCTTCCTTTACACTGCCTTCAAAGGCCTGATTGGCTCTGTAAACACAGTCAAGAAACGCAGTGGAATCTCCTTCACCTTGGCCCCGTCTCAGGTGTTGAAACCCCGCACCAATGTGACGACTCACGGCCTTCAGCCCTGGCAAGTACTCGCCGTCTCCAAGAGAAGAGATTCGACGTTCGATTTCTTCGAGAAGATTCATGAAGCTAGTCCGAACCGCCAATCAAGGAGATGTGTGCGTCGCCGCGGTGCTTCGTTTGCTGCTGCCCAACGCTGTCGCGGCTCAGCGCCACGCGAAGCGTGTGCGTCTGCAGCCGCAGGTTAGCTCCGTCGCTATAGGCCCTTGTGAAATCCATCTTGCGACTTCCTCACTTCGCAGGAAGCACAAGGTTGCTGTCTGGGTGACGAGCGCTATACACATATTGGATCGCACTTCGAAGCTTCGCACCAAATTTGAACGTTGGGACAATAGAGTCTAAGGAGTCTGGTGTCTGGCTGAAGAAGACGGCAATACGGAAGACTGTTTCGCTTGGTAGAACCAGACGGAGCTGATCACTGTCGACAGTTTCTTTCCATTTAGCGTTGATTTCTCTGACAAGTCCCGGAAAACCTTTGGCGAGTCCTTTTACCATCTGCTCGAAGCCTTGAATTGAGTCAATCTCCAATTCTTGAAGCATTGAGAGTAGCAGTGAGTATTCGGGCCTAGAAGAATTCGGGCTATGGGGCCCAAGAACGCAACCGGTCGAACTGGCAGCCTCCAAGAGCTGTTTCGGCAATTTGCCATCACCGATATAGGCTGTTAGGGAATCGAGATCTAGATCGATCTCGAAATTTTCTTCCTTGATATCTTTACTATAAGCGTTACGTGTTTCAGCCAAGTCTCTTCGCAAAGATTCGAACTCGGAATCGGCAGTTTCTAAAAGAGCGCTAATCCTAAACAGCTTGCGGCGAGAGGTGCGTGGGATCTCTTCTTGGCGTTTATAGCGCAGCTTGTGGTCGATGGCAGCCCAAGCGTGTTGCAACACTGTTCGGACTTGAATCTCTGCCTTCAGCCCCCCAAATGTGTTGTATTCTGGCAGTCTACTCCGCTTGTCGTTCAAACTCACGACGAAGTGGACTGATAGGTACCCAAATCGGTCGGCGTCAAGAATCGCACTCTTGTCGGTTGAGTTGTCTTGATCGACATCAAAGTTCGCACGAATTAGCTCACTGACGGAGTCGATGTCCGCGAGTTGATAGGTGATCACTCGGAGGCCAGTCAGGTCAGTGACTTCCTCTATAGGGTCATCATAGCTCTTGTCCTCGCGCTCAATCTTGTCCATGAAGCTTTCAACAGTCTTCGCACGAGCCTCGACTGTCACATAGTCAACCTCCTTTGATCTGAGCAACGTTCTCATGAGCTCGCATAGAGTCTCGCTCCAGGCTTCATAAGTCGGACGCTTGCGCCGATATGCCTCTGCATGCTGATCGGAACTGCTACTCACCTACATCTCCCAAAAACAGTTGAACTTGTAAACGGAGCTAACCTAAGACTCGACGTCGACCAGTTGTGTTGGACGACACCGATAACACTCCGACTGTTTCAACACGGCTCAGCCCATCCCTTTGTTGTCCGAGAAGTTATCCACATGTACTGGAACCTCACTGCCGCAAACACGACAAGAACTGACTGATAACATCCAGCGCAGCCGGTTATCCGACAGATTCTGTCCGATAACACCCGGCTGCGTCCCCCTAACTGCTGCTGATAGGGTCCTTCCAGAGTTCAGCAAGCTGTTCCCCGACGTGAATAACGTCGTCCTACTGAAAACAGCTGTCCGATAACCTTCCCCTCTCCCACTGGCTAGAGCCTCGGTTGTCGAGGCCCGCAAGAGGGGCTC
>JAJCXO010000172.1 GCA_029263395.1 Acidobacteriota bacterium | reverse complement strand
CTCGGTTTTCGCCTCCCAGGGAGCCCCCTGTGGAGCGAGCACGCGGCGAGTATGTATGAGCAAGAGAATAGAACCGAGTTCTCCAAACTATTGTAACCATTAGGATTGGCGAAGACTGAGGCGCCGAGGCGAGTTACGCAGCTGCGCGCGCAGTCCACAGGGGGCTCCCGGACAACCCACGTTCTTCGATGAGATCTAACCCGTGACGACAATCAAGCGATCCGTCGCTTCGACTCGATACTCGGGCGGCGGATTGGTGGTGACTTCCATGCCTCGTTGGACTGCGAGGACGATGCTGCCGTCAGTGCGTTTCATTTCGATCAGAACCTCGAGGAAGCCTTGGCCGCTCAGGGCCGAGGGGACGGGCACCTGTTTGAAGTCGTTGCCGTAGGTGACGCTCAACAGTTCAGAAAAGACTTTGCTGATGCCATGGTCGACAGCGGCACTGGCAATCAATCGACTGCTGAACTCGTTGCCGACGATGATTTCGTCGGCGTGGGCTCTTTGGCAGTGGCGTCGATTCTCTTCCCGTACCAGCTCAACGACCGTGTAAGCGTCGGGATTCATGCCTTCGACGGTGAGGGTCGAGAGTACAACTCGGGCATCGCGGGCACCCGGCTCGAGCTCGTCGTTGCCGAGGATGATCACCGTAGCGGCGTCTTCGATGTTGGCGCGTTCGAGGTTTTCCTCGGTGACTTCACCGTGAATCAGGAACAGCTTGTCGTCGTCGACGGGTTTGGCGTCAATACCAGCGAGTACCACGATTGGAGACTCGACAGTCCGGGGGTCCGATCGCAGCTCGCTGTAAACCGCCTCGGCCCGTTGATTCCATTCACAGAGGATGAAATGGTCTCGCAGTTGCACTTGGTCCATGCCACGCTCTCTCTTGAGTTGGATCTCGACAAAAAAACCGGCGATTGTTGCAGTGAACATACTGAGCACGCCGATACCAAAAAACATCAGCACCGTGCCGATTAATCGACCGGCGATGGTGACCGGAGTGAAGTCGCCGTAGCCGACCGTGGTGACGGTGACAACACTCCACCACAGCCAGTCGGCGAAGGCCGTCTGAGGCTCGAGTTGCCACAAGGCCACCGCGCTCAGCAGGCTGAGTACGAATAGGAAGATGAAGATCCGGTGGAGGTTCTCGCGGCGGAGAATCCGCACCAGTCTTTCGACCCAAAGTGGGGGGCTACGACGTCGTTCCACAGGCTCAGTCCTTCAGTACAGGTCCCAGTCGCTGTCGCGATAGTAGGTGAAGACGGCCAGACTCGACTCTTCCGAAACGTCGATGGTGTCGAGGTCGTCGAAGACGTCCTTGCCGAAGTGCAGCATAGCGACCATCGCGTCAGTGTTCAAGAAATGTGTGTCCAAGTCTTCGAAGTCGAGGTGCATCAAGCGCGGGCGGAGATCAATGTTGGTTGAAGGAGGCGACTCGTTATCCGGCTCCGGCACCCGCGCTGGTCCGCGTTGGGCCAAGACCCAGCTCCATTCGCCAAGGGTTGGCACATGGTTGTGGTACGGCACCGCGGCGAGGCCGGTGGCACGCACGGATTTGAGGATCGAGAGGAAGGCGCGACGGGAGAAGAAAGGGCTGGTCGCCTGCGTGACCAGCACGCCGCCCGGGGTGAGGTGGCGCGCCGCCAACTCGTAAAACGGGCGACTATAGAGGCGTGCCAGGCTGATCGTCCGTGGGTCGGGCAGATCGATGATCATCACATCGAAGAGCTCATCGTTGTCGAGCAGGTAGCCGTAGCCGTCCCGATGCACAATTTCGACACGGGGATCGGTGAGGGCATCGCGGTTGATTCGGCGCAGCTCCGGGTGGGTGGTCGCCAGCCGGGTGACCGCCGGATCGAGTTCGACCAGAGTCACGGCCTCGACGTCGGCATGCATCAAGATCTCGCGGATCGCTAGGCCATCACCACCGCCGAGTACCAAGACGCGCCGTCGGGCGGCGGCGAGCCGCATCGCCGGATGTACCAACGGTTCGTGGTAACGCTCCTCGTCGACGCTGGAGAATTGCTGATGACCATCGAGATAAAGCCAGATATCGGCCTTCCAACGCGTCATGACAATGCGTTGGAATCGGCTCTGCTCTTGGTAGATCACCCGGTCGCGATACTTCTGCTGCTCGCCGTAGCGGACAATCGGCTCAGCCAGGACTGCAACCGCTGCCAGTCCCACAGCTACCGCCAAGCTACCGACGACGATCGCCCGTGGCCGCTTTAGTGCGCCGCGATAACGTGCTGCCAGGTAGACGGCCACCGCAAAGTTGACCGTACCCAGCACCAACGGTGTGTAGGTCAAGCCGAGGTAGGGCAGCCCCACGAGCGCGAAGAACAGTCCGCCGATCAGCGCTCCGTAGTAGTCTTTCTCCATCACCGAACCGATGTTGAGGCGCAACTCTTCGAAGCTCTGATTGAGTCGTGTCACCAATGGCAGCTCGATGCCGATCAGCAAGCCGATAGCAAACGCCAGCGAATAGATGATCAACCCGATCGCCGGACTGTAGGCCGACAACAGATACACCACCGGAGCACTTGCCGCCACTAACACCGACAACGCCAGCTCGACCCCAACAAAGGCATCGAGCAGTGGGCCGCGGACCAGGCGGCTGAGCCGACTGCCGATCCCCATCGCGAACAACATCAGCGAGATCACCAGTGTCCAATGTAGGATCGCATCGCCGAGTAAATAACTCGCCAGCGTAGCCATTACGTACTCGGCGACAATGCCTGAGATGCCGGTAGCGAGGACGCAGGCCTTGAGAATGGTGCTCTGCGGCCCTGGGGACACAGTCTGCTCTTGGGACACGGTCTGCCCTGAGGACACAGTCTGCTCTTGGGACACAGTCTGCCCTGGGGACAGGGCCTGCTCTTGGGACACGGTCTGCCGACTCAGAACATCGCCCAGCCGATGAGCATCGACGCTGCGAGGTAAGACGCCGCCTCGAGCACGCCAGCGCCGACGTTGGGGTGCTCTTGATTCACCATTTCATCGGTCAGTGTGGCACCGGGTACCAGCAGCTTGTCGGTCAAGATGCGGACCACCGGCAGCAGTACCACGCCCATCAGCAGGAAAAACCCAAAGTCGGTGAGGCTGGTTTGCCAGTCGATGAAGTCGCCGGTGACGCTGAGGCGGACGAGATTGCCAAGCCCGACGAGGACACCGGCAAAAGCGACGCCAACCGCTACGTTGTCGCGTTCGATCTCGTCGTGCAGATCAAAGGAGGACAGGCGGTTGTAGGCGATGCCGCCAAGAATCAGCGCGACTTGTCCCAGGCTCCAGAAGGCGAGCGCAACCACCAGATCGACATTGTGGCCGTTGAGCGTGCCGGAAATGATCAGACCGTTGGCGATGTGATTGCCGGCCTCCACCGCGCCGGTACCGGCATTTCGGTCGTCGATGATCTCTTTCTCGTTGCGGAATTTGGGCAAGATGATCTTGTCGTTGAGAATACTCGACAGATTGATCAGCACAATCGCCAGGCCGCCGTACAAGAAGATGTCGATCAGGTCCGTCGTCAGATCGACGCCTTCGCCCGCCAGGACGCCGCCGAGAGCGAAGACCAATCCCAGGTAGTAGCCGACCACCGCCAGCGACAGCGCGAAGTTGTCGCGCTCGAAGAGTTCCTTCTCGAGCACAAATCCGGGGTGGCGTTTGTCGTAGACCAGTTTGCCCAACAACAACAGGACGAGGATTGCCCCGAGGTAAATCACGCCGGTGACGAAGATATCCGCTTGCTCGTAGGACATGTTGACCTCCGGCCTTTGCTACTTACCGCGTGCGCCGCTGCGTGATCGGGAACTGCTGGCGCGGCTTTTCACCTTTTGTGAGAACCGCTGATTCTTGGAACTCTGGCGGACCTGTTGGCGCTGGAAGAACGTCGGGTTCGACGTTTTGGTGTAGGAGCCGCGGGTACCGTAGTTATTCGATGGCCCGAAGTAGGGTCTGCCAGAGCTGCGGGAGTTGCGATAAAGATCGTAGTCTGATCGGTAGAGCGGTCGACGCGAGCTGCCAAGCAGGTGGCTGAACAGTGCGTACTTACCGTAGAACTCCCAGAAAGAGCCGCCGCTGCTGTCCGTCCGCCAGGATCCGTAACGTCTGTTGCCGACATACTGATAACCCGGAGGATAGTTCTCCGTGCCGACGTTGCCCTGATCGTTTTTCGACAGCACCACCATACCCAGTAGTGGCTCGTACTTGTCGAAGAATTGGCGACTGACCTCGATCCAACCCGTCGTTTCGGTCTCGAAGACCAAGCCGTCGCCGCCGTTTGTTTCCTCGGTGACAGGATTTCCAGCACCTGTCTCGCGATCTGTCTCCTCGGCACCAGACGTTTCACTGCCAGGCGTATTACTGCCAGACGTTTCACTGCCAGACGTCCCGCTGGGGTTTTCATTGGTGCGGGTGCCGCCTTCGACTCGCTGACCTTTCACGATCGTGAACTGATGATGGTAGGTCTTGAAGAAGGTGCCGTTGATATCCATGTCCGCCAGCACCACCGAGTATTCAGGATAGGTGTCGAGCTGGCGATGCAAACGTTGCAGTGGATCGGGGGGTGTCGAGCAGCCGGAGATCAAAACGGCGGCAACCAGAACCAGGACGATCGCCAGGCTTCCGGCCAGTTGTCGGCGTCCAGTCGATCCAGCGGGTTTATGGCTCATGTCGGCTCCCCCGGCAAGATGTCGGTGAATTGGAATTCCTCTACGAAGTGGCCCGCCACCGCGGTGAGCTCGGTTTCGCTCCACTGTACGATCGAGACGAAGTGTTCTTCGTCCTCGTCGAGGAATTCCCACTGAATGAGCTCTTTGCGGTCGCCGCCGTCACCTGGGATCAGCTCGCCGCCGGCTGAATCGTCCAAGTAGTAGGTTGTTCCCTTGTAGATCAGCTGTTCGGGGGCCTCGCCGTGTTTCTGGATGTGCTGACGCAAACCGCCACCGGGTCCCTGGCTGCTCAGAGCACCTAGGGGTATGGTCTTCGAGAGTGACCAAGTGTCCCCTTGCTCGGAGCATTCCAGGTACCGCTTATCGCTGCCCGCGGTCAGCTCCCACTCTTCGGCGGTGCGCCCGCCGTTGAAGCTGTAACGGCTGAAGTCTGTCACTTTCCAGGTTTTCAGGTCGTAGTCCAGCAAGTAACCAACCTTGAGCTTGGCGAGCACCAAATCAGCCAATGGATCGAACTCGGGCTCAGCCTCGGTTTTGGTTTTGCGAAATCGATCTAGAAAGCCCATAAATTCCTGCCGAGTGGTCAGTGTACCGAAAGATTGATAACACAGATCGGACCGCCCAGCAATCTAACTCGATCATCGACACCAACCGGGCGTCGTTTGTTATCCTGTAGCGGTGAGCGCCAGCACAACTTCTCCGGTGGACGGCCGGGCGAAAACTTTGGCGCTGCTCGTCTCAGTCTTCACTATCGCCACTTGCGGACTGATCTACGAGCTGTTGGCCGGGACAGTCGCCAGCTATTTGCTGGGCGACAGTGTTACCCAGTTTTCGATCATCATCGGAATCTATCTCTCTGCGATGGGGCTGGGATCCTATTTGTCGCGCTACTTCCGGCACGATCTGGTAGTGCGATTCATCCAGATCGAGATTCTGGTCGGGCTGATCGGCGGCGTCTCCTCGGCGGTGTTCTTTTTCGCCTTTGCCGAGTTGCAGGCATTCCGCTTGGTGTTGTTCGGATGGGTGATGGTGACCGGGGTGCTGGTTGGTCTCGAAATCCCACTGTTGATCCGGATCCTGCAAGAGCGCTTTCCGCTGCGCGACCTAATCTCCAAGGTGTTGTCTCTCGACTACGTCGGGGCGTTGGCGGCCTCGCTACTGTTCCCACTATGGCTGGTACCTCGGGTTGGCCTGATGCGAACCTCGTTTGTATTCGGGGCACTCAACCTGTTGGTTGCGATTTGGACGTGTCACATCTTCTACAGCGAACATCGCAGTCGAGGGCTCCTCGCCCAGGCTTATGTGGCGTTGGCGCTGTTGTTGGCCGGAGTTTTCTTCTCGACCGAGCTGGCGAGCTTCTCCGAGCGTCGGTTGTACAAGGAACCGATCATCTACGCTCGTTCTTCGCCCTATCAGCGGATCGTCTTAACCCGCGCTGAGGACGAAGTTCGGCTCTACCTCAATGGTGAGCTGCAATTTTCCTCCCTCGATGAGTACCGCTACCATGAGGCCTTGGTCCACCCCGGGTTGGCGGCGGTCGAGGCACCGCGGCGCTGCCTAGTGTTGGGCGGCGGTGACGGCCTTGCAGTGCGCGAGCTGCTCAAAGACGAGCGTGTCGAGGAGATCACCTTGGTGGACCTCGATCCAGTGATGACCGAGAGCTTTCGCGACCACCAAACGTTGGCGTCGCTCAACGACCATGCCCTGCGCTCGCCGCGGGTGACGGTCCACAATATCGACGCCTTCGTCTGGTTGCAGGACCATGCCGAGAGTTATGACTTTATCGTGGTCGATTTCCCAGATCCGACGAGCTACTCCGTCGGCAAGCTCTACACTCGGACCTTCTACCGCCGATTGATCAATCATCTCGCGCCTGACGGTTTGATTGCGATCCAGAGCACCTCACCTCTACTGTCGCGCCGTGCGTTCTGGTGCATCGTCGAGACCGTGCGAGCGGTGGGGTTGATCGCGACGCCCTACCATGCGCCGGTGCCAACCTTCGGCGAGTGGGGATTTACCCTGGCGTCCCGTGAACCGTTTCGCATGCCGACGCGTTTGCCGCCGGGGCTGCGTTTTCTTGCGCCGTCCCTGTTGCCGTCGCTGTTCGAATTTCCAACCGACATGATGCCCCTCTCGGTCGAGGCTAATCAGCTCAACAATCAGATCCTGGTGCGATATTACGAGCAGGGTTGGGGCCAATACACGCGACGGTTCGGGTCGTGAGCGAGGCGCGAGACCGCCGACCGACTCGCGGCTCGAGCCGTCGTCAATTGCTGCGCTGGACGTCCGGGCTGGTTGCGGGTTGGGCGCTCGGTTGTCCGTCCCGGCCACGGGCCCCCGGTAGCCTTGGCACGGAAGTAGACTTGAGCGGTATCGGCGGTTCGATCGTCGGAGCCAATCATCGGCTTGGGCACCGCTTGCGCCAGGGTGGGTTACCCGAGCCACAGCGTCGCCGCGACGTTCCGGTGCTGATCGTCGGCGGCGGCATTGCCGGGCTGTCCGCTGGCTGGAAGCTGTTGGGGAGCGGTTTTGGTGACTTCGAAGTGCTGGAACTCGAAGACACCGCGGGTGGCAACTCGCGTTGGGGAGAAAACGAGGTCTCGCGCTTTCCTTGGGGTGCCCACTATTTGCCGTTGCCGACGGCCGAGTCGACGGCGGTACGCGAGCTGTTGGCGGAAATGAAGATGGTGGTCGACGAGCAAGCCGACGGTACGCCAATTTACGACCCTCGACACCTCTGTCATGCGCCCCACGAGCGAATTCTGCTCGACGATGGCTGGCGAGACGGCGTCTCGGCGAGAGACTTGATACTGGATACGGTGGATGCCTCGGAGGTTGCTGAGCTCGAGGCCTTCGAGCGTCAGATGGCGGTCTTCCGTAATTGGCGCGATGCTGATGGACGCCGTGGGTTCGCCTTACCGACGGCATTGTCGAGTGATGATCCGGAGTTGCGTGAGCTCGACACCCTCACCATGCGCCAATATTTTGATCGTGCCGGCTGGCGATCCGAACGCCTGCGTTGGTATGTCGACTACTGCTGCCGCGACGACTATGGGTGTAACTTGGATACAACCTCGGCGTGGGCGGGGTGGCATTACTTCTGCTCGCGAGCGGAAGAGGTGGAGTATCTAACTTGGCCGGAAGGTAACGGGCGCATCGTGCGTCATCTCAGCGCCCGCCTTGGGGATCGGTTGCGAACCGGCCAACTGGTTTACCGCATCGTTCCGGGGACCACCGAGGGTAGCCGCTCCGAGGGTGTGGAGGTGGATGTATTCGATGCCCGCAGCGAAACCGTGGAGCGCATCAGAGCTCGACATCTGATCTGTGCCGTGCCGCGTTTTGCAGTGCCGTATCTGATCGCCGACTACAACCTGCCTGGAATCGAACGGTTTACCTACAGTCCGTGGGTGGTTGCCAACCTTACTGTCCGTCGGCTGCCGCCCGGTGCCGCTTGGGACAATGTGATCTACCACAGTCGGTCGTTGGGCTACGTGGTGTCGACCCATCAGAACCTGCAAATCGCCCCGGGGCGCAGCGTACTGACGTATTACTTGCCGTTGACCGATGCCGATCCGGCGGTTGCTCGCCAGCAGATGCTCGATCGCGGGTGGCCAGAGTGGGCCGAGAGGATTCTGGCCGACCTGGCGTTGGCGCATCCGAATATCCACGCCCTGGTCGAGCATCTCGACGTCATGCTGTTGGGGCATGCCATGATTCGCCCGGTCCCCGGTTTTTTCTGGAGCAACGTCCGCCGACGGGCCGCTGAGCCCTTAGGAGCCATTCGGTTTGCTCATTCCGATATGAGTGGTCTCTCGCTGTTCGAAGAAGCACAGTACCAGGGGGTTCGGGCCGCCGAAGACTTGATGAGTGAGCTCGGTCTGCCTTTTGGAACCTCTTTGTCGTAGATGCTTGTCGAAGGCCGATTCGGCAGTCCCTGGTCGAATTCGACGCGGTTTCGTAGCATCGCGGAAGGTTTGATTCCTGGTCTGCGCGACAAACTTCTGAAAAGCCCTAGCGGGTCCCCGGATCTGAGTTTGCGTGTTACGCTTTGCCTCCAAGAGGGAGCGAGAAGGAGATGCCGAATCGTGTGTCACGGAGGCAAAGCCCGCACTTCGGAGAGGTTGAGTGCGGAGAAATCGATGCGCAGCGCAGCGCGCAGATCAATTTGGGCATTCGTGACCGTTGCCTGAACGTTTAGAAGCCATGGATCGTGGCATAGCTGGCGTCCTGCTCGATCCGGAGGCGATCGAACGCGACAGAGCGGTGCGTCTGAAGCGATTCCACACGGTTCGCTCGCCGCCTCTACGCGTCGTCGGTAAGGCGATGTTCCTGGCTGCCGCGTGGGCTCACCAGGCAGTCTTCCTACCCGATCCTGCGCTGGCTTGGGCGCTGCAAATGGTGACGGTCGCGACCGCGATTTACGTACTGGTCAGCTGGTTCTTTTTGGTGAAGCTGTACGACCGGATCCGTTGGGTCAACTTGGGAGATATCTTCCTGACGACCGATGGGTTTGTGGCCTTGGGCATCATCTACGCTACCGGTGGTGAGCACAGTCTGCTGTTCTTCTTCATGATGTTGCGGGCGGCAGACCAATCGGCGATTGGTCGACGACGGACACTGTTCTTCGGTGGGTTGTCGGTTGTGTTCTATCTGTCGTTGATGGTTGGCCTCGAGCTGGTTCCGGGGCGCGACGTCGCCTGGGGGGTGGCCTGGTTCAAGACTGGTGTGATCGCCGGGATCAATCTTTACCTGGTCGCAGTAGCCAGCACCGCGGATCGTTACCACCGGGCCACCGCCAAGGCGGTGCGCCTGGCTCGGTCGTTGATTGGTGATCTCGAGAAGAAATCGTCTCAGCTGCGGGAAGAGAAGCAGAAAGCGCAAGCGGCGAGTGTGGCCAAGAGTCAGTTTCTGGCCAATATGAGCCACGAGATTAGGACCCCGATGAACGCCATCATCGGAGTCAACCGCCTGCAAATGAAAACCGAGCTCTCGGCCGAGGCGGCAGACTATGCACGCACGATCGAAATCTCCGCCGAGAGCCTGTTGCAGCTGATCGACGACATCCTCGATTTATCGAAGGTCGAGGCCGACAAGTTGGAGATCGAAGAGGTCACTTTCTCCCTCACCTCCCTGCTCGATCACATCACAGAGCTCATCGCGCCGCGAACCGAGGCCAAGGGGACGCAGTTCATCCTCGATCGTAGTACTCAGGTCCCGCAATGGGTACGAGGAGATCCAGGTCGAATACAGCAGGTGCTGCTCAACCTAGTCAGCAATGCTGTCAAATTCACCGATGTTGGGGGAGTGACGTTGGTGGTGGGTCTCGGTGACGAAGGAAAGATCAGTTTCCAGGTTCAGGATACCGGTATCGGCATTAGTCCAGAGGACGCAAGTCATCTGTTTGAGCCCTTCGCGCAGGCGACTTCCTCGACGGCGCGTCGGTTTGGTGGCACCGGTCTTGGTCTCGCGATCAGTCGACAATTGGTCGAGCTCATGTCGGGAACGATCGAACTCGATAGCGTGGTGGGAATTGGCACGACGTTCACGGTCGTGTTGCCGCTGCCCGAAGTCGAAGAATCAGCTGCGACGGATGAGGAGCCGAGTCAGTTGGCTTATCGCAGTAGGGTGGGTTCTCCGGGAGCTTTTTTGCCCTCGAGTATCGGCCGAAGCCTTGAGGCTAGGCTCCCGGTAGGCTCCCGGGAGCTCGATTCGCTGAACGTTCGTGTGTTGGTAGCGGATGACAACGAAGTCAATCGACTGGTCATGAAGCTTCAATTGCAGGCACTCGGGATACCTTGTGACTTGGTCGAAAGTGGTGCCGAAGTTTTCGAAGCATTGGCCAAGAGGCCTTACGATCTATTGCTGTTAGATTGCCAGATGCCGACTCTCGATGGCTACGAGACCGCACGTCGAATTCGGGCTAGCGAAACGGTTGACCGGCTGACGATCGTTGCGGTGACCGCTCATGCGATGAAAGGCGACCGGGATCGATGCCTGGCTGCCGGCATGGACGATTACCTCGCCAAGCCGTTTCGCGAGGCGGAACTGCAAGACGTCCTGATCCGCTGGTTCGATCAGGTGTCGCCGCCATCGTCGGTCGCGAGTGCGTCGGCTGCGACCGTAGTGGAAGCATCCGGGCCGTCGTCACCGGAAGAGTCGTCACCGGAAGAGTGGTCCCGGGTCCTCGATGCGGCGACGATCGAGTCGCTACGAAGGCTCGAGACGATGGGCGATGACGATCGATTGTTGCCGCGATTGGGTGAGGTCTTCCTCGATCGGATTCCGGAATTGGTTGAAGAGTTGCGGCGGGACATCGAAGCCGAGGATGCCGCTGCGATAGCCATGACGACCCACAATCTCAAGGGAACGTCCGGTACTGTTGGCGCCAACGCCTTAATGGCAGTTTGTGCCGAGGTCGAGGAGCGTGCCCTGGTCGACGACTTGGCCGGAGTCTCAACGCTGTACGAGCAAGTCGAAGAAGAAGCGCAGCGGGCGATTGTCGCCCTACGTGAAGCGCTGGTCGGCTGAGTTCGGACGGTCGTTCGCCGCACCGCGCTCTGCGCTGACGGTGACCGCGATACCGCCTCGGGCATGAAAACAGCCGGTGATCCGCAGCCAACGGGGAGCAATTTGTCGATACAGATCGCTGGCGAGCTCGTCTACCAGGACTTCGTTGAACGTTGGACGGTCGCGATAACGCCACAGGTAGAGCTTCATCGACTTGGTCTCCACCAGATGTTGGTCGGGTACATAGTCGATCGCTAGCGTCGCGAAATCTGGGTGGCCGGTGACCGGACACAATGAAGTGAGCTCGGCGCAGTCCAGGCGGACAACGATCCGGTCGCCCGTCCACGGGATCAGATCAACCTCGTCCACGGGTTGGTTGGAAGTCTTGCCGAGATGTTGAGGCTCGAAAGTCATGCCGCTGATTCTATGTTGCTAAACTCAGCAAATGGTTAGAGAAGAGTTCCAATTTGAAGCCACTCGCAGCTCCGGCAACGTTTCAGCGATCCTCGTAAAGCCGGAAGGTGCGCGCTGTTTGCTCATTGTTGGCCACGGCGCCGGTGCCAGCATGAGGCATGTTTTCATGGAAACGATGAGCGAGCGCCTGGCTGCTGACGGTATCGCGACCTGGCGTTACCAATTCCCTTATATGGAGCAGGGGCGCAAGCGACCCGACCATAAAAACATCCTGTTGAAGACGATTCGCTCGGCAGTGGCAGCCGCCGCGGCGGCGGCACCTGATCTGCCGTTGTTGGCGGGTGGTAAGTCGATGGGTGGCCGTATGACCTCCACTGCGGCAGCCAAGGAGGCGTTGGACGGTGTCAAGGGCCTGGTCTTCTTTGGCTTCCCGCTCCACCCCGTCGGTAAACCGGGAACCGAGCGCGGCGATCATCTCGACTCGGTGGCGGTGCCGATGCTCTTTCTGCAAGGTACCCGCGACAAACTGGCCGATCTCGAGCTGTTGAAGCCGGTCTGTGAGCGGCTGGACTCGCGTGCCACGTTGCACATCGTGGAAGGTGGCGACCACTCGTTCCACGTCTTGAAGCGTTCCGGACGCACCGACGAAGAAGTGGTCGACGAACTTGCTCAGACAGTGGCTAGGTGGGTATCGACGTTGATCTGACAAGCCGTGTTTTGAGAGCTCGATCGATATTCTGAGGGATAAACCTGGTCAAGCTGCGATCAGCAGAGGCACCATGACGAAGTAGGTCAGAAGAGTCACCAAAACAATACCGATCAGATTGAACCACAGCCCTGCTCGGCACATTTGCGGAATCGTGACCCTGCCGGAGCCAAAGATGATCGCGTTGGGCGGGGTAGCGACCGGCATCATGAAGGCGCAGCTAGCCGCCAGAGTGGCGGGGATGATCAGCAAGAACGGGTGTAGCTCGAGTCCACTGGCGACCCCGGCGAGGATCGGCAACAGGGTGGCAGTAGTGGCGGTGTTGGAGGTCATTTCGGTGAGGAAAATCACCAACGTCACAACTGCCAAGACCAATACGATTGGTGCTGCACCTTGCAAGACGCTGACTTGGCTACCGATGAGTTCGGCGACGCCGTTGGCCTTGACTGCTGCTGCCAGACTGAGGCCACCGCCAAAAAGGATCAAGATACCCCACGGCAGGCCCCGGCCCGTCTCCCAGTCGAGAACACCTTGGCCGCCACGTTCGGCTGGCAGCAGGAAGAGGGCGAGACTGGCGATCATGACGATACCGGCGTCGGTGAGGCCAGCGAAGGGTTGGAACGCCGTCTCACCAAAGCTCAGGCCTGACCACAATGGACGGGTGATCCAGGCGGTGGCGGTGAGCATGAAGACCGTGAAGGTCAGCCACTCGGCTCGTCCGGTCCGGCCGAGTTGACGGAGCTGGGACTCGATCAGCTGCCGGCCGCCGGCAATCTCCTGCAGCCGGATCGGGTAGAGCCGCTGGGTCAAGAGCCACCAGACGATGGGTAAGAAGATGGCGGCGAGCGGGCCGCCAACCAGCAGCCAGCTGGCGAAGCTGATGTCGGTGCGATGAGGTTCCGCCAGCTGATCACGGATGAACTGTGCCAGGATGCCGTTGGGCGGAGTGCCGATGAGGGTAGCGATGCCGCCGATCGACGCCGAATAGGCGATGCCGAGGAGCAGGCAGAGGGCGAAGTTCCGGCCTTCAGAAGCCGGCATGGTGGCCTCACCCTCTCGTGGCCGCACGAGTTCGATCACGCTGAGGGCGATCGGCAGCATCATGGCGGCGGTTGCGGTGTTCGAAACAAACGCCGACAACACCGCGGTCACCAGCATGAAGCCGGCTACCATATGACTCGGCCGAGTGCCGACGGTGCGCAACGTGAGCAGCGCGATACGTCGGTCGAGTCCCCAGCGCTGCATGGCGAGGGCCAGCAAGAATCCGCCCATGAAGAGAAAGATGATGTCCGAAGCATAGGGGGCTGCAGCAGTCTTGACCTTGGCGACGCCAAAGACTGGAAACAAGGCGATCGGCAGCAGTGCTGTTGCGGGAATGTCGATCGCCTCGGTCAACCACCAGACCGCCATCCAGGTCATGACCGCAACCGTTCCACGGCCCGCCGCAGTCAGCTCGACCATGGTCCCGGCAGCGTTCTGATAGGCGTCGGGCAGGAGCCAGGCGGTAAGCCCAGCCAGCAGCGGCCCCGCGATCAAGCCGAGCCGTTGGATGTTGGAGCGAGGGCGATTCGGTCGCTGGTCATGCACGGCGTATAGGATACCGAGAGAGTGCGTTTCGCGCTCGCCTCCCGAACATCTCACAACGCCTGAGCGTAGGTGACCAAGGACGGTCGTCTGCCTAGGGTGCGGTAGTTAATATTGGTGATTGGAGCTTTCCGAGATGAAGAAGCGCAACGCTGTTGCTCTATTTGTTTTTTTTGCCTTTGTCCTGGTCATGGTGGCCATCGGCGCACTGATTGCCTTCAGCATGGGCAAAACCGACCTCGGCACAGGTTGGGTCGGGGGTACGACTATCCTCGAGCTTGATCTCGAAACCTCGGTGCTGGAGTACGTTCCGCCAGATCCGATAGCTCAGATCACCATGAGGAATCAGTTGCAGATGCGCAACCTGGTGGAGGCGTTGACCCGAGCTGCAACCGACGACCAGGTGGTCGGGTTGGTCGCACGGGTTGGCCAAGGTGGATTGGGTGTGGCCCAATTGCAGGAGATTCGAGATGCGGTGATGGCGTTTCGCGAGAGCGGCAAACCAGCGTATGCCTTCGCGGAGACCTTCGGCGAGGTCAGCTCTGGCAACTCGAGTTATTACCTGGCGACCGCCTTCGACAAAGTTTTTCTCCAGCAGTCCGGCGACGTCAATATCACCGGTTTGATGTTGACGAGTTCGTTCTACAAAGGAACGTTGGACAAGTTAGGTATCGAACCGCGGATGGATCATCGGCACGAGTACAAGAACGCCAAGAACGTCTACACCGAGACCGAGATGACCGCCGCTCATCGTGAGTCCTCGGAATCTTTGATGCAATCGATTTTCGACACCATGACGACCGGCATGGCGGCTGGCCGCAGTATGAGCCCGGAAGCGTTGCGGACACTGATCGCGTCCGGCCCTCACTATGGCCAAGAGGCCTTGGACCATGGGCTGGTCGACGGCTTGGCTTACCGTGACGAAGTGTACGACGAGATTCGAGAAGCAACCGGCGGGCGGGCGCGATTCCTGTACTTGCAGGCGTACCTCGAGCAAGCTGGCCGGGTATGGGGCAAGGGCAATACCGTCGCCTTGATCTACGGCGTCGGAAATATCACCCGTGGTGAGAGTCAATACAGTGCGCTCAATGGCTCTTCGAACATGGGCTCGGATACCGTTGCTGCCGCCTTCCGTGCCGCGGTCGACGACGCAAAAGTCAAAGCGATTCTCTTTCGGATCGACTGCAACGGGGGCTCGTATGTGGCGTCGGATACCGTTTTGCGAGAAGTGATCCGCGCCCGCAATGCTGGCAAGCCGGTGATCGTCTCGATGGGCAACGTTGCCGCCTCTGGCGGCTACTTCGTTGCGGCCGAGGCCGACAAGATTGTTGCCCAACCAGGGACTATCACCGCCTCGATTGGGGTTCTGGGCGGCAAATTGGTGACCGCTGGCTTGTGGGAGAAGATCGGTTTGACTTGGGACTCGGTCGAGACCAGCGCCAACGCTTCGATGTGGTCCGCAACCCACGACTATACCGACGAGCAGTGGGCCCGGCACTCGGATTGGCTCGACCGGGTTTATGAAGACTTCACCGCCAAAGTTGCGACCGGTCGCAACCTGCCGCTCGAGCGCGTGCAGGAGATTGCCAAGGGCCGAGTCTGGACCGGTGCCCAGGCCAAGGAACTCGGATTGGTGGATGCCCTGGGGGGCTACACCGTGGCCTTGGATTTGGCACGGGAAGCGGCTGGCCTGGCCGCCGACGCACCGATCCAGTTGCGCTCGTTTCCGGCCCCGAAGACCTTCTGGCAAGGGTTTTTCGATGAGGTGCCTTCGAGCAGTGACGTCGCGATCATCGCGGCGGTGCGGGTGCTCGAATCGGTGCGACCGTTGGTTTTGGTGGCGGAGCGAGCAGGCTTACTCGAATCATCGCCGCAGACCCTCGCGGTGCCGACGGAGTTGGTGCCAAGCCTTGATGGAGAGCCAGGCGCTTGATGGAGAGCCAGGCGTTTGATGGGAGAGCCAGGCGCCTGATGGGAGAGCCAGGCGCTTGACGGGAGGATCTACCAATAAGCGATGATGCGCAGCGGGGCACCGCTGCCGCCTTCGATCTTCATCGGTAGGGCAACCACCATAAAATCTTTGGCCGGCAGCTGATCGAGATTGGCGACGTTTTCGAACGCCGGGATCTCAGCTTTGAAGAGCGTGACGTGGCTTGCGAAAAGTTGACTCTGACCATGATCGATCGACGGCGTATCGAGGCCGATGGCAGCGATTGCCCGTTCGCTGGCCAGCCATTCAGCGGCAGCCGGTGCGAGACCAGGGAAGTGAAGTTCCGGTACAGCCTCGGGGCCGGTCTTGGCAGTGCCGAGATAACGCTCGCGATCACCCCAGTGTTGGCTGTAGCCGGTGCGCAGCAGGACAATGGCGCCGTCGGGTAGCCGGCCGTGGCTGGTTTCCCAGGCTTCGAAGTCCGCGACGCTGACTTCATAGTCGCGATCGGCCGCTGCGGACTCCGTGACATCGATAACGATTCCGGGAGCGACCAGGCGGCTCAGGGGAATCTGATCGACGGTCGGTTTACCCTCGGCGAAGTGGACTGGCGCATCGATGTGGGTGCCGCCGTGTTCGGCGCTGCTGAAGCTGTTGGCGGCATAGTAGTAGCCCCCCTCGGTGTGGCCAGCAGAGAGAACTTCGAACTCGAAGCCTTTGGTGTCGGTAGGCCAATAAATGGTGTCCTGACCGAAACCGTGGGTGAGGTCGATGAGATGGCTTGGGCTAGCAAGGGCGCTGCCCGAGGCCATCGGTGTCGGATCGGTGGGTGCGGTCGTCGTCGACGGCACCTCCGTTCCTCCGCAGGCGAAGAGCAGAGTCGATGAAATTGCCAGGCCGGCGAGAAACGATGGATGCATGATGGACATTCTCCTCGAATCGATGAAACTTGATCCCATTCTGATCGAATGTTCAAGACATTGCGACACTGCTATAGTTCGTGCAGATACGGAAGACTTATGCAATGAATCTGGTGCGGCCGCGGTTCTCAGTGAGGAATCCAGCCTGCGTGTTCGGGCGTATTCCCGGAGAGAGCCGGGCATGTATTCGCGACCACAGATCGACTCCCCAAAGGTTGTCGTGAGCCGCGCAATCGACAGCGGATGCTGTTGGTGTGGCGCCGACGACCGTGATGACCTGCGTTCTGACTATGCCCAATGCCAGGCTTGTAGTACGGTGATTTACACCGAACCCTACGATCGGGCCGCGTATGCCAGCGGTGAAGCGGGAAGCTTCTACGATGACCGCTATTGGTCTCAGCATGTACCGGAGGTGCTCGGATTACCGAGACTCGAGCAACGAGCGCGGGCGGACCTGCCGGAACGTGCGGTTTTTCAATTAGAGAAGGTTCTTCGCTACTTGGCGCCGGGAGCCCGGATCCTCGAGCTCGGCTGTGGCGCTGGCAGCTTGACCTATCTGTTGCAACAAGCCGGTTTCATCGCCCAGGGTTTGGAGCTTGGCCCATCGGCGATCGAATTGGCGCGGTCACGTTTCGGTCTCGAGATGGTCCGGGGTCCCCTCGAAGTTCTGCCGACCGAGGGACGTTTCGACGCCATCGTCGCGATCGATGTACTCGAGCATTTGCCTGACCCACTGGCCACTATGACGAACTGTGTGCAGAGGCTCGAGGACGATGGGCTGCTCTTCTTGCAGACACCTTGTTATCGCGGCGAAGGTGCGGACTGGCACATGCTGCTGCCGCGGGAGCATCTTTTTCTGTTCACTCCGAGCTCAGTGGAGCGTTTATTGGACGCCGTGGGTTGTCGTAGTGTGACTGTTGAGGACAGTCTCTTTCCCCACGACATGTGGGTTGTTGCGTCGCCACAGCAGATGCTCGAGGCGCGAGCAGATCCTCTAGCTGGTCTTACGCCTATTGCCCTGGCATTGATCGACGCTCGGGCCGAGACGCTGCAGCTCGGTGAGGATCGAGACGGGATCGACGCCGATCGACAAGCCAAAGCGGTAGTTGTCGAGCGACTAGCGGCTGAGTTGGAGGCGGTTCGGGTCGATCAACAAGCCAAACAGATCCTCGTGGACCGTCAGCACGACGAACTGGGGAAGTTGAAGCAGGATCAGCATGCCAAACAAGCCCTGGTGGACCGTCAGCACGACGAGTTGGAAAAGCTGAAGCAGGATCAGCATGCCAAACAAGTCCTCGTGGACCGTCAGTACGACGAGCTGGAGAAGCTGAGGCGAGATCAACAAGCCAAGGCGCGGCTGATCGATCGACTCGACGATGAGTTGACTGCCATTCGTGACGACCATGAGGCTCGTGGTGAGCTGGTCGAACGTCTCAGTCTTGAGATCGAGCAGGTCCGAGCGGATCAACAAGCGAAAGAAGACGCGATCCAGCAGCTCGATTCCATCTTGCGTCAGCGTCAAGCTGAACTGGAATCGGCTTGGAACGGGCAGCGTGTCGTCGAAGCCGCGCTGCAAGATAAGGAGGCGACGGCCCAGGCCGCTTATGCCCAGCTGGAGCAGCAAACCTCCGAGCTTCAGAATACCGAGAGCCAACTGGCCGAGATGCGTCAGCAGCTTGCCATACTGCGGGCAGATCCCCTCTTCCGCCTTGGCGAGTTGATACGAGCCTTACTCGGGAGGAAACGGCGTTGATGCGCGTCGGGGTGCATCTTCAGTCGCTGCGACCGGGCCAGATTGGTGGACTCGAGGACTACGTGCGCCATCTGCTGGCAGCGGCGAGGGAGCTCGATGCAGACACACATTTTGTGTTGTTTTGTGCCGAGTACAACCAGCAGTCTTTTGATGGGCAAGGCTGGGAGACGCACCTCTTGTCGGCTGAGGAGTTTGCTGCCCTCGACGCCGACCGGCTTGCAGCATTTGATCTTGATGCCTGGTTCTGCCCACTTTTGGTGTTGGAGCCAGCGCAACCAGGGTTGCCGTCGGTGGTGACGGTTCCGGACCTTCAGCACGAGGTTTTCCCAAACTTCTTCACCCAAGAGATCCTGGACTGGCGACGTCAGCATTATCGAGCGACGGTGGAGCGAGCCGATCGGATCTTGACGTTCTCGCTGTATTCGAAGCAGCAAATCGTCGAGTTTCTCGGGGCCGATCCGGAGCGGGTGTTGGTGAGCCATCTCGATGGTGCCCCCGGGTTGACCGAAGTGGGCTCCGACGGTCGCGCCGAGGCGACCCTGTCGTCGGTACGTGAGCGTTACGGCCTGCCGAGGGACTTCTTCTATTACCCAGGCGCAAGCTGGCCCCACAAGAATCATCAGGTGTTGTTCGAGGCTCTGGCCGAGTTGCATCAACATCAGGACGAGGCTCCTGGCCTGGTGCTGACAGGTGCCGAAGTTGAAGGCGCCGTGGATCTGGTTGCACTGAGTCGACAGCTTGGTATCGAACAACAGGTCAAGTTGCTGGGTTATGTGCCAGCCGAGGATCTTCCGGCGCTTTATGCACTGAGTGTGGCGACGGTCTTTCCATCGTTGTTCGAAGGTTTTGGCATTCCAGTGATCGAGGCCATGCGAGTCGGCAGTCCGGTGATCTGTTCCACCGCCGCGAGTTTGCCGGAAGTAGGGGGTGACGCAGTCATCCCCTTTGATCCGTCGAGTTCTGAGGAGCTTTGTGATCGCCTGGCCGCGTTCAGCGGTCCCGATCGTTCGGCTGCTCTCGATGCATCCGGCCGAAGTCGCCAGGATGTGGTTGCAGCCGGTCGTCAGCAGGCAGCGAGGTTTTCCTGGCAACAGACCGCCGAGGTAACCGTTGCTGCCCTAGACGGTGCGATCGCCGAGAGTCGACCCGTGGGGTCCGGCTTGCGATCGCCTATTGTTCCGACGGGGTTAATGCCCATCGAAGCGGAGCAGCCCCTGATCTCGGTGGTCACTCCGTCGTTCAATCAGCAGCCGTTCATCGAACGTACGATCCAAAGTGTTCTCGATCACGGATATGGTGCCGTGGAGCATCTGGTGATCGATGCTGCGTCGACCGACGGCACGGTCGACATCTTGCAGCATTTTCGCCGGGAGCGTTCGGAGTGTTTCGACTACGTTTCAGAGCCCGACCGTGGCCAGGCGCACGCGGTCAACAAAGGGTTCGATCGTGCTCGTGGAGAGATCATCGGGTGGCTCAACTCCGACGACACCTATGAACCAGGCTGCTTGGCGGCGGTGGTCGAGGCGTTTCGCAAGTACCCAGACTGTGACGTGATTTACGGCCGGGCACACTATTTGGACGCCGACGACGGGTTGCTGGGTGTTTATCCCACCCGCACCGAGTTCCACTGGCAAACCCTGGCTCACGAATGTTTCATCTGCCAGCCGACGGTGTTCATTCGTCGCCGGGTGCTCGACGAGGGCTACCGGCTCGATGACACACTCCAGATGTGTATGGATTACGACTTCTGGATCCGACTCGGCGAGCGGTTTCAAGTCCGGTTCGTCGACCAAGTGTTGGCCAACTCGCGGATGTACGAGGACAACAAGACGGTCAGTCGTCGGACCGAGGTTTACCGCGAGGTATTCGCGACGGTGAAGAAGCATTATGGACGGCTGCCGTTTTCCTGGGCGTTGGGCCGAGCCCATCACGTTTGGGATCGCGGCGATCCATTCTTCAACGAACGGCACCTGACCTGGCTGACCTATCTGGTCGCCGGGGGGATTCTGTTGCGGCACAATGGGTCGCGGCCCGCCTCTTGGTCGAGCGTCGGTCGGGAAGTTTGGGTACCGATCAAGGCTCAGATCGCCAAACGTTGGCGTATGCTCAAGACCCGTGACTCGACCATCTGACGCGCCGCTGGTTTCCATCGTCACACCGTCGTTCAACCAGGGCCGATTCATCCGGCAGGCGATCGACAGTGTGTTGGCACAGACCTATCCCCACATCGAACATCGGGTGATCGATGGTGGTTCGACCGATGACACCGTAGAAATTCTGCGTTCGTACGGCGACCGAGTCACCTGGTGCTCGGAACCGGATGACGGGCAGTCGGATGCGATCAACAAAGGGTTTGCAGCAGCGGGCGGCGACATCTTGGCCTGGCTCAACACCGATGACGTGTACCGACCCGACGCGGTCGAACGTGCAGTTGACGAGTTGTTACGCCGTCCGGAAGCCGGGCTGGTATACGGCCGAGGGGTGATTCTCAACGAGAGCGGTGAGGAAACCGGGCCCTTCATTGGCCTCGAGTCGTTCAATCTTTGGCGCCTGCTCTACGGACTCGATTACGTCTTGCAACCGGCGACCTTTTTTCGTCGCTCAGCGGTCGAGGCAGTGGGTGATCTCGATCGCGATCTCCATTACGCCATGGATTGGGATCTCTGGTTACGGCTGGCTGCCCACTCCGAAGTCTGTTTCCTCGATCACGTGCTCGCCGGCTCTCGTGAGTATGGTGACACCAAAACCGCCACCGGTGGTTGGCCAAGGATCCGCGAGCTCGGCAGCTTGATGCATCGCCACACCGGCACCACTTGGACACCGGGCGTCCGCCTCTACGCCTTGGACACCTTGCGGCTGCAGCTGCGGTCGTATTGGCCTGGTTCGCAGTGGAAGTGGGTGGCCGGGGCTATCGACTCGGCGGTCGCGTACACGTCGCGTCGCATCATCGAGGGTGTACCCGTACACGCAGACGGTTGGCTGGGGCCGCGATCCCGGTTGGTGGTACCGAGTCGGTGGCGAGTCTTCGAGGTCGACTTCGAAGTCCACCGGTTTCCACCCCACGGTCCAATTACCCTTGAGTTGAGTATTGAAGGGGCCCCCCTGGGCAAGCTCGAAGCCACCGAGGCCGGAGTTGTGCAGGGACGCTGGGAACTGGCGGCGGAGGCGAGCGGTCCCTTTGTGTGTGTCGACGTGAAGAGCAACGTCGGGTTCAGGACTGCCCAGGATCGGCGCCGTCTTGCCGTACGGTGTGTTGGTTTGCGATCCGTCGAGTTGCCGAGAGTCGAGGGAGATGGCAGTGTCTGACCGCCCGCAAGTCGTACTTGTAGCCTTGAACCAGAGCGCGAAGCATGAGGCTCTTGGGACAGAAACTCATCCCGTTAGGACATCAGAATGAAGATCTACCCGGTCATCCTGGCAGTGTTCTTTGCCACCACAAACCTAGCAGCAGATGATGAACTCAATGCTAACGAGTTGCCGGGTGATGTGTTGGAAATCAGTACTGTCGGACGTGATGCTCACAAAAGGCATCGTACGCGCCTATTCACTCGGAGAAATCTTGGCCTACCAAGAGGCCAGAAGATAACCGACGCATTGATGCCAATCGACGAGCTGGCCCCTGTGCTTCAGCGCACACATTGAGCTCAGTAGGTGAGCGCCAGCGCACACCCATAAGTCCCTACTGGCGCTAAGATGGGCTGCCTGGCGAATCCGACGCAATCACAAGTCTATTGATGGCAGCGAATTGAGCTGCTCGTCGGCTGAAGTCCGACAGCAGGCACCTCCCGGGCACGGTCCTCGCAGACGAAGGTTGTCAGGGCCATGGCGTGATCGAACTATCCGACGGTCTACGCCTTGTGGAGAGACAGTAACAACATCGGTGTCGTGTCCGGCAGCACGACGCAACAAGGAGCTCGATCCCATGGGGAAACGTCAAACGCGTGCGCGCGGTGTGCAGTCATTCGCTTTAGCTTGCTTGATGGTCTTTTTCGGGGCCGGTTTGGCCAGCGCAGGCGAGCGTGGATATCAGCCGCGGGAGTGCGGTTTCGACATGAACCACAACGGTATCGTCGGCGAGCCGGCGGACTGTAATGTCTGTAACGGTGGCGCCAACGACGGTGATGCCGACGGCTCGGCCGCTGATGTGATTTACGTCAGTTGCTCGACGGACGCGTTTTCAGGTCAACCCGCGGGGTTTGACTATCCCGGCTGTGGCGCGCCGGGGGATCCTTGCCTGACGATCGGTTATGCCTTCGAAACCATTGCCGATGGTCCTGGTGATGGCGCTGAAGACTTCGTCTGCTTCCGCAATACTTGCTTGGAAGAAAATTTGACGCCGCGCAGCGATGGCGGTGGTGTACCGGGAACCGTTGTTCGCGCTGCCAGCGGCAGTGAGGCACGGGATTGGCTGCTGCCGCGCGACCCGGTTATGTTGGTCGGTTGGGACGTCGACGCGGACGGCGTTTATCCACCCCACGACCCGGACCACGCGGCCGTCCTCATGCCGCCGCCGACCTGCCCTGGCACACCCAATCAAGCCTGTGCTGAGGCGCCGATTCTCAATCCCGACGATAGCCGACAACGGTTCAACCAGAAGGTCGACGAGCGGGCGATTTTCCTGGCCAACGATCTCAGTCATGTTGAGCTGGCGCACTTCATGGTCCGTGACTACGGTCGCCACACGTTGACCTACAACAGCGGCTTCTTTGATCTCCATCAGCACCCCAACGGGGATGCCCCAACGCTGTCGACCGAGTTTGTTTATGTGCACGACATCGAGATACACGATCTCAACCGCGACAGCAACTTCAACAGCCGCTCCTCGGCCATCAACACCTTTAACTGGCGTGTCCACTACATCGCCTTCGAGAATCTCCTGGTCACCGACAACGGGCATTGGTTCAGCCGTGGTGGCGGCAGTAATGGTCCGGCGGACTATGGGCCGTTCCGTTGGCAGAACATCGGCCTGACGCTGGACGCCTGTCTGCCGCCGGCCAGTGTTTCGTGCGACGCGTCTGTAGATCCCGACTGCGCCTCAGGCGGCGTCTGCCTGGCCGACACTGGCTGCGAACCCGGCCCATCCGAAGTCTGTACGACCCGAGCCTCAACCTCCTTCAAGTTGTGGGGGTATTACAGCCAGCTCGAAGTGCTCGACTCGGTATTCGACGCCAACGTCTTGTCCCATCCCAATCCGGTCCTTGGCGGCGTGCCGCGGGGAATCGACGCTCGGCAATGTACCCAGGATTGGACGCTTCGCAACAACGAGCTCATCGACTACAACGTGCCGATCGAAATTGCGCCCGAGTCGGCTGGCTCCTGCGATGGTAAGAAGGCGGCGGACGGAACCATCACGCGAGTCGACGCTCGCCCGGTCACGGACGTGGTGATCGATCGCAACCTGATCCGTCACCCGGCGCCCACCGGGCCTTATGACCTGGGGATTGTGGTACGGGAAGGCGGCGGTGACTTTCCTGGCCAGATGGCGGGTGACGTCACCATCAGCAACAACGTCGTGACCAGCCGTTCCGGTCTCGAGCTGTGTCTGTTGATTGCGGCCGGCCACGAGTACATCGGCACCGACCCGGCGTATCCACCACCGATCGTGCCGGGTGTGGTGCGGGTTGTCAACAACACCTGCTGGGGCCCCATCACCTTGGCGGGGGCCATGGTCATCGGCCGACCCTACGGCTCCAATCAACCCTATCTTCAAGAGAACATCTTGCTCCACAACAACGTTGTCGGGGGCATGGGCAGCGGGGCACAGAACATCGTCGCCACTTACGCCCCGGTCGGCTTCGACGCTGCCGGTAATGTCTGGGACCCGGATGCCGGCTTCCGTTGGAATGCAACGTCGGGAAGTGTCGACTTCCCAACCTGGATGACAGCGACCGGTGCGGTGGGCTCAAAAACCTGTTCGCCGCAGCTCTTGCTCACCGACGGCACCTACAGCAACGGAGACCCTCGGCCAGCAAATGGGGATGTCCACTGGCGGCCAACGGACGTCTGCGCCCAAGACGCCGGCATCGACGCCAGCAGTATCACGACAGTGGATCTGGATGGTGAGTCACGCCCCCAGGGCAACGGCTGGGACGCGGGGGCCGACGAAGCAGCACCGCCTCAATTGGACGATCCCCCATTGCGGTTCGACGGTGGCCCCAGCGGCACCTTGCCTCATGACACGACCAGCGTGACCCTCGTCGTCAGCACCTACCATCCCGCAAGTTGCGACGTGGCGGTCGACGCCGATGTCGCCTACGGTGATGCCGCCCGTGTGGCGATGACCGTGGACGCCGCGGGCACAGCACACGCGTTGCTGCTCACCGGTCTGAGCGCTGGAGATACGGTCGATCGGTATGTGCGTTGCACGAATGCCAACGGCCTCGCCAACGACACCGACACCTTGATCTCATTCGATATCGAGGCCGCGCCGATCGTTGTCAACTCCGGTTGGTCGTTCGACGAGGGGGCTGGCTGTGCGGCTGTCGACGAGAGCGGTGCCGGATTGAACGGATCTCTGCTGCCGGGCTGTCCAACCGGGAGTCCCGTCCACACGATCGGTGTGGACGGCGGGGCGCTCGAGTTTGATGGCGTTGATGATTATGTCGAGGTGGCGCACAACGCCGCGTTGGCCTTCACCAGCAGCTTCACTGCCTCGGCCTGGATTCGTCCAGACGACTTCGGCGACTCCAGCTACGGCCGCATCGTGGCCAAACAGCGGTACGTCGGTGGTTTTGGCCCCGGTTATTCGTTCTACGTTGCGGATCAGGCGACCGGCAGCCCAGCCGCTACTCGCACCGTGTGCGCCAACATCGACACCGCTATTGGTTGTGCCGACGACAACACCATCACGCCGGGGATTTGGCAACACGTGGCCGTCGTCTTCGACGACGCCAACAATGCGGTGCGTTTTTATGTCGATGGCCAGCCCCGGGGTGGTTTCACCACCACTGTTAGCTTACGTTCTAGCACGGTCCCGCTGAGGATCGGTGATCGCGACGACCTGGCGCGTAGCTTTCACGGCGCGATCGATGCGGTCAAGCTTCAGAATCGGGCCTTGTCCGATGCCGAGGTAGCCGATCTGTCGGTCATCGCCGTGGTGGGTGCCGGGTCGGATGCTGCCTGGCCGTTCGACGAAGCCGATGGTTGTGTTGCGATCGACGCCAACAACAGCCACGATGGCACCTTGTCGCCAGCCTGTGTCGGTGATGAGCCGACGCGGGTAGCCGGCGTGTCGGGCGGCGCCCTCGACTTCGACGGCAGCAACGACTACGTCGAAGTGCCGCATCACCCAGATCTCGCCTTCACCAGCTCGTTGACTCTGGCAGCCTGGATTCGTCCGGTCGACTTCGGCGACGGAGGGTATGGTCGTATCCTCGCCAAACAACAATACGTCGGTGGGTTCGGCCCTGGCTATTCGCTCTACTTGGGGGATCGGCCGACCGGAGCACCGGCGACGACTCGCTCTCTGTGCGCCAACATCGACACCGCGATCGGTTGTGCGGACGATGATGTGGTCACCGCGGGGGTTTGGCAACATGTGGCAGTGGTCTTCGATGATCCTGCCGACGAAGTGCGTTTCTACGTCAACGGCGTCCAGCGCGGTGGATTCATTACCTCGATCACGTTGAGATCGAGTACCGTGCCGCTACGCATCGGCGATCGGGACGATCTAGCGCGCAGCTTTCATGGGGCAATCGACCAGGTCCATGCCTGGGGTGAGGCACTGTCTGCCGCCGAGATCAGTGACCTGGCCCTGCTGCCCGGCGAACCGCCGGTGCGCAGCCACGGCAGCCCGAGCGGCAACCTATCGGCCGGCACCACGTCTGCTGGGTTGACCCTAGACACGCACAAATCAGCCACGTGTCGCTGGGCCGACACCCCGGGGGTCGACTTCGCCGACATGCTCGATACCTTCACCACCATGGACGGCCTGCATCATCAAGCGAATCTGCCAGTGGTGGATGATCAGGTGTACCGCCTCTATGTGCGGTGTGACGATGGCTTGGGGAACGTCAACCCTGACGACTACGAGATCACTTTTTATGTCGGCTTCCATCCGGCGGAGTTAGCCGATGTGGTCTTCTTCGTCGAGTCGCGGCACAGGTTGACGTTGAGCCATGGCTCCGATGTTGCCGACTACGAGAACTTCTGTGAACGGGACCTGTTCCCTGCCGGCTGTGTGCGTCGCTGGGAGGACCAGTCCGGCTATGTCCGCCCGGGCCGGCCGGATTTTGTCGGTCGTGATTTTGGACAAGACGACGCCGAGAAACCCGGGTTGGTGCCCGAGTGCATCAACGGCTGGCCTTGTGTCCGTGGTGGCAGTCAAGATCTATCGCCCCAGTTGGGGCAGGATCTTTCCTTCGAGATCGAAGCCGCCGATCACGTTCGCGATCTGCCGGGAGCGTTCAGCATCTACATGCTCACCCGACCGGTGGCTCAGGCGTCCGGTTATGCTTACTTCGGGTTTGCCGGCAACGGGCTTGGTCACCTGATTGCCGACGATAGTCTCGACCTGGAGATCAACGGTACCTCGCAAGTAGTGACCGGTCCGGGAGCGTTGGTCGCTGACGGGTCCTTCCACCTGGTCGAGATCCATCGCAACACCACGGATCAGATCCGGGTGTTGGTCGATGGGTCCGACGTCACCCTCGGATCACCGATGATGCCCGGAGACTTCGACTTCAGCTTCCTGTTCTCGGTCGCCCGACTGTTTGCGATGCACGGCGATATGGCAGCCTTCCTGCTGGTCGATGGGCCGATCGGGAGTGCCGAGGTCGAAGTGCGCGATTATTTCGCCGCAGCTTACGGTGTACCGGGACCCGTCGGTCCGGCGGCGCCAGTCCGCAGTCAGGGCAGTCCAACCGGGACGTTACCCGCGGGCACAACTAGCGCCACCCTCACTGTGCGCACCAATGTTGCGGCGAGCTGTAGCGTTGCCAACTTGACGGGGGTACCGTTCGGAGATGCCACCCGTCAGTTGATGACCGCTGACGCGGCCGGCACACAGCACAGCCTGGCGATCAGTGGTCTGAGCGACGGTGAGGTCGTCAACCGATATGTGCGTTGTCTGGCAGGGGTCCTGCCCAACCTCGACGACTACCCGATCTCTTTCCAAATCGGTGTGCCGGGGGGCGCCTCAGTAGCGTCGTGGCCGTTTGACGAAGCCAGTGGATGTACGGCATTCGATTCCGCTGGAGCCCACGATGGCACGCTCTTGCCGGCCTGCCTCGGGGATGCTCCCACCAGAGTTGCCGGGATGCGGGGTGGTGCCCTCGACTTTGATGGCATTAACGATTACGTCGAGGTACCGCACCACGCGGACTTGGCTTTCACCAGCTCGTTGACCGTTGCGGCCTGGATCCGACCGGTCGACTTTGGTGACAGTGAGTACGGTCGCATTCTCGCCAAGCAGCAATATGTTGGCGGCTTCGGCCCGGGGTATTCGTTCTATGTTGCCGATCGTCCCACCGGCAATCCAGCCGCCGTCCGCACCTTGTGCGCCAACATCGACACCGCGATCGGTTGTGCGGTTGACGATGCTTTGGCTATGGGTGTCTGGCAACACGTCGTGTTGGTGTTCGACGACAACAACAACGAAGTCCGGTTTTATGTCGATGGCCAGGCGCGGGGTGGTTTCTCGACCTCTGTCACCCTACGCTCGAGTTCCGTACCTCTCCGCATCGGTGACCGGGACGACTTGGCCCGTAGCTTCCATGGCACAATCGACGAAGTGCAGATCTGGGGTCGTGCGTTGTCCGATACCGAGGTGATTGGGCTGACCACCCTCCAGGTGACCACCCTGGCCGATACCGTCGCCGCGGATGGTCTGACCTCGTTGCGCGAAGCTATCAACGGCATCAACGACGGCACCTATCCCGCGGGCACGGTGGTGACCTTCGATCAGGCGCTGAGCGGAGTTGTCAGGCTCAGTCACCCCGACGGCACGTTGCAGATCACCGAAAGTCTGACGATCCTCGGTGACAATCGGATCGAGATCAGTGGGGACGCCGATGGTGATGGCCTACTCAGCGCCGCCGACGTCAGTCTGTTCGAGATCGGTCTACTGGGTGGGTTGGCCCATCTCGAGGGCCTGACTCTCACCGGAGGCTGGGGCCAAGGGGCGGATATCTCCACCGGTTCGGCCGGTGGTGGCGTGTTCTGCGACAGGGCAGTGTGGTGATCGAAGGTTGTCATTTCGAGGGCCATCGTGCTGATCTCGGCGGTGCCTTGGCCAGCAACGATCTGACCGACGTTGTGGTCCGCAACTCAACCTTCGTCGGTAACCATGGCAATACGTTTGCGGGTGCCATCGTCAACAACCGGGGCACGATGCTGATCGAAAGCAGCACCTTCTCAGCCAACACTTCGGGCTTCAACGCCGGGGCGATCTACAACCTGGTGGGGGTTTCGATGACCGTCCGCGACAGCGTTTTGGATGGCAACCAGGCAGCATTTCATTTTGGTGGGCTGCTCAACACCCTCGGTGATTTGACGATCGAAGGCAGCACGTTGTCGAACAATGTCGCGGATCGGGTGGGTGGCGGCCTGGGTGCCCTCGGCGGCACCACTTTGGTCACTCAGTCGACCCTGTCGGGGAATCAATCCCTCGACCCGGTCAACGGCGGGGGTGGTGGCATGTACGCCGCCTCGAATGCCACGGTGACGGTAGAACACTCGACAATCACCGGCAACAGTGCCACCGGCGGTGGTGGTGGGCTGCAGGTGGTGGATGGTACCTTCAGTCTCAGCCACACCCTCTTTGCGAACAACACCGCCTCCGTCGGCGACGATGTGGACGGTCTAGTCAGCAGCTTGGGCTACAACCTCTTCGGCCAGGTGACTGTTGCGGGCAGCACCACAACCGATCTGTTGGCCACCGTCACCAACCTGGGACCACTCGCTGACAACGGCGGACCGACCCTGACGCATTTACCGGGATTAGCCAGCGCCGCCATTGACGCCGGGAATCCAGCCGCGGTTGGCTTGGCGGCGGACGATCAGCGTGGGGCGGGTTTCCCTCGCCTGTTGGACGGTGATGGCGATACCACGGCGCGGGTCGACATCGGTGCGGTCGAAGTGTCTCCGTAGGGGAAACACGCCAGAATCACCCGGTAAACTCCAATCGTGTCGAAAAACAGGACTGATATCACCGGGTAACAACGCAAAATGTCGGGCGACAGAAGCGTTTTTACCCGGGTAATATCGGATATGTCGGCCGACAAAAGCGATATCACCCGGGTAATATCGGATATGTCGGCCGACAAAAGCGATATCACCGGGTTGGAAGAGTTTTTGACTAAGATCGAAAGAGTTCTCACCTGGTGACTGGCGGGCTGGTCGTCGGCATACCTCGAACTCCGCTGAGGATCGGCCTCCAGCACATTGCAAAACGTCGAGATCAAGCGGGAATAGGCGTCCTCGAACGGGTCCTGACCCCGGGTTCTGGGGCGTTCTAAGCTCAGTCTGCTGCCAACAACGCGTCGATCGACTCAACGATCGCGGCCCGTCGCACCCAGGTGTCGAGGGTGGCGAAGTCCGTCGTCTCCGAGATGTGTTGTTGCTGCTCCAGGGTCGGTTTCAGGCCACGTCCGTCCAGGAACGCCAGCAGCGACGTCACCATGCCTTCGGTGCGCCCTTGGGCTTCGCCCTCTGCCCGCCCTTGGGCTTCGCCCTCTGCCTGGACCGTTTCGAGGCTTTCGAAGCCATGGCGTTGCAGTAGGTTGCGCAACGTTACCTCTTGTCCGACGCGCCAATCGTAGAGCGCCTCGACCGGTACTGGATTGCGCAGGATCCCGGGGGCCTTCAACTCCTCGCCCGGATTGGCTAGACGCATTTCCTGGTCTGGTTGATGGACCTCGACCCGAAGCGGACCGGTGAGTCGAACGACCCAGACGTACTGTGTGCCAGCCCCCAGCAGTTCCTGGATCTTAACGGCGAGATCCTTCTCGTTCTGGCCGGTGTCGGCATACTCCACAGCTAGTGGCGGTACACCTTGCACCCAGCCAGGCTCCAGCGGAACATTACCCACCGCGACGTCGGGAGCACGCAAGGTGTCGGGGGTCGGCGAATAGCCGGTGTCGACTCCCGCTGAGTCGACATCGGGGTCACTCTTCAGGACCGCAGCACCGGTTGCTGCTGCGTCCGAACCTCGGCCTCCGGTGGGCGAGCACCAGATGGCGGTACCTTTCGACAATTCGACCCGGTCCCCTTCGCAGATCTCGTCGGCTCGGAAACGTCGGGAAGTCGGATAGCGTAGCTTCTGACCCATTCAACAAGCCTATCATGCAGCCTCGGTCAGCCTGCTGAGCGGGGGCTTGCGTGACGTCACCGGCTTGCGTGACGTCACCCTGTCGATCAGGACGGAACCTCAGCGGATCCAGCCCAGCGCACTGACTCAGCGTCAGATCCAGGGTCAGCCATCACAGCGGGTGGCTCGTCGACAAACAAGCGCAGGAAGTCGGTGGTCGAGACGATGCCGGTCAGCTCATCCCCACGCATCACGAACATGCGATGGATCCGCAACTCGAGCATCCTTTGTGCAATCTCGGCAATCTGGGTGTCCTCGGTCACCGAGTACACCGCCGGATTCATGACGTCACGGATCAGTACATCCATTTGCTCGACATGGAGACCCGCCACTTCCTCTCGGTTGTAGATCTCTTCCCAGCCACGGACGTAGAAGTCCGGATTGAACTCACTGCGCACGATGTCGTCACGCTTGCTGGCATGCATTGCGAGGTCGGACAAGGAAACGACACCAACCAACTTTCCTTGTGCGTTCTTCACTGCGGCGCCAGTGATCTCGTTCTCCGTGAAGAAGGACGCCAACTCAGCCACCTGCATGGACTCAGTGACCGTCAAGACGTAGCGTGTCATAAGGTCTCGGGCCTTCATGGTCTTCATGGCTCCGCTCCTTTGGCAGAAGTGTTGGGGAGATGGTCCGCCGGGTGCCAACCACGTCTCCAACTGAATCTTCGCTGGTCGCGGGCGGGCTTCCCATACCCCAAGGGGCAGACAGCAACTACCTCGATGTGCGGTATCGCCGTGGCTGACCATGGGGCGGCATGTCCGGCCTCCGCCGCCGCCCCACGGTCCATCACAAGGAGCTCAAAGTTCGATGATGTCGCCCTTGCTGATCAGGATGCGTTGGCCGTCGAAGCGAGTCAGCTCGAAGCCGTCTGCGACCTCGACAAAGGTGGTGCTGTAGTCGCGCAACATGTCGATCGCCACCTGCTCGCCGGCAACCACGCCGTCGACGCCGTCGGTGCGATAGTGCACGCCGGCGGCGTCGCGACCGATCGAGACGTTGTTGGCGAGTTTGTTGATCTCGTTGCCCAGCGTCAGATCGTCACCGGTCCACGGATCGAGGGCCAGGCCGTCAGCCGAGGCGACGACCGGCGATGGGATGACGTAGGACTCGTCGAAAAAGGCCTTGAGCACGGTGCAGCAGGCACCGGCGATGGTGGCATGGCCGGCAGGGTAGGACGGATGGGTCGGCGAGCCTTCCGGGAAGGCCAGCGGCAACAAGGTGTTGCCGTTGGCTGCCAGCACGCGGGCCACGGCGTCCGAGTTGAGGATGTCGCTGTGGACACCGTAAGGTTTGGTACCGTTTTGTTGGTTCTCAACCCGGGCTGCAAACACCTCCGGACGAAGCCGGCGATGCACCAGCCACTTCTGGTACCACGCTGCCTTCAGGCTGACGACCGCCGCCTTGGTCACCAAGTCGAGCACCTGCGGGCCGCCGAAGGTGACGAAGGCACCCTGGTTGGTGGAGTTCTTGTAGGGATTACGCTCGGACAGAGCCGCAGAGCCGAAACTGAGCATGATCAATGCCGCGCTCTGGTACGCCTGATAGGTGAAGTCAGAATGCACCCATTCGCCGAGGCCGCGGTTGCTGCTGATGTACCGCGGTGTCGGATCAAAAGTATTCGAAACCAGCGGCGCAGCACCGCGCTGAATGGCCAGCCACTCGTTGTAGTCGACCATAAAATCATCACCGGCCAGCGGCCGGTTGTACATCTGGTCGAGGGCCCGCTGTCCGAAGGGGATGTCGTGCCAAAGGAACTGAGAGATGTAGGGGCCGATCAAGTCGCCCGATGTTTCGCCGCGAAAGAGTGTACCGGGTGTAATCAGACCATCCATGGTGGGTCCGATGATTGCCGAGAAGCCATTGAGATCGGCCACCGCGGCGGCCACCAGAGGGTCGCTACCGTAGTCGTTGAATGAAACATCGCGGGTCAGTGCCTGCCAGTAGACCTCGGCCATTTCGGCTGCGGTGAAGGCGCTGGCAAAGGCCGGTGCGGGCGGCAAGCGCGAGCTGTGACCATCGCCACCGGTCATCTCGTAGGAGTACGCTGCCAACGGATTGGCCAGTTTGCGATCGGATTGGGGCGATAGCGGGATCGCGTCGAAGTCACTCTGCGCGCCGGTCTGCAGGGCATTGAGGTACATGTCGTAGGCCGCGGAATCAACTTCGCCAAGATTGTTTTGTGGCAAGGTCTTGAAAAAGCTGGCGCGGCGATCGGCGTAGGCGGTCTCGTCGCCGTTGCATTCCTGGTCTGGCAAGTTGGGATCGTAGAGATTGCGCGCTGCCCGGTTGCGCACACGGAAGGCATTCAGTTGTCGCAGCCGTTTGGGCAGTGGACCGCGTTCCTCGGCTTCCACCGACCCCGGCGTCAGCAGCGTGGCGCCGCCGGCCAGGCTGGTCGCTCCCAACACTCCCGCGCCGTGCAAGAATCCTCGCCGCGAGAGACCTGAGGTGGATGGTTCGAGCTCGGTATCAACCGTCGTTTCGTTGCCGTTGACTGAGGTAGCGTCTGTCGTCCCTGACATAGATTTTCTCCTATGGATGATGGCTCTTCGAGCCAGCTCGGTGTTGCTAGAGTCTACTTTGAGTCGCTTGAAAAGAAGTTGTACAAATTGGTATTTCGGCAGCCGCAAGAAGGTAGATGCCGATACGGGTTCGGTCATCCCCAGTTGTCTACCTGGCTCTCCGCAACGGAGCCAGGCATGAAGAGCAGAGACGAAGGCACCGGCAGCGTGGTAGAAAAGGCCGCATGACAAACCCACAAGACGCCGATACTCGAGCCCCCAACCCACAAGACTCGACGCCAGACAACACATGGTCCGTAAGCTACTGGGACCAAAGCAGCAATGGCTACCGGTTCTGGCAAGCTGAGGACGGCGAGGCGAGATTCGTTTACGACCCGGTCACGCCCAGTGAGAGCTCATCGGGTACCTACAGCGGTGGCAGGCCGAACGAGGGATCACTCGATCCCAATCAGATCGAGGCGCTGTTTGTGCGGTTGTGCGGCTTGGAGGCGAACACTGCCGCCCACACTAGCAAGCGCCAGATGGGGACTGGCATGTTCCACATCCGCGAGGGAGATTCCCAGCGTCGGTTCATCCTTCGCAACGGGTCGGATCGCAGAGCCTTCGACGCTTTTGTCGCTCAGTTTCGAAAACCTTGAGCATTGGTTGAGCGGGGAGTTGACCAGTCCGGTTCCGTCTTCGTCCGGATCTGTTGCATGTCTGGGCGCGATCTGATATAAACATTAGATTATTGGAAGGTGGTAGGTCCTTTTAGGTCATGCCTTCTTTGGAGGTTCTTTTTTTTGAGAAGTCTTTCTGAAGATATCTCTTTGAAGATAAAGTCTTCTGAAGACTAAGCGTTGAAAATAAAGTGTTATGTTGGGAGTAGATCGAGAGTAGAGAGTTCCCTCGGGGTACCTCGCTAGGCTTCAGTGTCTGGTGCCAGCGCCTCTTTGGTCGACAGCCGAATCGGCTGCTGGATAGGTAGGGCTTCGTCGGGGCAGGTTTGCCGCTGACCAGAGCCGTCGGTTTTATTTCTTTAGATTGGGGAGAAAAAAATGTTGGCCAACGTTTCGAAACGACTATTCAACCTCTTGAGTTCTGCACAGTTGACTAGGGGTGTGACACGCTTGATCACGCTTGTCGTGATCAGCCTGCTGTCACCAGCAGCTGGCGCCCAAGGTGACAGTGGTAATCAGCTTGCCATCGCGCCGCCAGCAGATCAAGCCGCCATGGAATTGAAGCTGTCAGCCAGCGCCGACCGCTGGATCCGCAGCCCGAGTCTCTTGGGTGATGCCGATCCGGGAGACCCTGCAAAGTCGGCAGTAGTAGAGCCTCAGGGAACGCCCGGCTGGACGACAATCTTGTCGGAGACCGCTGAGGGCAGCTTTCCTGCTGACAACAGCTGGGACACCCAAGACAACAATAGTACGGGCGGACTCGACTATTGGGACGACCTCAGCTGCCGGTCCTATGCTGGCTCATGGTCGATCTGGTGCGCCGATATCGGCGATCAGACAGACTGTGGCACCTATGACAACGACATGAACAGCTGGATGATTTTTGGCCCGTTCAGTCTTGCCGACGCTTCAGCGGCGCGGGCCGAGCTGCGGCTGTGGAGCGAAACCGAGCGGCCGGACATACCTTATGACTACGTGTTCTGGGGCGCCTCGATCAATGGTGTCAACTACAACGGCCAGCGCCTGACCGCCAACACTGGCTGGTCGTTGCGCGAACTCGATTTTGGCAACGTCCCAACACTCGGTGATCTTACCGGCCAGCCCAACGTGTGGTTTGCGGTGGTTTTCAACAGCGACTCTACAGTCAACAATTTCGAAGGGGCTTATGTCGACAATATTCTGATCGAGAAGCAGGTTTCGGCCCAGCCTGACATGCAGGCGGTCAACGTCTACTTCCGCGACCAGCCGGCTGGTGGTGGCAGTGTCGTGACCAACCCGACGCCGAGCGATGTGCTCTACCCGCACTTCGACTACAACATCAACGATGCCAGCGTCACCGGCAAGCTGTGGCAGCTCAACCTCAACGGTTCGTTCCTTTGTAGCTTCACAACTGCCACCAATGTGTCACCGGGTGGCTGGATTGGCTACTGTAACTCGCCGATTAGTTTGGGGGCCGGTGTCCATAGTCTGCACGGCGAGGTTGATCCTGACGGTACGATCCCAGAGAGCAACGAGAGCAACAACAACACTTTCCGCAACTACACGGTGTCGGATCCCAACGATCCGCCTGACATCCGTATCGAACCGCTGAGTTTGAGTTTCACCGAGAGCCGTCGTCGCGGAGTCTCGGGGACCGCAGCCGGTTCGACGCTGGTCACCAGCCGGTCGGACGTGGCAACGTACCAATTGTTCAACGACGATGGTGAGGTTTTGGCCCAGCACTTCGAACGGCTTGCCGAACTGACAGGCCAAGCCGAGAAGGCGGGGTCGGTGCGGGTGATCGTCGGATTGGATATGGACTTCGAACCCGAGGGACGCCGACTCGACGAGCAAGCGGTTGTCGCCCAGCGCCAGGCCATCCGCGACCTTCAGGATGAACTGCTGGCCGGTCTGTCCGGCCTATCTCATGAAGTTGTCGTCCGTTACGAGTACATCCCTTTCCTCGCCCTCGAACTCAGCCACGAGGCGATGGTGGCGCTTGCTGCCTTTCCCGAAGTGAGTTCGATAGCGGAGGATGTTGCATTGCCACCGCTCATGGCGAGTAGCAATCTAGTGATCGGATCACCCACGGCCTGGGGCGCTGGTTTTACCGGTACCGGCCTGACCGTCGCGGTGCTCGACACCGGGGTCGACAAGAGTCATTCCTTCTTTTCGACCGGTGGTTCCAAGGTGGTGTCGGAAGCCTGCTACTCGACCACGGGTGGGAGCTCGACCAGCGTCTGCCCGGGCGGGGTAGGGAGCTCTACTGCGTCAGGCTCGGGGGTGAACTGCTCAGTATCGGTTTCGGGTTGCAACCATGGTACGCATGTGGCCGGAACTGTGGCAGGCGATAATGTCACCGGCCCGAACTTCGGGGTGGGTCGCGGCAGCGATCTGATCGCGATCCAAGTGTTCTCGCGTTTCGACAGCGCGGCCACCTGTAGTCCGTCGCCGGCACCGTGTGTCTTGTCTTACGTCTCGGACCAGGTACGGGGTCTGGAGCGGGTGTTCGCGCTGCGGACTACCTACGATATCGCGGCCGCCAACATGAGCCTGGGCGGCGGCCAATACTTCACGCAGGCGGCTTGCGATGCGGCCAACACCGCGACCAAGGCGGCGATCGACAATCTGCGTTCGGTCGGTATCGCGACGGTGATCGCTGCTGGTAACTCGGGCTATCGCGACAGCATGGGATCGCCGGGTTGTATCTCCACGGCGGTCAGTGTCGGAGCCACCACGGATGGCGATGCCGTGGCGTCGTTTTCGAACGTCGCGACATTCCTCGACCTGTTGGCGCCAGGAGTTTCGATCAATTCCTCGGTGCCGGGAGGCGGCACTTCGAACTTCAACGGCACATCGATGGCTAGTCCTCATGTCGCTGGCGCCTGGGCAGTGCTGCAGCAAGCAAGCCCTGGCCTCAGTGTCGACGACGTGCTGAGCACGCTTCGCACTACCGCGACCTCGGTCGACGACAACCGCTCGGGCGGCTCGGTCAACAATATGCGGCGTATCAACCTCGATCAGGCGGTGGCCCAAGTCACCACTGGCGTCACCCAGTCGTTCACGATCTCCAACGATGGCGATCTCACTCTCAACGTCACCGCAATTGCCCTCGACGCATCAGCGTCCTGGATCTCGTGGTCGCCAGCGGCGCCATTTAGCATCGGCGGCGGCGGTTCGCAGCAAGTGACGGTGACCGTCGACTTTGGCAGCGCCCCGCCTGGACAATCTACGCGGCGACTGTTGGTCTACTCCAATGACGCCAACGAGAGCCCGTATCCCGGCGGCGTCTTCGTCACCGTCAATACACCATCCTGCGCGATCCCAGGCACTCCGGCCCTGGTGTCGCCGGCCAATGGCAGCACCACCGGCGACAACACGCCATTCTTCAACTGGAACTCGGCCGCCAGCTCCGATCAGTACCAGATCCAGGTCGACGATAGTCCCGGGTTTGGCAGCCCGGCGATCAATCTGTTCCGCACGTCTTCCAATTACACAGTAACCTCGCCGCTCGTCGACGATACGTATTGGTGGCGGGTACGGGGCCGCAATACGGCTGGTAGCTGCAACGTCTACGGTAGCTGGAGTTCGGTGCGGAACTTGACCATTGCAACCGGGCCGCCCCCTGGCAGCGATCGTATCGGTGCATACCGCCCGCCCAATCGCCTGTTCCTGATGGATGTTGATGGCAGCGGTACATGGAATCCCCCGGCCGACCAGGCAGCACAGTTTGGAGTTGTTGGCGACCTGCCGATCACGGGGGACTGGAATGGCGACGGTGATGACGACATCGGAGTCTACCGGCCCGCTAATCGGCTTTTTCTGCTCGACGTAGACGAAAGTGGCAGCTGGACGCCGCCCACCGACGTGGCCTATCAGATGGGGGTTGTCGGCGATGTGCCGTTGATCGGTGACTGGAATGGCGACGGCGACGACGACATCGGAGTCTACCGGCCCGCCAGCAGGCTCTTTCTGCTCGATCTCGACGAGAGCGGCAGTTGGACCCCGGTCACTGACCAGGTCTACTTGCTGGGGCTGGTCGGCGATGTGCCGTTGATCGGTGACTGGAACGGTGACGGTGACGATGACATCGGTATCTACCGTCCTTCGAACCGTGTCTTCTTGCTCGACTCCAACGAAAACGGCGCCTATAACCCCGGCGTTGACCTCGGCTATCTGATGGGTCTGATCGGCGACACGCCGCTTGCCGGTGATTGGAATGGTGATGGCGATGACAACATCGGTATCTACCGTCCGTCGAACCGTGTCTTCTTGCTCGACTTCGACGAAGGAGGCACCTGGACCCCGGCCACCGACCTTGGTTACAGCTTCGGCCTGTCCGGCGACCAGCCGCTGACCGGCGCCTGGTAGAGAGGCAACACAGTGGTGGGGGGGGGGGCGCCGCCCCCCCCGGGGAGTGGGGGGGGGGTTGAGAAGGTAGGAGGGCGGGGCGGGTTTGGGAA
>JAJCXO010000171.1 GCA_029263395.1 Acidobacteriota bacterium | reverse complement strand
CCCTTCACGACCTCCGGTTTCAGCGTCGATAGCACTCCAGAAACCGCCCTCAGAGGCAGTCATTTCACGAGCGAGAAAAGTCGCTGTTTCTTTGACGATTCGTGCTGACTCTAGACTGCCAGTTCGTCCATGCTCGCGCGCATAAATCTCGAGCAACAGCCCATTGTCATAGAGCATCTTCTCGAAGTGAGGCACTTTCCATTCACTGTCAGTAGCATAACGGTGGAAGCCACCCGCAAGCTGGTCATACAGGCCACCACGCGCCATGCGATCCAGAGTCACTTCGAGCATACGCGCGGCATCCGGTCTGCGATCTGCAAGCTTGAGTAGCAAGAAAAGATTGGCGGGAGATGGAAACTTCGGAGCGCTGCCAAATCCTCCGCAAATCGCATCGAACCGCTTTGCCAGGGCCTCTAGCGAACTCTCAGCGACGTCTGCAGAAGGCGGATGTTGAGCCGGCTCGCCACGTTCTTCGAGGAACTGGCGCATCGCCACCTTGAGCTCTTTGGCCTGCAGAAACACATCATCGCGGCGGCTTTTCCAGGCTTCTGCCATACTTTCGAGCACATGTCGAAAGCTCGGGATGCCCTGGCGCCCTTCGGGTGGGAAGTAAGTGCCTGCGAAGTACGGGACCAATTGTGGTGTCAAAAAGACCGAGTTGGGCCACCCACCTTGGTGAGTGAGAATCTGTGTGGCCGCCATGTAAATCTCGTCAAGTTCGGGCCGTTCCTCCCGGTCGAGCTTGATGTTGATGAAGAACCGGTTCATCAGTGCAGCAGTCTGCGGGTCGGAGAACGACTCCCGCTCCATCACATGACACCAATAACAAGTCGAGTAGCCAACTGAAAGAAAAATTGGACGATCTTCTTTCCTGGCTCGCTCCAACGCTTCTTCACCCCAGGGATACCAATCTACCGGGTTGCTTTGGTGCAGCAGGAGATAAGGGCTGACTTCGCCTGCCAACCGGTTGCGTCGCGCTAGCGAATCACTCAAGAGCCCTACTCCCAGATAGCGACGTCAAATCGGCCGCTAGAATCCGCAGCGCCGCGAAACATCCCGGCAGAATTGAAAACCAGTGCGATTTCACCGTTGTGACCGACAGCAATCAAACCACCATCACCCTTGTCGAGTTTCTTATGGATTACTTCTTCTGCAGCTTCTCGAACACTCATCCCCCTGTACTCCATCAAGGCTGAAACATCGTGGGCCACTGTGTGGCGGATGAACTGCTCCCCGAAACCGGTGCAGGATATCGCCGCGGTCTTATTCTTGGCATAAGTCCCGGCGCCAATGACCGGAACATCTCCTACTCGTCCAAAACGTTTGTTGGTCATGCCACCAGTCGAGGTGCCTGCAGCTAGATTGCCCGCACGATCGAGGACCACACAACCCACGGTGCCGTGTTTCTCTGCGGCGTCCTGTTCTTCATTCTCGAGCACCTTCTGCAGCGCATCCCAACGACGCTGTACAAAGAAGTAGCCGGGGTCGACTCTGGCTACCCCCATCTCATCAGCAAAACGCTCGGCACCTTCCCGTACAAAAAACACATGCCGCGAGTCTGTCATCACTCGGCGTGCCAAAGAGATCGGATTCTTGACGGTGCTGACTCCCGAGACCGCTCCGCAGTTGAGATCCCGACCATCCATGATTGCAGCATCGAGCTCGTTCTTGCCGTCGTTGGTAAAGACGGCTCCTTTTCCAGCATTGAACAGTGGTGAATCTTCAAGGACTTTGATGACCTGCTCGACCACATCCAGGCCCTCCGCGCCCTCTGCCAACATATCCCGACCGACCGTCAGAGCTTCTTCCAGACCACTCACGTAGGCTTGTTTGCGAACTCCGTCCATAGACTTGGAAATGACTCCAGCGCCTCCATGGATGGCTATCGCCCAATTAACTTGCTCGGTAGCCGCCGCGGGGGCCGGAGCTTCAGCGACAGGAGCTTCTGGTGCCGCACAGGCGGTGATCAAAAGCAAAGTGGGCAGCAGTTTCCGCACTGTTTTCATGCTTTCTCCACGATCAGGGAACGTTGTGTCAGGTGGATTGGTGAGGGCCTGGCAAGTCGGTTGGGTCGCATCAGTTTCAACGATGCGGGCTAGCCTCGTCAAGGGAACCTACACCGCTCGCGGCCTCCCCCTTCTCCGCGGGCACTGCTATATTTCCTACCTACACACTTTACGTTTGAGGAGAGACCCTGGATGGCCGAAACGCCCTTCACCTGCCGCAGCTGCGAAAAGCAGTTCACTGTTAAGCCCGATATTTTGGCGCGGTACCCAGGTTGGGTGCCGTCTCAATGCTGGAAGTGCAAAAACAAGAACTCAAGCGTAGCCAACGCCAAGAAATCTAAACCGCGTCCAAAACGGCGCAGGACAAAGTCAAAGGAACAAAACCTCACTACCAGCCAGGTACTGGAACGATACCAGGATGGACCGAAGGAAGGCGTCTTCACCGACGGAGCCTGCACCGGAAATCCAGGTCCCGGTGGCTGGGGTACGGTGTGGGTGCGAGACAATCAAGTTGTCGATCAGCGCCATGGTCACGATCCGAGCACCACCAACAACCGCATGGAGCTCACCGCTTTGATCGCCGCCTACGAACTGCTGCCGGATGATGCCGAAGTGACTATCTGGAGCGACAGCAATTTGTGTGTTCGAACGATCAACGAATGGGCAGCAGGCTGGAAACGTCTCGGCTGGAAGCGCAAGACGGGACCCGTCGAAAACCTCGAACTCGTGCAACGCGCCTACGAGCTTTCGCTGCGTCACCACGGCGCCAACTTGAAGTGGATCAAAGCCCATGCGGGGTCGCGCTGGAACGAGTACGCCGACTCGCTGGCCACCGCCTATTCTAGAGACGTTCTATAACGTCCCTAGAGATAGCGCTGAAACAGGATCATCGCCCCTAACGTTAGGCTGACCCACAAACCGATAGTCGACCGGCTGGCGCCATCATAGGCTTCAGGCAGCAGCTCGAGGAAAACCATCAAGACCATCGCACCGGCGGCAAAACCCAAACCATAGGGTAAGAGGGCGCGAAAGCTGTCGACGAACAGGAAGGCCGGAACCGCCATCAGCGGTTGCGGCAACGACGAGAAGATACTCCAGCCAGCACAGGCGGCGAGGCTTGCCCCCTTGGGGCGCATTACAGCGCTGATCGCTAGCCCTTCAGGAACGTTGTGCACCGCAATCGCAAAAGTGATTAGCACGGCGAGGTGCTCACCACCGCCAAAGGCAACCCCAACCGCGACCCCTTCAGCGAAAGAATGTAGCGTCATAACAGCCAGAATCAGAATGACTTTGCGCGCGCCGGCACCCCGTAGTTCGCCAAATGCAGGCCCCTTCCCCGCCAGCAGCTGTTGACCCAAAAGAATGAATACAACCCCGATCATGCCGCCGGTCAATGTTTGGACTGTGCCATAGTGGCTCCCTTCGACAATCAGGCCGAAGCTGGCGCCCAACATCAAGCCAGAGGCGACCGCGTGGGCCAGTGCCAGGGTACGTTTTGATACCTCGCGCATGAAAGCGAACGGTAAGGCTCCAAGGCCCGTGGCCAAAGCAGTCACGAGTCCAAAGAGAAAAACTTGGCCCACAGCTAACCACATCGACGCCACCCTGCAGCTGGCCACCTGGTGCCCGCCCATCCTAGGAAGTTAGTGTCGATCGACATCGCCTACAGCAGCACATGCTCGAGCAGCACGACCGTCGCGGTGACGACGCTCATCAACGTCGCAACCATCGTGGTGCTCGCCCGCTCGTACGATTCTGGAACCAATTCCGTCAGCACCAAAAACACCAAAGAGCCGGCCGCAAAACCTAGGGCGATCGGTAACAGATTGCCCAAGGTCGGCAGCAAGGCAAAGGCGGCAACAGCGAGCAGTGGCTGGGTGACGTTGGTTACGACACACAGCCCAGCGGACTCTCCCACCGATAGGCCACGACGACGCAGAAGTTCAGTCATCGTCATACCCTCACCCACGTTGTGAACCGCCAACACCAGTGCCAGGAAAATTCCTGGCCTCAAGTCGCCCGCGACCATCACCATCGCGACACCGATTGCAATGCCTTCAGCAGCCGAGTGTAGGGTGTTCTGGAGGATTGTCTGATAACCCAACTCGGCCCGTTCTCGTACCCCGATCTCAGCTTCTTTGTGCTCGATGCCGAGATAGGTCCGGGTCCAGTAAGTGTAGGCGACACCAGCGCCAGCACCCAGTACTGCCGGTAGTGTCATTCTCTCAAGTGCCGTGGTCATCAACAAATAGCCGGCGCCTAACATCAAACCGCTGGCAAGGGCATATGCCGCTCCGATTACAGAACGCGGTGGCCCACCTCCAAACGCAAACGGTACGGCACCCAAAGCAGAGCAGGCCGCAGCAAAGCAGCTGAACAGTAAAACGGTGAGCACGGGTTCGGTCGGTAGTACCGGCATCGGCATCTCCAAGTCGGATGGCGTCCCTGCACGTTCAGCCTACCCTACGAAGAGCCTGCTGTGAACAATCACCCATCGGTTGGCGTGATGAGAGGCCGACACTCTCTATCTGTCCGGATCTCAGTCCGGAAAACGCACCGACAACCCGAGGCCGAAGAAGACATCGTCCGCTGCGTCGGAAAGCCCAAGTCCCGCGGCAATGTCAAGCTGGACATTGTCCCGCAGTAGATACGTAAAGCCGCCATCAAACGAATGTGTGGGATCTCCAGAGGCACTAACTGCGACGCCACCGTAGAGCTCGATAAAGGCTCCCCAGCGATCACTGAGTTCGAAGCCCAATGCCAGAGTGTAGAAGGCGCTTGACAGCGTACTGACTGCGCCATCGACTCCCGCCTCAGACTCTAGGTTAAGACCAACGTTGTACCCCATACCGACTCGGTCCGAGAGGGAGTGAGAAAACGCCAAGCGCAACGAAGGATCAAATCGATCACTGGTCAAGGAGGAGTCGCCGATTGGCAATGACGTACTGAGAAGTAATGCCATCTCGGGACGCTTTCCCTGCTCCTCAGCGAGGTGAACCTTGATGCCGACTTCGCCATCACCGATGCCGTCGTCATTGACTTCTAAGCTGCCAGCACGAGTCTCTGAGGTCACAAATCCGGTCCAGCCGATGCGTAGCTCGACGTTCGGCAACAATCCTACACGCAACAGACTACCGGGAGCCTCGTGGGCCTTGGTGAGCACCCCATTCTGGTGATCACGAGTAAAGGTCCAGCCGACCTCAAGCTGGTACGAACCATCCTGCACGACAAGCGATGATTCGGTCTGATCCGGCCGGTCCGTGATCAACTCAGCAGCGTCATCTGCCTTGATTCCGTCTGCTGTCACGATGGCAAGCCATCCCACCAGAACGATACTACGGATCGAAGGTCGTAATCTAGAGCAACAACTGTTCGTACGCATGGCTACAACTCTCCTAGGTCGCCTGTCGGCAACACATCGCAGACTCTCAGTCAGTATGGGGCAAGCCGCTCGTCGTATTGCGGCTACCGCTCTGCACTACATGTTCACCGCGCTCTGGTCCTACCCCACCAGGTCTTAGCGCACCAGGTCTCTACCGCACGAAGTCGCTATTGCACCCCGGTCTTTATCGTACCCAGCGTCGCACCCAGAAGCTCAGCTGATCGAGAACGGTGACCACTGCGATGATGACCAGTAGCAACACCGCAACTTTCTCGTATTGAAACCCTCGGACATAAAGCTGAATGTAGTAACCGATGCCGCCAGCGCCTACCAATCCCAAGACGGCAGCATCACGGAAATTCATTTCGAGGCGATAAACCGAGAAGGCAACCACCTGAGGCACCGATTGAGGAAAAAGGCCGTAGCGTAGGGTCTGAGCCCAAGTCGCGCCGGTACCTTGCACCGCCGAAAGGATACCCTCATCCGCGGTTTCGAACTCTTCGGCGTAAAATTTGCTGAGCATTCCCACTGAGTGAAACGCAATCGCCAACATACCGGGGAAAGGGCCAAGCCCGACCGCGGAGACGCACAGCAGGGCGACGATGATCAAGGGAATCGAACGAATCAAGCCCAGGAACAACCTCGTAGGCTGCGAAACCCAAGGTGGCGACACGTTGCTAGCTGCCAGGAAGCCAAGTGGCAACGACACAATCACCGCCAGTGCGGTCCCGGCAAGGGCGATCATCAAAGTCTCGATGGCCGAGTGAACCACCAGTTGGGTTGCACTCCAGTCTGGCGGCACCAAACGGGTAAAGAACTCCGCAAAGCGTGGACCAGAGCTCAACAGAGCTCCGAAATCAACCTCAGACCACCACAGAGCCCAAAAGACCAGTCCGCTAAGGCCGAACCAGCCGCAGATCCGGGTGAGAAGCTGCCGTTTCCACGCTCTTCTCAGCTCCGTCATCACACTCTCTCCTTCGTGCGCTTTCCTTGCGATAACCGCGGTAGACCAGTTCCGCATCATCTTCAGTGAATCCATCGGGCGGGCCGTCATACACCAAGCCACCGTTGGCTAGGCCGACCAACCGACTAGCGAAGCGCCTAGCCAACTCCGGCTGGTGGAGATTCACCAACAACGTAACACCACGGCGTGCCACACATTCCACCAACAGCTCCAGAGCGTCTTCAGCCAACTCGGGATCGAGAGCCGAAACCGGCTCATCAGCCAGGATGAGGTCAGCCTCTTGCATCAATGCACGTGCAATCACTACCCGCTGGCGTTGGCCTCCGGACAAAGTTTCGACCCGCCGGTCACCGAGTCCCTCGAGTCCAACTTCCTCTAGGATCTCCTCGGCCTTCTGCCACTCTTTGGGCGGGTACCAGCCGAAAAGACTCTTCCAGGGACTGACTCGCCCCAGGCAGCCATGTAGCACGTTGCCGACGGCGGTCAAACGCGGAACCAGGTGGAACTCTTGATCGATCATCGCAACCCGACGCTGAATGGTTCGGTGGTCTCGTGACTCCCGCGCCGCCGGATCTCCTCCCAGAACCTGGACGTCACCGGTCGAGGGTTTGAGGCGTCCTTTGATCAACCGAGAGAGGGTTGTTTTGCCTGAGCCACTGTGTCCAAGAATGAATACCCTCTCCCCCGCTTCGATCTCGAGAGTCTCGAGATCGAGGGCTAAGGTGCGGCCGAAGAGCACATGAATACCTTCGAGTCGAACAACCGGCTGAGAATGAACAAAGGTACTATCTAGCCGGACAATCATGACCCCTTCTGCCGCTTTAGGAATCCATAGGTCCGCGCTACGCGTTCGACTTCAGCGTAAGTGTCATGAGAGACCTCAACGTAACCATCCACACTGTACAGGTATTGCAGAAGGTTCTTGTCCGGGCCTTCGCTGAGTTCCAGCAGCGCCTGCTTAAGCTTGGCTGCCAGAGTTGGATCGAGGCCTTCGCGGACGACCACACAATGTGATGGGATCGGCTTTGACTCGCCGATCTTGATAATCTGGTCGCGCTCATCACCGCGCAATAGGTCAAACGCATACTGGCCGATGCCCGCAGCGTCGACGAATCCATTGAGGACCGCCCGGATCGCTTGCTCGTCACCGCCAGCAAAATAAATTTGCTGGAAGAATTGGTCCGCATCCTCTCGGTTACCGATCAAGCCTTGATCCTTGAAGGCGTCGAGCGGATACATGTAGCCGGACGACGAGATCGGATCGACGAAAGCCATCGAGTGGCCCTTCAGATCCGCCAACTTGGCGAAGCCGCTGTCCTTGCGCACAAAGATATGTGACACATACGTCGATGAGCCGTTGTAGATCTCACCGAGGATCGCCCTGGCTCCGGCTTCATGATGAGCCAGAACATATTGCAGCGGCCCCATAAAACCAGCATCGGCCGAGCCGTGACGTAATGCCTCCACCACCGCCGTGTAATCCGTCGCCGCAAAGTGCTCGATCTCGACCCCCAGCTTACGTTCGAGATACTCGGTCACCGGTTCGACATTCTCGATCAACTGATTCGGGTTCTCGTAAGCGATGAAAACCATCCGCAGCTTCTTTGGCGCCGCCTCCGTCACCGCGGCCAGGCACAAAGCCCCGGCCAAAGCGAATGCTAGGGTAGGTCTCGCGAAATAGGACTCTCTTCCTGCTCTCATCTCAGTACTTCCTTGTGCTCTGCGTACACGCGACGATACTCCGCCACCCGGGCTCGTCGAACCTCTGAATCATCTTCCCGGTTGGCGGCCGATGCTTGATCCATCAGCTCCGCCAACCGATCGAGCACCGGTAGTTGGCTACGGTCTTGTATATCCCACTTGTGAGCCCGGATCTCATAGGCGATGGTCTCGAAGGTCACCTCCATCAACCCAGGCTTTTCTCGTCTCTCCAAGAACTCGTAGGTCGAAAGGAAAAAGCTGAACTCTTCGAGTTCAGCTTCCAAGGTATAGACCGTGTCTTCATAGGCCTCGATACCGTCACCGATAGTTTCGACATAGACCGTCAGATCCGCAACTTCCGCCTCGCTGAGACCGAGTTTGAAGTTTCCGTTGAACCATTGGTTGACAGCTTCCAGCGTATCGAAGCGCCCATCGTGAAAATAAGGTGCGGTATAACGTGCACTAAGCAGTGTCGGCGTGTCGAGAGCACCATCACGAGAAAACGCCTCCGCACCTTCCATCGAACCGATATCGTGCCGTTTCCGATCCAAGAAGTGATCGGAAGGATTGTGACAGCTTGCGCAGGACCGATCCGCCATCTGTGGGAATGGGCGATTGAAGATCTCCTCGCCCCGGTGCGCCGCTGCCGAGGCCCTGTCATTCAAGCGTCCATCTCGATCAACAAACGGATTAGGCAGAAAGTCAAACTCCAACATGTAGGCGATCAGCCCATCGAGCATCACCGGATCTGGTTCTCCGCCATTGAATTCGTTGACGATGACGTTACGAGTAAAGTCGCGCAACGACTCAAAACGCCCGTTACGCCCATAAGGTGACGTGAAGCGAATCCCACGAAGATCTGGAATGTCGATCGGATCGAAGTGCCCGTTGTTGGCATGCGGGGCAAAAAAACTATTCGACACGTCGAGACCTCCGGGGCGTGTCGAAAGCCCCGGGATGAAGAAGTTGGGGTTGGTTATGCTCTTGTTGTGGCAGGTGTTACAGCTGATTCCGAGGGACCGAGCAGGTTCACCGAAGATCGCCGAGCTGTCGAACGCCATATCACCCAACGCGATAAGGACAGTTTCGCTCTCGTCGACGCCACGAGTGGCCATATTTAGAATCTGCCGAGGCCGAGGCAATTGTTTGTTGATATTGCTGCCGGGAGGTAGTTTGGCCGGCAGTGCCAATCGACGCTCGAAGCTTGGGCTGCGGACAGATAGTGGCTCCAAGTGATCCATCATTAGGTCGCTGCGACCCTGCCCCAGGAAGACTTCGACGTAGTTCACGATATCGGTCGACTCACGATCGAACGTAGCTGGTGCGGCCTCGATCTTTCCAGCGCCGAGGAAGCCCGGTCTGCCTAAGGCATCCCCGAGGGCTAACCACGTTCGGCCAAGACGGACAAAGGCTTCGCGATCGGTAGCTCGCAAGTCATCCTCGAAAGCAGCCCAAAGCTGCCGGGCTTCCTCGAGGTTCCCCATCGCCACACGATAGTCGGCGAGGCTCGCCCGAGCAGCGTCTAGGTGGAGGAGCAGCTTCGAGGCGACGGCCCGCGTCGACAAATCGAAGACACGACGGGCGGTCTCGCGACGCGTTGCTGGCGGCAAACCTTCATCCACAGAAGTAACTTGCGCGGCGATCAGCCTCGAAACTTCGTGTTGATAGTCGAGAGCCTCATTCGAGGCAACTTGGGATAAACCTTCAGCGATGGTTGCTGCATCCTTCTCCACTGCGTCCCACAGGACCGGATTTAGACTGAGCACAAATCCCATACGACGATGACTCGCGGTCACTGGGTGCAGGTCCTCTGGAGGAACGATGTGAGCCATCGAACTATGTACCGTCAAACCAAGACCGATTGCCAACCCGAGCCACCGTGCAACCCCGCAGCCCAACTCGATGTCATCTCGCCGTCTCATACCAACCTCGTCTCTTCGTCAACAACCATTGCTAGGTCTTTTATCGCAGAAGCGAATTTTGAGTACTCAAAAATTATTCTCCAGTTAACCTCAAAAGTCAAGCACTAGTTGTCAAACTCGATGACCAGACGGCGCCTCTGCAGAGCGCCGACCCACCGAGACGCACTCTCGCCAACGCAGACCCGGTCAACTAACACAGACGCAGTTCAGCCACCTTGAAGCGGCAGCTCCAAGGTGGCTGATGACTACGGCGTCTCCTGGTAAGCGTACGGCGAACCACACGTCCTGTGCCCGTGCGGATCTGGGCCTGGCCGCTGCAGACTCAGGCTGTGGTGTGAATTCGACTACGATGCCGCTCAGGCAGCTTCAGCGAGCTGGATCTCGGAGTCGGCCTGGCGTT
>JAJCXO010000170.1 GCA_029263395.1 Acidobacteriota bacterium | reverse complement strand
CAGGAGCAACACAGGGCCGGATTGCTCTGCGGCATCCTGCCCAACCATCGGGAGATCCTACTCGACCGGGTGCGGGTGTCGGGTATGGCAGCTCGGTCGGTTCTACAGGCGGCCTGCGTCGCGCAGCAGGATGTGTGCCCGGGCAGGGTGTGTGCCTGCGAGCAGGATGTGTGCCTGGCACGGGGAGCAGGCTGCAAGGGAGCCAAGGAACGAATCGTTGCCATACCACCGCAGCACAGGGATCTTGCTTAACTATCTCCAACGGCGAAGTCGACTGGTGGCGATCAAGGAGTCGGAGAGCCCGTACTTCTTTCTGGGGAGGAGTGGCGCGATGACTTCCCCGATTCTGTGAACGCTCTCGATAGGCGCAAAAATGCTTGTTCGGATGGAATCGCCAAAAACAGCATTCCGGGATAAAACCCAGAGGCCTACTGATTTCCGGCAACCGGCGGATTGCTGGCAAAGTCGTCGAGGAACTCTGAACCCGGTGTCACCCCTGCGACGAGCAGATGGTCTCTGGCGCGTGTGCAGGCGACGTACAGCAGATGGCGCTCGGTCTCGTACACGTCTTCGAGGTCGGCTTCGTCGGCAACATTCTCGATGCGCCTTTGAGAAGGGAGAATCTCGTCATCGCATGCCATGACGACGACAGCGCGGAACTCTAAACCCTTGGCTCGGTGCATCGGGCCGACAGCCACGGAATTCGATGTATGAGTTACGCGCCGGCCGAGTTGGGTCGATGGCAGCCCGGACTCGTGAACTGCGTCGAGGGCGCGCGATAGCTCCGTCTTGCTTCGGACGAAGACACCGATCTCGTCCGCGGTAATCCCGTTTTTGACGCGCGCTCTCAACCACTCTACGACGATGGCCCGTTCCTCGGCGGGATTGATAGCAATTGAGATCTGCGGCTCGGAGCCGTTGAATACCGAAACGGTGCCGACCCGCTTATCTCGATTGCCGTCTACGTCGACCATTTCTGTCGGCATCAGGCGATCCGCCTGCCGGCGGATCTGGTGCGAAGTCCGGTAGTTGATCCGGAGGGTGTGCGAACGGCCTCGGACGTCGACGCCGAGAGCGCGCCACGAGAAGGGAGAGCGGAAGATGCGCTGCCCCAAGTCACCGGAGAAAAAGAGCCCATTAGGCCACTTTCCCGCCAGCGCCGTCAAGAAGCGCAACGCTGCCACGCCGATATCTTGCGCCTCGTCGACGACGGCGACATCGAACGGCGGGCCAGCTCTACTGGCTGCCAAAAGCTTCTCGGCCCGCACGAAGGCCCCTGACGATGTCGACAGGTTGTGAGCCACCAACTGCTCTCGGACAGCCTTGGCGATCGCCCAGAACGCCTCCCGCTGCTTCTCGCCAAGGCGCGTCTTGCGACCGAGTCTCGGGACGTCTCGATACGCTTCCCACGATTCCAGTCCCCACGCATCGACGACGTCCCACCACTCGGTTTCGAGGAATCGTTGCGGGAACCGGGGGGCGTGCCCCGCCGCTGCGTCTCGAAGCCAACACCGCAGGGTTTCCGGGTCGGCGATCTCGACGCTCTCCCCTGCCTGTTCGATCGTACGGCGAGCTACAGCGTCGATCCCCTCGACGACGATCCGCGCATGCACGTCGGGATCGTGACCGATGAGGCGATCGAGCTTGGTCTCTAGAGCGCACGCCAGGGGATCGTCGAAGGTGGTAAGCAGCACGCGCGCCTCGGGTAGCTTGCGAGCCAAATGGGCCGCTCGATGGAGGGCCACCACGGTTTTGCCCGTTCCAGCCGAGCCTGCTGCCCGTGCCGGTCCGTTGTAGTCGCGTTCGACGAGCGCGCGTTGTGCCGGATGCAGGAAGACCGTCCACTTATCCCATGGGTATTCCAACGCTTGTCGGAGGTCATCGATATCATCCATCACGCGGAATCGACGCTGCGCATCGGGATGGGCGAAGGGATCGGTGTCGGAAGTGCTCTGGACCGATATTTCCGGTTTGCCGCCCGTGGCCAGTTCGAGTAGTGCCTCGGCGGCTTCGCCTGGTAAGTGTTCCGCGAGGTCGAACAACGAGTCTTCGGTGACTTGTCGAACGTCATCTAGCCATTCCGACGGGACGCCGTACGTGAGTAGGTCGTCATTAGACATGTCACCGAACAGCGGCTCTAGATCTCGCCCCGCAGATTCCAGGGCCTCTACATAGCGCGGAATCTCGATCTCGCGGATAGTCTCCCGAACCTCGACGATCTGCGCCGATCCAGTCCTAGGATGTCGTTCGATCTTCCGCCGCTCGGCCCAGTGATATGCGGGGTCGTGGTGAGCGACGTAGCAGAGCATGAGGCTAGACCCAGTCTGGTGGACGATGAGGCGCAGGTCGCGGTTCACCCTCACGGACCAAAAATCCTTGTCCTTCGCCCGATCGAGCCGATGGAACTTCAAGCCAGGTTGCGCCGGATTGACTTGGAGGTCAAAGGCGGTCGTCTTGACTGCCTTCTGCTCAGCACCTGTAAGCCGCCCGAGGCTACTGACGAAGGTGTCAGCGATGCGAAACTTCATCCGTCGACTCGGAAGACTTTCATGACTTCGTCGCCCAGGTGGTTGATCACTTTGACGGCGATTCGGCCGGATGAAGGTTTGTCGAACGGACGAGACACTTCGCTGTGTAGAGTCTCCCAAGCTTCTCGGTCGATCTCGGCCTTGAGGGTGGTTTTCAATGCCTTGTACGGATCGTTCGCGCCGAGGAAGTAGGCGTGGCGTACGAAGAAACTCTCTTCGTTGTAGTCCGTGTCGATGAACCAACACGCGATGCCATCTGGATCGTCGCTTCGGATCTCTCCGGTGCTAGGGTGGAAAACGTCGACACCTTTAATGCGGACCTGGATCTGCCCGTTTTCGGCATCGTCTCCATCGGCTGGCAGGATATCGATGTCGGGCTCGCCGAAGATGACGAAAAGGTTGCCTTGGCCGGTGTTCTTCAGTTCGTCGGCCATGTGGAGATCGGCGTTCATGCGAGCCTTGAGGATTGGCAGCTTCCCCAACCTCGTAAACTCGGTGGTGTGGGCCTCGAAGCTGAAGGCACAAGCGATCAGGACGTCGAAGCCGGCTTCGACCGCTTCTCGGGCGGTCACGATCAGATCTTGCCTGGAGACGGTACCAAACTCTGGGCCGACGAAGATGGCTGCACGCCGTTGGACGCCCTCGCCTTCCGCATCGTCCCCGGTTTCGGTATACCTACCTTCAGCGCAGACATAGTATCCGGGCCATGGGGTGACGCTGGAAAAGGCGATCTTGTCTTCTTTGTGGACTTGTTGCACGCCTGCGGACCGCAGATTCTCCAAGATAACCGCGGTGAAATCCTGCTCGTTGCTGGCCATCGCGCCCGGCTCTACCGATTTATCAACAAGCTCATCTTTTTCATCTACTGCCAACGTCCGGTGAGGCGAAAGGCTCTCGACGGTGAACGGTCCTGCCACCCGCACCGTGCCCTTCGCTTCATACGGTCTGTCATAAAGGTATTCGTAGTCGGCACTGGCAGCGATGGAGGCATCGATCTCTTTTTGCCGAGCGATGCTTTGCTGCCACCATTCAGCGTGAAGCCCCTTGGCCCGCGCAGACCATCCGTCACCAACGTCGCGGGGAATCTGCCACTCTTCCCAATCCTCGTCGACCTCCGTATTCAGATCGCTGCGCAGCGGTCCGAGGATTTCTTGGAAACGCTCCCAGATCACATCGATCTCGGAGTTGTTAGCTACTACTCCAGATGTGATGTATGGAGATCTACGATACACAAAGCCATGTCTGACGTCGTTTCCGAACGCACCAGCGACCTTTGGCCCTCTGCCCGTAATCGCAGATTCCTTTTCTTGTCCTTCAGCGCTGTCTGAAAGTAGAAAAAACGGGTAGCAAGTTCCCATCAGGCGTGCGCGAGCCAGAGCTAGCGCTACGCGTGATGTGTCAACTGTAATCCATCGTCGCCCCCACCGCTCTGCCACCGCTGCTGTCGTTCCCGATCCACATGTTGGGTCGAGAACCAATTCTCCTGGATCAGTAGCCATCAAAATACAGCGTTCTACCACTCTCTCGTTGGTCTGAACCACGTACACTTGATTCGGAGCACCACCGAATCCATCCCACCAATTTGACACCCCTTTAAACGGGAAATCATCTAGATATCTTTTATAGTCCAACGCTGTTCTAGAACGAATTAGCCTCCCTGCCGCTTGTAGCCGCCCCATCCCAGAGAGCACGCCACTTTGGGGCCGTGAAGTGTGGCGCCAGCAGTTTCCCTTAGGCGGCGTGACAGATTCACCCATGTACATCACAGGATCCATCTGATTAGGCCGATGGCCTCCATTTGTAATAGGCCAAGGCCTGAAAAGACGGCTGCCTGCTGGAAACTCTGCATCGACACGGGAGGGGTATTGCCTGAAGTCGAGTTTCTGGCCTGTCGAGTCCGTATACTTCTTGAGATTGAATTGTTGCCCCGTCGTCGACTCCACTCTTGAAAACTCATCGACGGTATCCGCGTCGACAGCACGTTTTTCATAGAGAGTCCTGAACTTCACTGAACCAGTGGATCGAGGTGATTTTCCGTACCACAGAATATAGTCGTTTACTGAGTCGATATACGATGACCGCTGACTACCTTTTTTCTTTACGACGATTTCTACTACCTTGCAGTCTTCACCAAAAATCTCGTCAAGTAAGCATCTCACTCTATGTACGTTCTCGTCGCCGATCTGAACGAAAATCGAGCCATTCTCGGCGAGGAGCTCACGAGCCACAGTCAATCGGTCTCGGAGGTATGTCAGGTATGAATGGATCCCATCCCGCCAGGTATCCCTAAATGCTTTGACCTGCTCAGGTTCGCGTGTGATGTGGTCCGCCTTGCCGTCCCTGACATCTCTACTGGTCGTCGACCATTGAAAATTGGAGTTGAACTTGATGCCATACGGCGGGTCAAAATAAATACATTGAACCTTGCCCCGCAACCCTTCGCGCTCGGCAAGTGACGCCATAACCTGGAGGCTGTCTCCCAGGATCATCCGATTCGTCCAGTTGGCGTCGTGCTGGTAGAAATCCGTCTTGACGTCGGCGTTCGGCAAGCCATTGAAGTCGGCAAATAGGTCGGCCTGAAATCCCGACTGCTCGGCCTCTGACCGACTGGTCCTTGCTCGAAGAGCATCGATCAAGACCTTGGGATGGACCTTCTCCTGAATGAATAGCGGCGGGGCCGGTGCCACGAGATCCGACCAATCTTGTAGATCCTTACCGCGCCAAACCAACTGTGGATCGAGATCTGGATTGCGCCGCTCGTAGGCGACCTGGATCGGATGCTTTGCCTCGTCATCGAGGAAGCTCTGAAACTCCGCCGTCGGAATATTGGTGCGCTTCGCCTCATCATGGACGATCGTCTCGACCTGCTTGGGCGACTTCTTGCGTTTCTTTGCCATCAGCTAGGATCCTCACTCGCGGTGCTCGACGGGCCGGCCGCGGTGGTGGTGTCGATCATTTCGCGAAATAGGCTCTCGACCTTCGCTTTGAAATCGGATTCGATGCGGTAGACCTCAGTAATTTCCGCGAATGCCCATCGGCCATAGCGCCCGAGATGGTTGACGCCAGGCACCCAATAGGTGTCCATCGTCGCCTTCTTTTCCTTGGCATCCTCGCGGCGGTAGCCCTTGATCTCAACGATGAGTTGCAGCGGATCATGGCGTCCCCGGCCGTCATCCACAAGCACGATAAAGTCGGGAAGATACCGGCGCGCTTCAGCGCCAACGCGATACGGCACTTCAAAGCCAAGGCCCTGATTCTTGACGTACGCCAAGACTTGAGAATGTGACTCGGCAACTCGACAGAACTCGGCCTCCCAATCGCTGTCACAAACCACCCAATTCACGTGTGAACGACGTGCGTCCGTCTTCCAGCGCGTCGGTTTGGAGGTCGAGAACCGCACGTGTGCCGTCGAGCCAACGGGATTGTATGGGTCGAGCACCGCCTGGACTGGCTTCTCACCGACGAACCGAGCGACGATGCCACGTGTGATGCGCTCACAGGCAATATCGGCCAGTTCCTGATACATCAACTGCGCAGGATAGGTACCGCCCTGACATTCGAGATGTTTGTCGAGCCATTGACGCGCAATGCTCTTGAGCTGGCCGAAGAGGAACAGCTTGGGCTCTCCGTCGGGATCGCGCCAATGCGTCACCAAGAGCCGATGCGTCAAGTGAAAGAGTAGGGTCGAGCGCCGCAGCTCGTTAGTATGGACGAGGCTCAGGTCAACGGCTTCACCGAGAATTCCGGCGTTGCGAGTCACCGTCGGGCCGACCACGTCTGGCGTCAGAACCCAGGTCGAGTCGCCCGTGAACTTCGCTGCCAGCCGCTCTTCGGGCAATTCGACGCGATACCCTTCGACTCTCGGGAACCGGATTTCGCAGTCGTCTCGGTCGGGCGAGACCGCGCGCACCAATACTGTTTCGCGCGGGGGTTGTGGCGGCGCCACCACGGGCTCGGCCGTGAAATCGAAGGGAATGCCGAGCACATCTGCATATTCCACGGGGAAGAGGCCATCCTCTCCGAGATCGTACGACTGACGCCGGAGCGCCCGGCCGATCACCTGCTCGCAGAGAAGCTGGGTTCCGAAGGCACGGACACCCAAGACATGCGTCACAGTGTTGGTGTCCCAGCCTTCTGTGAGCATCGAGACAGACACGACACAACGAATTGACTCGCCGAGCCGGCCCTTCCTCCCGACGGTATTCATCACTTCACGCAGGAGATCCTGATCCGTCAAATCTTCGGCTTGTTGCCTGTCTCCGGTTCGCTCGATGATTCCGCGCCGGAACCGTTCGATCTCGCTCGCAGCCATCTTCCTGAAATTGCGATCGAGAGCGTCACCGGATTCGAGCTGCTCACTGTCGATCAGGAGGGTCCTCGGGCGTGCCAAGGGATTCCCGTGTTCGTCGTAGTTCCTGAACAGTCTGAGACGGCCGTTGGTGAGATGCGTCGCGTCATCGGTGTCCCGTCGTTCAAAGCCGGCGATATAGTCATAAACCAGCTTTGATGTTGACGTGTTATTACACACGACGATGAAGCAAGGCGGCACATCGATCTCCGCATCAGCCCAGAGGTCGAAAGTCTTCTCATAATGCCCGTAGAGCGCTTCCAGCGCAGTTTGAAGCTCGACCGGGATCTTTAAGGGATCAAGTGTGCCAGCCTTGCTTCGGCCCTTCTTGGGCATCTTCTTTCGGATGTGTTTCCACAACTCGCGAAAGGTGGGCATGTCCTCGCCTGGGATGTTGTCGGCGATCGGTACGCGCGGCAGCTTGACGATGCCACACTCGATCGCGTCCATGAGCGAGAAGTCACTCATCGTCCAAGGGAAGAGTGTTCCTTCAGCGTATCCGGATCCTCGTAAAAAAAATGGTGTCGCGGACAGGTCAAAGACCCGGCAAACACCAAGCTTGCGGGTTGCCGCTTCAATCCCAGAAATCCACAGCCTGGCAGCTTCTTGATTCTTCTGGGCCTCCTTGCGGTCATCCCCAACGAGCTGCCGCTCTTCGTCATCACCGGGCTTATCACGATAGCAATGATGGGCTTCGTCGTTAAGGACAAGGATGCCCTTGATGCCCATCAGCTCGGGCATCACACGTTGAAGCATCTCGCCTTCAGATTCGAGTGTCTGAATCGCTGGGCCACGCCCTTGGAGCAACGCCCGATTGCCCCTCGAAAGACGAAGTTTCTCGCGTTGTTTGAATGCGTGGTAGTTCGTAATGACGATCTTGGCGCGCCCGAGGTCACCGAGCAAATCGCTCGGTACCAACTCACGTGTCCGGTAGTAGCTATCTGGATCGTTCGGCTGAAGAACGCGCAAGCGGTCGCGAATCGTCAATCCCGGCGCGATGGCGAGGAAACCGCGTGTGAATTTCTGGCTTCTCGGGCGGCGGACTGCGTTGATCGTCTGCCAGGCGATGAGCATCGCCATGACCATGGTCTTGCCGGCACCCGTTGCCAACTTGAGAGCGAGCCTTGGCAGCCCAGGATTTGCCTGTTCGTTGGCCGCTTCCAGACGCTCAAGGAGGGCCCGTGCCCGACGGGGTGCAACTTCGGTCAGCCAAATCGCTGTCTCTACAGCTTCCAATTGGCAGAAGAACGGCCGGATAGTCTGAAAGTTGTGCGTACGCCAGTGCTGGAGCAATCGAGCCGTTTCAGGAGTAACGGCCCAGTCACGCGGATTGCTTAGCGAGCGCCAGCCGGCCAGATAGCCTCGCAACTGCTCAATGGTGGGTGTCGGGTCATATCGCTGATCCTCGGTCGACAGCCCGTGAGCGTCCTCGAAAGCAATCTCAACCTGCTGATCTCGACGACGCTTCTTCGGCTTGGGGATCGGACTAATGAACCGCGCCGGCCGTCTCGAATCAAGAATCCGGTGAGTCGGCTGTCCGTCCTCGTCGAGTTCCCAATGACGGCGTGGAATTTCGTAAGGCGAGTTCAGGATGGGCCTATCGAAAAATGCGTCGGTCATACAATCGATCCCTCTTATCAATCGTTCCGACTGGGCGACTCCATTACAGGTCCCCGATTCCCGCGCGGAGACAACGGGAATCTACGCCAAAGCAATTGACTCCATTTTTAGCGGTGCCAGGCACTAGTTCTGACGGATTCAGTGACGCCGGGCGCCTTCGAAACGGCCCCCATCACTGCGCGGGAATCGTCTGATGGTGGGCCCCGCCCCAAGTTTAGGTGCCTGCCACGAGTAACTTACCACTATTCTCGCAGGATGTGTGCCTGGCACCGGGAGCGGGCGGCTGCCATGTATCGCCGAGCACTGAGAGGCGAGTCGAAGAAGCCCGAAGACTACCGCAAGCTCGGTTCCAGACTGTTCGAACTCGAGCTTTATCAGGAGTCGGCCGAGGCGTTGCGTAGGGCGATAGGTCTTGAGCCGGGAGGCGATGTGTACCAGGCCGCCCTTGGCCGAACCTTGCTCCATTCTGGACAACCGGACGCGGCACTCGAACCATTGCGGGCCGCCCTGGACATCTCCCCAAGAAGTGCCGCGTTCCGCATTCAGCTGGCCAAGGCGCTGATTGCCAGCGGACAGCGTGAAGCTGGAATCAAGCAATTGCGCAAGACAGCGGATGCATCTCCCGAGAGTAGTTGGATTCTCCGGCAGGTCGGGGATCAACTGGAAGAGATCGGGCTTGTCGAGGAAGGGCGTAGGCTGCTTGCTAAGAGTCGAGAGATTGCAAAGCTGCCAGCCAGGGTATCAGACCTTGGTCCCGCGTCGAGTGAGGTCCAGGAGTTTCTAGAGCAGCATCGCAAGCGACTGGGCTTGGAGCCGCTCGAGCAAACGACTCCCAGCTCGCCGTCGCCCATTGATTCCCGGAGCCCTTGAGCAAGAGTTTGCAAACTCTACGGAAGCAGCCTGGACCCGAGAATGAGTCGTCCCGGTTCGTCGGAGACCTTTTGCGACCCGCGTCGCCGTCAGGCCCTCATCGGCGTCCTCGGGCGAAGGGCTGCTCGCTGCGGATGCGTTCTATCTCGTACCGATGGTGGTGCGCGCTCGTCGGCGTCGAGATCGGGGTTCCAGAGCTTGGCGGTTTCGATCTCCCAGTCGGAGAAGCCGCAGCCTCGAGAAAGGCACCAACCAATGCTGCAGCTTCAACTCCCGCTCCTCTTCCCGCGCCCTCTCATCCGTCCTCAACGCCTTCACCACCCGCTCGAACTGCTTTTCGAACTTGGCGTTGTCGTGCTCCCAGCCGGCAAAGTCGGCGGCGATTGTCAACTCTCGGGACCTTCTGGTGTGAAGACATAGAGCGCTGTGCTGTGCCGGGATGGCCGGGCAACGATACTAAATCGCTCTTTCCGGAGCCATTCTGCTTGGTCTTCAGCCGGACGTTCGAATGGGAAAGTCAGGTATCCGCGTTCGCTCCAGAATCCGAAGCCTTGATCGAGCCTCAGGCGCCACCGGCGACCGCCACGGAAGTGCAAGGCCAGCTCTCGCCAATGGGGGGAATCCTGAATCGATGTCTGCCGGACCTTGCAGCGATCTCCGAATACCGTTTCGATGGCGCGCCGCGCCGCCCTGGCATGAACCCAATCGTCGCTGACTCTTTGGGGCGGGCGGTTCGCGCGTGGTGGGGTCGTGTGGATCTCCACGACGCAGTCGTCGGCCTGGAGCCCTTTGTGCCGGTGCAGTCCCTTCACAATTTCATACAGCAGCTTCACGGTTAGGGGAGAGCGGAGGTAGCGGTCGCAGTAGGAGATCTTCTCAAGAGGCTCGCCGGCGTTCAGCAGTGCACCTACTGGCGGTGCCGACTCGAGTAACGCTTTCCAGAACTTCTCTCCAAACCCGCTGACCGGTCCATCCAGCTCCCGGGATATCTTCATCTCGAGCAATGCGCCCAGATAGGGTCTCAGCAGATCTTGCACCGGGATCGGGTCCGTCTGCAACACCGCATCGGGCAGGTCAGCGGCCCGCACCAGGAACTCCCGATCACCCAGCGCACCCCACGCCTCGCCGGGCTCAGTTGCCGACGCCGACGCGCTGGCCCAGGCCGTCCAACGCTCGCCGTCGCCGACGCGGGCCAACAGGACACCGCCTTCCGGAGCCGCGGGTAGCTCCGGGATCGAAGCGAGCTCGATACCGTCGACCCGTGAGAGGTCGGCCAACACCGCCGATACCTCAGGGGGAATCTGCACCAGTGCTCGGCGATCGAGCACGAGGCGCACCTGCTTACTCTCCGCCCAGCCCAGCAAGTGTCGATGGAGATTCCAGCGCGCGATCTCCCACCGGGCGCCATCTCCCCCGAGAAAGATCTCCACCTGACGTATCTGTTGCCGCTGGGCCTCGCGGCGGACAGTATCTGGAGGATTCGCGAAGATGGCAACCGAAGCACCACCGAAATACTGCTGAGCCCTTGGCAGGTCGAGGGAGGCGATCATCTCATCGTCCAGAGCTTCATACGCGATCCTGCGATCGAGCAGAGCGTCCTGGTACTGAGAGTCATAGGTCAGCAGGCAAGCATGGCAGGCGCGATTGCAGTGGCGTGGGCACTTGGCGAGTCGACCTCGGGCGGCCCGCAGTAGCTCGGGGAGGTGCTCGGCGGCTGCCGCCACGAAGCCCGCTCCGCTGCTCGCGGTATCGAAGAGAACGATCGAGTAGGTCCTGGGCTCGCCATCCTGCCGCTCGGCCTCGCTTGCGGCACAGCCGATTTCCCGCGGGTCGATGCCTAGCTTCTCGGCAAGCGCCTCGCGCAGGGCCACGGCGATCGAGTAGGCGGCGATCCGCGGCTCACGGGTAGGCCGAAGGAGCTGAAGCTCGAAGACGTCGGTCCGTGCCGGTGCGCCGAGCCACTGCCACCTCTTGACCAGCCTTGCTTCCGTACCGCCCCGGCAGAGATGCGTGCCCTCCGCCTCCCGGCCACCCCGCAAGCGTTTGTGGCCTGGCAGGCTCCCGGGCAAGTCGCTCTCGCCCTCCCGAGGTCGAGGCTCCACTTCGGATTCGGCGCGCCCACAACCCAAGCAGATCGCGTAGCCATAACCGGCCGTACCCCGAGAGTAGTGGAAGACGTGCCCCCGCGGACTGTAACGAAAGCGGCCCCATCGGTGGTCAGGGAGATCAGTCCAGTCCTCTCCAGCTGCGGAGATCCAGGGCTCTTCGACCGGTAGATACGGCGTATATGAGATGTCGTTGTGGGGCTGGTAGCGGATGCCGACCGCGAAGCCCGCGGGCTGCAGGAAGCTCCTCTGCCGGAGCCTGTCCTTACGTGCGCCGCAAGAGGGGCACTCCTCCTGCTGGCTCGGGCGCGTGCCAGTGGAATGGCATTCCAGGCAACGCCAAGCAACGGGAAACGCCTGGAGCTCGCGGACATCACCATCTGAGGGCGGCACGTGCCAGTTGAGCGTCACTCCTTCCGAGCGGTAGACCCGGCCGTCGAGGACGACCTCGTTGCCCGGAGCATAGTCCCGCAACGCGATCGAGAGCTGCCGGGACGGATAACTGCGGCGCAAGGCTCGGTTGTCTTCCCTGGTCTTCTCACCTTGTCGGGATCGGCGCTCGGCCTCGAATTGCTTGGCGGTGGTGTGAACGAACGGCACCACGTGGGTCGGGAAACCATAGCCGGGAAGGAACCCCCTGCTCGCCAGCTCCGAGAGCAGGTATTCGCCCAGGAATCGTTTGAGTTGGATCTGAATCGCTTTTTGCTCCGGCGTCTCCTTGCCGGTATGCTGGTTTTCGACCGATTTCAGATCATCAAGCAGGCTGTTCCGTTCTTTGGCGAACCTCCCCCGGATGCCCTCGATGGCGCTGGCGGACTGCTCGAGCAGCTCCTCGCATGAGCTGTCCTCGTGCGATGTACGCTGGAGAAGGTTTTGGAGGCCTCGTGTCAAGCTCTCGTCCCCCAACATCTGGGACGAGCGGCAGGCGTCGCAGAACAACTCCGCCGGAGTGGATGTGGTCCCGGCATCACAGCCGAAGAACCAGCCGGCGTCCAGTTTCAATGCTTCGACCTCGCTGCCAAGATTAGCGAAGAATCGCGCCAGGACCATGGCGTTGACATGACGCTCGACGATGCGCTCGCTTTCCAACGAGACCCGGGGCACGTAGATCGGAGTCCTGAACGGCCACAGGGGATTTTCGAAGACCGCTTCACCATGGGGAGTGGCCTTGCACAGGGTAAAGCTCACGGCAATGGCTTCGTCGCGGCGCCCCGCGCGGCCGGCGCGCTGCAAGAAGTTGGATGGGCTCGGAGGGGTATTGTTCATGGCCACCATCGAAAGACCGCCGATGTCGACGCCCATCTCCATGGTGGTTGAGCAGGACAGGAGGTTCACGCGCCCTTGCTTGAACTCCTTCTCCAGCTCCCGAAGCCGGGTACCGCTTTGCTGGGCCGAGTGCTCCGCCGCCCGGTAGTACTCGACCCCAGACACCAAGCGGTCACTCAGATCGCTCCACAGGCCCCGGCTGCGGAGCTCCACAACCGAAAGATCCTCCTCGAGCCAGTTGAAGATATCCTTCCCGCTCCACCGCTGGTCCCGAGAATCGCGCCATCGCGCGTCCCGCACCCGGGGCATCGTGAGCTCCTCGCAACTGGCGGCTGTGGCATCTGCCGAGGTGAGGTAGGGAGTAAGGCCCCGGAAGGCTCTCGGCAGTAGCCGCCGGGTCACCGGGCACCGCCAAGCGTGCCGCAACTCGATCAGGTCAGCAGGATGCGTGCCTGGCACGAGCTGGATGCGTGCCTGGCACGAGCTCTCGGAGGTCGAGCTGGCCCCGGCGTGCCGTCCGGGCTCAACCGATCCGCGGCAGGTAGCGCTCCCGCAGGATGCGGAGGTGGTGCAGCTCGTGGGCGGCAATGTGGAAGGCAAGGCCGCGGGCGGAGGGGTGGTAACCGCCGAAGTGACCTCGGCGTTGCCAGGCGGCGGCAGGAAGGCCCGCGAACAAGGCCAGGGATGCCTGGCGGACAGACCGGTACTCGGCGAGAAGGTGGGCGAGAGGACGCTTCTCGGCCTCCGCTGTCGACACGTAGAGATTCTCATCGAAGTCGGGCAATACCGTCTCGTCGCTGCGGGCGACGGCGAGCGCGCGGTAGGCGTAGATCCTCTCGTCGTCCGCCAGGTGGCCGACAATCTCTTTGGCCGTCCACTTTCCCGGCGCGTAGGTCAGCCCTGCGACCGCGGTCTCGGCGAGCGGCTCGAGCATCTCCAGGGTCTCGTCAGCGACCGCGGCCAACACGGCGACGGCGTCGTCGCCCTCGACATGATCGAAATCGGCCTGTGCGTAGTCTGCGTACTCGCCTGGAGCGGGCCGGCCTGAGAGGGCTATGGGCTCAGGGATGATGAGTCGGTCGAGCATGGCGAGCGAGCAGTCTACCGCAAGACAACAGCTGCACTTAGGATCAGTCTGGGCCACCAGTTTTAGGTGCCTGGCATTCCTAAAGCTTTCCCACGACGTCACTCAGAGGTGTTGCCGCAAGCAAAAGCGCTCGACATCATCGATCAGCAGGCAGAGCTGTTACGGCAATGGCTCGCAGCCTTTCCAACGCGTCGGCCCGGCCTTCGGGTATCATTAAGGAGTTGCGTTGGCGATCCGGCAACCCCAGATCATCGCGACTTCGGATCGAGAATTCTCGACCGTGACCTACCTCACGATACGCGATGCGTCGGCAAGTTGAGACAGCAAGTTCCTCAACGCATTCGATGTGTTGGCTAGTTGGGACGCCGAAATCCTCAACGCATCCGATGTGTTGGCTAGTTGGGACGCCAAAATCCTCAAAACATCGGATGCGCTGGCTAGTTGGGACGCCAAAATCCTCAAAACATCGGATGCGTTGGCCAGTTGGGACGCCAGAATCCTCGAAGCATCGGTAAACGACGCTTCCACTACGGGCTGAGTGGCGGAATCGACGCTCGATAACGCGCCTCGAGCGTCCTCTTAAAACCTCAGCCGCGTCAACAACGCGCTGCCAGCGCATGCGATCGCCCATTTGCGGCTCGGCAACGTGTTGGGCGACACGATGGCAACCACAGCTCGGCGATACGACACGACCCCCAGTCTGTAGGCCGCCCGATCGATGCTCGTCTTGCCGTCGCGAGCTTGGACGATGGGTGTGCCCAGGTTTAGATGCCTGGCTCACCTAAAACTGGCAGCCGGCGGTACTGTGGTCGGCTACGCTAGATGTGTGCCTGGCACCGCAGGATGTGTGGTGCAGAGCTTGAGCATGCCGGTGGCATGCCTGATACTCAAGAAGTATGGCAGCGGAGTGCTCAGCCACCAATGACAGCAAAAGCTCCCCAGTAGGCCGGGTTGCTATGTGGCCCACCCTTATGAATTTGCCCTAGAACCGCTTGGCGAAGGGCTTGAGCAACATTTAGATGACTTCTCAAGTTGCTGCCTGGCACCGCAGGAGGGGCAATGTCAGGATCAGTCGGATGTGGGGAGAGTCGATCTCGTTCATTCTGAGACGCCGGCAAGAAGCGGTTCGAGTCGAGGCGTTCAGTCCGCATGACCTTAGAAGATCGCTTACATCGCAGTTGCTTGGGAACGGCGTAGACGTGTTCACGGTCCAACATCTTGCGGGCCATGCCGTCCCTAGTACAACGGCGAAGTATGATCGACGCGGGGAGGCGACGAAACGGCAGGCAGCCAAACACTTTTGCATCCCGGGCATTTGTGCCCACACTCAGACGGTGTCATCACTCCGAAAGTCCGCCAGAAGATAGCGAAACGAGGAACGGGTCTACGGAAAAATCTCTAAAATAGTAGGGCTGAAATCCAATGCTCGGCCAGTTTCGGCCGAAACTATTAGTAACTATCGGCGAGAGGGGAAGGGGAAAAAAATGAATCGCTTTTTGCTAGCTGGTCTCGCGGGGCTAGGCCTCGCAGGGCTTGTCCTCGCGTCAGGTGGTGACGCTGGGCCGCGCCCGTCAGCCGTGGCGGTGGCCAACGGCTACCCGCCCGGGCCGTATTCAGAAGCGACGTTCGAGATCTCGGATGATGCCGCCGTGATGGTGCTCCGTGTGGACCATGACGGGCGCTCTATGCGCCTCTACGGCGACGGACGGCTAAACATCCAGACCGGCGACGATGAGCGCTACAGCCGCCGTCTCGACCGCTCACGGATGCTTGAGATCTTCCGCACCGCTGTGGATCACGGGCTCGCCGAATTTGGGCCGGATCTGCTCATTCTGGAGATAGGCGAGGATGCCGCCTTTCGAAAGCCGTGCAAGACGCCTCGAGTCGAGGCCACACTCAGATTCACGGCCTACGATCGCCACGGCGCGGGCGCGAATCAGTCGACGCGGGGGATCTGTCCGGCCGACTATCCGGGGATTGTCCAATCGCAAGCGCTGGCGGATCTTGCCGCCGTGCTCGAGGTCGAGCTCAGCGCAGCCAGGCGCGAAGGATCGATCGAGATCCCCGCCGCCAATTACGAGTCCGCGAAGTTCACTCTGTCGAGTGATCCGACAGAATTGATATTTAGCTTTGGACGGCTCTATGGGTTGTCGACCACCCGCTCGATGCGCCTCTATGGCGACGGACGATTAGAGCTGCGCAACATCGAACAAGGGAACGTTACGCGGGAAAGTTTCGATCGAATCTTGGACTATCCCGATATGGTCGAGCTTGTCCGTATCGCCGTCGATCACGGTTTCGCCGAGTGGGATCACGACACGCTCAGATGGCGTAGCCGAACTGACGCGGGCGGGGCGGGTGGCGAGATCCATCTAGAGACGTATCAGCGGGGAGAGTACACGAGGAATAACCTAACTCGTAAGTATCAATTACCAGATGTCGGATTAGCCCTAGAGCGCTACCCCGAAAGGATCCAGGTACAGGGGCTCAAGGCAATATTGCAAGCTCTGGACGATCAATTCGAAGCCGCTCGCGGGGAGGTGAAAAAATGATCTACAGGCTTTTTCTTGCGTTGGCTCTGCTCTCGTCTTCGTCGGCTTGGGCAGGTGTTTTCTTATGTTCTACGTCCGACGTGGGGCCGTGTTGCGACTGTACGCCGAGCGGCTGTGATCCTTGCAATACTTTTATCATCGTGCATCCGGTCGGGTACACGTCGGCCGGGATCGGTGGAGAGATCGAGATCCCGATATGCATTCGGCCGGGTGACGCTCCATTCGTACAGCCGGCGCTAGTCGAGGCGATCGAGATATGGAACGGTCTAACACCGACAACGGGCAACTGTACGGACTGCGCATCTGCCGATGATCCCAACCCGCCAGGGGTTGCGCGAATGATCACAACGATGGCTCATGAGTTGGGGCATTGCGCGATCGGTTTGGAGCATAGTAATTTTCAGGCCGGACCCGGTTCGCCGCTGGATAACTTCACCGCAGGCACCGGCATAACCTCATACGATGACGGAGCCGACAACATCCGGGGATCCGGCGACGATGTCGCCACACCGCCGCCGAGCCCGCCGCCGCCAAGTGCCGTGCTCAATCACTGGTTCAGGAAATCAGACAATAACCCGGTGATCATCGATGGAACTGTGATCGATTCCAGTACGTTCTCGAAAATCAATAGCGATCTACCAGCCGGTAGCACATGGCCGGCGAGCGCTAATCGATATGTGGCTGATCTGCTTGGAGCTGGCGACAATACACAGAGCGTCATGCATGGGGTAGCCGCTCGCGACATGGTCTATTCAGGACTCACCGCCGACGACACCAACACAACCCGCCACGGTATGAGCGGGCTCGATGCGACAGCAGGAACCGGCGACGATTACACGATCAAGCTAACTCTCGTCGATGACTGCGCGGATGCGGAAATCGAGGTGCTATTCGATCCGCTCGGAGCGGGTGAACTCGGATTGTGTGAAGCCGAGCTAGTGGCAATAGATCCGACTATGCCCCCCTTGGGGTGGGTTCATCATGCTGTGATCCCTGATCCCTTTTTGGGAATCATCCGAGTCACGATCAGCTCGGGTGTTTCTTGGGATGTGATGTTCTTCGACGGCTTCGAGTCCGGCGACCTGTCGAGCTGGTCGACTCCGTAAGGGCCACCAGTTTAAGGTGCCTGGCATTCCTAAAGCTTTACCACGACGTCACTCAGAGGTGTTGCCGCAAGCAAAAGCGCTCGACATCATCGATCAGCAGGCAGAGCAGGTTACGGCAATGGGTCGCAGCCTTTCCAACGCGTCGGCCCGGCCTTCGGGTATCATTAAGGAGTTGCGTTGGCGATCCGGCAACCCCAGATCATCGCGACTTCGGATCGAAAATTCTCGACCGTGACCTACCTCACGATACGCGATGCGTCGTCAAGTTGAGACCCGCAGGATGTGTGCCTGGCACCGGGAGCAGTTGACTAACTCTCCCCCCACCGACAGTGCCCATTCAGGCGACCTCTTGCTCGGATAGGTAGCGCCCTCTGCTCTCTTCATTGAAACGCTGGACGTGTCGACATGGGTTGTTGCCTCCCGGGTGCCGGCCAATCAAGGGCTACTCGCCCAGCAGTGGTTGCAAGTTTCTGAGATCGTTAAGCACTCGGGTTTGTTCCCATTTCGTGGACCTGATCCGGTCCCAGAAAGAGGAAGCTCGCGTTGTGCCGGATTAGTCCAAGTAGCCCAACGCCTTGAGGCCTTCGACGGTCTCGTCGTCGAGGTTCGGCATTTCTGCCGGCCCTGCGCTTCGGCGGTCGACGACATCTTGCCAGGACTCGAGAAGGGAGTAGAGATTGTCGGCGACGTCCGGATGGGTGGCCGAGAGCTCGATTTGCTCCAAGGGGTCTTGGCGGAATCGGAACAACTCCCGACGGTCGTTGCCGCGGGCGGCGAGGAATCGATATTCCCCCAGAGCCACCGCGCGGCGGTGGCCGAAGTAGGGGGATTCGGAGATGGCGGGCAGGTCGCGAAGGGCCTTGCCGCGGAGCAGCGGCATCAGGCTGCGGCCTTGGAGCCCGGTTGGGGGCTCGATGCCAGCGCCGTCGAGCAGGGTTGGCATCAGGTCGAGGGCCTGGACCACGGTGTCGATGACCTTACCGTCGGTGCCGCCTGGCGGACGAATGAGGAGCGGGATACGGGTCACCGTCGTGTAGAGACGGTCGTGTTGGACGGAACCGTGCTCTTGGAATTCTTCGCCGTGGTCGGAGAGCAGGATGATCGTCGCCGTCCGGTCGAGGCCGAGTTGTCGGATCTGGTCGAGGATGCGGCCGACCCAGTAGTCGGCGTAGCGGATGCCGCCGTCATAGCGAGCCTTGGTGAACGCGAGGTCCTCGGCGTTCAACTGTAAGGGCTCGGGGCCGAAGTGGGAGCGGCGGATCACTTCGAGCTCCCGGACCGTGGGCTCGAATCCGGGGGTCGGGGTGATGCCGTCTGTGAAATAGGAACGGAAGGGCTCGGGAGCGTAGTAGTCGGCGTGGACGTCGTAACTATGGATCCACAAGAAGAATTTCTTGTCGGCGTGCTCCGTGATCCAGTCGATCGCTTCTTGTCCGAATTGGTAGAAGCCGCCCCAATCGCTGACGGCGTAGTGCTGGAAGCCCTGGTTGAGGTTGAACTCCGGAATCATGAAGCCGCCGTCCACGAAGGCCGCCGTCAGGTAACCAGCACTTGAGAAAACCTCCGCCATCGTGGTCACGGCGTCGGGTAGACGGGCGCCGTTGTAGTTCACGCCATGCACGCTCGGGTAGAGGCTGGTGAAGGTCGAGCTGTGGGACGGCGCGGTATCCGGGGCTTGGCCATAAGCCCATTCGAACCGGTACGCCTCGCTGGCGAGCTGGTCGATATGCAGGCTAGTGGGGCGATCGTAGCCGTAGCAGCCGAGGTGGTCGGCGCGCAGGGTGTCGAGGTCGATCACGAGGATCGGACCGGGAAATGCCGGTTCGGCGGAGGGCGCTTCAGCAGACGGTGGCTTGCTACACGCCAGAATCAGGGCAAGTGCCAGCGCCCCAAAGACTCGGAGGCCGGCTGTGCGACGTTGCCTCGATCTCACAGTGGCTGGACTCAGGGTGTCAGTCATATCTTCATCCCCCGTTGGGGGTTCCTCGGGCCTGGAGTCTGTGGGCAAACCGCATGCCTACGGATAGTCACGCTTCTGTATCCTTGTGACTGAAGTTGATCCGCTGGGTATCAAGTACCTTCAAGTTCGTAACATCGGCCTACGGACTACACCCAACCCCACGATCCGCAGCTGCCTGTCGCAACGCCTCACGGCACACAGTGATCTCTGTTGCTTCGATCGGCAACGCAAGATTCGATCCGCCACACGGCAAGATGATCTGGCACTCGGAGACCGATGCATCGACGTTCACCGAAACACACTCAGCGCCAAGCTGTGTCACCGTTGCGGTGTCGGTGCACGAGGCAGCACCGATCGTGCCATCTAAGAAAAAGGACCAGATGACACCGTTGGCATCGCTCCAGTTGGCCGGATTGGTACATGGGCACAGATCCGAAGCTGGCAGCTCCATGAGCTTGATGTCGCCAACATCGGTCACGCCGCCAGGATTCGGCACTGTCGGCTGAGACTCACCAACGGCAGGAACACTACCGATCACCGCTGCGCCGGAGACCACCAGGTCACCCTCAATCGTCGGCACATCAGGAATAGTGAAGAACCCCTCGCCATCACTGATGTCGACACGGACACCGATCGTCTCGACATCCGCCCCCGCCACGGGTTGATCGCTCTCATCGACTACCCGACCGAAGACGGTGGTCGCGGGATCCGCAATCACCTGGACTTGAGCCCCCTCGGACAGTGAGCTTTGCCCCAACGTGTCAATGGCCTCTGCAACTAGCGTCAGACTAGACGCGCCAGCCGGTATAGCAATCTCGAACTGGTAGGGTTCATCGAGAACTTCTCCTGCTGGCTGACCATCGACCCGCAGTCGGACTCGATCGACGCCAACATCATCCACCACACCAACCAGGACCGGTAGCTGACCACCGGCAACAGCACCGTCGCCATCCAAGGGCCTGATCAGTGACACTTCTGGCGGCTGATCAGCCACGACCCCGACGACAATTGGGCCAGCTACAGCAGTCTGGCCGACATCGTCGGTGACGATCGCCGACAGGCTGAGTTGCGCAACTCCCGGTGGCACCGGCACGGTGAATTGATAGGGCCGAGCTGTTCGCGTCGCATAAGAGACCCCGTCGACTTGGAGCTCCACCGAAGCAATAGCGATATCGTCCGTCGCTTGGACCACAACCGGGATGGTCGTGCCTGCGGTAAAGGTAGAACCATCCGCAGGACTCAACAGGATTGCGGTCGGCACCGTATCTGCCAGGACGTCCACGGTGATCTCTTCGGCGATTCCCTCGTTGTCTGCCAGGTCCAAGGCCCGCGCTCTCAGTCTCAGATCGGAGGCTCCCGCCGGCACAGTCAACGTATGCGCGAACGGCGCCTGGAAGTCCCGATGATCGACCTCTCCGTCGACCAGGAACTCCACCAATGCGACCCGAATATCGTCCGTCGCCTCGGCGGTGACCGTCAACAGCCGACGCTCGAGCACTGAGGTGCCGGCTTCTGGAGAGGTCAAAATCACGGTCGGCGGAATGTTCTCGAAGCTCTCCGGGTCCAAGTAACGCCCGATGTAGAGCCCACTGTCTCCCAGGATCCCGTTATCGTTGATCCCACTCGGGCCGGCGACGGCGGTCAGGAAGACTACACCGTCACGCACCGCGATACCCGTCCCCTGGTCGGCGCGAAAACTTGGCGCCCCCGAAAAATCGAGCGCGGAAGTGAACACAGGAGACCGGTTTGCAACGTTGAAGATCGGTACGGCGTTAGCGAACAAGAAATCAGAGGTCACTGCAAAATCCCGCTCCAGAGCCACTCCGGTCAAGCCGAAGGCGTCGCCGGTCGAGCCGGCTACGAATGGCGTCGTCGGCTCACTGAAGTCGATCACTCGCAGGCCTCCAGGGGTTGCCCGCGAACCGTCCGCGACGTAGGCCAGCCGCTCACGCACCACAACGTTGGCAGCCCGGGAATTCCCGCCTCGGGTGTGAGTCGAACCCACCAGGAGCGGGCTCGCGGGATCACTGACGTCAATCACCTGCACGCCAGAAGTATCGTCCGCTACCAACACGAGATCCCCTGATACATCGACACCTCGGGCATTGCCTGACGTGTTGAGACTACCGCGCAGATCGGGCTCCTCCGGATCGCTGACATCGAAAATTCGCAGGCCGGCATTACCCGCAGCGAGAAACGCCAGTCCATTCGCAATCGCAACGTCTGTCCCTTGACCACCATTCACCGAAGCGGCTCCCACCAACTGAGGACTTGACGAGTTGCCCACATCGACAATCAGCAGGCCTGAGAAATTGCGACTACTGGCCAGGTACGCATAGTCACCATCGACCTGAACGTCATTGATGTTGCCGGATGTATCCAACGAGCTTGCGATGAACGGCGCTTCGAGGTCGCTGATGTCGACGACATACAGCCCCCTATCTCCCGCCGCCACATATGCATAATCACCTTGGACAGCAACTCCGTTGGCAAAGCCAGGAATACGCAAGAATGAAAGCGCAGTCGGTGCAACAGTCCTCACTGTCACCTCGACATCCCCCGCCTGGGAGCCATTTGACGCCGTCACATTCGCGGTGCCATCTTCTCCAGCAAACACCCGCCCTGCTTCAGCTCCGAAGCTCGCAATGGTGAGGTCGCTTGAACCGTAGTTCGTTCCGTACGGTGGTCCAGTGATGTCGAGCTCAGTGCCGTCAATCAACGTACCGGTGACCGCGACCCGCCTCGACGCTTCACCGACTACAGTGTTAAACGTCAGTGTAAAGCTACCAGGAGTGACGACAAGCTCATCGAGGATGGGTGCCAGGTTGACACTCGCGGGGTCGAGAGGGTCGCTCTCGGCGAGAGCCTCGAGACCGTCAGAGACCAGGTCACCGTCTGTGTCGAAGAGCAGCGGGCTGGTACCGGCTTGAACTTCCTCGCCGTCGAGCAGGGTGTCGCCATCGGTATCGGGATTGAGCAGATCGGTGCCACCCTGATACTCCTCGAGGTTGGTCAGTCCATCGGCATCAGCATCGCCAAAGGCATCTGCGGCATTGTTGGGGTCAAGTCCGTTGGCGACTTCGAAATCATCAGGCATTCCATCGTTGTCGGAATCGCCGGACAGCGAGACGCGCAGGAGAACAACACCCAGGGCCCCCTGATGCGTTGCGCTCACGAGCACTGTCCCGCTCGCCTGAGCCGTCAAGAGACCACTCTCGTCAATTGTCGCAACCGGCGTATTACTGAGGATGTAGTTGGTCCCTTGATTGATTGCGGAAACGTCCGCTATCGAACCATCAGGAAACGACGCGATGGCAGTGACCTGAACTGTCTGGCCCGGGAAGGTCAACACGCTCTCGGAAGCGGTGAGCGTCAGAGTGGTCGGGATCGGCTGCGGGTCATCAAAGACAACCTCCGCCACTCTAATAACGCCATCAGTCGGGACATCGAAGAAGTCTGACTGGCCAGATCGAGTGGCGCCGCCTTCAACGCACGTGGCACGAATCCGGACCTGGCTGCCGTTGGCCGGTACGTTTGGGAGGACCCAAACCCCTTCGGCATCAACAGGGGCTGATCGGTTGAGCGCACTGACGATACAGGTTTCGTCAAGCGCCCCTTCCTGTGCTGTTGCGGCGTTGCCGCCCACAGTTCCCAGAACTATCGCTAGAAGAAGAGCTACCAAGCCACTGGAACGACCACCGCTCGACGAGTTGCCGCGATAACTAGTCATTTTCATGAGCCCCGCTTCCCTCCCGCTGGGCTGTCGCCAAAGATGGCGGCCACCATGCCCCAGAAGGGAGCATCAGCTGCCGCAATTTTGTTTGTCGGCTTTCGGTCTCAAGATGAGCGCTGTAGGCCTCGGAAAACCGCTCTCCGACAACTCGAGATTTTCTCCCCGTCGCTACTGCTATCTCAAGATACGAGTTCTCGTCAGGCACACGAAACAACAGAAACCGACCGTCGCTCGACCAGGCACAGATCTCGAAGGCTTCGGCTAGGGGAAAGCTCTTAGGTGCACTGTCCGCTGCCGCCACCACCAGGAAGGCGGCCTTTGCCTGATGCTCGACAAAAGCTACCGAAGCTTCGCTGGGATGCCACAAGAGCGGTGGGCTGATTCGGCCGGCACCGCTGCCTTTGCTGGCTGGATAGACCGTCTCGCCGTCGATCTGAACATAGTCCCGCTGCCGGACATGAGCGGGGGCGAAGTGCGGAATCCAGCCGATCGCTGCTAGGTTCCTGCCGGATGGCGAATACGAGAAAAACTTGCCCCAGTGGGACGTCTCGATCTCGCCCGAATTGGGATCGACCACGATCATGATCGCAGTGCTTGGGTCAATGCTACCAACGATAGCGAGCTGTTCCTGGGTAGGCCATTCGAGGCCGCTAGCTCCTCGCCACCTGCGTCGATCTTTTTCGCGATTCAGTAGCAGTCGCGTGACTTTGCCGTCGAGCTCTAGGATCGATATCTCGATCGGCTCACCTGGCGCTGGTGGCTGCGAGCCGACATGGGCAACTCGGTCCCCTGTCGGCGACCATACCAGCAACCCAGGTACCAATGGCTCAGAGTCCAAGGTCGCAGTCTTGCCTTGTGACCAGACGACGAGCCCTCCATCAGCAGCAAGATAGGCCAACTTCGGTGCTATTGGTGGCGAGGGCAACGCCGCGATGGCGAAGCCTGCAAGAACACCCAAGAAGAGCTGTTTCGATATATATTTCATGCTCAGTAGCCCGTGATCGGATAAACCAGGTTAGGCCATCCGGCACAGGCCTCCTCTCCGAATCCAGCGAAGACGTCGATGTGGTAGCCAGTGATCCGACCACCCGTGTCGTCGGCACCGCGCAAGCCCAAACCGACGACTTCGACATCGCCGCCGAGCGGAATGACTGAAGGGTCCACAGCAATAGTGTTGGCGTCGAGTGGATTGCCGGAGGCGGTAATGATGTCGTCCACAACCGTGAAGAACGTCTCCCCGAAGGTCTCCATTGGATCGCCTCGCATCCAATCGATCTGAATCAGATCACCACCGTTCGAACGACCCGAGCCCTGCATCCTCACTTCACGCAGGAACGGCTCCGAGAAGTCACCGACCAGACCGTTGGGATCGGTGACGATCGGTGGCCCAAACTCGGACTCATCTGCGATGATGTAGCAGGTAGCGAGAAAACCGACCGTGACCTCTGTTTCGCCGCTGCTGGCGGAAGAAGAGCATTCGCCGCATTGCACAGTTGCTGTCACCGTGTAAGTGTCGGTTTCAGCGTACGTTCGACTTCCCGCTCGAGTCTTTGAGGTGCTTCCATCGCCCCAATCCCACTCGACTTGATACTCCTCTTCTTCGCAGTTCATCGCGCTGACGGTCGCAGTGAAGTTGGCCGGTTGCTGGTCGGCCCGGATCGCTGTCGGCAAAGAGTCGCGAATCGGGTTCTCGAATTGGATGGCCATCGAGTCAATCGACTTTGGCAGGTGCCTGCAATCACCGCCCTGGCAGACATCTTTCGTGCAGACGTCGCCATCGTCATCGCAGACCATGTTCTCCTCCTCTGGGTCAGCAACGCAACCTTCTCCGCCGTCGCACTTCTGGCAGGCTCCGCAATCGATTGCCTGGTGAGAGCACTCACCATCGACACAAACATCTTCGGTGCACGCATCACCGTCGTCCGGGCATGTGGTCCCGTCTTCGACCGGGGGATGAGTACACGCTCCCCCGACACAGATGTCCTTGGTACAAGGCTCGCCATCGTCCGTACACGGCACTGACATCTTGTTCAGCGTGTTCAACTCAATACCATCGAACTCGAAACTGGACGGGTTGCCAGTGCCCACGGGCTGACATCGGTTGCGGAAGCACTCCCAGCACTGCTTGCACGCATGCGGCGTGCCGGAGCCCACTGGATTGCCACCACAGTGCCAGCCGGCCTTGACGATGCCGACACCGGGATTGGACTCGACAAGCACTCCGTCCTCACTCACCGTCCCTGGGCCGATCGAGACGAAACGCCCGAGGTCGTGATCGAACGAATACAGTTCCGTCACTTCGCCGGGAGCCAGGCCATCGACGTTAGGAAAGCTCAATCGAGCCGGAGGGTCGAAGCGGGCTCCCGATGGCTGAATCGAGACGACGAGCCGTGGCTGCTGGCCAAAATTCGGCACCATCGGTACCTTGTCACCATGTACCAGTGTCACGCTGACGATGCCACTACGACTCCCGCCAGGAAAGGTGGCTGAGCCGGGCTCTATCTCGAGCGAGAAGCCAGGGATCTGCGGCAGAGTCACGATCCCGCCCGTGGTCTCGCTGACTGCCAAGCCCTCTGTGTTGAGAGGAAGGAGGTAGATCGGCATACCAACCGTGTTGTCTCGGCCCGGGATCGTGGTCAGTGCGAATTCGAGATGTGGCCACACGCCGCTTCGCTGCGCCGTCGAACCGTCGACTTCGAGTAACAGTGTCCCGACTGGTACTCCGGTAATGTTGAAGAGGCCGCTCTCGTCTGCCTGTACTGAAAGAGACGTATCGTGCACTCGAAGTGTGACTCCAGGAACCGGAAGGTCGGTGTTGTCGAGTACTAACCCACTAATTGAGGTCTCACTTGCTGGGCCAGCCGCTCGACCACTGGCGACGAAGCTGACGAACGGGGAGTCCGTGACTCCCTCTAAGACTGCTTCGACAACGTTATTGGCCACCCCTTCCGCTGCGTCAAGAAACAAGCTTGTCCTGACCTGACCGACGCTGTCGCTGAAGACGACCATCTCTTGTGTTCCATCTGGGAACGTGCCTCCACCTTCCACTACCGTAAAACGCACAGCCACTTCTGCGAGGCGATTGAATCCGTAGTCGGTGACCACCGCCACCAACGGATCTGGTACTTCTTGGCCTACGATTCCTGTCTGTTGGTCGCCGCTATCAACGAAGAGTCCTGCGGGCAACGCCGATGTCGCGTCGGCGGTGAACACAGCCATACCACCGCCTCCTGGAGCACTTGCCTCGACGACTTGCTGGCCGACGCTGGCCCGAGTACCGAGTGTGAGGATCACCTCAGCGAAACCGTCACTGTTGGTTACCTTCAATAGCTGGCGCCGTTCACCGTCAAGGTGACCGTTCGTGCCACGGACACGAAAGTGTATCGTCTCACCGGCAATCGGCGAACCACTAGCGTCGGTCAGGCGCACGACCAACGGCTCGGCGAGTGTCGTCCCGATCATCGCCTCCTGACGATCCCCCGAGTGGACCCGCAAATGTTGGCCAAGCGGCGCTTCAAAGCGCACGCTAATCTCACTCACACCTTGATTGCCACTGGTATCAGTGGCCACTGCTCGCAGAAGATTCTCGCCAGGAACCAGCGGTACGCCATCTGCCACGAAACTGCGGTTTGAGACTCTCGCCGATACGCCATTCACTTGCACGGTCAACTCTCCTACATCAAGCGTGGCAGTGATCAGATCATTGACCAGACCACTCACCGCTACGACCGCTTCGGGTAATACCTCGCCATCCGCCGGCCGATCGATCGTCACTCGTGGCGGTTCGCTATCATGGAAGACCGTCACTTTTGTGCTGGCCTGACGCCCATCAAGGTCCGTCGCAACTGCGTTCAACAGGTTGCCACCTGGAACAATCGTCACCCCTGAAGCAACGAAGCTCTCACCAGAGACTACTGCTGAGATGCCATTGACTTGCACCGTTGCCGATGGATCAGTGACTGTGCCGATGACATCAACCGTACCTGTCGAGACCAGAGTCTGATCGCTGGGTGAAGAGATCCTGAGAATCGGAATCGAGAAGCGTTCGACCTCGACCTCCAGCACCGCACTATTTCCCGCGGAGTCAGTTGCGGTCACGGGGATCAGATTGGCCCCCTCATCGAGATCGACGAGTGCCTGGAAGCGGCCGCCTATGATTTCCACAACAGTGCTGCTGACCGTGAGTTCGGCGACACCATGTGTGTCACTGACACTCCCCTCTACCACGGCTGTCGTGTTGTGAGTCCTTCCAGTCGCCTCCGGCCGATCGATCTGCAACTCAGGCGGCGTGGTATCGAGTACCACAGAGAGGGCAGTTTCACTGCTTTGTCCTGCCCTGTCGGTTGCGACCACAGAGATAGAGCTCGCACCCTCTGGGATAGATACTGTTGCACTGAAGCCCTCATCGACCAAATCTGCCTGGACGCCATTCACCAAGACCGCAGTAACGACGTCGTCGTCGGTGACAGTACCGGCCACAACCACCGTCGAGGTTGCGACAACTGCACCGTCTAAGGGCGTCGAAATCGTCACAGAAGGTGGGCTGTCATCCCTTACGATCTCGAACGAGTGCTCGACCTCTGCCACGTTGCCTACTCTGTCGGTGACCTGGAGCCCTAGCTGGTGATCCCCTGGCTCTACACCCAAAGGTTGGCAGGCCAAGGATCGCTCGCCGACTAGGCAGGATTCCGTCCGATCAACACCATCGAGCTCTACGATCACGCTGGCCCGATCCACGCCCGAGCCGTGATCGACATAGTCAGCGCGCACCCTCAGCTCGGCTTCGTTGATCAGGACTTCGGCGCTCGGCGAAACGATAGTGACTTCTGGTGCCACGGCATCGGCAACCCGTTCGAACGAGAAGCTCGAAGTCCCGACGTTGCCAGCGCGATCGCTGATCTCCAAGTCGAGTGTGTACGACCTGATATCTGGGAGCGGGATCTCACATTCTGCGGCAGATAGGCCGAACAGGCAGTGTAGCGCCAGATCGACGCCCTCCAAGAGAACCCGTAGACGGTCAGCATCTACCCCTGAGTCGGCGTCACCGTAGCCGATTAAGAAGACTGGCGCGGGATCATAAAGCGCTGTCGTAGTCGGCTCGACGACCTGCACTGTGGGAAGGATCTCGTCGATCAGAATCTCGAACGTGAACGTCGTACTAGCGACATTTCCGGCTGTGTCCGATATTGCTGCCGTCAGTTCATGGGCTCCTGCGTCGAGAGACGAAAGATCGCACGTCGCCGCCGTAGCTCTCGCCTGGCAGGCCACCGGACTGCCATCAACTTGCACGTCTAAGCTGGCCAAGTCGACCCCGGACCCACCATCCGAATACTCGAGCAAGACTTGTAGGTCTGGGCGGCTGTACCAATTGGATTCGCTTGGTGTGCGTAGTACGAGCTGTGGCGGCATCTCGTCGAAGTCGAAGAAGGACAACTGAACATCCCGCTCGACCCGGACGCTGCCATCCGCCACCAGCACACCCTCTATCCAAACACCTCGCCCGAGGATGATCTCGCCACCGGCTTGCAACACCCCGCGCAGTGACCAGCCCTCTCCCACCTCAATGTCGTCGAATGCGATCAGTGACAGGCGGTTTCCAGGCTGTGGCGGGCCAGCCGGTTCGCTATCGCTGTCTGAGTCGCTATCGCTGTCTGAGTCGTTGTCACTGTCTTCGAAGCGAATCCCGCCGCTCGCGATGAGAGAGCCAGTACCAACGAGACTGCCCCGGATGAGAACCTCACCGTCCACGAAAACGATGTCGTCGATAACTTCATCCACAAAAGCAGTGCCCTCATGAAAGACGCGGTTAGCAAGGGCCAGCGACTCCGCTCGGGTGTAGAGGCGCGGCAGCGCAAGCGGCTCAACGCCCTCGAGCACAGCACCAGTAACGGTACCCCGCACTCGGATGGCCTCGACAGCCGAGACGTCGCCATTCACGCTACTAAGCGGTTTCAGGTCGATACTGCCGTTGGCATGCACATCGCCTGTCAGCTGGGCTTGGGTTCGGATTTTGATCTCCTCTCCGGCCACGATCGCGTAGCTGTAGTAGAGGTCTGAGTTCTGTTCGGGGAGACTGAACTCAGCGATCGCGGTCGACGGAGCAAGAAGAGCCAGCATTCCTAGGACGAATCGAGAGGCTCGAAGCCTCGTGTCTTGATATTCAGTCGTGGACTGCACCTTCTACATAGCATCCAAACCCTCCCGATCAGCAGAATATTCTGACTCTAGAAACCTATCGCAGCATTACTGATAGACCTAAATCCACTTCCATTCACAATCCAAGCTCTCTTCCTACGAGAAATTCTCAACAATCAATATCGATTATAAGTCACTCTCAATCTCGATGCTGATAAAACCTCTCTTACTCAGAGGAAATGCGGTGCTCAGAATTGCTGCGGTGCGCTAGAGTTGACGCATTCAGCGACCCATTCCCGAAATGAACACTGCTGCTGCATGCATCCAGTGCGGCCCGGCAATTCCAATAGCGCGAGGGGTGCTCCGTCCGGCTGTCTCACCAGCGCTGGCGCCAGGCTTCTCGACGGTGTATGTCGGCGACGCTGAGAACTTCGCTAGCTTCGACACTACTGCTGAGTGCTACTACACTTCACGGCCAATATGACGAGGAACGCTCCCTGCACAGCTGACAATTCTGGAATCGACTGGAAGATCCAGGAGATCCCAGCTTTTGATAACAAATACTGATCATGAACTAATCGTGAGCGTGCCAGCTTCAATCTGAGCAAACCACCTGGCACCGGGCAAACTAGCAAGGCTCTAGCCGGAGAGACCAACCTTCTCTTTTAATAAATGTGCTTGACCTTTGGCCCATGCTTTGCGATGAACGGTTCAACAGGTGGACTATTTTCACTTGACGGCCCGGAGTACATTCGCCAAACTAACCAAGGTCTATTTTTGCTATTTTGATTTCTGCGCTCATGCGCGACAAGAACAGAAGTCAGCACCGGCTTTACATCGGACCCTCTCAATTGAGACAAGAGAGGGCGATGCACGCTGAAGCGACGGAGTTCTTGCCGTTGTGGAGTGCATCGTCCTTTCTCGTATTCTTATGCTCCCCTCCGACCGAAAAACTCGACTCGCAGTCCTAGAGACTTACCTAACTCTCTATCGAGATACAGAGCTCTTCTTCAACTCTATGTATGCAGTTACTGGCGACAAGTCTATTAAAGACCTATCACAATGCACGCTTGAGCAGCTACACCGCTCGTTCGATAATCTATTCTTCGATGTAACGGACGCCAAGTGATCCAGTTGACCGAACCAAAGAGTATATTCGGCAGTTAATTTCTCTACTCTCGTTTGAAATCTGCATTCCTCTATCTTCGGGTCTCCACACCTCAACAGGCCGACTTCGGCGAGAGCCTCGACCTACAAGAAGACATCGGACGGAAGTACGCCCAGCTTCACAACTTTCGAGTTGTTGGTGTCTTTCGTGAACCCTACACTGGACTCAAGAACGATCGCCCAATTCTTGACCAGATGCTAGGGCGCCTAGAGACCGGAGCAGAGAAGGTTGATGCTGTCATCATCCGGTACATTGAACGCTTCTCTCGCGGAGGCTACCCGCTTTACAACGTGTTGAAACAGCGTGTCCAAGCTCTGGGTGCTGAACTCCTCGATACGGCTGGAGTAATTCAGCCCAGTCGTAATGCTCTAGAAGAAGTCGGGTTCGAGTATGAATGGTCGACCGAATCTCCGAGTCGCACCAGCGAGGCTTTCGCCGCGGAGGCAGCCTATGAGGAACGTCGCAAGATCCTAATTCGCACTATCCAGCAGCAGATCCGTCTTGTTCCTAGATGTGTGCCTGGCACCGGAAGCAGGGGGACACCCATCGAGGGCGGCCACTCGTTGAATCCATCGAGGGTGGGGCCCAGGGCACTTCTCGAGAAGGATCTCGCTTGCGAGCCGCTTCCCTATCGAGATGGTAAACTCTGCCCGCTATGGGCTCTTCTAATCTTTGCAGAGGAGGAACGAGAAATGCGATGTCTTACCACGGTTCTTTTGGGTCTACTTCTCATCGCTCCCCAGCTCGCAGCGCAACACAACCAGCCTGTTGGAATCAAGCGGCCGCAGGTTGTCGAGCGGTGGACACAGACACTCAACAAGGCCGACACCGCGCTGAAGTCGGGCGAGTGGAAGAAGGCATACAAAACAGCGAACGCAGTCCTCGACGAAATGTGCGCTCGCATCGAAGGTGGCGAGGGAGTTGCCGAGCTCCTCGGTACCGCGACCTTCCTCCGTGCTCTTGCTGAGGCCGGCCTCGGCAAGGAAGAGGCTGCGAACTGGGACTTCATCTCGGCCCAGGTTCTGGTGCCCGAGCTCTCGAAGCAAAACCTTGCCCGCTACGGAGCCGCTGGCAAACTGCTGGAGCCGTGGCGAGTCTCTCCCGATGATTCCGAAGGAAAGACCGGAATCGATCTACTCGACGAAACGCAAGAGCAAGACGTGATCGCCCCGAAGAAAATCCGAGCCCCTCTCCCCAAGTACCCGTACGGCAAATATAGCTCTTGCCTCGACGGCCCCATCAAGGTCGGCTTCATCATCAACGAACAAGGTCTGCCGACGAACCCTCGTCTGCTGACAGCCCAAGATCCTCTGCTCGGTTTCGCCGCGATGGAGGCTGTCCGAGACTGGCGGTTCAAGCCGGCTCAGTTGGAAGGCAAACCGGTACCGGTCAACTATCGTTTGACTGTCAATTACAAGCTCGAGCGGTGCCAGAACCTCTTCGCCACCGCCAAGCGCGCTGGCAACAAGGGCTAACGGGGCCGGTGCCGGACCCTGCTTGATCTCCTTATGAGGTGCCCTCCTTATAAGGTGCCTGGCACGCCTCGAGGGTTCGCCTCGAGGCGTGCACGAAGATGCAACCCGGGAACTGCCAGCGGTCCCCGCAGGATGTGTGCCTGGCACCGGGAGCAGGGGGACCCTGCCACCATCGACCAAGGTCGGTCACGGGATCTCCCGGTTCCCGCGCAGAATGCTTGTGTACGCGCAAAGGTTCTCCGACCGCGCCGGACCCAACTGACACTCGCGATAACGCGACAGTCGGTGCAGTCCCCGCCTCTGGCAACAACGTGGACGTCCGAAACTTACGTGTTTTCACGGCTCAATAGCCCTGCTCGTACACCCCCTGTCAACGCTTCGTCCGGCACCTTACGGTACCGACCGCATGACTCGGGGCTAACGTGGATCGCTACTCCTTTCGTTATAGAGGACTTTCACCTCCTACACTCTGCCGGTTTTAACCGGCGCTATCTGCCTGGCACGGGAGCAGGTGATCAGGGCTTACCGACTCGCCGAGATCTAGGACACATTGCCCGCTAGCCTCTAACAACCGAACTGAGGTTCTGTTCAGGTGCCAGAGCTTGCTGGCCTGCCGCCCAGCCACACACCGACTACCAGGCAGCCAAGAATCGCGACGACTGCAAGGCCTGCGAGGAGATAAGTCACCGGCTCCGGTTCACTCAGTGTGAGTCGTCCACGCTTCGCCAACTCGCTGAGATCCTTATGTGCGTGGTGAAGCTTGGTAGTCCGTGAACAGATGCTCGCAGACAGCTCCCCGTCCGAGAGATATGCATAAATCAGGTATCGATTGCCTTCCACAAAAGGAAAGCCACAGTCGCCTCCTCCGTAGCCGGTTCGGACCACCGTCCGTGTCGTTTCGACCCCTTTCCAAGAGGCGTCGACTTTGAAGGCCGCGGTGCGTCCCCAGTCGCGGGCGGTGAACTCAGTGCCAAGGAAGTTGTCGATCTCGGCCAACTTTCTATAGATGTAGATCGACGTGTTGTCGGGGTAGCCCGGAACGTCGATAGCAGTTGCCGCAAAGACCGCATCCGAGTGATCGAACGCAACATCTGGAGGCCTTGCAGGATTGCAACTACACGCGTCAACGGGTTGGGAGGTCAACCCCGCGCCACAGACCAACGCGACTAGGACTAGCAGTCGTCGTCTAGGGTCTGATGTCGATCGCCTCATGGCAGGCTCCTTACGTTGATCACAGTACTTGGACTCTCTACCTCGCGCTTCAGTTCCAGTCGGCGCCGATTCGCGGCCAGGCTCGGAGCGGCTGCTGCGAGCGGAAAAGGGAGGCTGCCGGCAGCCCGAAGTCTCGGTCTCACGAGTCTCCCAGAACCTGACAGCTAACTGGGAATACCTCGATTGGTCCCAGCCCAACCCCCTTCGAGTCGGTGGCCATCGACCTCAACTTGTGCCCACGCAGGAATCCGCCGGAACCTGCGATCAATCCGCCGTGGACTGGTTGACGACCGATCGCGCATCCTCATCTAGTGACTCCCACCGGGAGCAGGAGGATGTGTGCCTAGCACCGCAGAATGTGGCGCCCTTTCAGGGCGCGGGAGAGAAGCCTCCCTACCTGGGGTTTCACCCCAGGCTTTACGATTGCGCCCATCCTGGGCGCCGGATCAAAAGATGGCACCTGCACCGGACTTGTAACCGAGCCCAGGTATCGATGCCAGGCACTCATAAGAATTGCTCGTTGATGTCGCTTGATCAGCAAGCCTTACACGGGAATCGGTTCAAGCCGCGCAACCCACAGAAAGAGATCCCCGTTCTCTTGGAGAAACTCGGGTTATGAGGGGCTTTGTGGTAGCCGGCCTCGAGCCTCTTCAAGCCGGGGCGGACTCGCCACGAAAGAGCAAGAACTCGTCGAGGGCCGGATCGGGCCGCCCGTGGTCGAGACAAAAATTGATGATGCGGTCCGTCGAGTCAAAGGCCCACGAGTTCCGGCCCACGAAGTCCCATTCGTAGTGGAACCACACGCCATCTGCTGCGATACCCAGGAGTCCATAGCGGATCACCCGGTCGAGCGGATCCGAGTGGCGATAGCCGAAGACTTCGATCCGCCGTTTGTTGAGCGGGTTGGGCGCTACCAGCTTCCGCCCCAAGAAGGCGAAGACCTCGGACGGCCGACTGCCCTGGGGCTCAAGCTGCTGCCCCACCGTGCGTCCGAAGTAGGCGATCGGCTCGTCCGGACCACGATGTCCCGTCAAGAAGCTGAACACCACCCGCTTAGGACGCTCTCCTTCCGGTGGAAGAATCCCTCGGTAGTACTGAACCAGAGTGTCGGTATACCGAATATTGACCCCGATGCCACCAGCCGGGGTCCGCCTCTGCCAAAGCTCGATGTCTTTGAGTTGGCGCGGATCGACCGAGGGCGGAATCGGCGGGTTTGGAGGCGAAAACAAGTACGCGATCAGGTCGAAGGATGCGCCATCGGTCCGAGACGCGGTGGTGGTCGACGCGATCTGGTCGGGGAAGAAGCGGGAGGGATCTGGCATGTTGTTCTCTCCTCTGAGACCTGAGCTGTTTGACGTGCAGTGGACTGAATCCTCGAGCGCAAAACACCCGATTCAGCGATCAGAGCCAGCGGGTCGCGAGTTTAACTGACTGACCCTATCCGGTTCATTGAGCAGGAGGAATGTGTGCCTGGCACGGGGAACTGCACGGGGAGTAGGCGTGCGTTCGGGGGCTCCTCGCCCCACAGGATGTGTGCGCAGGATGTGTGCCTGGCACCGCAGGAGGGGCAGCGATTCCTACCCTCGGCCCTTTTGGCCTGGCCTTGCTGGCCCTTTTCCTGGTCGGCATTAGCTGGCGGAAACTACAGGCTTCGCCGAAAGGAACCGGCGGACAAACCATTGATCGCAAATTCGCTTGACATGTTGCCTAACATACAGTATTTTAGCAAAACTGCCTGGAAGAGATGGGGATGAGTAGCAAAATTGGGACAGTTGGCTAGAGGCCCAGCGGTCGTTATTGTTGCTTTAGTTAGACACTTCTAACGTTTCAGAAGTGCACATGTGGCTCAACTGAAGAGCGAGCCGCATGGAGAAAAACGTTGGCTTGAGGAGTTGCGCCGCCAACGGTGCGCTCGGTGTAGGCTTGGCTACGCCTATGCCTATGCGGGTTTGGCAGCGGCCAGCGAGCTAAAGCGTGTTCGCCCCGAACTGCCAGTCTCGTCCCGGAAATCAGCCGACAAAGATGCCTGCTGTCCCGGCCACGTCGATATCCCAAATCCTGACCACCCAGTATCCTCAACCCAGGGAACAGGAGGACTCAGACGATGAAGAACACGATACGACGCCTGTCACTCGCAGCTGGAACGGCCCTAATGCTCATTGTGAGCCAGGTGGCCCTGGCGAACGGCGATCCTTTCTTCCTGATCAAGAAGGAGATCGTCATGAAAGAGATCGACTTCGAAGTGCCGGTACCCGACTACGAGATTGTCGATGTCATCGGTGATTTCAAGAACGATCCCGATGGCATCGCCTGCGGCGGCATCGATTCCGAAGGTGTGGCCGAGGACGCCGACCCGTGTATTCTGCGGCCGCAGCTGACCTTCACCGACGGCTATCTCGACACCAACGGCACCGTCGTCGTGCCAAATGCGGCGACTTACAACGGCAAGCTCGCAGACGTACAGATCGTGGGCCACGTCGGAGACGTCCTCCAGCTGACGGTCAAGAACGAGCTGCCGGAGGCGGTGAACGGAGAAGCCATCGAGACCGGCTTCTTTGCCCCGGCCAACAACAAGCAAATCGTTCACTGGCACGGTATGGAGCTAGACAACGAGAGCGATGGTACCCCGGTTTCCGAGTTCGGCATCGAGACCGGAGAGCAACGCCTTTATCAATACAGGCTCTATCGGCCCGGCAACTACTGGTTCCACCCGCATGTCCTACCGTTGCTCACCGAGTCCCGTGGCATGATTGGAAGGCTCATTGTGCGGTCTTGGGAGGAGGAGCTGCTGACGCTCCATGGAGTATTGCCCTTCCAGTACAGGGCCATCACGCTGTCGGATTCGACGGTGGCCAACGAGTTCAATCGAGATGCCTACAGAAATGGAACGGTCTTCGAGGACTTCTATACCGCCGAGGAGGTCGACAACAATCTCATGCCGAACATCGCGCCCGACCTGAACGGTGATGGTGTGTGCGATCGCGGTCCTGGGGATTGCATCGTCCCGGAAGGCGAACTGCTGTTCGTCAACGGCCAGGTCCCCACCAGCGCCAACGACATCGAGACCATTTACGTCCCGGAAGGCCAGGCCGCCCGGGTAGCATTCATCAACTCGTCGAACGAGCGCTTCTACCGCTTCCGTCTCCTGCTCGAGGGCGAAGAGCCGCCTTTCGGCCCGTCAGTGCAGGTCAACCGGGCGACCACCGGCCAGTGCTACGCCGACGGCAGCACGGAGCAGTTCTCCGGCGCCGACCCACTTTCCTGCGACCAGGGTCTTCCCCTGTACCGCATCGGCGGTCAGAACGGCGTGCTCGATCACGCCCGCCTGGAGGGTCAACCGGAAATTCCCCCGGCAGCGGTGTTCGAGCCTCGCGATTTCGACACGGTCATCCGAACGGGTGAGGACTTTCTCGGCGTCGCCGAGCGCACCGAGTTCATTGTCTTGACGAAGGACAGAGAGGGCAACTACTTGGAGCCCGGCGACAGCCTGTACATCTGGACCATCGATTATCCTCATGGACTGTTCACCCCGTTCTTCAACAACACCAACGGCGACGGTGACATCAACAACCGGGACACCAACGCCCGCAAGCTGGTGCGCATCAAGGTCGTCCACAACTTCTTCGGACTGCCACCGTACGACCTCTCCGAGGGCGACCCGCTCATGGCGCACTCGCTGGTCAACCGGCCGGCGGAGAACATCAAGAATGAAGCCCTGGCCCAGCTGTCAGCGGTGCCGCTGGGATTCGATCCCTTCCTGGGGACTCCGTTCGAAGGCACCGAGGACCCGAACATCGTGCTCGGTTCCCGTGTGGCGCCGACGCCTGAATTCCCACTGGAAAGGCGCTTTCCCGCGATCAATGCCAACAAGGGGAGCTATGAGGGGGTCGACGCCGCTGGCGATCAGGTACCGACGCAAGCCTCCGTGCGTTATGCCAGGATCGGGGACGTGATCGAGTTCGTTTATGCTAACGACACCTTCGCCGCGCACCACCCCTTCCACCCGCACGGCTTCTCGTTCCAACCGATCAGCATCCACAACTTCAACTCCGTGGATACAAACGGCGATGGGACAAACGACTCGGTCGAGCTCATCGAGCCTCCGGTCTTCACCTACGACTACAACGAGTTCTTGGACGTCGAGGTCATGCAACCGGGCAAGGCCATCAAGTACCGGATGCAGATGAACGACCGGTTCAAGATCCCCGACGAGGAGGAGTTCAGCTGGCTCGAGCTGCTGTCCAAATTCCCCTACGACCAGAGCCAGCCCTACGGTGGGGCGGGAGATCTACCGCAGTACACCAACGCGGAGATGGGTGGTGGAGTCGGCCGCTGGCTGTTCCACTGCCACATTTTGCACCATGCGGCTCTGGGCATGATCGCCGATCTGTGCATCGCACCGGCCGCGGACGCGGACGCCTCCGGCTGCAAGATCGACATCGACGAGAACATCTACGAGCCCATCGGTAACTGACCGGCTCGCCGCTGGCGATTCAGCGCGAGGGTGGCCGGATCGGTCGCCCTCTTCTCTTGCGTGTCCCACCGACCGAGGAAGGCGCCGGATCCCGATCGGTGACGACGTTGCGAAGGAGCCTTGGTATGACCCAGCGACGACCCGGCACCCCGAGCCTCGTCCTCCTCCTTGTTCTGGCGAGTCTTGGTCTCGCTCGGCTACCGGCCCGGGCGGCGGGCTGCGAAAGCCCAGGCGTCGACATCGACGCCGACAGCCCGGTGCGGGCATGGGTCGCCAGCGCGCAGGCCGCACGCAGCGTCGCCGTAAACGGTGGCTCCCAGGAGGCCTACCGCCAAGCCTGGCTCTACGGGCTGGCCGCTCTGCGGCACAGCGGCGGCTCGGGAGAGCGGTGGCCGGACTCGCTGGCGAGCCTGCTATCGTCGGCGCTTGCCGCCGACGCCTTTCGCCAGACCTGGCGCTCGCCGCCGGCCTTGGTCGCCGTTCGCAGCGTTGCCTTCAGTCCCGATGGTAGCCGTCTGGCCTCGGCCGGGGACGACCAGATCATCCGCCTCTGGGACCTGGCCTCGGGCGAAGAGATCATTCGCCTCGAAGGCCACCAGGCTCGGGTCTCGGCGGTGGCGTTCAGTCCCGACGGCGGGCGCCTGGCTTCGGGATCGAACGACAAGAGCCTGCGCCTGTGGGACATCGCTTCAGGCAAGGAGGTCGCGCGCCTCGAAGGCCATGGGAGCAGCGTCCTGGGCCTCGCCTTCAGTGCCGACGGAACCCGCCTCGCCTCGGGATCGTACGACAAGACTCTGCGTTTGTGGGACGTCGCCTCGGGCGAAGAGGTCGCCCGCCTCGAAGGCCACGCGAGGAGCGTCCTGAGTTTGGCGCTCAGCGCTGACGGCGGCCGCTTGGCCTCGGGATCGTACGACAGGAGCCTCCGTCTGTGGGATGCCGCTTCGGGCGTCGAGATCGCGCGCCTGCAAGAGGATGCGGCTCGGGTCTGGAGCCTGGCGTTCAGCCCCGACGGCGGGCGCCTGGCTGCGGGCTCCGAAGACGGTACCCTGCGTCTCTGGGACATCGCTTCGAGCGAAGAGATCGCGCGCCTCGAAGGCCATACGGCGCGGGTCTCGAGCCTGGCTTTCGATCCCACCGGCAAACGCCTGGCCTCGGCATCGGACGATCGGAGCTTGCGCCTGTGGGACGTCACCAGCGGCGTAGAGGTCGTCCGTCTCGAAGACCACGCCGACCAGATCCACAGCGTGGCGTTCAGTCCTGACGGCAGCCGGCTGGCCTCGGGGGGGACAGACCCGACCCTCCGTCTCTGGGACGTCGCGACCGGCACCGAGATCGCTCGTCTGCAAAGCCAGGCGGAGCCGGCTTACAGCGTCGTATTCAGTCCCGACGGAACCCGCCTGGCCGCCGGCTCGGGCGAGGGCGCCCGGCTCTGGGACCTCGCTTCCGGGATCGACACAGCCCGCTTTCATCCTCCCAGGTCTCTGGTCAGAGGCCTGGCCTTCAGTCCCGACGGAACCCACCTGGCATTGGGTTTGGACGATCGTAGCGCCCGGCTCTGGGGCGTCGCCTCGGGTCAGGAAATCGCCCGCCTCGAGGGCCATGGGCACCGGGTCTGGAGTGTGGCCTTCAGTCCCGACGGAACCCGCCTGGCTTCCGGCTCGCAAGACGAGACTATCCGTTTGTGGGACGTCGCCTCGGGCAGGGAAGTTGCTCTCCTTCGAGCGCCCGCGGGTCACCACGGCAGTAGAGGCACGGGCCACGGCCAGGGGGCCGGAGGTGGCCACGGCGGCGTCAGCGGATTCTGGGGCTTGGCCTTCCATCCCGACGGCAGTCGCCTGGCCGCTGCCTCGCATCAGCGCAATGTCCCGCTCTGGGACGTGGACTCGGGTGAAGTGATCGTCAACCTCGTAGGCCATGCGAAAGCAGTCCGCAGTGTGGCTTTCGGTCCCGATGGCAAGCTGCTGGCCTCGGCCTCGGAAGATCGGACCCTCCGCCTCTGGGACATCGCCTCCGGTGAGGAGATCGCCCGTTTCCAGACACCGGATCGGGCCTGGAGCGTGGCGTTCAGCACCGACGGCGCTCGGTTGGCCTCGGGCCATGAAGATCACAGCATCGGCGTCTGGGATGTAGCCTCGGGCGAGGAAGTCGCCCACTTTCAGGGTCACGAAGATCGGGTCTGGAGCGTAGCCTTCAGCCCCGACGGAACCCGCCTGGCCTCGGGCTCGACGGACCGGACTGTCCGCCTGTGGGACCTCACCTTCGGCGCCGAGGCCGCTGGCGAGACCCTATCCGCGGACCTCAATCAGCCTGCCACTCTCGAGAACGTCTACCAGGCTTCGCTCTATCTGCTGGGCTATCGGTTCGACGGACTCGAGCTGAAGCCGGCGGCACATTCGCTTTTCCTGTCGCCGCTCGGCGGCTACCGCTTCCCGAAGCCGCGTCGACACTGGCAGCTTGACCGTCCGCGTCCGCCGGGCAAGGACCCGGTAGAATGGATGGTGGAGGCCATGGAATCGCACGCACAGTGAGACGCTTCGCTCATCCGTCGAATTCCGTGGTGACCGCCGATAGCGACTCAAACCCGTTGGACTATCGCCGCGGTGGATCAAGTCTCCTTTATAGATCCATGCCTGACTGAGGTACTTGAAAATGTTGCCGTGGCAAGCAGGAGGAATGTGTGCCTGGCACGGGGAACTGCACGGGGAGTAGGCGTGCGTTCGGGGGCTCCTCGCCCCGCAGGATGTGTGCGCAGGATGTGTGCCTGGCACCGGGAGCAGGGGCGGGCACCATTTCTGCAGAAAAGATAAGGGTCGGCGGTCATATCGTGAACGAACTCTTCCGTGATGTTGGCCAAGGCGCCGTGATGCTGCACCTTCAAGACGCCGAACTGAAGCGTCCCATCAGGGGCGAGCAGGTCGTGACACCCTAAGCACTCAAGCCGATCCGGACCCAACACAAGTGAATGCAGAGCTTTCATCGCAATGCCGCCGGGGATTTCCTGATTGCGTTCGCTACTCCCATAGCCTATTATCTATTTAGCAATAGATCGCTTTTGATCTCGACCATGCGTCTCGCCTCTGGCCACATGCCAGAGAACTATTGGTGTCCAGGTGGAGTCCATCCACTCAGGGCTTTGTTTGAGGAGTACTATCGATGAACGAATTGCGAAAACTCATCAGGGTGTCGGTGTCTGTTCTCCTGTTCGGATTGACGGTTGGCATGGCCCACGCTGATAACGACTCCACCGATGGGATGAACCCGGAGCCCCGCAACCCGTCCGTGACGGAAAACTTGGTGGCTGACCTCGCCAGCGACTCGAGCGTGACGGCTGACCCCGAGAGCCTCGAATCCTCGGTCGAGCCGGATTGCCCTTCGGACACGGCGTTCACGGCAGCTCTCGGTATGGAAACCGCGCTGCCCATGAGTGCGGCGTCATTCGGCTGGACGTGTGGCCCCTGCAGCGTCAGTGCCTGCGCGAATCGGCCCGTAGGAACGTCGTGCGGCGGCTTCGGCAGAACCTGCGTTGTCAGCATCTCATGTACGACCCAACCACTTACGGACAAATGCGTCTGCGGCACTGATCACTTCTGAGATCCGAACGAGCGGGAGCAGGCGCACCAGGAGCAGGCAGACAAGAACGTTGTCTGCCTGCTGACAACATCTGAGACTCCGAAGGATTTTGTACCGTTTGGACTCTGTGAATAGTGATGGGTATTCCAACCATGGTGGGAGGAGATCCCAATCAGCCCGACACATCATTCACAGGAGACCAGGCATGAGGACACCCTTTCACCGCAACGTTACGAGTCTCTCTCTTTCTCTACTGCTCTTGCTGCCCGTGATACCTGTCGGCGCAGGTGAGGCCGCAGTTGACCAAGGCGGGAACGAACTTCATCTCGTGAAGGCGCTTGCTGCCCAGGGCGCGGCCCTGCCCTTCGAGTTGACAGAAGAGGTGGTTCGGTTCGAGATTGAGCTCCCAGATCGGCTTGCAGAAACCAGCCCGGTGCTGCTCGAACGCAGCAAACCAGTTCAGTGGATGGCGTCGGAAGAGACCTCACGCATCGCCTTCGAGACTCAAGTAGCGCGTCAGGTCAACACGCATGGCGGTTTCGGAAAGTGGCTCAAGAAATACTGGTACGTGCCGGTCATTGCCGGTGCGGTGCTTGGCGTAGCCGTTTCGGATGACGGCAGCGACAGCAACGACGACGACTCCGACGGCTAACCGCCAAGAGAGTTGCTGGCTGGCTTACTCGAGGCGTGCGACAAAAGTCTGGGAACTGTGTCGCACGCCGCTCGGTAGGGTCGCTTCGACCTGCCAGAGTATCTTGTCACCAGGTGCCAGGTGGACAAGGGCGGTTGGTGTCAGTCGATAGCTAGCTTCCGTCAGGCCAACACCTTGGGCCAGAAGGGTCAACTGTTCGTCGGTCACCGCAACACTGTAGCGAGCCCCTTCGATCCCCTCCCAAAGCAGCTCACAGCCATCCCGCGGCAGCAACTGATCCGCGGGCACGAGCGACCGTAGGTTCGAGTCTTCTTTACTGTGCTGATGCCGTCCCTCGGGGGAGGCCTGGCTTGATGCCTCCGGCGGCATCTCTGGCCCGCAGGCCAGGATCATCAGCAGCGCCAACCCAACCAACCCGGCGAGCGCCCAGCGGTCATGGCGAGCAGGAATCATCACCTCACGCCCGCGGATGAAATCGATCATAAAGCGACTTGAGCCGCGTTTGGTGGATGTGGGTGTAAATCTGGGTGGTTGAGACATCGGCATGACCGAGCATCATCTGCACCGCTCGCAGGTCAGCTCCATGTTCGAGCAGATGACTGGCAAAACTGTGACGCAGAACGTGCGGTGAAAGGCCGCGGATACCAACTGCAACACCATACGCTTTCATGATCTTCCAGAATCCCTGGCGGGTCATTCCGAGCCCACGGCTGTTGACAAAAACCGTCGGGTGCCGACCGGCGACCAGGCGCGGGCGGACCTCACTCAGGTAACGGCCAACCCAAACCTCAGCTCGCTCCCCCACTGGCACAATCCGTTCCTTGCTACCCTTGCCATAAGCGATTAGGAACCCCTGATCGAGACGCATTTGGGAAAGCTCCAGGCCAACCAGTTCGCTGACTCTCAGCCCCGAGGCATAAAGCAACTCGAGCATTGCTTTATCACGCACCCCGAGGGCTTTGGCGAGGTCCGGGGCTGCCAGCAAATCTGCAACCTGCGTTTCGCTGAGAACCTTGGGCAGTTGCTGCCAGGTCTTGGGGGCTAAAAGATGGATCGAGGGATTGTCTTTGCGCTGGCGGTCTTCGATCAAGTAGGCGTAGAACCCTCGGAAAGACGCCAGTGCACGAGCCACCGAGCGCGGCGAGAGTCCGTGCTTGCGGAGCTTGCGAAGGTGTTGCTGTAGATCTTGAACCCCGGCGGTCCGCAAATCGCTGCCGGCCTCTTCGAGATCTTCCCCAAGACGCTGGAGATCTCGACGATAGGCATCAATAGAGTTCTTCGCCAGCCCGCGCTCGGCGGCCAGGGCATCGAGATAAGCGCCCAGGGTCCGACTCCAAGGCTGGTTCAAGCGGCTGACATCGCTCCCTGGCAGATCTCGTGGATCTCCGCCTCGGACATCACCCCAGGACTCTTCTTGGCACGCTCGAAGACCACTTGTACCAAGTCTTGATCCGGCGTGTAGCCGTTCTCTTTCAACCAGTGGATCACGTTCGAGACACCTGCCATCGGCCCAAGCTCGATCACTTGCCGACAACCCACTAGGGACGCTGGAACGCTCGAGTACACGCGGTCAGCAAGCCAGTCGTCTCCCTTGGCCCGGGCTTTGATAATCGCGGCGGCATGCACACCGGTACCGGTGCGAAACGCATCGTAACCGAAGACCGGATAGTTGTCGGGGAACGGTACGCCGGTTGTGTCGGCCACCAAGCGGCAATACCGCGACAGCGGGCTCAAATCCCGCTCCGTCCAACCCAACAGTTGCAGGTTGACCAGCAGCAGATCTATTGCAGTGTTGCCGACCCGCTCGCCAACACCCAAGATCGTACCGTGTAGCCGGTCGGCTCCCGCCACCACGGCGGTTAGCGCATTGGCTACAGCCAACCCACGATCACGATGGCCATGCCAGTCGACCTTGACCTTTTCGCCGGTGGCATCCACCACCGCCCGGATGAAGCGAATCACCGCCGCCGCTCCTTGCGGTGTGGCATGGCCGACGGTGTCCGCAACGCAGACTCGGCGGGCCCCAGCCTCTACCGCGGTGCGATATAGACGTTTGAGATCCTCGGGTTTGGCGCGGGTGGTGTCTTCGGTGACGTACATCACCGGCAGACCGTTGGCGGTGCAATAGGACACCGCCTTGTCGGTCAACTCGACCAACTGATCGATGTTCCATTCTTCGGCGTATTGACGGATCGGGCTCGATCCGATGAAAGCCGCCACCTCGAGGGCAATACCGGTGCGCTGCGAAATCTCGACGATCGGCTCAATGTCCGAGATCACCGTTCGTGCTGCTGCATTGGGCACAATCGGCAGCTTCTGATCAACGATCTCCTCGGTTAGACGAAGGACATCGTCAAAGGTCTGGCGATTAGCGGCCGGCAGACCAATATCGGCGCCATCGATTCCGATCTCCGCCATCAAGTGGAGCATCTCGAGCTTCTGCTCGATCGAAGGCGTTCGTACCGACGGCGACTGCAGACCGTCTCGCAACGTCTCGTCATCGAGCTCGATCGTGCGCGTCGACGGATCGATTTGTGGACTACCGTTCCAGTCGTAAACTAAGTCTGTCTCTTCGGGGTGCATCACGCGTCAAGTCCAGCTGGTCCCGTTGATTCCTCCTCGACCCACATGTAAAGCCTCATCTCATTATACGCACGGCTGCGGGATTCAGGATTCACTCGCAGCCGCTGACGTGTCACGCACCGCAGTCGCCAGCAAGTCACCGACCTCTGTCGTTGCCAAGTTTCCACCCAAATCCCGGGTCGTCTCACCGCGCTGCAGAGAGGTAGCAACCGCCTGCTCGACCGCCGCCGCCGCCTCGCTATGCCCAATGTTGTCGAGCAACAAGGCAGCAGACAACACCGCTCCAACCGGGTTAGCACGTCCTAGGCCGGCATACTTTGGAGCCGAACCGTGCACCGGCTCGAACATCGAAGTACGGCCGGGATGGACATTGGCTGATGCGGCCACCCCCAGTCCACCCTGCAACGCTGCACCGAGGTCCGTCAAGATATCGCCGAACATATTGTTGGTCACTACCACGTCGAAGTTCTCAGGTCGTCGCACCATCTGCATCGCCAAGGCGTCAACATAGAGGTGCTGTGTCTCGATCTCGGGGAATTCTCCACTCAATTCTTCGAAACAGCGTAGCCACAGATCATGGCCATATCGCATGACATTGGATTTGTCACACATCGTGACTGTCTTGCGCCCTTTTTCGCGGGCAAATTCGAAGGCTGCGCGGATAATCCGTTCAACACCTTTTCGGGTATGCATCTCCTCTTGCACCGCAACTTCGTCTGCGGTGCCCTTCTTGAAGTTACCCCCGATCCCGACGTAAGCGCCTTCAGTGTTCTCTCGAAACACCACCATATCGACGTCGTCAACGCCTTTGTCTTTTAATGGGCAGAGGCCTTCGTGGTAGAGCTTGATCGGCCTAAAATTCACGAAAAGATCAAGTCCAAAACGGATGCCGAGAAGAATGTCTGCCGCATGTTTCATGTCTGGCACCCGTGGATCACCATAGGCACCTATAAAAATCGCGGAATAGTTATCGCGGAAGTCATCCAAGGCACCGTCCGGCAGCGTCTCTCCGGTGGCGAGGTAGTGGTCCGCATTCCACGGCAGCTCAACCAGTTCGAGAGCCAAGCCGAAACGATCGGCAGCGGCGTCGATGACCTTGACCGCCTCGGTCGTGACTTCTGGGCCGATGCCGTCTCCGGGAAGTACCGCAATTCGCTGCCGGCTCGTGCCATCCGTCGCGCGGCCGGTTATGGAAGAAGAGGCCTCGGAAGAGGCTGTTCTAGAGGACGACGGAGCGTCCTCGGCAGATTGAGATTGGTCGAGAGTCATGGTTGCATCGTACCACAGCCGACTCATGGATCGCGCCACGCGGAGTCACGATCCCCAGCGTCGAGGTGTCCCATGCTTCACGATCGAGAGGAACCACGGTTATCATAGGAGTCGTGTTTTTGAATCACTAATAGAGCCCTCTAAAAGCCGGCTGCTAGAGCTAGCAGCCGGAGCTACCCAAGAGCAGAGGGCCCCAGGATCATCCCAAGGTCACGATCGCTGGCGTCGGCCTCGAGCCATTCCCGCGACCGGTGCGAAAAGGAGCGTCGATGCCCGATCTGAAACTCCCCTCCTGCACTGAGCGAGCCTGGACTGGCTGTAGGGCTGCGGCCCTCATGGTCGGCATCGGCATGCTCAGCGCGCCCGCCATCGCTCAACGTCCCGAGCCGCCGCCGTTCTACGCGATCCGCGACGCCCAAGTTGTCACCGCACCGGGGCATGTGCTGGAACGGGCGACGGTCCTGATCGCTGATGGTTTGATCGAGGCTGTCGGAGCAGACCTCGAGATTCCGGCCGACGCTTGGGTGATCGACGGCACGGGCCTAGTGGTCTATCCCGGGTTGATCGACGCCATGACGACCCTTGGCCAGGCGCCGCCTGAAAGCGGCCCGCCAAGCGCTGGCCCAGAGAGGTCAGGTCGCGATCAGCCAACGATACGGGGACCAGAAGACCGTCCCCAGACAACTCCTTGGAAGAGTGCAGCAGACCTGCTGATCGACGACGATGGCCGCATCGAAAGCTGGCGTGAAGCTGGCTTCACTGCCGCAGTGACAGTGCCAGAAGGCGGCATTTTTCCCGGCCAAGCGACCCTGATTCATCTCGGCGAAAGTGAGAAAGACGAGCGGGTCATCGCCACTCCCGTGGCGCAGCGCATCGTCCTCGCCGGCCGTTCTCGCACCTTTCCGGGCTCTCTCATGGGGCGCATCTCCTACATCCAGCAGGTGCTCTCCGATGCTCAATACTCAGCCCAGGTCCGCAAGCTCTATGAACGTTCCCCCGTCGGCCGAGAACGTCCGCTTTATGATCGAGCAATCGACCCGATTCGTGAGGCGGTCGAAGTTGGTGTTCCATTCTTCTTGCCGGCCGATCACGGTCACGAGATCGACCGCATGCTTGCCATCGCTGAACGATGGCAACTACGGCCGATTCTGGTCGGTGGCCAGGCAGCCTATGCTCGGGCCGCTATGCTCGGCACCAGCAATGCTGCGGTTGTCGTCAACCTCGACTGGCCGGAAGCCGACAAAAACGAAGACCCAGACGCCGACACTCCCCTACCGACGCTTTATCACCACCGGATGGCGCCATCAACACCGGCAGCCCTCCTTGAAGCAGGTGTCGAGATTGCCTTTACTTCCGGCGAGCTCAGCGGACCTTCGATGCTCTTCGAAAAACTGCGCACTGCAATCGATGCCGGTCTGAGTGTCGATGACGCGCTCGAAGCATTGACGCTCGGCGCCGCACGGATTCTCGGAGTTGAGGACCAACTGGGATCGATTGCAGCCGGCAAAATCGCTAATCTGGTTTTGGCCAGCGCCGAGCCCTGGGCTGAGGATGTCGAGATCAAGGCGGTGTTCGTCGATGGCAAGAAGTATGAAAGCCGACCGGACGACGAAGAGAGTGAACCACCATCGGTCAATGTCAGCGGCAGTTGGGCACTCGAGCTCACCACCCCCGGCGGCGTCCGCCAGCTCACCGCCGAGCTCAATATGAAAGATGATGGCAAAGTCAGCGGTGAGATCACTAGCGAGCGCGGCACCCGGGCTATCAAGGATGGCAAGGTCGCCGACGATATGCTGACCTTCAAGACACAACGCACCATGGGCCCCCGCACCGTCGAGGCGAAGTACACCCTCACTGTCACTGGCGAAACCGTCGATGGCTCATTGAGCGTCGGGCCGCGCAGCATGGACCTCACTGGGGAACGCACTGCGGCTGCTGCGAGCAAGGAAGATGAGGGCGAAACACCAGCGGTCTCCAATGAAGACTTCGAGCACGCGATGTCTCTCTATCGTGGGCCAGTTCGTCGAATCGGCTCGTTCGCGATCACCAACGCCAGGGTTTATACCGTCTCTGATCCAACCCTCGACAGCACGCTCACCAACGCTACCGTCGTAGTCCGCGACGGGAAGATTGCCGCGCTTGGCCAAGACATTGAGGTGCCGGCCGGCCTCGAGGTGATCGATGCCGCTGGCGGTTCGCTGATCCCCGGCATCATCGACGCTCACTCCCATATCGCGGTCGATGGTGCTGTCAACGAAAGCTCGCTAGCAGTCACCTCCATGGTGACGATCCAAGACGTGATCGCCCCAGCGGATATCGCTATCTATCGAGCGCTGGCTGGAGGCGTCACCACGATCAATGTCCTGCACGGTAGCTCCAATCCGATCGGTGGTGGCAATGCAGTGCTCAAACTACGCTGGGGCAGTGATGCGGACGGCCTCCGCTTTGCCGGGGCGCCGGCCGGTATCAAGTTTGCGCTCGGCGAGAACCCCAAACGCTCCCGCGGCAACCCACCTCCAGGAGTTGCACGACGCTACCCTGCGACCCGCATGGGGGTGATGGACGTGATTCGCCAAGCGTTCACCGAAGCGCGTGAGTACGCCAGAGTTCGCCAACAAGCTGAACAAGGGCCGAAGGGAACCCTGCCGCCACGTCCCGATTTTAAACTCGACCGACTGGCGGAGATCCTGGCCGGCGAGCGTCTGGTTCACGCACACTGCTACCGCGCCGACGAGATCTTGCAGCTGCTGCAGCTAGCTGATGAGTTCGGGTTTCGCATCTCTACCCTCCAACACGTACTCGAAGGCTACAAAGTAGCCGACGAAATTGCCGCTCATGGCGCAGGCGCCTCAACTTTCTCCGATTGGTGGGGATACAAGGTCGAAGCCTACGACGCCATTCCTCACAACGCCGCTTTGATGACCGAACGTGGTGTTCTGGTCTCGATCAACTCAGACAGTGGCGAGGAGATGCGCCATCTCAACCAAGAAGCGGCCAAGGCCATAAAGTGGGGCGGCTTAGATGAAAACGCGGCTTTACGACTGGTGACCTTGAATCCCGCCATCCAACTCGGTATCGACGACCGCGTCGGCTCGATCGAAGTGGGCAAGGATGCCGACTTGACGCTCTACGATGGCCATCCGCTATCCGTCTATTCCATTGTCCAGAAGACCTTCATCGATGGCGACCTGTACTTCGAACTCGAAGCCGACCGGCAGCGTCAAACGGCCATCGACGATCTCAAAGCGAAGCTGCACCCTAGCGAAGACACGGACGAAAAAGAGAGCGATGGTGAAGATAACTCAGAGCCCCAGACCGAAACGATGGACGCTGAGCCACCACCCCCTGACGCGAATTTGGCCCAATCGGAGGCAAGATCATGAGCAGTACCCACTACCCTGACTTCCCTGCACAGATTCGGCACCGCGGTCGACTCGCCTGGCGATGGCACGTTGCCTTAATAGCTTCACTGACGCTCGCCACAGCATCAATTAGTGACGGGCAGACCTTGGTAATTGAAGGTGGTACGGTCCACAGTCTGGCAGGCGAGCCCTTCGTCGGCCACGTCCTCGTCGTCGATGGATTGATCCAGGAAGTGAGTGACAGTCTCACGATTCCTGCCGACGCTATCCAAGTCGATGCCACAGGACTGCATGTTTATCCGGGTCTATTCGACGCTATGACAACCCTCGGCTTGGTCGAGATCAGCGCCGTCGCAGCGACCTCGGACACCACCGAAATCGGGCGCTTCAACCCCCACCTGCAAGCCGCGTCCGCCGTCCACCCGGCAAGCGAAGTGATCCCGGTCACCCGGGCCAACGGCATCACCCACGCGATCAGCGCTCCCGGCACCCGTGACGGCATTATCGCTGGCCAAGCCGCTGTACTCCACCTCGATGGCTGGACGGTAGACGAAATGGCGATCGAGCGCTCAGCCGCAATGGTCGTCCGCTGGCCAGATATTGCCACCAGGATTTTCGATCGTTCAACCTTCAGCTTTCGATCGCGCCCGTTCAACGAGGCCAAAGAGGAGGCCGAGGAGGGCCAGGGTGAGCTCCGTGACTGGCTGGAGGCAGCCCGCCATTACACGCAGGCCGCCGGGAGTACTCGCACCGAACGGAGTCTCGAGCTCGAAGCTCTGGCTCGAGTCCTCGACCGCGGCCAACCCGTCATCTTTTTGGCCAACGCCGCACGCGATATCGAGTCTGCCGTTGACTTCGCAGAACGCGAGGGGCTCAACATGATTCTGGCTGGCGGGCGTGACGCATGGAAGGTCAAGGAGCTGTTGGCTGAGAAAAGGATACCGGTCATTCTCGGTCGATCGCAGGCGCTACCGGCAGAGGACGACGATCCTTACGATCGCCCATTCCGGAACGCTGGCGAACTACATGCCGCTGGTGTCAAGCTTGCGTTCTCGACCGGTGCTGGCAGCCGCTTTGGTCCCGGAGGACCTCACAGCACAAGGACCTTACCCTACGAAACCGCGATGGCCGCAGCTTATGGTTTGCCTCGTGAGGAAGCGCTGAAGGCGATCACTCTCTATCCAGCCGAAATCTTCGGGCTAAGCGACCGGCTGGGTACCGTCGAGGCCGGCAAAATCGCCAATCTCATCGTCACCAATGGTGATCCGCTAGAGATCACCACCCAGGTTCGGCACTTGATCATTCAAGGTCGTGAAGTCGAGACCGCAAATCGTCATCGCAGCCTGTACGAGCGCTATCGGACCCGGCCCGATGCGCGTTGATCCTGTGGGCTGGCAACAACCTGGGACAGGACTCATCCTACCGCTGAAGGCATTCCTGCTGGCAGGACTCCTCATGGGAGTGCTCGTGCCGACTTCCCCAGCCGAGGAGGCGGAACCGAGATTCGTGGTCGAGGAAGCGACCATCGCTACCATTCACCAGGCGATGCGTGAAGGGCGCTTGACTGCGCGTCAGTTGGTCGAACAGTACCTTGCCCGGATCGCAGCCTACGACAAACAAGGCCCGGCCCTGAACGCTCTGATTACGCTCAACCCTCGCGCCTTACAACGTGCCGACGCCCTCGATGCCGCGGTCCAGCCGTGCCCACCTCCGGCCACCGGGCAATGCCTTACCGGGCCCCTGCATGGCATCCCTGTCATCGTCAAGGACAACTACGACACCGCTGATTTGCCGACCACCGCGGGTTCGTTGTCGTTGATCCACTCCATGCCTCCAGATGACGCCTTCCAGGTCCACAAGATCCGTCAAGCCGGCGCCATTGTGCTCGCCAAGTCGAACATGGCGGAATTTGCATTCTCGCCGTATGAAACGGTGGGTTCGGCCTTACCCGGCTACACCCGCAACCCCTACGCCCTCAACCGCGTCACCGCCGGATCGAGCGGTGGTACTGCCGCCGCGGTTGCTGCCAATCTCGGCGCAGTTGGCCTAGGTACCGACACTGGCAACTCGATCCGTGGACCGTCCTCCCATAACTTGTTGGTCGGCATCCGTTCGACAATGGGCCTAACCAGCCGCGACGGCATCGTGCCACTCTACCTGGACCACGACATCGGCGGCCCGATGGCACGCACCGTCGCTGACGCTGTTGCAGTATTCGATGTCATCGCTGGCTACGACCCAGCCGATCCAGTGACCGCTACAAGTCGCCAGCGCCAGCTGCCCACCTTCAGTGACCATCTCGACATCAACGGCTTACAAGGTGCCCGCCTCGGGGCGGTACGCCAATTGATCGACACAGATACGGCGGATGACGCGATTCGCCACCGATTCGACGAAGCCCTGGGCGACCTCCGTCGGGCAGGCGCCGAAGTCATGACCGTGCGAGTCGACGAACTCGACACCATACCTCGCAACGCCCGCTGGTGCCTGCGATTTCAGCACGATCTCAACGCCTATCTGGCCAGCCTCGGGGAGGCTGCACCGTTCTCGTCGTTGCGGGCGATCTTCGAGTCCGGGAAATTCCATCCTTCGGTCGCCAATAACCTCGAGTTTTTCCTCGAATACACCATCCCCCCGTCCGAAGACAAGGACTGCCGCATCGCCTGGGCTAATGGCAAGAAGCTCGCTGAGGGTGTCCGTAGAGTATTGACCGAGCATCAACTAGACGCCCTCGTCTACCCCACCTGGAGCAACCCGCCACGACTGATCGGCGACTTGAACACGCCAGCCGGCGATAACAGTCAAGACCTATCGCCCCACACCGGCTTCCCTGCCATTACGGTGCCGATGGGTTTCGTCCACGACCATCTTCCCACCGGTCTCCAATTTCTGGGCGATGCCTGGACAGAGGCACGTCTGATCGAACTCGCGTACGCCTACGAGCAGGCTACCGGACATCGCGTACCACCTACCACGACCCCGCCACTCGCTGGACCACAAGCGCTCAACCGCTCATCTCTCGAATAAGCCGGTATCGATCGAGGCTAACCCGCTTTTGTGAAACATCCCTCAACAGCCTTCAGTCGCCGCCACCCGGCGCTGTGGCATCCGTAGAGCCCGCAATTCGGCGAGTTCGAAGCGGAAAGGAATTTCTGGACATAACCAAGCGGAATGGGGGGTCTGCCATACTGTGGCGTCGACCTCACTGAAGCACTCGGTCATCAATCCGGCACTGCCAACCTCGACCGCGAGAGGCCAAACTTCAAGCGAAACGCGCGAGGTTCGAATCGGACGAAGCTGTCCCTTCCAGACAACATAACCTCGCGGGCGCTGGCGAAAGTAGTCGAGGGTTGCCTGCCACGACCCGAGTTGCGGGCCGACTTCGACTTGCGGAGACGCTAATTTGCCCGAAAGTTCCAACCGTTGCTGCTGACGAATTGACCATCGCCAATTGTCGCGCCGGGGTCCGTCAGACGGTCTCGGGTAGTTGAAGTGCCCCGCCGAAGCTGGTTGACGCGCCAAACAACGCGATACCGGCACCACCCAGCGCGGCACCACCATCCGTCGAAACAATACCGATGGAACACCTTCACCGTCGAGCACGTAGACTCGACAGTTCATTTGCGGGTACGACAACCGTAAGAAGGGCAGGGAATCTAGACGCAAGCCGGAGAGGCGGAACAAGAGCGCCGAGACGAACACATACTCTGTGCCGCGCCATTCGTGGATTTCGTAGCGAAGAGGTGTCGGGAGCGTTGGAGCTGACTCCCGGGGCAATGCCCAGTTCAAATACAGGCAATCGAGCGCCCTAGTCCGCAGTTGCATCGATCAGATCCTATCGCTTCCTCAGTTGGATCGCGGACTTCACTGCGGCAGTGTCATCTTGACTCGGCCGACACGGCGGCGGCAATGGCTTATGGGATGGAATTTAGCTCAATTCCCGCAGTCGATCACGCACCAGCTGCATATCTTCCCAGGTTGGCCGTTTGTATTTCGTGTAACGCAACAACGCAGCTGGATGGTAAGTGGCGCGAGTCGGTATGCCGAGCACACTATGCCAGCGACCACGCAGGCGCCCAAGACTCTCAGAGGTGCCGAGCAACGCTTGGGCCGCGACCCTGCCCAAGGCGACGATCAGTTGCGGCTGGATGAGCTCAATCTGGCGCTCCAGGAAACCTCGACAGGCTACAACCTCGTCTTGCTCTGGATCACGGTTTCGAGGCGGCCGACACTTGACGACGTTGGCAATGTAAACCTGTGAGCGTTCGAGCTCAATCGCCTTCAAAATTTTGGTCAACAGCTCGCCGGCGGGACCAACAAACGGCAGGCCTTGCCGGTCCTCTTCTGCACCTGGGCCCTCACCGATCAACATGAGGCGGGCATCGGAATAGCCGCTACCGAAAACCACCGACTGTCGCCCTTTACTCAAACGACACGCAACACAGGCCGAGGCCTCTCCCGCCAACAGTTCTAGAGCCGCCGCCCGGTCCGCGACTGACACCGGGGGGTCTGACGGCGACGACGAGGAGGATGCCAAGGGGGAGGAAGAACTAGGCGTTGGCGCCGCTGCTGCGGTGACAGGGGGTGGCGCCACAGGAACAGATGCAGGCGGTGATGGCCGCGTTATCGGCGAGGCGACCAACGGTCGCTCGGACGACGGTTCAGTCTCAGGTGGCGACGCTTCAGGCGGTGACGCCTCAGATGACGGTCTAGACAATTCAGAGCCAGAGGGCGCCGTCTCTGGACGGAGCCTAGTCTCCGACCCTCTTGGCTGCCCGGCGGAATCGTCTACGGTCGACGGTGCACTGAGATAGATCTCGTCGTAGCCGATGTCGGCGAGGTACTCCAGAGTCTCTCTGATCTCTGATGTCAAGCGGTCACTCATGATCAACTGTATGCGCACGGTCTCGTGCAACCATCTCCGCACCGAAGACCTTGATCAACGCTGAAGCCAAGTCACTTTTCGGACGCCGCGACAAGGTTTCAGGCTCACCGGAGCGCCAATAGATCGTCACTTCATTGTGATCAGAACCGAAGCCGATGTCGGATCGGGAGACATCGTTCCAAATCAACAGGTCGGCCCCCTTACGTTCCAGCTTGGCACGGGCCTCGGCTTCGGACGCCTCAGTCTCAGCGGCAAACCCGACTCGGAGCGCTTTGGGTGCTTTTTGTGAGAGACCGGCCAGGATGTCTGGGTTCTCTTGCAGCTCGACGAGCGGTACGCCTGTCGCCTTCTTGAGCTTGTGCCCCGCTAGCCGGATAGGGCGAAAATCCGCCACAGCAGCTGTCATCACGATCAAATCTGCCGCCGGTGCGCGTTCATCAATCGCGGCCTGCATGTCGAGCGCAGTTTCGACATCAATGCGCTCCACTCCTGGCGGCGTAGCCAGTGCCACCGGACCTGCAACCAGGGTTGTCTCAGCCCCGAGACGCGCTGCTTCGGCCGCCAACGCGAATCCCATTTTGCCGCTGGATCGATTTCCCAAGTAACGCACTGGGTCGAGAGGCTCGTGGGTCGGACCGGCGCTGATCAACACCCGTTTACCAACCCAAACCGAGCTCGCCCCATCCAGCTTGCTTGAACCAGGCCGGTCGACCACCGAAGACGTAATCGTCACTACCGCCTCGGCGATGTCACTAGGATCGGCCAGTCGGCCAATCCCGGTCTCCCCCGAGGCCAAGGCTCCTTCGACCGGGCCGACGAAACGTACCCCTCGCTGCTCCAGTGTCGAGACGTTAGACGCAACCGCCGGATGTGCCCACATATCGGAATGCATGGCCGGGGCAACAACTACCGAGCCTTTAAAGGCGAGCAGGGTCGTGGTCAGGAAGTCATCTGCCAATCCCAACGCCATGCGCCCAAGTAGGTGGGCGGTAGCTGGTGCAACACAGACGACATCGGCCCACTGGGCAGCAACGATGTGGGACTCTTCGCCGCTACCCGTGGCGGTCAAATACTCTTGCTCGTAGACGGCATGGCCTGACAGCACCTCTAGGCTCAGAGGCGTAACGAACGAGGCTGCACTGCGGGTCAACGCGCAACGCACCTCGCAGCCACGATCAATCATGCGACGTGTCAGCTCCGCCGCCTTGACCGCTGCGATCCCTCCGGTGACCCCTAGCAGGACCCTGGGACCACCAGAGGCGTTAAGACTGGAATCCGCAATGCCGCTTGGGCGGCTCATCAACGTCGTGACCGGATCAGTTTTCGACGTTATCCGCGGCGGGTGCGCTAGTGGCCGGCTCGTCGACCAACGACACCGCTTCACCAGCGGCTTCAGCAACCTGCTCGGGGCCGTAGTCCCAACCGACCTTGTCAGCAAGCACTTCTTCCATTGCGGCTCGAGTCGGCTTGGCGGCCGGCATATCAACCTTGGGCATCGCACCGCGCATGATCTGCTCGGCACGGGTGGACGCCAAGAGTACGAACCGAAACTTACTATCGATCTTCTCGGGAATTTTTCTCATGGTTGGGTTCCGCTGACGGGGATCCACCCGTCGTCAAGGTGGATCGGGCATGAAGCTCAGGCTTGGCTCCTAAAACCGCTCAACACACGCTCGATCTGCGTCCGCATTCGGTCTCGCTGGCAACGCCTGGCAAGGAAGATAGCTGCTAGCGCCTCCGAGGCGCGATCCAGTTCATCGTTGAGAATAACATATTGATAGCTGTCATAGCAGCGCATCTCACGTCGGGCATTCACCAGCCGGCGCTCGATTTGTTCCGAGTCATCGAGGGCACGGGATCGCAGCCGGCGTTCCAACTCTTCAAAACTCGGTGGCAGGATAAAAATCGACGGCGCGGCTGGCTGTTGTCGCAGCACTTGCTCGGCACCTTGGACATCGATATCTAGGATAACGTCGTTGCCCGCTGCCAACAATCGCTCCACCTCTGCCTTGCTTGTACCGTAACGTAACCCGTGCACCACCGCCCACTCAACAAAGGCGTCGGCGCCGATCATCTCGTCGAAAGCCTGCTCGGACACGAAGTAGTAGTGATCGCCATCCACTTCACCTACCCGTGGCGGTCGCGTGGTATGACTGACTGAAAAAGCAAGATGTTCAGCCAGCTCGCGATGATGAGACAACAGCCGCCGAATCAACGTCGTTTTTCCGGTTGCCGATGGCGCCGACAGAATGAACAGCTCTCCTCGGCGCGTGGTCGTGTCGATTCCGTCTGGCATCGTCTCAACTATTCGATGTTCTGCACCTGCTCACGCAACTGCTCGCAGAGGACCTTCGAATCGAGCACGCTACGCGTCATCTCACTATCACGACACTTGGCACCCAGGGTGTTGAGCTCGCGAAAGATCTCCTGCGTCAAGAAGTCGAGCCGTTTGCCGACGCTGCCATCTTGCGCCATTACCGTTCGAAAATGATCGAGGTGAGATTCTAGCCGATCGAGTTCTTCACTCACATCCGACCGATCGACTAAGAAGGCGACTTCCTGGGCCAGGCGATCCTCGTCCAGCTGATTGTCTACAAGCTCGGTAACACGCTGGCGCAGCGAGCTTGCCAACCCGCTCACGGCTTCTGCTCCTCGTTCTATGAGCTCCTGGTTGAGCCGCTGTAACCCCACCAAACGCTCGTCGAGAACAGATGCCAACTTGCGTCCTTCGGTAACGCGGGCACCAATCAGTTGATCCAAGGCACCGTCGACAACACCAAACAGCATCTCGTGGTCACTTTCGTCCCACTCGGGCTCATGGGACTGGAGTTTGATGACGTCTGGCAAGCGCAACAGGTCACCGATCGCCAACTCACCGGAGACCACGCCGCGCTGACGCAGGTCGTCACACAGCGACCGCACCGACGCTGCCATCTCTTCATCGATCGCGACCTCTGGGTTGCGGGCACACAATGTCACGACGTCGAGTGATACCTCGAGGCGCCCTCGCCATAGTCGAGCCGCAAGCCGGTCACGAAGCGCCTGCTCGATGGGGCGCAGTCCGTCTCGTAGGCGAATCGAAAGATCGAGAAAGCGATGGTTGACGCCTCGCAACGTCACCGTAACGCGGAAGCGCTCGCTCTCCCCCGCCGCTTGGCCGAATCCCGTCATACTCCGCATCACCTACACCTCTCCCATGGGCTTCAGGTTCGAAGCGTCTCGTGACGCTGTGACCGACGTGTCTCGGCGACGCGACCGAATAGCACCGGACGTCGCTGTTGATGGTGGGACCGCAAGTTGACAGTCTATCAGCCAGCCACCTTCGAACGGTGTTTGGGCAATTCATCGAGTGGCCTCGAACGGCCATTCGACGAGGCCCGTAAATCAGAGAATTGCGTCGACTGCCGCAGTCTCTCCCGCTTGAATCGCGACAATGTAGGCATCGATCAACGGCAAGGCGCGATGGCAGAAGAGAATCGCAGCCTGAACTTTGTTGTGCAGAAACGCAGCATCTTGGTTGGCGGTCAAGAACTCACGTTTCGCATCGTCGGCCTCAATGCCCTTCTCGCCCAGCAACTCCGCGAGCTGACGCTCGGCGATGACAGCTTGCTCGAGCAAGAAGTGCGCACCGAGCAATGTGCCGAAACCATCGGCGATGGGCACCGCATTGAGCACCGTCAGCAGGCGGCCGTCGTCCCGGGACGGCAGCTGCTGTACCACCTGGCCGAACTTGCCGACCGCCGCGCCGAGCAACGCAGCCGACCCCGCGAGAGGGCCTTCGACTAGCTGTTGGGCTGTGGCTCCAGCGGCGGTCAGGAGCTCGCGAGCAGCCGCACTGCGGGCCGGCAGCTTACGAGCGACAAAATCGAGCGCTTGGATACCATTGGTGCCCTCATAAATCGAGGCAATTTTGGCATCCCGAAGGTATTGTTCGGCCGGATAGTCCTTGGTGTAACCGTAGCCACCAAAAACCTGCAAGCTCCATTCAGTGACCCTAAAGCTCCAATCCGAAGCCCAGGCCTTGCAGATTGGAGTCAACAATTCCAATAAGCCCTGATATCGCTCACGCTCTTCACCTTCGGTGACCCGCGTTTTGTCCACGTAATACGAGGTACGTAGCAACAGCGCGCGCATTGCCTGCACATAGGCTGATGACGTCAGCAGCATGCGCCGCACATCTGGATGTTCAACAATCGGCACTTGGCCGCCGCCACCCCCGGCCCAATGCCGCATCTGCACACGCTCTTTGGCGTACTTATAGGCTGCCTGGTGGGCCGCTCCAGCAACGCCGACTGACTGCACACCAACTTCGATGCGAGCCTCATTCATCATCTGAAACATCAACCGCATGCCCTTGCCTTCTTCGCCGAGCAAGAAACCCTGGCAAGCGCCCTCCTGGCCAAACACCATCGAGCAGGTCGGCGAGCCATGAATGCCGAGCTTATGTTCGATGCTGACGCAGCGGACATCATTGGGCTGGCCGAGATTACCGTCGTCCTCGATGCGAAGTTTGGACACCATGAACAGTGACAGACCGCGGGTTCCGGCAGGAGCATCCGGGGTCCGAGCTAGTACCGCGTGGATGATGTTCTCAGTCAGATCATGTTCGCCGAAGGTGATGAAGATTTTTTCGCCGCTGATCAGGTAGCTTCCGTCTCCTTGCAACACCGCCGAGGTTGTGCTGGCGCCGACGTCCGACCCGGCATGGGGTTCGGTCAGACACATCGTCCCCCCCCACTGACCGGAGAACATCTTTTCGCATACCTGGTCACGCAGTTTGGAGCCGCCAAAAGCCTCCACCAAGTGGGCCGTGCCTGTCGTCAGCAGAGTCAATAGGGAGAGCGAGAGATTAGCTCCGGAGAACAGCTCGTTGACGGTGGTCGTGACCGCATGGGGCAATCCCAGGCCCCCGAGATCAGGACTGCTAGAGGCACCGAGCCATCCCCCCTCCCGCAAAGTTGCGTAGGCGCCATGGAATGACGGCGGCACTGTGACTTCGCCGGCTTGCCAGCTCGCACCGACTCGATCGCCGTCTTCGTTGGTCGGCCCCAGCGATTGCTGAGCGATCTCGAGAGCCTGATCCACTACCATTTCTATGCTGTCGCGATCCCAATCAGCGTAACGCTCGGCGGCCAGCAGCTCTGCTGTCGGCAGCCAATCCAGCAATTGAAACTTGAGGTCCTTGATATCGACTCGGTATTCCATGCTGCATTCTCCATTTGGTTGGCCATAACTTTAACAGCCAGACGGGGCTCGTGAACTCAGCGGGCTACAATTGAAGAGCGATGAGCACCATCTTCATTAGCCACAGCAGCCATGACAACGTGGCCGCCTCCGAGCTCGCTCAGCAACTCACAGAATGGGGCTATGCCTCGATCTTTCTCGATTTTGATCCAGAGGATGGCATTCCGGCGGGGCGTGACTGGGAGCAAGAACTCTACCATCAGCTGCGGACCTGCGGCGCGGTGTTGGTTCTGTGCAGTGCGCACTCCATGGCCTCCTATTGGTGCTTCGCCGAGATCACCCACGCCAAGGCTCTAGGCAAACACATCTTTCCATTGAAGGTTGCAGCCTGTGACGTTCACTCGATTCTGACTGACCTGCAGGTTCTCGACCTCACCGCCGACGCCCAGGACGCCTATCAACGTCTCGAGGGTGCTCTGCGAAATGCACTCGGAGAAGGATTCCCGTGGCCCTCGAGCCGCCCCCCATATCCAGGGTTGGCAGCCCTCCAAGAGCAGGATGCGGCAATCTTCTTCGGCCGCGAAGAAGAACTACGCGAGGGGCTCGAGGCCCTCGAACGTCTGCGTCGTTATGGAGCAGGACGAGCCCTGCTGATCCTTGGAGCTTCAGGCAGCGGCAAATCATCTCTGATGCGGGCCGGTCTGCTTCCGCGGCTTCGCAGAGCGTCCGAGCAGTGGTTGATCGTCGGCCCGATCCGGCCCCTCGATCGACCTTGGCGCGAGCTCGCCATCGCCTTGGCCCGAGCCTTCGTCGACTCTGGCCACTCGAATTCCCCACTCCCAACAGCCGCGGCCACCGAATCTGCAAGACAGCGCGGCTGGCGCCAACTCCAGAGCGAGCTCGAACGCGCCGCAAGTGGTGCGATCCCAAGCGTCGAGCCGTTACTCGCCATGCTGCGCGACTTACGCTTGGCAGCGGGCGGCGAGACAACGAAAGTATTGGTGGTCATCGACCAAGCGGAAGAGCTACTGCACCACGCAACCGATACTTCCCAACAACGGTTCGGGCCGTTGTTACAGACCGCACTCGACGCGCCGGCCAGCCCGTTGCGAGTCCTCGCCACCCTTCGAACCGACCTGTTGACTGAATTCCAACACCACGCCACCACCCGTGAGTTGAAGTTCGATGCGTTACGGATTGGTCCGATGACTGCGGAAGGTCTGGTTGAGGTGATCGCTGGGCCGGCCCAAGTGGCGGGCGTGGACCTCGAGGACGGCCTGATCGACAAGCTGTTGGCCGACGCTGACACCGACAACGCACTACCGTTACTTGCCTTCGCCCTACGCGAGCTCTACGAGCACTTCGGCAGTGATCGCCGACTGACTGTAGCCGAATACCGACAAGATCTTGGTGGGCTTGGCGGTTCCGTGGCCAAAGCAGCCGAAATGGCCCTCGCCGCCGAGTTGCTAGACAGCCCGGAGTTGCAGCTTTTTCGAGACGCTATGTTGGCGATGGTACAGCTCACCGAGGCTGGTCGATACGCTCGGCGACCGCTGCCACACAGTGATATACCGCCTGCAGTACAGCCTGTAATTGATCGCTTCATAGCCGCTCGTTTGCTGACCGAGCGACGGCTGGTCGAGCGTCGACAGCCCGTCCTCGATTCGACGGAACGTAGGCTTGACGGACGGCGACTCGCTGAAAACGGTGCCACCACCTCAGACAATGCAACGGCGGCTCGAGTCGTAGAGGTAGCCCATGAGATCCTCTTCTTGTCCTGGGATCGCCTACGAGCCTGGCTGGACGAAGATCGCGAGCTGCTGTTGTGGCGCAAGCGCCTCGATACCGCGCGCCGAGAGTGGCGACGCACCAACCGCCATCAAGGCCAGTTGCTTGTGGGACCAGCATTAGCCGAAGGCACTCGATGGCTCGAGCAACGCGGCTCCCAGCTCGAAGCTGGTGAGCGCGAGTTTCTAGAGAACAGCGTGCAACAGGCCGCCACCAAACGGCGAAGGAGGATGACCGCGATCGCCGCTGGCATCGCCTTGCTGTCAATGATTGCCATCGGTGGGTTGGCCTTGTGGCAGCGCGCCGAGGACCAACGCGCACGGGCGGAGGACGCCGCCCGGGTGGCGGTGGCCAGCGACTATCTGAACATCGATCCGACACGAGCTTCCCAAGTTCTACTCGAGGTCCAAGATCCGGCCAATGCCCCATTTGCTGTCGCCCGAATGCGCCAGGCCCTGGGACAGCGTCTAGCCGAGTATCAACTCAGCGGCCATCGTGGCCCGGTGGCGGCGACAGCCTTCAGCGCCGATGGAAGTCGACTGGTCACCGCGTCGTGGGATCAAACAGTGCGAATCTGGACGCTTGGTGGAGGTGCCCATTTTATCGAGCTCGCCGGGCAGACTCAGATTCCGACTGCCGTCCACTTCAGTCCCGATGGGAAGCGCGTGTTGACTGTCGCCGACGAAGGTAGCCTGCGCATCTGGACTACCCAATCCGACTGGGCCGATGCCGCCAGCTCGGCACCTCTGACACTCGAGAACCCGGCACTCTGCCATCGTGCGACCTTCGGCCCCCTTGGCGAACGGGTGCTGGCGGTCGCCTCTGACGGTACCGCTCGGGTCTGGCACTTGAACGATGGATTCGAGCCAGTAGCCTTAGGTGGATCAGGCTCTGGCAGCTCGAGTTTCGGCAGTGCCGAGCATTTCATTTTGGACGCAACTTTTGGTCCCGAGGGCAAACGCATCGTGAGTGTCGGTCAAGATGGCGGTGTCGCGTCCTGGTCGGCGGTCGGTGAATCGCCGCCGCACTGGATAGTTGCTGCCGGTCATCCCCTGGCGAAGGCCCGCTTCAATCCGCTCGGCAACCGCCTGCTGACACTCGATCACACCGGTCGAGCCGAGGTCCTCCGTCTCGACGGGCTCACTGAAGGTCTCGACCTGGGTCAAATCGGGCCGCAGCGCTTGCTGCGCTTCAGTCGCCTGGGCAGCAAACTGCTGACTGTCGGGGAGGCCGGCGATATTCGATGGTGGCATCTCGAAGACGAGACAGAGCCATGGTTCATCTCAGCCCCGGACGCTCTGGACGCAGCGACCAACGACGACCCGATCGAGAGGGCTACCGTCGGTCCCCACGGTGATCGTTCGCTGCTGATCTCCGAATCAGGTAAGGCTCACTTGTGGACCTGGTCAGGCTCCGGGACGTCAAGCGTCGAATCGCTCGCCGGTCATGGTGGTGCAATCTCGAGCGTCGCGTTCGACGCCACAGGTGATCTCCTCGCGACCGCCTCGCAAGACCGTAGCGCCCGCATCTGGAGACTTGCAAAGTCCCGCGTCACTACAACCCTGCGCGGCCATCAAGAGCCGTTGATTACAGCGTTGTTCAGCTCTGACGGGAACCAGATCCTCACCGCTTCTCTCGACGGCACTGCCCGTTTGTGGCCCGCGGGTGATGCGATCGGTGAAGCGCCGATCGTGCTCGAGCATGGTCAACGGTTAATCAGCGCTGCCTTAAACCAAGCCGGAGATCGCGTGCTAACGGCGTCCGAGGATTCTGTCCGAATTTGGGCAACCAACGGTAGCGAGGAGCCGCTGGTGATCTCGGCACAGGACGCCGGATTCGAAGCCGTCGCCTTCGCTCCTGACGGCCTGAGTATTGCCACCGCAAGTTGGGACGGTGTGGTGCAATTGTGGTTCCTCGACAAGCTCGACTCAATGAACCCTATCGCAACCCCGCTCGAGCTAGGTCGACAGGACAGCGCCTTAATGGCGCTCGCCTTCGCCCCTCAGAGTCAATGGTTGGCGACCACTTCGCAAGACGGCTCAGTCAGCCTGTGGCCGCTGGCCGGCGGCAAATCGTTGAAACTGCTCGGGCATGAAGGTGCAGTCGAAAAAGTAGCATTCAGCCATGATGGTGGACGGCTTGTTACCTCTGCCAAGGACGACACCGCTCGCGTCTGGACCATTGACGGCAGCAGAGAACCGATCATCCTCCGAGGTCATCAGCATGCCGTGCGCTTCGCTGACTTCAGCCCCGACGGCCAATGGGTCGTGACCGCTTCAGATGACGACACAGTACGGGTCTGGCAACTCGGCGCCCCAATTGAGCCACAAGCTTCGAACGGACAAACCCTGAGTTGGCATCGCGATGACGTTACAATGGCGCGCTTCAGTCGAGATGGACGCTACGTGGTTTCCGCGTCCAAAGATGGTAGTGCCCTGGTGTGGCGCCTCGACGGAAGTGGTGAGCCTCTGGTGCTGTGGCACCGCGACGAGGCAGGTGCGGCGTTTCGCGTCACCGCCGCCGACTTCAGCCCCGACGGCACACAGGTCGTAACTGCATCATTGGACGGCACCGCCCGGGTTTGGCTGATTAATGCTGATGTTCTACGCCAGCGAATCGCGGACACCGTCCGTGGCTGCATCGAATCCGAGTTTCGGAGAAACTATCTCGGCGAGACCCAAGATGAGGCCGAGCAAGCATTCACGGAATGCGAAGCACGGTCCTCGATCAACTCGGCTCCACGAGGAACTAGCTCCCGTCCAAGAACGCATTGAGAGCTCGGTCGGTCTTGTGGGCTGCGCAGCAGCTCCGGAAACTCGCCGGATCTCTTGCAGTATGCCTAAGGCCTATTGATGCCAACGGATACGAGAGGTCAACAGGTAACAAGCTCAAACACGCTCGCTGCTTGCTCGCTCCACAAGACCTCCCTCACCGAGCCGAAAACGGGAAAACTGGACGAAACTTAACTAGGTCTCTCGATCAACTCAGCCGTCGTTGCCCAGCCCCTGATGATAGATCTCGAAGCTCGCTTTTGGCCCCGCCGGTCGATTCTTGAACCGGCCCTCGATCTCGAGTTTGAGTTGGCCGTTGGGCACGTCCGCTACGTCCAGCTTGATCGGAAACGCCTCGCCGGCCTTCAAGGAATCGACCAACTTGCCACTGAAAACCTCGTCCTCGCCCGCCCTCAAGAGATAACGCACTTCTCGTAAGTCACTATCCGGGCGCAAACGTAAGGTGTAGGCCACAACGCGACTCGGCGTCTGCGCATGGTAGACGAACGCAGGTAGCAGAATCTGACTCGAATTCTCCTCTGACCGTTCGCGTAACGACACCACAACGCCGACGTTGCTCGCGGCCACCTGCTCGCGGCTCAACACGTCGCCGGTCGACCACGGCCCGAACTCGTGCCACTCCCCCGCGGCCCACTCCTGCGCCTTGGCTTCCATGAAGTACTGCGTCTGGTCTTCCAGCTCCCGCGCCTGGATCTTTACCTCACCAGACTCCGGCACAAAAAAAAGGACTCTCAAATCCACCGTGTCAGAGCTGTCATAGGCTTCACGGTAACCGAGCAAAGACACCACTTCCAGCTGTGGACGCCCGACCAAAACCTCGATTCGCCCCTCGTAGCGATTACCTAGATCGTTATGCCGCTTCCAGCGATCGCTCGGCTCGTCGGCACTGGCGCAGAAACATACTGACAGCACCAGACCAGCGAGAACGAATCTAGACGAACCGTTTGCTAATGCTCGCATCGTGTCACCCCCAGGCTGATGTATCCCCCGACTCGAAGCCGTCGCCAAAAATGAAGTCCCTCGGTCTGATCCGTTCGTCCATGTCCGGAATCACAAAAGTAGGATCGACGCGGCACGGCCCGGTTGCTGTCCCGGCGGTGACCAAGTCCTCACAGCTGCTCTGGATTGACGAAGCAGTCGGTTGGGCGGCGCCACCAACCCAGGCGCGCAGCGATTCCCAACCCGCCAGCACTTCGGCTTCAGTAAAGCCGCAATGACTCGGTGTGTCTTCGGCCACAATCGCCACCGTCAAGTTTTGCGGCGGCACGACCGAAGCGTACTCGCTCTCGTTCTCGACAATCACCAGACCATCCTTGTCAGTGTGGATCGAGACAATCTTAACTGTGCCGACATCGCCGCTCGGCGAGTAGTTGTCGCGTAACTGGGCTCGCGCTGCTGGATCGGCAGCAACCCGCTCGATGGCGGCGTTGATTGTCGCATCGCCGTAGTCGACGGTGGCGTTCTCCATCGCCACGCCTCCGTCGAGCTTTGCAGGATCGAACACTAAATCATTGAGCGCGAAGGTCGCAAAACCCATGTCGGTCAACAGGAACTCCTCAGGCAGACCAGTAACTGCCAAGAGCTGATCTAGTCGGGCCTGCTGTGCAGGAGTCGGCGGAAGCGGCGTGACCACACCAGTACAGATCTCCACCGCTAGCCCAAGCTCGAATTGCCCGAAGTCCGGATCAGGAGGATTCGGTAGACCGCCGGCACCCCCGGGGATCGCGGCCCCAGGAACGTCCCCGCACACCACGTCGTAGATCAGCCGCAGATCGAGCGCACCATCCCACACTCGGCTTCCCCCCACCGCGCCGCAGAACGGGAAGGCTCCCACCACCTGCCCAAGGCCACCTTGTTCGATCGCCTGGGCAGTCACGATGCCACCGAGAGATGCACCGGTGATCAAGACCTGATCCGGTATCCCAAACTCAGCCTCGAACTCGGCCACCATCTCGCGGTTGTCCTGAAGGGTCTGAAACAGCGCCCAGCCGACCAGGCTGTAGCTCGAGGCAGCCACCGCGTAACCTTGCGTCAGCTGCACTGCGGCCAAAGGACCGAGGTCGCCAGGCCCAACCTCACCGATCGGATCGAGGTCGAAACCATGATTCCAAATCGCCAACCCATTCGAAGGCTGCCAACCATCCGGCACCTCGATGCGGTAGAAAGCGCCGCTTGTGGTTTGGCCAGTCATCACAGTTTGAGCCTCGGCAGCGAGGCTTGCAAAAGAGGTCAGGAGGAAGGAGACCGTAAGAACTTTATGTAGAGGCATGGGTAACCCTTGTTAGTGCGTGAAACGTTTAACGGCAGTACCGATATCTTGTCACACACCAATCTTCATTCAACCTTGAAGCCATCGTGCGAATAAAACCTTGACTTCCAGTCAAAAGCGGCTGTACGCTGTCTTCAGCTCTCGATCTGATTGAGGGTTACACGAATGAGTGTTAGATGGTGGCCAGATTAGACAGTGGCCAGAACGATCTGCTGAGAGATAGATCCCAACGATGTCCCATCCACAGACCAAGACGCACCAACCGAGCGTGATTCGTCAACGACGAACGGCTGTTGGCTTCGCTGGTCTCGAGGGTGTTGCGATTCGCGCAACCGCTCCGGTGTCGTGTTGCCTTTTCAAGGCCCATCTCTCCCAGACCTGTTGCAGCTGCGTCTGTATTTAGCGGGTGCAACCCCCCGAGCGATCCTGCTGCGGATCATTTTAGGTTCCACCCGCTCACTCCAGCCAGTGCAGCCTTCCGCCCTAGAAGCGGATCGCCTAACGGGAGAACGGAACACTCCGTTGTATCCCGGCGCAAGCTGAGCACCTGACAGACGATCGGCGTGTTTCGCCTGATAAGGCCGTCAGAGTACGGCTATCCAGGTGGAGCTACTCTGCCTGGGCAACTCTACATGTAACACGGTGCCCCGGCTCCGCCGAGCAACGTTCGAAAGGGTTTTCTATGGCCGGCAGACCAGGCCATGTCGACGGGCGTGTGCTTGGATCAAATTGCGACTAAATCCACAATAGCAACCTTTCTTGTTCTCGCGCTTTCTGGAGACCAACAGCCATGCCTTTAACTCTAAAAAAGGTTCCAAATCACACTGGGAGTTCGGACGACGACGAGCCCCACGACCCGGCGGAGGTCGACAACTGGCGATCGTCACTCATCGATGCCGATGCTGGCGAACTCTTACACTGGGCGCTCGAGCGCTGGCCGCAAGAGATCGCCGTATGTACCGCCTTCCAGGCTGAGGGCTCCGTGCTTCTCGACATGGCCTGGCGACTCGACCCGGATATCCGAGTCATAACCTTGGATACCGGACGACTACCGCAGGAAACCCACAACTTGATCGAACGGGTACGCTGGCGCTACGGCATTCGTGTCGAAGTCCACACTCCGGACACCCGGGCCGTCGACGCCATGATGTCGACCGATGGACCCAATCTGTTTTACCACTCCTTGGAAGGGCGTCAAACTTGCTGCCACGTTCGCAAAGTTGCACCGCTAAAAACAGCCTTACACGACCTGAGAGCCTGGGTCACTGGTCTACGACGAGATCAAACCCCCAGCCGAGCCACCATCCGCCGGCTGGAGATCGACTCAGCCCACCGCGGGATCATCAAGCTCAATCCGCTCGCGGACTGGAGCCACGACAGGGTTTGGGCCTACCTCAGAGCGCACGACGTACCCACACACCCACTTTACGAGCAGGGTTACACCTCGATCGGTTGTGCGCCGTGCACCCGGCCGGTAGAGCCCGGTCAAGACTCCCGCGCCGGGCGGTGGTGGTGGGAAGCCGAGGGAACATCCAAAGAATGTGGCCTGCATTTCGCTTCGACAGATGAACCGCTGGTGCAGTTGGGGCAACCATGACTGTCTACTACCCGATCTATCTCGAGCTCGAGGGCAGGCTGATCGTTGTACTCGGCGGTGGCGAAGTAGCCGAAGAGAAAGCCGATGGCCTGCTGCCAACAGGTGCAACAGTGCGAGTCATTGCGCCCCGGATCAATCCTGGTCTACAGCGTCTGGCCGCCGACGGTGCCATCGAGCACATCGCCCGCCCCTACCGCGAAGGAGACCTCGAAGGCGCCTTCTTGGTCTTCAGCGAGCGACTCGGCGAAACCGTTCATCAACAAGTCTGGGCAGAGGCTGAACGCCACAGCGTACCGCTCAACGTTCAGGACGAGACAGCCTATTGTTCGTTCGTGGCCGCTGCCATTTTTCGCCGTGGCGACCTCACCATCACAATCTCGACTGCTGGCAAAGCACCTGCTTTGGCCGCCCGCTTGCGCCAGACCTTCGAACGCAACTTCGGAGACCATTACGCTCGCTTTCTCGAACTCTCGGGTCGGTTGCGCAAGCCTCTCGCCGAACGTTTCCCGAGCTTTGAAACGCGCCGCGAGCTTTGGTACCAGCTGGTCGACTCCGACGTACTCGAGTTGCTCGAGCGCGGCGAAGACAACCGTGCCCAACAAAGGATGACCACCATCATGGGTGTCGAACCAGAGACGGAGGCTACGGCATGAACGGTGACGGTATGAACGGCGACGGCATGCATCAACCCCGCCGACTTCCTCGACCGGGCAAAGTCTTGTTGGTCGGCGCCGGCCCCGGCGATCCCGACCTGATCACGGTGCGTGGCTTACGCTGCCTACAACGTGCCGAAGTGGTGCTCTATGACCGCCTTATCCACCCCGCTCTGATCAACGAAGCTCCCGCAACGGCGCTCAAGGTTTTCGTTGGCAAAGCGCCGGGGCGGCCAGGTATCGGCCAGAATGAAATCCACCGCTTGATGGTCGACCATGCCCGCCGTGGGAGCCTGATCGTCCGCCTCAAAGGTGGCGATCCCTTTGTTTTCGGCCGCGGAAGTGAAGAGGCCGAAGCCCTGACCACCGCTGGCGTGCCGTGGGAAGTTGTACCCGCTGTCACTAGCGCAAGCGGTGTACCGGCGAGTGCCGGCATCCCCCTCACCCACCGGCAACTCGCCCGCAGCTTCGCTGTGGTGACAGCCCACAATGCGGACAACACCGAACTCGACTGGAATGCGCTCGCCCGCATCGACACCCTGGTGGTGTTGATGGGG
>JAJCXO010000169.1 GCA_029263395.1 Acidobacteriota bacterium | reverse complement strand
GGTCGGGGCGCCCGGCTGTGCGCCCGGGCGGACGCCCGGCTGAGGGGCGCCCGGCCGGGCGCCCCTACAGGACATTTAGTAATGGATGGGGTGATCAACTTGCATCAGCTTACACGCCGAGCGCGCACGGTCCACCAGATTGCAAACGCTACGACAGACACCAACAGACCGATGGTGTTGGGCGTCCAGCCAGGGCTGGGCATCCAAACATCGAACGTCTGCGCTAGCCGGAAAGCGACCAAGGCAGTGACCCCGGCGACAATTGCCGCCAGCGCTTCGGGCGCGCCGGCGCGGCGGGAATGTAATCCGGCTACCACCGGCACAAAAAGACTGACCGACAACAAGGAGTAGAAGATCGACAACGATCCGATAACGGAGGGCAACACCACCGCCAACAACACTCCCAGGGCGCCACCCGCCACCGCCGCCCACCGCGACACTGCCAGCACCTGGGCATCGGAGGCATCGGGCTTGAAGTAGCCTTTGTAGAGGTCTTTGGAGAGCGACGTCGACAGCATGAAGAGAATGGCGTCGGCCGAGCTCAACTCGGCGGACAACACCGCCGCCAGCGCGAGGCTGCCGAGGGCCGGTGACAACAGCTCCCCCAGCAACCATGGCAGGGCAAGCTCACTTGTTGCCAGGGCTGGGTTGGCAGTCCTGGCGATCATGCCGAACAGCGGCGGCACGATCGCAAACGCCATCAGGGCCAAGCCGCTGGCGCCGAGGCCAATCTGGATGGCCCGCTCGTCGCGGGCACCGTAGGCCTTCTGCACCAATCCCGGCGAAATGATGAATGCCGGTACCAGCAGGATCATGTAGTGCCAGCCGGAAGCACCGCCTTGCCAGAAGTTGAGATAGGTGCCGGGGGACTCGGCAGTGACGGCCGCAGCTTTGATCGCACTCCAACCACCAACCGCCGAGATTGCCTTGGGTAACGCTAACAACAACCCGACCAGCAACACGACCAGCTGCACCAAGTTGACCCAGGCTGACGTCAACAATCCCCCGGCGGCAAAATACGCCACCATCACCACGCCACCGATCAGACAACTCACGGCCTTCGGAACCCCGGCGACAACGTCGAGGATCCAGGCCATCGCGATCAACTGACCGGCGAGGATCGCCAGCGTCCCGAGCCACAACAGGATGACGACCGTGGCGCGTACCTTGGGACCGTAACGCAGCTCCAGGAAATCACCCATGGTGTGCAAGTTGTTGTCTTTGGCAACACGCCACATCCGCGGTCCGATCCAGAACGCCAACAGCAAGGTGCCGATACCCGCCGACCCAACCCACCACCAGGCGGCGAGGCCGTTGCTGTAGCCGAGACCGGCGGCACCGACGGTGGAGCCAGCACCGATATTGGCGGCAAGTACGGTTGCGAAGATCAACAGCGGACCAAGTTTGCGACCCGCGACAAAAAACGTTCCTGCGCTGTCGACCTTACGTCCAATCCACAAGCCGAGGCCGATGAGGCCGGCGAGATATACCGCGATGAAAAGCAGCTGAGAGTTCATGGGGACCTCGCCGTTGCTGTCTCGAGATCCGAGGCCGCTGGCAATCCGGGGATGCCGGTGGCGGTGCGCACCGCCCGCACGACCGCGTCCGCCATCACCTCGGCAGCCAGGGAACCCACCACCAACAATCTTGCCGGACCGTCATGGGTGCCGGTGGCGACGGCAAAAATTGTATCGCCATCGGACGGGGTGTGGGTCGGTGAAATGGCGCGGGCAAAACCGTCATGGGCCATCTGGGCAACTTTGGTCGCTTCCGCTTGGGTGAGCTTGGCGTTGGTGGCGATAACACCAATCGTCGTATTGGTGCCTCGCGGTGGCGTATTCAACACCCCGGAGCGCACCAGCTTGCGGACGTCGGCCAGCCTTTTGCCATCTTCGGTGCGCACCCCGGCGATGACCTCGCCGGTGGCGGGATCGATGACATCACCAACCGCATTGACCGCCACTAACGCCGCCACCGTCAGGCCGTCGGGTAAAGTGATTGACGCTGAACCGATCCCGGCCTTCATCGACCGCCCCGGCCCGCCGAGTTTACCGATGGTGGCACCAGCACCGGCACCCACGTTGCCTTCGGCTACCGCATCGGTTGTTGCGGCGGCAGCCGCTTTGAAACCGCAGTCGGCGCCGGGACGAATCTCCGGCTTACCACCGGTGAAGAGATCGAAGAGGATTGCACTGGGCACAATCGGCACCCGCAGCGGACCCACCGGGTAGCCAATGCCCTTCTCCTCGAGGTATTTCACGGTCCCGGAAGCACTGTCGAGGCCAAAGGCGCTACCGCCTGACAGCACAATCGCATGCACTTGTTGGACCGTGTTGATGGGATCGAGCAGATCGGTTTCGCGAGTCCCAGGTGCACCACCCCGCACATCAACCCCACCCACCGCACCAGCCTCGGTAAGGATGACTGTGCAGCCGGTCGGCCGCTCGCTCAGGGTGTGATGTCCAACTTTGACTCCCTCGACCGCGGTCAGGCCTCGGTTTTTTTGAGACATAGCGTCTTGTTGCGATACAGAGTCTTGTTGCGATACAGAGTCTGGTTGCGATACCGCTTCTTGTGGTGATGCATCGCCGCCGGCCTGGACGGGCTGGACGAGGAGGGCCCCTACAACGATGCCGATCATCACGACGGACCTGCCGATCTCCCGAAAGACTGTTTTGTGTTTCACGACCCCAGACTACCGTATGGTCAGCTTGTCCAAAAGACCCATTGGTGGAACAATCCAGAGAAATACAGTGGTTTTTCGACCTCACGCCGGACTCAGATAGGAGCACTCTATGCGACGCTTCGAGATCTTCAGGCCCTCGCTGCGATCCGTCAGCCTTCTCATCTTTGTCGGAGTGCTCGGATGGTTCGTGGCCTCACCGGCGGCCTCTCAAATCGCCGGCTCGATCGCCGGCACGGTGCATGATCCTTCGGGTGCCCCTCTCGCCGGAGTTACGGTGACAGCGCGGGGTGCCGCCCTGCAGCGAGAGAGCCTCGCCCTCCAAACCAACGCCGAGGGTGGTTATCGCCTGTTTCCGATCCCCGCTGGCATCTACGAGCTGAGCTTCGAGCTCGAAGGCTTCAACAAAACGGTGATGCAAGAGCTGCGGGTGGCGATCAACCAAGCGGTGACCCTCGATGTGTCGCTCGTGCTGGCGACAGTGGAAGAGACCGTTCTGGTCACCTCCGACGCCCCGCTGATCGAAGTCACCCGCACCGAGCTGTCGACCAACATCTCGCCGGACTCGATCGAGAACCTGCCGCTCAACGGTCGCAACTTCGAAGACTTGGTAAGCCTGGTCCCCGGGGTCAAGCCCGATCCGGGCAACGTCCGCGATCAGCAGTTTTCGATCTTCGGTGAACGTCCCTCGGCAACCTCGTTCGTGGTCGACGGTGGCGACAACAACGATCCCCTCGACGGTGGCGCCTTCCAGCGTTACACCCAAGACTCGATCCAGGAATTCCAGGTCATCACCACCGGCTATGAGGCTGAATTCGGCAAAGCCCAGGGGGGCATAGTCAACGTCATCACCCGCTCCGGCACCAATGATCTCCAGGGTAGCACCTTCTATTTTCTGCGCGATGACTCGTTCGATTCCTCCAATGTCGACGACCAGGACGTACCCAAGCTCGAGCGTGACCAATGGGGCGCTTCCCTCGGCGGACCGATCCGGGAAGACCGCACTTTCTTCTTCGCCTCGGCCGAGGTGATCGACGAAGCCCGCGGTCGTAACGTCGACCGGGCACGTATCCCTGACTTTGTGCAGCAAGGCTTGGCAACACCTCAGGGTGTGGAGGACTTCAGTCTTGGGCCGGAGCTCGAAGGACTGTCGTTTCTCGGCAAAATCGATCTGCTGCCCAACCCTAAGAATCGTTGGACCTTGAGCTTCAATGTCACCGAGGACGACGCTATCGGCGAAACCCCAATCGCCGTTGCCGGATCGTTGGTACTACCGAGCGGATCGCGCACCCAGGACCAAGAATCGGCCAGCGTGGCGCTGCGTCAGACTTGGTTGCGGAATTCCCACAGCTTCCTGGAGTCGACCCTCAAATACTCCGACGGCTCTACCGGCAACAACCTCGATCAGACCGAGCGCCAAGAAGCCGTGCTGCTGCTTTTCCTGGGCAATTTCTTGCAGACCGGCGCTTCCTTCGGCGGCCGCTCGGAGCGCAACATCGAACGCCTACAACTAACTCAGTCTTATACCTGGCTGAGGGATGACTGGCATGGTGGTCACGAATTCAAGCTCGGCTACGACTACGTCGACACCACCCTCGATGGCTTTGACGAGGTGTTCAACGACGTTGAGTATTCCGCCGCCTTCTTCTCCCCCGACGTGATTCCGATCACCGAAGACCTGTTCCGTCGTTTCGGCTTCGAGCAGAGTGCAGCCCGTTTCTTCACCTTGCCCAACCAACCCGGTGGCGATCTGCTGGTCGATATCTCGAACGAGGACATTGGCTTGTTCGTCCAGGACAAGTGGCAGGTGACCGACAACTTGTCGATCGATCTTGGCCTGCGCTACGACGTCGCCTCATTATTCGACGGCGATGATGACAACTTCGCGCCGCGTTTCGGCTTCGTCTGGGATCTAAAGGGCCAACGAGAAACCTTGATCCGTGGCAGCGCCGGCCTATTTTACGACCGCAACGCACTGCTCGCGGCGGCGACGGTTCCGGAGAAGGGTGGCATCTTCACCCGCGCCGCCTTCGACGTCGTGCTGCCGCGGCTGGGGGTCGACTACACCGACTCGCTGATCGATCTGGTGATCACCACCGGCTTCTTCGGCGGCCCACCAGAAAATCCACTCTACGCCCAATTTGCCGACGACCTGCGGGCCAATCCGTTCCATCTTTATGACCTGTTCGGCATCGCAGTGACCGATCCAGCGTTGCCGCCGATTGTCTCCGCCGACAACATTCAGGCGCTGAGCGGCCTGACCGCGGAGCAGGCACTTGCCTTGCTCGAAACCAACTATCCAGGCACCGACTGGGAGTTCTTCGACGTCCCCGGCGGCTCGATCGTCGGTGACCGGGTGTTGTCGTTTTTCCCTCGTGGCCCGCTCGCCCAGAGTCGCACGGTGTCGGTCTTCGCCGAGGATCTGACGCCGAAAACCGAAGCGCTCACGATCGGCGTCGAACATTCCTTCTCGCCCCGTTGGAGCGCCTCTCTCGATTATGTCTACCGGCGTACCGAGGATCTCCTCACTCGACGGATCATCAACCTGTTCGACGTACCGCCTGGCGATCCCAACTTCGCCCGCACTACCGATGGCGGGCCGCGGATCAGCGCCGTGACCTACGATGGTTTCATCGACTACGACGGCATCGTGTTGTCGGTCCGGCGACCGTTCAGTGGCCGTTATGGGCTCACTGCCTCCTACACCTACTCCGACGCTACCGACAATCTGCTCACCGGCAACATCGGTTCAACTTTCAGCAACAACAACCGCCCCGAAATCGACATCGGCGAATCCAATCTTTCGGCACCACATATTGGTGTGGTCAGCGCCACCACCTTGTTGCCCTGGAATGTGCGGTTCAGTGGCAGCCTGTTTTGGCGCAGCGGTAACGCCTTCTCGCCCCGCGGCTTGGTCGACATGGACGGTGACGGCCTAGTCGACCAGCGGGATGTTACCGTGCCTCGTAACGAGTTCCGGGTGTCGAACTTCTTCAACGTCGATTTGCGGCTCGAGAAGTCGTTCCGTATTGGCAAGGGCAATGAGATCAGCATCCTGATGGACGCTTTCAATGTCACCAACGAAGACAACCCTTCCAACGTCAACTCGGTGCAAGGACCTGACTTCGGCGTACCCAACAGCTTCTTTCCCGGTCGAGAGATTCAACTCGGAGCCCGTTTCTTCTTTGGGGGACGCTAATGATGGACCGAGTTTTGCACGAGGTCGAGGCGGCTCGCGACGAGTTGGTCGACTTCGCCGCCGAGTTGATCCGCATCCCGACGGTCAATCCGCCGGGGGATCTCTACCGTGAGTGCGCCGAAACGATTGGACAGCGCCTGGTCGAGTTCGGTTATGACGTCGACTACGTGACCGCTGAAGGACGTCCCGAGCACACGGCAAAACACCCGCGGGTCAACGTCGTTGGTATTCGACCGGGACGTCAACCTCGACCGCTGGTGCATCTCAACGGCCACTTCGACGTGGTACCGGTCGGCGCCGGCTGGACGGTCGACCCGTTCGGCGGTCTGGTCCGCGACGGCCGGCTCTACGGCCGCGGCAGCGCCGACATGAAGGCCGGGCTGGCGGCGGCCATGTATGCCGCCGAGGCGATTCGTCGGGCCGGCGTCGAGCTTGCTGGGACTATTGAGGTCAGCGGTACGGTAGACGAGGAGAGCGGCGGCTTTGCCGGTGTAGCGCATCTCGCCGAGATCGGCCGCATCAGCTCGGATCGGACCGATCACGTGATCATTCCCGAGCCGCTCGATGTCGACCGTATCTGCTTGGGCCACCGCGGGGTGTATTGGTTCAAGGTGACCTCCCACGGTCGCATCGGTCACGGCAGCATGCCGTTTCTGGGGGTCAATGCGATTGAGCAAATGGGGCCGGTGCTGGAAGCCGTCCGCACCCGTCTCAGCCCATCCCTCGCCGACACGTCAACCGCTATGCCGGTAGCACCGCCGGCGGCTCGCCGTGGAACCCTCAACATCAACGCGATTGTCGGCGGCCAGGCCGGTGAAGCCACCCAGACACCGTGTGTTGCCGATCACTGCGAAGCGATCTTCGATCGCCGTTTCCTGGTGGAAGAGGGTTTCGAAACCACTCGCGAGCAGATTGTCCAACTGCTCGACGAGGTGGCGAGGGAAGATCCCAAGCGGCGCTACGAGCTCGATGACCTGATGGTTGTCCACCCAACCCTGACCCCTGAGGACGATCCGCTGGTGCGTTCCCTGTCCCGGTCGATCGAACACGTGCTCGATCGAGCCCCCGAGATGATTGCCAGCCCAGGAACCTATGACCACAAACACGTCGCCCGCATCGCCGGCATCCCAAGTTGTGTCGCCTACGGTCCCGGTCAGCTCGAGCAAGCCCATCAGCCTGACGAATGGTGTGGCATCGACGACATGGTCGACTCAGCCAAGGTGATGGCGCTGACGCTGCTGGAACTCCTCGCGGAACCTTAGACGTCACGGGTCCCAACAGTTTTTTTGACCCTCGACGTCACTTATGGCCTGACTCAGCCGTTCTTGGGCAAGGTGGCGGAGGCCGATGGGCATCCGCCAACCCCTCATCACCAGGAGTCGGTCTATGAACTCATGTTTCGCGCTTCGAGATCGCCACAGTGACCCGCACCTCACCTATCTACTGAAAACCGGAGCCAACTCGATTGGCCGGCTGCCTAGCAGCGACGTTTGTCTCGCGGCCAGCGAAGTCTCGAAACGTCATGCCATCTTGACAATTCGCGCCCGTCAGCTCTGTCTCGAAGATCTGGCGAGCAAGAACGGAACGTACGTAGACGGTGAACGGATTGCGGGGCGCGCTACGGCCCGCGGTCTGCTCCCTGGCAGCGAGCTCCGTTTCGGTACCTTGGCGATGCGGCTGGAGAGGCTGCCGAGTCGTGACCGCGAGCTGGCGATTCGACTCGGTGACCACCTCTCGGTAGAGGCTCCCGACCGCTCACTACCCGACACCGCTGCTTGCTCTGCGTGGGCCACAAGCGACGACGGACTCGTCTTCGACTACAACTATCTACGTAGCCAGGCACCAGGGATGCAAACAATCTATCGACAGCTGGCGGCTGTAGCCCACTCCGATATTCCAGTTTTGATCAGCGGCGAGACGGGGGTTGGCAAAGAAGGTATGGCCCGCCTCGTTCATAACTCGTCAGCCGCAGCTGGCGGTCCGTTTGTCGCCATCAACTGTGCTGCCTTGCCGGCCGAACTAATCGAAGCAGAGTTGTTCGGCATCGCCCGCGGGACAGCTTCCGGAGTGGCTGGTCGCCTCGGCAAGTTCGAGCTAGCACAGGGCGGAACCTTATTTCTCGACGAAATCGGTGAAATGACGCCTGATCTTCAGGCCAAACTCCTACGTGCCCTTCAAGAGAAGGAGATTCAGCCGCTTGGACGTGCCGCCGTATCGATCAACGCCCGTATTGTCGCCGCCACTAACTGCCAGTTGGATCAGAAGCTGAACGACGGCTCGTTCCGTCAAGATCTCTACTACCGTCTGGCTGGGCTCGAGCTGCCGCTGCCTCCTTTGCGGCGGCGCTGCGAAGATATCCAACCACTAGTCGAACGTTTTCTTCATGTTTTCTCACGCCAGGCTGGCAAGACGATTCACGGGATCACCGTCGAAGCGTTACAACGGCTCGTCGACCACCCCTGGCCGGGTAACGTCCGACAGCTGCAGCACGAGGTTCGTCGACTGGTGTACTTGTGCCCCAACTTTCAGCCCATCACTTCGTCTCTTGTTCAAAAGGCACCGGCGGAAGCCGCCGAGCCTGCGATCCCCGGCATCAATTTTCGCACTGCCTCGTCGCTGGATCTCGCAACCATTGAACACGAGGCTGTGCAAGAGGCACTGCGCCGAGCGGGCGGCAACCAGTCTCGAACGGCACCGCTGCTCGGCATCAGTCGCGACGCTTTGCGTCGGCGATTGCGGCGTCACGGTCTTCAATAGGTTGCTGCCACCCGAGGTTCGTCTTCGAAGACGTGCAACACTTCATCCTCCGATGCTTCGTCGAGTCGGCCGAGCCACACGCCAAGCACCTCTCCTTGCCCATTGACGTGAAGGATCGTCGGCGTCCCAGGGACTCGAATTGAAAGAAAGTCGACGACAACCACATCATCGAACGAGACGCCCGATGATTCCAACAGCCTGCTCTCTCTTGCCAGATCCTCTTTGCTGTTGACAGCTGCCATCAGGCGAACCTCCGCACCTCGCAAATTACGATGTGCTTCGAGCCTTTTGAAGAACGGAAAGCTTTCGGTGCAGTAGTCGCAGGTAGGTGAGAGCGCCACCAGCAGTGCCGAACCCGTGTCCGAGCCCGCCAACCCCTGGACCGGTTCCAAGATGTCACCTTTTGCTACTGGCGACAACGGAGTTGGGTCGGAAAAGAAATGTACCTTGGCGAAGGTAGCAACCGCCACAATGCACAGGGCAAGAATTGCAACGTTGACAATCGTCTCGAGTTTGTTTTTCATCGATTCTCTCCGCGACGCGCGTTATCCGACACATCGCCGCTCTTCACAATTAAAGAAGCTGCAGAAAGAAAGCCACAGCCACTGACCGTGGCTTTCTTTCTCACCTGTCACTGTCGAACTACAGTCTTGGTTGAGCTGCAGTTATGTTGATCACCATTTGTTGTAATCAACTGCTCCGCCCGAAAGCACAGCCTCCACGATTCGGAAGGCTCAAGTGCAACCGTAGTCACTGTCTGAACAGGCACTGCAGGTTGTCCACTGACCACCCAAGGCGTCGCACTTACATTGCACCGTGGGACAGTTTGGCCCCTGCTTCCAATACCGGCACTTGACAACACAGTAGTCGCCAAATCCCGAAGCGGAAGCCGGCGGAATGTTGGCCATGGCACCGACCAGAGCCAATGCGAAGACGAGTTTTGCGTAGAGCTTGGTACGCTTCATCGAAGAGCTCCTTGTGTCAATCCTTCCCCTTGATCGGCAAAGGACAAACTCATCTAGTAGCAAAGTGCGTACCATGTGACAGAGTACACAAAAGGCTACAAATCTCACCCGTGATCCTGTTCTCCTGGGGCAATTGGCCGCTTGAGTGCGCGAAGCCGCGCAGTGATTGAGTGAAAACACGCACTTGCATTCCGACGGCCCCCGGAAACTTCTATACTTGAGTCTGCCGTCTCTCGTTGCTGACCTCGATCCTTTGACGACCTCGTCTTCTAAAGACCTGATCCTCAGAAGACCAAACCTGGAGACCGATCATGAGCCAGACGACAACGCTGGAGATTTTCTCCGACTTCATATGACCCTGGTGTTACCTCTGTACCGTGCGTATAGAAACGTTGGTGAAACGCTTCGACCTGAAGGTAGCTTGGACTCAATTCCCTCTCCATCCCGACACCCCGACCGAGGGACGCTCGCTAGCGGATCTTTTCGCGGGCCGCGGCTACGATCTGGAGAACATGAAGGCCCAGATGAAACAACGGATGGCAAACGAGGGCCTGCCTTATGGCGACCGAGCGATGACGTACAACAGTCGCCTAGCGCAAGAGCTGGCTAAGTGGGCGGACGATCAACAAGGCGGCGAGACAATCCATGACGCACTGTTCAAGGCGTATTTTGTGGCGGGTGAAAACATTGGTCACATCGACGTCCTGCTACCGATCGTGGACCGACTCGGACTCGATGTCGCCACCGCTCACCAAGTGCTCACGACGCGGTCCTATAGCGACGCGGTCGATCGCGACTGGCAACGTTCGCGCGACCTTGCCGTGACCGGCGTTCCGACGTTTGTGATCGGAAAGTCCGGCGTCGTCGGCGCCCAGCCCTTCGATGTTCTGGAGAACTTCGTCATCAGCGCCGGTGCCCTGCCGCGGACCGTAACCCCTGCAGACATCTGACCACTCGACGTGCCGAAGCCAGCTGCCAGCCCCGAATAAACGCACCACTCGATTCGTAGAGTGAAGTGACGGTGCCGCCGACTCACCGGCGGCACGACTTCGGGAGCAAAACGATGACATCGAACCGCCGTCTGACGCGCTCATCCCATGGCATGATCGGAGGAGTCTGTGCCGGCATTGCCAACTTCTTCGGTTGGAACGCCGACTACGTCAGATTGGGGTATGTTCTGCTGTCGATCTTCTCGGCGGCATTCCCCGGCCTGCTGGTTTACCTTGTGTTGTGGCTTGTCCTACCCCGCAGCACCGGTCGTGGCGACTTCGATCTACGTGGGGCTCTATAGGCGCGCTGACGTTCTCACTGGCGCTGGCTGGCGGAGTTGCCGCCGAATGACTTGTCTGGATAAGGCGGTGCCTCGGGTACCACGGGTGGATCCTCGAGGATCCGTTGTTTGAGGTACTCGATGGCGGCGTCGAGTTGGGCATCTTCGCCTCGGAAGGTGGTATGGGGCGGATTGTCGACCACAATGTCAGGCTCGACGCCGTGGCCCTCGATCAACCATTCCCCCTCTGGTCCGTAAACTCCAAATTCGGCGGCAGTGGCGATGCCACGGTCAACCAGGACATTGGATGACGTGAGCCAGATCTCGCCACCCCAGGTCCGGGTCCCGATCACTTTGCCTAACCCGAGACGCCGGAATCCCTCGGCGAAGGCCTCACCGTCGGACGCAGTACTCTCGTTGACCAGAACCACGATGTGGCCCCCAAACGAGAATTGCATGTTGCGATAAACGTCCCCGCTACGCGGTTTCCACCACATCCAGGGACGACGGACAAGACTACCCAAGATCCAGCTGTCGATGTTGCCACCGCGATTGTGTCGGACGTCGATGATCAAACCACGGCGCTTGAACACCGGAAAGTAGTGACGCGCCCACTCGCTGAAATTCGATGACCCCATCGCCCGTAAGTGGACATAGCCTATGTCCCCCTCCGCTGCTGCTTCGACCCGCAGGCGTCGAGCATGCTCCCAAGACGCATACCGCAACCCCCGCGCTCGGCGAGCGGTCAGCGGCTCGACGATCACTTCGCGCAGGATCCCATTGGCACCATCTTTCACCTGCAGCAACACCTGGCGCCCGGCCTGGTTGCGTAACAACGCACTGACCTCGGGCACCGTGGTGGTTTGAACACCGTTGATCGCCACCACAACATCCCCAACTCCTATGTCTATACCGGGTCGATCCAGGGGCGACCGTTCTTCCGGCAGATCAGGATCGGCGGGATAAACCGTCAGCACCCGATGGCCACCCGCCGCAAGGTCGAGCTCGAAGACGGCTCCTAGCGAGGCTGGCTCGATGGAGTCGTCGCCCTCACGATGATCCCCACCGGACACGAAGTGGTGCAGGGCGGACAGCTCACCGGTGAGATCGGCGAAGACGTCACTGAGCTCTGCGCGATCGGAGACCCGTTCCACCAACGGTGCGTACTTGGCCAACATCGCCGGCCAGTCGACACCATGCATTCCAGGATCGTAGAAGTAATCCCTCAGGAGCCGCCAACCGTCGCGGAACATCTGGCGCCACTCCTCTCGTGGATCGAGTGGGAAGGTCCAGCTCGCCAGATCCAGCTTGTGCTGCCCGAGGTCCTCGATCGGTTTGGCCTCCGCATCCACCACAAATAAATGGTCTCCCTTGCGGATCAGGATCTTGGCGCAGTCGGCGGAGAACTCGTAGCTCTCGACACCGGCGACAAGGTCTTTGACTTTCGGCTTCTCGTGGTCGATAGCCAGGGACCGCAGGGTCAGTTGGCGGTCGACGGTGGTGTCCGCGGATAGCCAATAGAGGTGCTCGGACGTCACCGTGATGCCAGAAATATTGCCGGGCGTTACGGGCACCTCATAGAGACGCTCGACAAGGCCGTCGAGCTCGATCTCGACCCGCACGACAGGTTTTTTCTTGGGTCGCGAAGTGTCTTTCTCGTCACCGGCTTCGTCATCACCGGCTTGGCCATCTCCGGCCTCGGACTTGGATCCGCCTTTCTTGTCCTCTTTCGGCACCAACTCATTGAGCGGCGCAAACGGCGAACGGACACCTGGCTTCAGAGCAACCTGGTAGATCTTGGCGGTGCGATCCAAAAAGGGGGCTGGCTGATAAAGCCCCCATGGACTCGGGGTCACCGAGACCAGATTGCGATCGGACACGAAGTAGAGCCATTCGCCATCAGGGCTCCAGGCCGGGTCGAAGCTGTTGAACCGATCGGACGTCACTGCCGTTGTCGATTCGTCGTCGACGTTGAAAATGCTGATCTGCGACAGAAAGTTGTCGGATGGAATGCCGTAGGCCAGCCAACGACCGTCCGGTGACCAAGCCACCCCTCGAAATCCAAAATAACGGGACTGTGCAACCCGGACCTGACGACGCGACGCAAGCTCGACGATCCACAACTCGTCGTCTTTCTCGAGGTAGGCGACTCGGGTGCCGTCCGGTGACGGGAACACATCGAATCGCAACTCGGCGCCGCCTTCGGTGAGTTGCTCACGGGCCTCGACCCCACGGGGGTCGAGACGCCAGAGTTCAACTTCTCCACTTTCGTCAGACAGGGCGATGAGAGAGCTGGCCTCTACCTCGGCATCATCGCTCGCGGAAGGCAAGAAGCGTGCACTGCGAAAGCGCACACCGTCGGGCCGTCCGGTCTCGACCAGCCGCCCCTGTTTCACCGGTGCGACGAACACCTGGCCGCGAGCGGTGAGGGCTACCTGCTCACCGTCGGGGGATAGGTGGGCGGCGGTCAGATAGTCCATGGGCTTGCTGATCCAGCGTTCGCGTTGCTGATCAAAATCAGAGGCCAGGGTGACTTGTAGTCGGTTGTCTTTACCCGTTGCGAGATCCAAGACATGTAAGTCGGCACCGAGCTGATAAACCACTTTGTCCTGCGCCTCGTCTGTGCCTTGCGACAGGCTTGGAGACTTGACGTCCCAGCCAACATGGCGCGTCAGCTGATATAAGTCCTCACCGTCCACCGCCATCGACCACAAATTCATCGTGCCATCGCGGTCGCTGGCGAACACCAACCGATCTCGCCACCACATCGGCTCACGGCTGGTGCCAGGAAAGTCGGCCGTCAGGGGTATTGCCTCATCGTCGCCAGAGCTGAACCGCCAGAGGTTCTGGGCCGTGCCCCCTCGGTAGCGTTTGGTGTGGCTGCCCTGGAATCTCTGCCGAGTGAACACCAGTGTCTCGCCGGACGGATCGTAGACTCCCTCCGACGCTTGCTCCAGGGGCACCCGTCGCCGCTGCCCATCTTCCAAGGCAACACGGACCAATTGTTCGTTGGGCAATGTCGAGAAGTGGCGGGTAGCGTAAAGGACTTCATTCTGTGATGCCCAGCCCACCACCCGCGCCCTGTCTCCTTCCCAGGTCAGCCGTCGCGGCAACCCACCGGCGAGCGGCATGACATAAACCTCGGTGGCCCCCTCGTAAACGGCCGAAAACGCGACCCAGGTGCCGTCCGGCGAAATCGCAGCGTGAGTCTCTTGGCCGGCATGGGTGGTCAATCGACGCGCCACGCCGCCCTCGACGTCAACCTTCCACAAATCCCCTTCGGCAGTGAAGACGATCGTGTTGCCGTGGATGGCGGGAAAACGATAGTAGCCTTCAGGCGCCTCTGCCCATACAAGCGTTGCCGACAAGCACACTATGAAGATCGAAACCACGGACAGGACAAGAGGCCTAAACAGAAGGGGCCTGGACAATAAATCGACGTCCATGCGGCTCGAAGAGAATTCAACCATGCTCTGAGGCTCCAGGAGATACGGTCTGTTGAAAAGACGCGGTCCAGTCTAGGCACTCGACGCCACGGGTTTACACCCGAGGCTACCGCATTCCGCCCTACGGGATCACAGACGGACCAATGTGGGCTGATGGAGACCTACTCGACGCGACCCTCGGTTCGAGAGACGCCACGGGTTTACACCCGAGGCTACCGCATTCCGTCCTACGGGCTCACAGACGGACCAAGGTGGGTGGGTGGAGACCTACTCGACACGACACGACCCTCGGTTCGAGCCCGGAGGGCGACATCCCGGTAGCCCAGGGTGTCAACCCTGGGTGGCGAGACGGTCCTTCCGGCTCCTGCCGAGTCACGGTCTCCCGAGTCGGATCCGGGGCATATCGAGCGGTACCAACTGGTCTTGCCCTTCCCTCACCTCATACCGACGATCGAGCTCAACCTCTGTAAACCGCTGGCGTTGACCGCTGGCAGGCCAAAAAACCTCGACGGAGAGAATCGCCTCACAGGCACCAAGCCCCACATCGAGCCCCAACGGCGAGCTACCAAACGAGCCGCCAGCACCTACCCGTCGATGGATCGACCGCACAGTCCGGGCTTCATTGGCGACTCCATCGCGAGCTGTAACGTCTTCCACGGTAGCGTCGTCCACAGAGAAGTCTTCCACCGTAACAGTAATACGACTACCGATGCCGTCGCGATTAGATTGCTCGCCAACGAGGTGCAGTTGCAACCAATGATGACCATGGCCAGGATTCTCGTAGAGAGCACTGGGATAGGCGTCTCCCAGAAACACTCCGCCCATTTGCTGGAATACATCTTGGTCGCCGTCATTGTCAAAGTCGGCGAACGCGATGCCGTGTCCCTTCTGGAGATGACCGAATCCGCCTGAATAGGTCACGTCTTGGAAACGCTGCCCACGATCGTTGTGGTACATCAGGTTGGGCATCAAGCCGCGATAGTCGGGGACGCCGGTCCCGAGGTAAAAATCGAGGTATCCGTCATTGTCGAGATCACCATAGTTGGCGCCCATCGGTAAACTGGGGGCGGTAAGACCGAAGACCTCACTTGCTTCAGTGAAGGAGATGGCATTGCCGCCAGCACCGCCTTTACCGTTGTTGAGATACAAACGCGGATGGCTGGTGCTTGGTTGATGACCGAGGTGTGGGCCCCGAAGGAAATGTGCTGCTATCTCTGCCGTTGACGCGCTGTAGGCGGCGACAAAAAGATCGAGCCACCCGTTGTTGTCGACATCGAACCACCAGGTTGGAAAGCTACGGCCGCTCGGCTCGGTGAGCTCGAGTTCCGGTGCCACGTCGACGAAGTGCACTTGGCCCTCTGCATCCGGGCCGAGATTACGATAGAGCCGATTGGGACCGAGGTTCGAGAGATAGAGGTCTGGCAGCCCGTCGTTGTCGAAATCGCCCCAAGTGACCCCTTTGGTGTAGCGATCGTTGGTCACTCCAGCTGCTGCTGCGATTTCGGTGAATTTGACGACTCCAGAAGGCCCAATCCCGTCGTTGCGGAACAAATGCGACGGAAACGTCCGCTCCGGATCTAGCCCTTCGTTGCCGACAAAAAGATCGAGATCACCATCATGGTCGATGTCGGCAAAGGCGGCGGACTGGGACGGGTAAGCCGGCGAGGCCAGTCCTGACAAGCGGGTCGCGTCGACAAAATGCCCCGCGCCGTCGTTCAACAACAACGAATTGCGAATTTTCCCCGTACGACCGAACCATCCACCGCGCAACACATAAAGATCGCGATCGCCATCATTGTCGACATCGGCATGAATCAGGTTGCTACCGCCGAGTTGGCCTTCGAGTCCAGCCATGGCGGCGATATTCTCGAACGTCCCATCACGTCTGAGGCGAAAGAATCGCATCGGCGTACAAGGTTCGACGGCAGTAGTGACGACGTCAAGCAACCCGTCGCCATCCAAGTCGTCAACCACGGCACCACCGGCAGTGTCGTGAATCATCAAGCCAGCCGCATGCGCAACATCACGAAACCGACCGAGCTCAACTTTGGACACCATTGCACTTGGCGGCACCCGGTGCTCTAGCGGAACTTCTGCTGGGTACTTGCCGAGCGTCATCGCAGCGATGTTGAGCAACCACTTGGCCGTCGGGTCGTTCGGCGTTCCAGCCAAAACCGCTGAATAAGCCCGCATTGCCTCGGTTGAGCCGCGGGGATCGACATGCCGCCCTTGGTCGGAGATCGGCAAAATACACATACCCGGCCGATGGTGTGCAACACAGTTGCTGACCTCGCCAAGGCGCAGGTTCGCCAACGCGAGATCTTGCAGCAGCACCAGCTGAGCCTCCTTCGGTAAGGGTTCGGTAGCCGCGAGTCGCAACGCATGCGTCAACTCGCCGACGGCCTCCGCATTGTCACCGAGACGAAGCTTGGCATGAGCCAGGTCGCGTCGCGTCCGTGCCTCGTCTGCTGGTGCGAGATTGTTGCCCGCTAGCCGGCGTTCGAGTTCCTCGATGATCGACTGGCCAAAATACGGATTGCGGCTGGCTCGCAAGTCACGACAGATCTGTTCGAATTCCTCTCGAGTCTCACGAGGGGACGGAAAAAGCCCGGGATCGGGCGAGACGGCACCGGCTGGGCTCAGCCAGATAACAGTCCCCAGCCACAAGACCCCCCGGAGGATGCCGGCAACCCAACCAAGACGCTTCGCACGTTGGCTGGCTGTACCTTGGCTCGCTGTGCCCTGGTTCGCTGTGCCCTGGTTCGCCCTGCCCTGGTTCGCTGTGCCCTGGCTTGCTGTGAAGTATCTGTCCATGAGCCGGTGCTTCTAACAGACCGAGCGTCTCCCTAGAAGCCCACCAGATCAAGACTGGAGGGACAACCCGTTGAAAACTGATGACCAATTGCACACATTCGTCAACCGAGTGAACAACACGGATGACAAACACCATAAATCTCTCATAGAGCTCCCGACAATCGGCACTAGAACCGACCAATCACTCACTTGATTTTGCCACTCGTCCCAACCGACATCTACTTCGTCCCAAAAATCAACAATAACGATTCTCTACCCAACAAATACAAAGACAACAAAACCCAACCCAACACCACATCCCTAAAATTGAATCACACCAAAGATTTGAACAAAGACCCCACATTCGTGGCGGCCCATCATGCTCAACAAATCAACCCGGCTTTGGACACCGCGACCACTCGTCCTAACAATGCGACTATCGGTCATCAATTCGAGATCTTTTTCATAAATATCCCATAACAATTTCAGCCACTTCCTCCAATGGCAAGCATCTTGCTCAATCAAGGCACAGAAGCGATCAATGCTTTGGCAAAGTGCAGAGCCAGGAATACTGCATCAACACGTTACCGGCTCCGTTATCAGGACGGACCTATGGCACAGGAGGAAGCGAATGAAGACCAGGTATTTTTTGGCGTTCATCGTGGCGGGGTCGCTCTTGATCACGCCGACATTTGCCCAAAGTAACCCAACCGGCAAGTTGACCGGTAGAATTGTCGATGAATCGAACGCCGCGTTGCCAGGAGTTTCGATCACGGTATCGAGCCCTAGCCTGCAAGGCAGCCAGCAACGCCAAACATCGGTCAACGGCAGCTACATTTTCCCTGCACTGCCTGCAGGTGAATACCAAGTTGTATTAGAGCTCGAGGGTTTCGCAACCCGCAACATCCAAACCAAAATCTCGGTGGGCCAGACCCAACCTCTCGACTTGACGATGTCGATCGAGGCTGTAGCAGACGTCATCCTGGTGACCGGTGAGGCAGGGGTCGTCTCAGAGACCACCACTACTGCCAGCACCTACACGCAACAGATGATTGAAAACTTGCCCCTCGCTCGCAACATCGAAGGCGGCGTCAATCTCGCTCCTGGTGTGCAAGACAGTGGCCCTTCGAGTGGCACCGGACGCCGCAACAACATTTCGATCTCGGGAGCCCAATCTTTCGAGAGTCTTTATCTGTTAAATGGTGTCATTATCAATGAGAATCTTCGTGGCCAGTCGAGCAACCTTTTTATCGAGGACGCCCTCGAGGAAACCACGACGTCGGTTTCTGGGATCTCGGCGGAATTTGGTCGCTTCACCGGTGGTGTCGTGGAAGTAGTCACCAAGTCTGGTGGCAATGAAATTCACGGCTCGCTGCGCGACAGCTTCAACAACGAGTCCTGGGAGGAGACGACTCCGATCGGAGAAGCACAGAACGACGAGAACGTCGAAGTTTACGAAGCCACCTTGGGCGGTTTTCTCGTCAAAGATCGATTGTGGTACTTCCTTTCGGGACGCCAATTCGAACAGTCCGAGACCCTGGTCACGCGACTGACCAACATCTCCTTCCCCAACGACCGCGAAGAAGAGCGTTACGAAGCCAAACTGACGTTTGGACTCACCCCGAGCCACTCGCTACGCATCGGCGCCTTTGATCTGACGAATTCGATCGGTGCTGACCCGCGCTCGGGCGTGCTCGAGCCACGGGCAGCGGGTGCTTTGGAGTCGCCACAAGATTCTCTGTTCGGCAACTACACCGGCATATTCAGCGATAGCTTCCTGGTCGAAGCCCAGTACTCGGAACGTAGCCTCGCCTTCGTCTATGACCGCCCAGGGTCTGACCGCATCGCGGGTTCGCAGATGATTCCGATCAGCGGTGGACGCTCCAACCGTTACCACGCGCCCGTTTTTGGCAACGGCGAACGAACCCGCGAATCAGATCATACGATCCTCAAAGGCAACTACTTTCTGGCTACGGCAAATCGTGGCTCCCACGACTTGACGTTCGGCATCGATACCTTCAGTGACATCTCGCTGGAGAACAACGTCCAATCCGACGGCGACTTCGACATCTGGTCGACCGATGTCATCATTCGCGACCAGACGGTGTTCCCAGAATTCCAGAGTGGTGGCGCGAGCTGGCTGCTCTATCGGCCAGTACTCTCGGCCAGCCAGGGCACGGATTTTGAGTCGAACGCGGTGTACGTCAACGATTCTTGGCAACTCAACGACCACTGGAGTTTTAATGCCGGTGTTCGCTACGACAAGAACGATGGCGTCGACGGCGATCGTAACCCGGTAGCCAAGGACGACAACATCAGTCCACGCCTCGGCGCCTCCTATGACGTCAAGGCGGATGGCGACTTGGTGATCAATGCGTCAGCCGGCCGGTATGTCGCCAAGATCACCGGCGGTAACGTCGGCGACTCGGCCGCAGCCGGCGGCAATCCGTCATTTTTTGGCTGGCAGTACTTCGGACCGGCGATCAACGGCGATACGACCGTACCGACCGACCAATTGGTGGGCCAGGATGATGCCCTGCGGATCGTCTTCGACTGGTTCGACAGTGTCGGTGGCACGTCGAACCGCAGCTTCTTGGCCTTCAGCCCAAACATTCCGGGCGTGACCTCCGGTATCAACGGTAATCTGGTATCCCCCAACGCCGAGGAATTCACCATCGGGATCACCAAACGGCTCGGCTCTCGCGGTATGGTCCGTGCCGACTACATCAACCGTGAGTTTCACGATTTCTATTTCTCACGGATCGATGGCACGACCGGTCAAGTGAGTGACTCCGAGGGACAATTATTCGATTTCAAGGAGATCGGTAACGACGACGACATCCTCGAGCGCAAGTACGATGCCCTCTTGGCCTCGTTCACCTACCGTCTGACCGACCAACTGAACCTCGGCGGTAACTGGACCTGGTCCCACGCCCGCGGCAACTTCAACGGAGAGTTCTCTAGCACCGGGCCGGTGACCTCGAACCTCGGTGAGTATCCCGAGTTCCGAGCCTTCGAACAGGTCAACCCACGGCGCAACCTGGGGGTTGACGTACGGAACAAGGTTCGGCTCTGGCTGCTATACGAGATTTTGGCCAACGATCGCCACAACCTCAACGTCAGCCTGCTGCAGAGCTTCACCTCGGGTGGAACCTACTCTGCAGTGGGAAGCGTCGACCCCAGGAGCTTTGTTTCCAACGCACCGGCCTACCTGACCCCACCAGCGACGGTCAACTACTATTTTGCAACCGATGCGTTCGAGCTCGACGATGTCACCCGCACCGACTTCGCCCTCAACTACGCATTTCGCTGGAACCTCTTCGGCAAGGCATTCGAGATCTTCGTGCAACCCGAGGTCTTGAATATTCTCGACGAGAATACCGTGACCCGCGTCAACGTTGCGGACGTCAATGACGCGACCACCGACGCCAGCCTTGCGACCTTCGACCCCTTCACCGAGACCCCTCAACGGGGTGTGCACTGGGATCTGGGGGATCAATTTGGTCAGCCCAGTACCGATACCGACTATCAGCGCCCGAGAACCTTCCGCTTCTCGGTTGGGTTCCGCTTCTAAAGACCACTCATCAACATCGCTGATCGTCGAGCCCGGGCCACGGCCCGGGTTTTTTGCGCTCTGGTCGTCCAAGCCGGAGCTTGTCATTAGAATAGCCCCTCAGTCAGCTTAGAGACGAACTCTGGGAGAGGTTGAAGATGGCCCTGTTTGGACGCACGAAAACCACCGTACCTTCGCCTCGGGAAGCTCTTCCCGGACGCGAACAAGAGATGTCGGTTCCGGCACGACATTTTGTACTCGACGCCACCCTCGAACCGCCGTTTCCTGAGAATTCGGAATTGGCGCTCTTCGGTCTGGGCTGTTTCTGGGGCGCTGAGCGCAAATTCTGGCAGGCGGAAGGCGTCTACTCGACCGCTGTCGGCTATGCGGCCGGCCACACACCCAACCCAACTTACCAAGAAGTGTGTAGCGGCCTCACAGGGCACAACGAGGTGGTGCGCGTCGTTTTCGACCCTCGAACGACTAGCTACGATGCCTTGCTCAGGATCTTTTGGGAGAACCATGATCCGACCCAGCACATGCGGCAAGGCAACGATGTTGGGACTCAGTACCGTTCGGGCATCTACACCACCTCTGAAGACCAGCTGCAGCATGCACTCGCGTCCCGCGACGCCTACCAGGGAGAGCTAACCAGCGTAGGTTACGGTAGCATTGCCACTGAGATTCTCGAGGCGCCCAAATTTTACTACGCTGAGGACTACCATCAACAGTACCTAGCCAAGAACCCTGGCGGATATTGCGGAATAGGCGGTACCGGCGTCAGCTGTCCGATCGGGGTTGTCGTCAGCGCTTGAAATGCGCTCATCTCATTGAAGAATGACTGTAGGATCCCTCTGATAGGGGTTGACACCCCTGATCTGGTCCTCATAATATTGGCAGCGCTCAAATCAAAGAGTCCCTTCACGACTCCTAGGCAGGTGTCGTCGAATCTAAATACAGAAGTTTCAGGAAATCAGCGTTCGGCAGCTAGGTTGTCGACCCTCCATTCTCAAGTGTTTTGTGACTTCGCTCTGAATCTAGAAAACTTTCACTCATCTTTACTAAAGAGGAACTCGGAAATGCGTTCGAAATCTTTTGCCTGCCTCGCCATTGCCGCCCTATTCATGGCGCTGCCTGCCGCTGGTCAGCCGGTCAACCACGACAATGCCGGCCCGCTGGGTATTCCCGATGACTTCGCACCTCCGGGAAACCTCTACGACAATGACGTCTCTAACGGCACCACCTCTCTGGCCAGCCAGGATTCCGATGGCGCCTTCAACATCCGCTCCGCCGATGACTTCACCATCGATGGTGCCGGTTGTGATTCTGGGATGTTCGAAATCACCGGGATTCGCGCCCAGATCACACAGAATGACGCAGCTTCCCAGCCGATAGCTTTCGAGCTCTACGATGGTGACGCCACGAGTCCGCTGCCGACCAATGCCGCCGTACCGGTTGCGGGCCCGTTCGCTGAGGTCTCCCGCACGAACCTTGGCCCCTTCGGCGCTCTCACCCTCTACGAAATTGCCTTTGATACCCCCGGCGCCATTCTAGACGGCGACACCATCTACTGGACAGCCGCTTTCGGTACCGACGGCGCTGCCAATGCTGGTGGCTTCAACAACTTCTACGCGGCTTCCAATGGCGCCGTAGGCACCACTCCCAACGCACAAATCTTCTCGCCTGACTTCGGCATTCCAACCTGGGTGGCGGTCGAGACGGTCATCGGTGGCCCAGCGCTCGCCTACTCCTTCGCGATCGATGGCTTCTGCCTAGCTCCGGAAACCCCCACGATCGCGATCCCGACCTTGAACAGCTGGGGCTTGCTCCTCCTGATTGGTCTCTTGGCCGCGGTCTCGATGTTCTTCTTGGCTCGCACGCGTCGCGTCTGAGTCTAGCTAGACCATCGGTAGAAAAGGGGCGTTGCACTTTCCGGTGCAACGCCTTTTTTTTTGAGGCCTAGAGGGCTGACGAGATTGCATTCAGCACCGGCGCCCCCTTGGCGCTTCATCACCAAGCAACAGCCGACGTTTCGGGACCCCTCACCACCTTGGCCC
>JAJCXO010000168.1 GCA_029263395.1 Acidobacteriota bacterium | reverse complement strand
TTTTGGGCAAAAAAAAGGAGGGGCGCTTTGCGCCCCTCGTTGGGAGGGATGAGAGGAGGTTGTTGCCCCCTCGCAAGAAAATCCTACCAACCAGTCGGTCCGTTGTCAAGCAAGCAGTATTGAACAAAACGAAAATTCTTTCTCATCCGTCAATTCCACAGCACCGTCGCCAGGATAAGGATGCCCAACGCGACCCGATATGCCACAAAAATAGTCAACTTCTGGCGCTGCAACCAACCCAGCAACCAATCGATGATCAGGTAGGCAGAAACAGCCGAGCTCACGAACCCGATCACCAGCGGCCACAGTTCTCCCTGGCCCAAGCCATCCGTTGCCACATCGAGGAGGTCTTTGGCGAGCGCCAAGCTTCCTACAGGGATGGCGAGCAGAAACGAGAATCGAGCTGCCTCGAATCGTTCGATGCCCCGCCACAGCCCCGCGGTGATCGTAATACCCGACCGCGACGTGCCAGGAATGAGGGCCAGAGCCTGGGCAGCTCCGATCCAGACACTGTCCCGCCAAGTGATTTCCTTCAGCGGACGTTCTGTGGGTAGGCGATCAGCCCACCACAGCAAAAGTCCGAAGGCGATCGAACTCACAGCGATGATCACAGGATTCCGCGCCACCGTCGCAATCCAATTGTAGAACACCAGCGCGGCCAGAATGATCGGCACTGATCCCAACAACACCGCCTTCCCTAATCCCAAACCGGAGGCATTGGTCGAGGTTGCGGCGGGGGCCACCATCTGGCGGGCTGCGGCCACCAAGTCGGCACGAAAATAGACCACCGCCGCCAGCAGGGTCCCGGCGTTGGTCACAACATCGAACCGTAAACCGTGCTCCTCCCATCCCAGAAGATACGGCACCAGGATGAGATGAGCCGACGAGCTGATCGGGAGAAACTCGGTCACACCCTGGATCAGACCCAAAATCAAAGCTTGCAGAGGCGTCATTGCGGCATGGAATAGGTCATCGATAGAGAGATAACATCAGCAGACCTGGTACATTCTCAGACCCGCGAGTCGAGCGTACGGTATCCCACCCCGCAGGCGGATGATAGCGCCCGGTTGCGGGCTCGAGCGACCTTCTCTGCGGCTCTAGCCGAGCATCTAGAATGACGTATACTCGCCAAGTTTTTACTCTATTCGAGGCTCTCTCATGACCAAAATGATCGTCACCGGCGGCGCCGGTTTCATCGGCTGTAACTTCGTCCGCCATGTCCTACAACACTCGACCGCCGAGGTTGTGGTGCTGGACAGCTTGACCTATGCCGGCAGCTTGGAAAACCTCGCCGACATCGCGGATGATCCGCGGTACACCTTCGTGCAGGCTGACATCGCCGACCGCGAGGCTGTACAGCGCGTCTTCTCCGAACACTCTCCGAACGCCATCGTCAACTTCGCCGCCGAGAGCCACGTCGATCGTTCGATCGATGGTCCCGGTGAATTCATTCGCACCAACATCGTCGGCACCTTCGAACTGCTCGAAGTTGCGCGGCATTATGTTGCGGCGTCGAGCGAAACCGAGCGTGAGGCGTTTCGGTTTCTCCACGTCTCGACCGATGAAGTGTATGGCTCACTCGGCGAAACCGGTTTGTTCTCCGAAGAAACTCCCTACGCACCGAACTCGCCTTACGCCGCATCCAAAGCCTCGGCCGATCACCTGGCGAGGGCCTACTTCCACACCTACGGCCTGCCGGTGATCGTCACCAACTGCTCCAACAACTACGGCGCATTCCAGTTTCCCGAGAAACTCATTCCACTGATGATCCTCAATGCCGTTGACGGTAAACCCCTGCCGATTTACGGCACCGGCGCCAACATTCGCGATTGGATCTACGTCGACGACCACTGCGCCGGGATTTTGCTGGCTCTCCAACGAGGCAGACCCGGTGAAAAATACAACCTCGGGGGCGGTAACGAGCGCACCAACCTGCAGGTTGTCGATCGCATCTGTGAAATCCTCGACGACGAAATGCCGGTGGCAGACAACCCAGCACTCGCCGGGCAGACGAGCTACTCAGGACTCAAAACCTTTGTTCAAGATCGCCCCGGCCACGATTGGCGTTATGCCATCGACAGCTCGAAAGTCCGCGCCGAGCTCGGTTGGAATCCACGCTTCGACTTCGAGCAGGGCCTGCGTGAGACCGTGCGCTGGTACCTTGCCGAACGTGACTGGTGCACCAAGGTGACCCAGGGACTTTACGAGCGCCAACGGCTTGGCCTCGATACCGATCGGAAGAGCTCATGAAATTCAACCACACGACCTTGGACGGCGTGATCCTGGTCGAGCCGACCGTCCACGGTGACGACCGCGGCTTCTTTCTCGAGACTTACCACCGCGAGAAATATACCCGCGGTGGTATTGCCGAGACCTTTGTGCAGGACAACCACTCGCGTTCGAAACAGGGCACCCTGCGTGGCCTGCACGCTCAACGCAACAATCCTCAGGGCAAGCTCGTGCGAGCCGTCGAAGGTGAAATCTTCGATGTTGCGGTGGATGTCCGTCGAGGATCACCGACCTTCGGCCAATGGGTTGGCGAGATGTTGACCGCTGAGAACTTCCGGCAGCTCTACGTGCCGGCGGGCTTCATCCACGGCTTCTGCGTCGTCAGTGAGTCGGCTCAGGTCGAATACAAATGCACTGCCCTCTACGATCAGGAAGACGAGTACAGCGTCGCCTGGAACGACCCCGATATCGGCATCGAGTGGCCGATCGCCACACCGCTGCTCTCGGCTCGTGACAGCGCCGCAAAGCGGCTACGGGAGCTCGAAGCGTTGCTGCCGATCTTCGGAGCCGCGGAGTAGCTGATGGTCGAGGATCGACAGATCTTCGAGCCGCCCGAGATCTTCAATCTCGCCGACTATTACCTCGACCAGCGGATCACCGAGGGACGCGGCGAGCGCACCGCGTTGCGACTCCCGGACCGCGAAGTGACATACCGCGAGGTCCAACGCCTCGCCCATCACTTCGGCCACGCCCTCCAGCGGCTGCAAGTCCGCCAGGAAGAGCGTGTGCTGATCGCGCTGCCGGACAGCGCCGAGTTTGTCGGTGCGCTCTTCGGTATCCTCAAGATCGGTGCCGTCGTGGTGATGGTCAACCCCCAGCTCAAGCCGGCAGAGATTGCAGCCCTCTACGACTACACCCGGCCTCGCTGTCTCATCGTGCACCATTCGGTGGTCGCCAGTTTTCGCCAGGCAGTTGCCGCCGAGGACAACCGCTGGCTAGTGGTCGGCGGCCCCGAGGACACCCCCAGCAGTTTCGCAGCGCTTCGGGACGGCGCCAGTGACGAGTTCGAAACCGCCGCCACGCATCGAGACGATGCCGCAATCTGGCTGTTCTCGGGCGGCACCACCGGCCGCCCAAAAGCGGTGGTGCAATCGCATCGCTCGTTTGCCAACACCACCGAGCTGTACGCCAAACAAGCCCTGGGTTACCACGAAGACGACATCACTCTCTCTGTCCCCAAGCTTTACTTCGGCTACGCCACGGGCTCGAATCTCCTGTTCCCGTTCTCGGTCGGTGCGTCCGCTGCACTTTTTCCCGAACATCCGACGCCGGAGATCGTGTTCGACCAAATCGCCAAACACCGCCCGACCATCCTGATCAACGTGCCAACCCTGGTCAATCGCATGGTGGCTGATCCAACCGCGGCGACACGGGATCTGTCGAGCATCCGATTCGCTACCTCGGCAGGTGAGGCGTTACCGGTCCCGCTCTATCACCGCTGGAAAGAAACCTTCGGTGTCGAATTACTCGATGGGTTAGGCACCGCTGAGATGTGGCATATCTTCGTCAGCAACCTCCCCGGAGCGGTCCGCCCCGGCACCCTTGGTCAAGTCATACCAGGCTTCGAAATCCGGGTCCGTGACGAAAACGGCCAAGACGTCGCCGACGGTGAAGTTGGCCGGATGTGGGTGCGTGGTGACTCGCGGGCCACCTGTTATTGGCAAAACATGGCCAAAACCCAGGAAGCGTTACGTGGCGAGTGGTTTGTCGGCGGCGACCTGATCAGCCGCGACGCCGATGGCTTTGTCACCTACTGTGGCCGCTCGGACGACGTGCTCAAGGTCGGCGGCAAGTGGCTCGTGCCGCAGGAAGTCGAGAGCTGCCTGTTGCGCCACCCAGCGGTCAAGGAATGTGCCGTCGTCGGTTGCGAAGACGAACAGGGGCTGATGAAGCCCTATGCCTTCGTGATGCCCAAGGAGCGCACAAGCACTCTCGAAGAAGACCTGCGACAGTTTGCCCTCGAGCGGCTGCAAGCCTACAAACATCCGCGACGAGTTGTCCTCCTCGACGACTTTCCCCGAACCCATCTCGGCAAAATCGATCGCGGCAAACTCAAAACGATGGTCTGAGCGCGACACTTGGTTATCGAACCTCGAGGTCGAGCGTGTGGAGTGAACACGGCCGAGGATGCCTGAGCCTGCACGATTGCTGGACTGGCTAACGTTATGAACTGACGTCTCTTGCGAATTTCGATAGCGATGCCGCGAGTCGCGCAGGCTGCGCGCAGCCCACACACTCGGCCGGCCCGAGGTCGTTATTGGCCGGGATACACCTGTAAAGCCTGTTCGAGATCAGAGGCCGAGGAACCGTGACCGATCGGCTCGGAAGTTGAAGTAGAACCACCAGCCCATCACACCCTTGTGCAGATCACGGTCGTCACCTTCGGCACAGTTGCCGTTACCGCCCGGTAAAAGCACACTCAACGGCTGCCCGCCCACCAACGGCAACTCAGCCGGAAGTAGTAACGCATCTGCGTCAGCCTCACTGAGGAAACCACGGATCAACCCTGACTCCAGGCTGGTCGCCACTGGCTCGCCAGACAAGGCAGCAGAAATCTGCACATCCTCCAGGTTGATCACCAGATCACCGAGCTGAAAAGCGACCGTCTCAGCCAGGGTCACAAAACAAGGCGACGACGGTGTGCCGACTCCCGGCGTGTAACCCGACGTCGTACCCGCCACCGTCTCGAGGCATGATCCGGTCGTCAACCCGTCATAGGTCAACATCGTTGGCACCACCACCGGGTCCGCCGCACAGGTTGTCGGCACCCCGATCGGTGCCAGGCACTCACCCGCTACCAAATCCACACGCCCAGCCAGTGCCTCCGGGTCGAGCGGACGGAACAGCAACAAGGTACTCAGATCCAAAAAGTCGTCAGCATCGCTATCTGTCGTAATCTGGGTCTCGAGGCTACCGTTGAACGAAAAATTCACCACCGGTAGAGGCTCGTCGGTGAAATCGAGACACAGCACGATAACCACTTCGACCTCCGCAAAAAGATGCGGATCCCGCAGATCCAAATCCGCAAATCGAAACGCCTTCGGTGCCTCGCCTACCACCACGTCCCAAGCGGAGAGATCGCCGCTCTCAAAATCATCACTAAACAACTGACCGCGGGCCGGCACAGCACTCAGCGTGAGCCACAAGACCAGCAGTAGAACCGAAACCAACTGAGAACGACGCATCATGGGAATCCCCTTGCCAAGCCAGTGAGCCATCTTAGATGCTCAGATGTTACCTCGCCCAAGAGCTATAGGCCATGGCGGCATTCTCCACGATCACCAGACGGCAAGCTTCCCCCCCAATAGAGAAGGCCCCCGGGGCGAACACCCGGGGGCTTAGAAAACCGTCGCTCAGCGAGGCAAAAGACAACCGGACGAGCAACAACCCCCAAACCAACCCAACGAGGATAAAACAACGGATTAAAGGAATCGAAGTAGATCTTGCGGCTAGAAAGATCAGGTCGGTTTTACCCGGCTGATCCAAAATCAAGCGACCGGCGAACCGGTCTGAGGGGACGACAATCTTGGCAGGAGTCTCTCGTCTCTCCCGGAACCACTGATCTACTTCGACTTCCTCATGATCACTTAGGACCCGTCAGCCCGAGTTTTGTTTAGGCGCCGAAGAAAAAATCGCAAAAAAAGTTCAAGTTGCACTGCCAGGCGCCTCAACTCAGCTCTTGGCCAAAAGGAAACAGTGAGACCGGCACTAGCTTGATGTGCTGCATCGCAAACGGAATACCAACGATGCTGATCGCCAATATGGCGGCGAAGCCGAGATGAATGAGCGCAATTTCCCAGCCAACGAACACCAGCCACAAGATGTCGAAGACGATCTTCAAGCAGCCATAAGACGTCGGAGTCTCTCGAATCGACTTGCCAAACGGCGCAAAGGTGGCAAAACCGAGCTTGATCGATTGCACACCAAAGGGGATGCCGACGATGGTCAGACACATCAACAAGCCGCCGATGATGTAACCCAACCCCGAAAAGAATCCACCGAAGATCAACCACAGAATGTTACCGAGCACTGACATCCAGTCTCCTTGTTCAACGAAGGGCGAGCCTCAGCCGACGCGCCCCGTACTCAACTCTACGACTCGCTGACGAAGGCTATTCACTCTCCACTATCGCTTCGAAAGTTTCGTGAGCGTCCTTGCTTGATCTGGGCACGGTGGCGCTTGCCTTCCAGTCGCTTGCGGTGAACCCGCGCTGGCATCCCTCGCTTTCGGCGCTCTGGATTGACCTCGAGGGCGCCTCGCAGCAGGTCGACAAAACGCTCCACCGCAGCGTCACGGTTGCCCGACTGGCTGCGGTACTTCTGAGAGCTGACCCACAGAATGCCCTGTTTGTTGATGCGTGTCGCCAACCGTTCCCGAATACGCTCCTTCTGAGCCTCGTCGAACCGTTGGGTGGCGTCGAGGTCAAAACGTAGCGTGATCCGAGTGGAGACTTTGTTGACGTGCTGCCCCCCGGGGCCCGAGCTACGCGTGGCAACAAAGTTGAGCTCTGAATCGTCTAGCCAGATATCGTCTGTAATCTCGATCATGATGAAAGGCTCCGTATCCAACCGCGCTCTGTCTCAAGCCGTCCGTCCCAGACGGTGCTCCATCTCAGACGTGCTCCATCTCAGACGGTGCTCCATCTCAGACCTGGATATCATAGCCCGATGTCAACCCAATCCAGCGTCTCGCTCCCGATCGACGTACTGCTCGACCCAAATTCTCCTTGTCGTCCGACGAGCCAGCAGCTACGGCTGGGCACTTCACGACAAGGCAGAGACATCTTTGGCTATCGGCTCGGTCAGGGTCCACACCATGTCAGCCTGATCGGCGGCTGCCACGCCGACGAGCCGGTGGGCCCTGCGATGCTGGATCGACTCGCCGCTCACCTTGCCGAGCTGCCGTCTGATGCAGAGCTCCTGTCGCGGGTAACATGGTATCTCGTGCCCCACGCCAACCCCGACGGCGAAGCCCGTAACGCCGCCTGGACGACCCGCGCATTCGATACCACCGGAGCGTTGACGAATCGGCTCTTCGATCTTGGACACTACCTATTGCAGGTGGTCCGAGAGCTCCCCGGAGACGATGTCGAGTTCGGGTTTCCACGGTCGGCGGATGACCGCAACACCCGGCCCGAGAATCTGGCGATCGCGGATTTCCTGCGGCACGGCAGCCCTTTTGTCCTCCACGCCAGTTTCCACGGCATGGCCTTCGCCGCCGGGCCCTGGTTCTTGCTCGAACAAGCTTGGATCGACCGCACCCATGGGCTGCGCGAACGTTTGCGCCATCGAGTCCGCGAGCTCGGCTATCGCCTGCACGACATCGACAGGCACGGCGACAAAGGTTTCCATCGCATCGACGAAGGGTTCACCACGCGGCCGGATTCACGGGCCATGGTGGCGCATTTCGAAGCCGACGGTGATACCGCAACCGCCGCCCTTTTCCGACCGAGTTCGATGGAGTTGGTACGCTCCTTCGGCGGCGACCCCCTGACCCTGGTCTCCGAGATGCCGCTGTTCCTGGTGCCCGCCCAACACTTCGTAGGCGGCGACCTCATCCGCCCCGACATCGTGCGTCAGTTGTTGATGGAACACGATGCCGACGCTATCCGTGCGCTGGCCGATCTGGCGGGGATCGAAGCGATGGCGATCGACGATCAAATGCGGCTGCAGCTCGAGTATCTCCAAGCCGCCCTCGACGCTTCTTTAGCCGAGTCAGGCTAGCCTCGCCTCGCGAGAGTAAAAACCGCAACATTGCTGAGGTCACATCAACCTCTCCTCAGTAATATTGCGGTTTTTACTCTTGAATCGACGGTCCAGATACAAGACGAGCTGAAGCTGTCCTGGATCCCTGCCTGGAAACGTTCAAATGGCCGCAGGGGCTATGAGAGAACTCGCAGTAAGCCTGAGGAGTACCGCAGTAGACCTGAGGACTCGCAGGGTCCAGATAACCCTCGCAGAGGACCCTGAAAGACCGCTCAATTTTTCCAAGACATTAAACAGTCCGTATACCGCAGGATCGCTGAATTTCTCGCAGGATCCCTGAAGCCACCAGGCCTAGCGCTCGACAAACAAGAGCGGATATACGCGCAGAGTTTTTCACACCTTCTAATATGGCGAGATAATCCCAAAAATCTCAATTGTTCACTATTTACAGCAAGCTTTCCTATCAATATTTCATGAGAGCTTACAGGTTCTATCTCGAGCTTGATTTACGCCCTGTTTACGCCTACGCTTATCCCTTGAAGGAGCGACCGATCAGCGATCGGAGCTCCAACCACCCTCGCGTGAATCCATCACGGATAATTTATCCCGTGTTTTTCGGCGCGACGTGATCAGACACCGCAGTGACACTGATAAATACTTTCCATTGACAGATCGTATGCCAAACATTGCCTTGCCAGCCGCGTTCGCTCGCCAAGTCCGCACCGCCCGCGAGCTCGTGGACGAACAGCGGCGAACGCCTGAGGAAACACGCCTGGCAACCGCTTCCACCGGTTTCGATCGGCTGCTCGAAGGGGGTCTCGAACGGGGCTCGATGGTGGAGTTGATCGGTCGTCGATCGAGCGGTCGATTTTCCCTGGTGCTCGCCACCCTCGCCGCTGTCACCCGCACCGGCGAAGCGGCGGCATTGGTCGATCTTGGAGACGCTCTCGATCCGCAGGCAGCGGCAGCCGCCGGGGTGGATCTCGAACGTCTTCTGTGGGTGCGTCCTCGGCACCTCAAAGGAGTACTAGCCAGCGCCGAGGTGATTCTCACCAGTGGTATACCGCTGGTGGTTCTCGACACTGGCATGCCACCAGTCCCTGGCGGCCGAGGCAAAGAAGCTTCCTGGCTCCGTCTAGCGCGTTCCGCCCGGGCTCACCGGACGGCACTGTTGATCTCCAGCCCTTATCGGATGAGTGGTACCGCAGCACGAGCGGTGCTCGAAGCCCGCAGCTCACGACCGACATGGGCGGGGCAGGGACGATCACCCCGTCTGTTGCGCGGCGTCGCCGCCGATCTCGAGCTCATCAAGAGTCCCAAGCCCCGACGTCAAGGCGAAACCGAGACACTGAACTGGCGTCTCGCCGAGGACTTACAAGGTGACGACAGAGCTTCGACCTCGCAACAGACGGTCTCGCGACAGACGGCCATACCGCCGACGGTCGAGGGTACCTATGCTGATGAGCATCGGAACGTGATCCGCTTCAAGGAGCGGGCCATTGCCTAGTGAGCCAACCGACAGCCCGCCGCGAATCGCCTGCTTACTCACACCCCTCTTCCCGCTGGCAGCACGCCTACGCAGCGAACCCGAGCTGATACAGGAGCCGCTGGCCATCCTCGCAGGTAACGGTCACGCGGCACGGGTTGTGGCGGCGACACGGCTGGCTCGTCGAGCCGGTATTCGGCCGGGTTTCACCCTTTCCCAGGCGCGCGCCCGACTCCCCAAGTTGATTGCACGGCCCTGCGACGCCGAATGCGAGTACGCGGCTCAGGAAGCCCTGCTCGACGTTGCCGAGAGCTTCTCGCCGCGGGTGGAAGACGGCGGCGAAGGTATGGCTTATCTCGACGCTTGTGGCCTCGAGCGCCACTATCCGGGGGAGTCTCCCGACGAAGAGTTGGCGCGCTCGTTGATGCTGGCAGTCGAAAAACGGGCAGGCCTACCGATCCGGGTGGGTATTGCCGCCAGCAAGCTCGCCGCCCGCGTCGCCGCCAGCCAACCCCACTCCCCTACCCTGGTCCCTGCTGGCGAAGAATCGGCCTTCCTCGCTCCGTTACCCCTCGCTCAGCTCACCCCTCAAGCCAAAACCCTCGCCACCCTCACCAGCTGGGGTATTTCATCCCTCGGCGAGCTTGCCAACCTGCCCAAAGACGAAATCGTCAGCCGCCTCGGGCCCGCCGGTCAACAACTGCATTCCATTGCCCGCGGTATCGACACCGAACCACTCATGCCGCGCCACCCGCCGCCGATCTTCCGTGAAGGCATGGAGCTGGAATGGCCATTGGTCAACTTGGAGCCTTTCGTTTTTGTCGCCCGGGCCGCCCTGGAGAGGATCACTCAGCGCATGCAAGTCCGCGGGCTGGCCTGCGAGCGCCTGCGGCTCTCCCTAGGACTCGAGCCCGACGGCCATCACGAACGCTCGATCACCCTACCGGCCCCAACCCGCGACATCAAAACCCTGCTCACCCTGTTACGTCTCGACCTCGAAGCTAATCCACCCAACGCGCCGATCATCACCTTCACCCTTGATGCCCACCCCGATAAGCCCCGCGAAGCACAACTCTCCCTCTTCGGCCCCACCGCACTCTCGCCGGACAAACTCGCCACCACCGTCGCCCGCCTGTTCTCGATGCTCGGCGATGGTCGCGTCGGCTCACCACGTACCGTCGACGCCCATCGCCCGGAGCGTTTCGCCCTCGAGCCCTACGCCCCACCGCCGCCGCCCAAAGAGCGCCAGAAAACACCCCCGGGGCGGGGTTTGTTGACCGTCCGTGTGCTGCGCCCAGCGCTCGAAGTCGAAGTCATCACCCGTGGCGGTCAAGCCCCCAGGTACGACCCGCAGGACACCCTCAACACCGCCATCGACGAAGTTGCCGAGCCGATCACCGAGTACGCCAGCCCACGCTCCGACGAGCGTCCGATCTCGATCAAAACCCTGGTGACTGACGAGACCACCAAGAAGCCACGCATCGACGGCAGCGTCCGCGTCGCCTCTGGCCCCTGGGGTCTCGAAGAAGACTGGTGGTCCAGCGATCGGCTAGAGCGCGACTATTGGGATGTCGAGCTCGCCAGCGGTGGCCTCTACCGTCTCTATCGCGATCGCCAGAACGGTGACTGGTTCGTCGACGGCATCTATGACTGAGATCTACTGCCCAGCCACGGGTCAAGATAATCTATCAAAACGACCATCGATTGGCCTCCATCGGTCCCTCAGAGGCCCCGATCGACCCTCGATCGGAGTCGAAATAGCGTCCAGGAGGCCGATCGACCCTCGCTCGGCCTCGACTGCACCGCCAACGGCCCGAAACGATGGTCGATTGGCCCTCCGACGATCTCGCGACGGGCGAACGATGATCGTTCGAAGGTCGGATGACAGTCGAATCGCAAAAACGAGGGTCTATTGGCCTCCGTGACATGTTCTCCGACCCGGATCGAGCGACGATCACGGCCTCGGCCAGTGCCTCAACCCTGATCGAGAGTCGATCTACCTCGTTTGACGAGTCCGAGAGTTCGAACAACCATCGACTGACCCCTTCTAAAGTTTTCAGCAGATCAAACAAGGGTCGATCGAGCAATCTCTCAGTGTCAGAGTCTCAGATCGACCGTCACTTCGGATTCCGGCCGGCCTCTCGGACCACGGTCGAGAGTCGATCGGGCGCCTGCGATGCCCGGTGAGCAGCGGCAAGCGAAAGTCAAATAGCTGCGGGCAAGTCCGGGGGCATCGCATACACCATGGTGTGGAAGCGTAGCTATAGGCAGCCACGGTCCTGAACAACAGGCCTGGCCGGCATCCGTTGCAAGTAGATATCTAAACACTCCCGCTCTAGAGGATCTACAACACCATGCAATCCTCCGACAACCTACCAACACTCTCTGACGCCTTCGAGTATGACACCTACCGGCTTCAAGGCATCAATGGCTGGGGCCCGATCGCCAGTTTGGGACTAAACAACGTCTGCCGGCTACGACAGCTCGCACAAGCCACTGCAATGAGGCTACATACCGAAGGCGCTACCAGGTCAGAGTTGCGTGCACAGAATAGAGCGGTATCCTATTTAACAAACATCGAACGAGAAACTTCATTTGAGAGACCAGTCCTCCCCCGACTAAGGAACGAGTTGTTTCACGAAGACGACCAAGTCGTCATCTATGTCGGTGAGATCAGCAAGACTTCCCCCTCCTGGATATCCGGAACCGTCGTTTCCGTTACCAAGGGTTTCAACGCTAACTGGAAGAAGGCCCAGCCGAACAGTGGCTATTACTGGCACATCGTCGTCGAGCCGGATACAGGCTCGAGAAGCCCATTGAGCCGTTTTAACTTCTCGAATACCGAGCCCCGGGTCCTGCTGCATCGAGAGTTCATCAAGCTCAAAGAGCTACTTCACCAACATGATCCATTCATCCCAATCTTCAGCAACAACGCTGCCCGCGAATGGACACCTCTCTGGTGCATTGAAAACGACATCGAGTTAGACGTGTCGCGCATGGACTATCACGCGTGGCTGCTGGGTGTCGACAGAGTGAATTGATCGACGTGTTCTCAGCGCTGCAATTGCGACACTCAATCTTGATGGGCAGAGGAAGTCCCGGCAAGGCGACCGGTACACTGAACAATCACTTCACGATCTTGAACCGCCGAGTACCCTGGAACCAGATACCGGAGCGGCGATGGGTTCGTCGACGGCATCTATGACTGAGACCTACGGAACCTAGATCGGCCTGTCGATGGGTGCTGCTGCTGGCGTGCTGCTGGGTGCTGCTGGAGCGCCGAGTGCTGCTGCTGGTGCTGCTGGGGGTTGCTATGGGCTAGCAGCACCCTCAATTCCGCTCCCTATTCGGCCAAATCGGTCAAATACCGACGCCATTTGGGTGATTCGGTTGACAAGGCCTAAAAATTGGGCCCGGGAGAAGACCCTTCGACGCTTTAAACAGGCACCCCACCGCCGGGAGAAGACCTTTCGAACGTTGCTCGTCGAGTCCCACCGTGGGAGAACATGTGTCGCTCGTCACGGCAAGGGATCCGCGAGCGGGAGAAAACCACTCGGACCTTGGAACACATCTTCTTCCGGGCTCGGAACGGGAGTCCGAAGATGGTAGAGACATCGTCCCGCCGCCCGAGCCCTAGTTGGGACTCGGTCACGACGTGCTTTTGACGACAAGGCGCTAGGGTCAAGATGGGAAAGACGCTCCGGGTCGATTTGGACACGAGTCCAAGGGCCTCATCCTGGCCTCGGTGAAACACCTGGTACCGATACATCTGGTACCGATACACCTGGTACCGATACACCGGCCGCGCTATCTAACAACAAGGTCTGCACGACCACCGCCCCACGCTCCGGACGCAAGCTCCTCCACCGTAACCGCGAGTTGCCCACCCGGCTCGAGTGGCCAGGTGACCGGGAACGAATAGATCCACCCAGCCGACGTTTCGGCCAGCTGCTCATCGCGGTGCTCCACCACCGGCTCCCTATCGCCCGACACGACGGCTACCGACACCCGTAGGGTGGTCCCGGAACGCATCAACGGCGCCAGGGAGCCGAAATTGGCGGTCACTTCAACTGCGCCGGTCGCACCCTCGGATGGCGGCGGGCTGACCACCAGGTCGATCCCGAGCTCACCCGATTCCTCGGCGCCCCCCAGCACCCGTCGCACCCGCGCCTCGGCCTGCCCTTCAGAGGTTGCAGCCGTCACAATCCGAGTGGTTGCGAGCTCGATACCTGGTCGGCGAGGCTTGAGAGCGAGGCTGCGAGCCTTTCCGTCCGGCGCCCGGGCCACCTGATAGGTCAACTGATACCAACCGGCCGATTGGTCCAGGGCACGACTCAGCCCGGCCGGCCCAACCACCACATTGCCGCCGGATGGCTCCGCCAGATGGCGCTGGGAGTCGATCGGATCGAGCAGCAGGTATTGAGCCTCGACGGCGTGTACCGCATCGGTGTCGCCGCTGAGGAACGAGGTGCCTCGATCGGATCTCATTTCCGCTCCGCCGGTGGGATTGCCTGTCGTCTGGCCGGCAACCGCCAGGACCCGCCAACCGGTTGCAGCCAGCTCGCTCCCCATGGCGTTGACGCTCGTCTCTTTCTGTCTCGACCTGAGGTCCTCCCGCAGCTGGACGGAGTTGTGCGGTTCCAACTTCTCTACCCATGGTGCGTAGAAGTCCAGTGGATCTTCGTCGAATCCGGCACCGACGAGCACCAATAGCCCGGCACGCTGACCGGTTTCCCGTCGCGCCCAGAAACTGAGTTGTTTCAGCGCCCGCGAGATGATGATGTGCTCTTCTCCAGCCGCCGCTCGAGCGGCAAACGCCACCCGCGACTGCGGTTGCGCTGCCGGTCCGTCCTCCTCGTTTTGAGCCCTGACTTCATCGAGGGTCATGCGATCAGGTATCGACCGGACATCAACCGCAAACCGACGGCGAATACGCTCGCTAGCGTGTTGCCGGGTCTTGCGGCCGGCCAGCTCGTCTAACACCGCGGTGACTGCTGGCAGGTCCCGGGTCGGCCCGATCAGGGTCTTGACCTGCTCGTTCTCGGCCACCACCACCTCCAACGGTCCAAAGGTGACGAGCCGTTCGAGCTCGCCGCTGACGGCGCGTAACGCTTGCCGCTGATCGAACCCTCCACCGACGGTGCGGTTGACGTAAATCGCCACCGGCAAATCTTTGGCTTCAGCTAACGACGTTTCGGCCGGCTGCACCGCTGGCGACTCGGCAAGGGTCTCTACAGGCGCTGGCGACGGCGTCTTGACTGGTGCAACGCCGAGCACGGTCGTTGGCACACCGTCCTCCATCACCTCAAAATCTTCGCCGGTCAATCCGCTGACCGGTCGGCCTTCGCTGTCGACCGCGCTGACAACCACTGTGATTGCGGTGATGTCGAGACGTTCGCCGACTTGGCCTTGAAGGAGTACTTCATCCGCTTGGGCCATCTCGATCTCTGCCCTGGCCCACACCGACTCCGGACTTGTTGGTGCGTCGGCGCCACGACCCGCCAGCCGCACGCCCGAAGGCAACGCTTGTTCCAACTGGCTCGGATGCCACTGAGATGAGAACCAGCCAATACATTGCGCGTCCAGCACCTCACGGACGGCCTTCAGCCCCTTCGACATGATTTCCATATTGAGCGCCGACAACCCCGCTGGCCAGCCGTCGTCCCGCCGTTTGCCGTTGCGCAACACCAGCAACGGCACATTGACTTCGGCCAAGTACTCCCGCGCCTGCTGCGGGGTAAAACGACTGCCGTCGCGTTTGTGTACGTTGTTGCCGAGGACCAACACCACCGCTCGACGGCGGGGGCCAGCAGCGGCCACCAACCCAGACGCCGCTACGGCGTCGGCGATCCGCGGTTTACCTTTGACCTCTGCCAATCCGAACTTGAACAGCAGGTCAAGCCAATTGGCGCGACCGGCTCCAAAACCATTGACCCGGTGCAGGCCCTGGTCAGGAGCGACGTACCACAGGCGATCGGCATCAAACAGCGTGGTCTTCGCCTTGAGCCAGGAATTCTTGGGCTCCGGTTCGGCCCGAGATGTTCACTGCCTCGCCACCGGACACGCCGATGGCGAGGCGACCATGCTGTGATTGCGGCCCAGACCTTAGTTCTGGGCCGGCAGGCCGGCTGCCGCGACGTCTTCCAAACCCCCGAGCTCCATCAGTTCGACGGAACTGCCTTCGCTCTCGAGCTCGGCCCGCAGCTGCGCCAACTTGGGCTCACCTTGCTCAACCAGGCTGGTCTCGGTGGATGCGGAGTAGAAATTGAACTGATCCACATCGCTGATTTTGCAAATCACCTCACCGTACGTTCCCTGCGACTCCAGCTTGACGACACAACCGACCCGCAACACGTGCGAACCCCAAGCACCGATCGCCAAGACCGTGGGTTGCCCTGGATTCAGGTCACGTTCCACCGCCGGGTAGTTGTTGATTTGCATGTAGGCCTTGAGCCCAACAATGTTGGTGTTGTTGGGGATACGAGTCAGTGAAATGGGGTCGAACCGTGCGGTATAAAACTTGCGCTGAGTTGTCCCCATGTATCGCATATAACCATTCCGTGCTTCGGTGGCGCCACTCCCGTCTCGTCGACCGAGCTGTAAAACCAGTTCACCACGATGGTCGAAGTGGCGGGTCGAACTCCAGAAACCTTGCTTGGGATAGGTTCGATACCATATCCAAGGACGGTAGAACGGCGGCGCGAGCTGGGTGGCAAGGTTAGCGGAAGATGCCGAGGTTGCGGCGGTGGCTTCAGCTTGGGTCATGGTGTTCTCCTTCATGACAATCTCCTCTGAGTGTTGCGCAACGTTGCGTTGCGCAAGAATTTTGAGCCGATGTCGAGACGAGACGAATCAAGGTTCGGCGCTCTCTCGGCTCCGGTGGATCAGCCTCTTTCGAAGGGGCTTTCCTAGGAAGCGACATCGACGGCAAAAGCGAACGCACAAAAAATGTTTCTTTTTTCGTTCGCTTTTGTGCACGGTTACCGCTGTCGTTGACGGGGAGCGGCAAGAAACGAATTGAAGGACTGAGATGACCCATCAAAATCATGCCATCCTGATTGGGATCGAGAAGCTCGAGCGCCTTCTCGGTGGCCGCATACGCGGCTGCCTCAACGACGTGCAGGAACTCCATCGAGTGTTGTCTTACCGCGGCTTCAGGATTGACCTCCTGCTCGACCAGCTGGCAACCCGCAACACGATCGTCTCGGCCTTCAACCAGCTGATCGATCGCGTCGAAGCCGGTGATACCGTGCTGATCTATTTTGCCGGGCGCGGCTCATGGATCCAGGCCAAGGAATGGCCACATCGCTGCCCAACCCTGGTCACCTATGACAGCGGGCGCGATGGCGTTGGCGGCCCCAACCGAGACATCTTGGCACCTGAGCTCACGGATTGGGTCAAGCAGCTCGCAGCTCGCGCCGCCGACGTCGCGGTCATTGTGGATGCCTCGAACTGCGGCCTCGATGCTGTCGGCGGACAGTCTGTTAGTGGCGGACAGCCTACTAATTGGGCGATTCGCTCGGCCCTACCGGATCAGAGGATAGAGGCGGCCATGGGCCTCGACAAGGGGCCTCAGCCGGTGGCATCCTCGATCATCGAACGCCTGAGAGCCGGGGTCGGAAACGGTGCTGCGTCCGAGTTCGGCGCATCGATGTTCAACTGGCTGCCCAGCAACGTGTCATCACCCGAAAACACGGCATCACCTGGAACTCCGCTCCCGATCGGTTTGATCCTCGGCAATGAGCCAGTAGCCAGTGAACGACCGCGGCAGGGGATCACCCACGGCATATTGTCCGGCGCCTTGGTTGATCTGCTCGACGCTGATGACCGTCAACACGCCGACGAACCGATCTCGTGGCGTCGAATCTTCGCCGAGCTCACGGCAAAAAAGCCGACCCCTGGCACTCCCCTACTCACATTGTTGACCCACGAACTACCAATTGGCGGGGTACCGACTGGCGAACCACCGACTGGCGAGCTACCGACGGGTGGCCTTGGCAACACCCCGCCTCGGCGGGAGAACGCTCCGCAACCGCGGGCGACCCGTCGTGCCTTGCTGATCGGGGTCAATCAATACCCGAACGTACCACCGGAGTTCGGTCGACCGCTGAAGGGCGCCATCAACGATGTCCAGCGCCTCCATACGTTGTTGACGCGTTATGGATTCCAAACCCGAGTTTTGCTCAACGCCTACGCCACCCGCGCCAACATCAAGGCCGCGATGCAAGAGCTGGAAGGTGACGCGGAGCACCTGCAAGATCTCGTACTGCACTTCTCAGGCCACGGCGGCAGGGTCGTCGGCCAGGGGTGGCGCCGGACATTCCACACCCTGGTGCCTTACGACAGCGGGCGCGGCCAACGCGACGGCAAAGAACTCGTCAACCGGGACGTCTTCGATACCGAGATTGATCTGTGGATCCGCAGGCTCAACCTAAAAGCTCCCAATCTACGACCGATCCTATTGTTCGACAGCTGTTATGCCGGCGGGGTCAGTCGATCAGGCGTGAAAGGTCGACCAGGCGAGCCGGGTCGACCAGGCGGACAGAGTCAACAGGACGAGGAGCGTAACCGCTCCCTCAAGTTAGACGACGAACGTGCCACCGAAGCCATGTTCGACGAGGGCAGATCCCCGCGAGAGGTCGCCGACACGTTGGCGGCGACCGACGATACCCGCTCCCCAGGCAGCGCGATCGCCCGAGGTGCAACGGGCTGGCTACCCTATGCCGATCGCCAAGCCTTGGTTCTAGCGGCCGCAGCCGAAGACGAATGGGCTACCGAAACCCGTTTCACTTCAAAACATGGTCCGAGCTTCAATTGCGGGCGATTCACCTATTGGCTGGTGTCGGTGTTGGATGAACAGCCACCGGTTGCTTGGGAAGAACTGCCTTGGGAGATCGTCACCCCCGACCTCATCTGCCGCGTCGTCAGGGATTCGAGCGACCGCCAACAACCTGTGGTCGAAGGGCTTCACCCCGCAGAGCCGCTGCCGGAGCTCGTTCACCATGCTCTGATCATTGGTATCGACCGCTACGATGAAGGGCGCGGCATTCGATCTCTGAAGACCCCGACGGCTGACGCCCGGGCGCTCGCCGAGGTGTTGGTCTCAGACCAGGGCTACAGGCCGGAGCATGTGCACCAACTGATCGACGAGCAGGCGAGTTCAACAGCCATCCTCGAAACCTTGGAAAAGTTACGGACTTCGGACGCGTTGGGCGACGCCAGCGCCCTGCTGTTCTACTTCGCAGGCCACGGCCAAGCCGAGAGCGACGGCGGGCAAGCCGAGGGGACTGCCGAGGGCGATTTCGAGGGTTTCTTGCTCCCGTGGGGAGCCGATATCGACGACCAGAAAACCTGGCTCCCGATGCGGCAGCTACGACACCAACTCAACGCGCTGGACTGCCGCCATCAACTCGTAGTGTTGGACTGCTGTTTTGCTGGCGCCTTCAGCTTTTCGCGTGGGGTCAAACCGCGCAAACGCCTCTACCGCAGCCAGCTCCAACGTTATCTACAGTCTACCGCTCGCCAGCTCCTGACATCAGCCGCTCACAATCAGCTGGCACGGGACGTCAGTCGCCGACGTACGACGAGCGGGCGAGACCACTCCCCCTTCGCTGCCGCTTTACTCGACGGTCTCAGCGGTGCCGCGGACTTCGTTGGTGATGGCATTATCACAACGACCGAGCTCCATCAGTACATCGAACGGGAGTTGATCGGGGTAGCTGGCGGCCAAAACCCCGTGCTGGCGCGGCTGGCGCCAGGTCACGACAGTCAATTCATCTTCCGTCATCCCGGGCAACCGCCACTGCCTGCCGAGGATCCAGACATCGACACCCTCGAGTCTCCCTGGCAAGGCCTGGAGCCCTATGGTGAGGCTCACACCCGGCTTTTTTTTGGTCGCCAGGAAACGATCCATCATCTGCTGACGGTCTTCGAGCCTGAACCGTCGACCGCCAGTGACGTGGAGCCCCAGAACCAGAACACACCAACGCTGGTCGCGGTGGTGGGTGCTTCGGGTAGCGGCACCTCGAGCCTGGTGCGGGCTGGCCTCCTACCCCGTCTGCGGCAGAGACCGGAACGCTGGCGGATCGTCGAACTACCCCGCCTGACGGAGCACCCAGAAGCACAGCTGACGACGGCCCTCGCAGAAGCCAATCGTGACGGCGCGATGCCTAAGAGTTGCACACGGCTGCTGTTCATCGATCAATTCGAAGAGTTGTTCACCCAATGTCCGGCGGCGACGGCACGCCAGCAGCTGGTTGATGGCCTCAATCGCCAACTGGCGTCTGGCGATCGCGTCGTCGTCACTGTGCGTTCGGACTTTCATCCTCACTTGCTCAAAGCTTTCGGCAAGCGGCTGCAGACGGTTGTGGTCCCAAGGCCCAATCTCGAAGCGCTAAGGGAAGTCATCGAGCGCCCAGCCCAGGAACGGGGGGTGTATTGGGAAGCCGGCCTGCCGGCGAGGATCATCGAGGATGTCCGAGATGCACTGGTACCGCTGCCCCTGCTGTCGATTGCCCTCGACCAAACCTACAGCCGGGCCTGGCAACGCTGGCTTGAGCAGCCCGATCGCGAACTGACGGCAGCCGACTACGACGGGATTGGCGGTGTCGGCGGGGCGCTTCGCAACCGCGCCGAACAACTTTATGCTGAGTCCGACGAGCACCAGCAGGAGACCTTGCGACGGCTGTTTCTACGCCTGGCTTCGATGGAAGGTAAACAACCCCACCGCCGTCGGGTCGAAAAACGCGAGCTGGTTGGCCTCGATGCTGAACCCTCGACCCGAACGGTGCTCGACCGGTGGATCCAGGGACGCTTTCTAGTGCAGGACGAGACGTGTGTCGAACCCGCCAGCAATGCCTTGATCCAGACCTGGGCACGCGTCGGTCAGTGGCTCGCAGCAAGTCAACCTCTGGTCCAAGTACTGCGCGACCTTTGGCGTCAAGCCGTCGCTTGGGAAGCTGATGGAGCCAAGCCCGAGTCGGGGCTGTTGTGGCATGACAATCCGCGTCTGTTGCAGCTGCGGCAGCAGGGTCGGAATCGGCCGGAGCTCAACACCTTGGAGAAGCGCTTCGTCGATGCCAGCTTCGAACACTATGAAGACCAGCTCGAAGCAGAGCGGAAGCAGCGCCGCTACGCACTGGCGAGTAACCTTGCCTTCCAAAGCCGCGATGCCCTCGACCATCACCTCGACTTGGCGCTGTTGCTCAGTGCCCAGGCCGTGCGATTCAACGAAGACTATCAGCTGCCTGATCAGCTGGAGATCCGCAGGAGTCTGCTGCGCGCCGTCAGCCATCATTCCGACTTGACCCATTATCTTCACGGCCACGCCCAGCCAGTCGAAGCGATTGCCTGGAGCGCCGATGAGCAGCTGCTCGCCAGCGCTGGGCGCGATGGCTCGATTGTGCTCTGGGATCTGGCGACCCGACAGCCCTATGGCGAACTGTTGGCGGAGCGTCGCGAACCGATCTGGGCGCTGGCCTTCAATCCCGTCGACAGCTGGCTACTGGCCGCCACCCACCATCGCGAGATCCTGTGTTGGGACACCCGTTCCGGTCGCCTGCACCAACGCCTGGCTGGCCACCAGGATATTGTTCTCGGCTTGGCCTGGAGTCCGGACGGAGCCACCTTGGCCTCGACTGGTCGCGATGGGACAATCGGACTGTGGGAACGCAGCGGCAAACCGCGGACCTGGCTCCAGAACCCAGGCTCTGGAGCTGCGGTCGCGCTGGCCTTTCGTCCAGATAGTCGACACTTGGCCACCGGCGCCGGCAACGGGCGTATCCACACTTGGGACGTGATCAGCGGCAGCCCAATCGCACACTGGCAAGCCCACGAGCAGCGCGTCTCGAGCCTCGCCTGGCGACCGTGGCCCGATCACCCGCAAGATGATCGTGGCGAGCTGTTGGCCTCGAGTAGTGGCGACGGCGTGCGCCTCTGGGAGCCGGACAGCACAGAACAGATCACCTGGTTTCGTGGCCACAGCGGCTGGGTTGCGGATGTCACATGGAGCCCTGACGGTAAGCTCTTGGCTTCTGCCAGTGCCGACAGCGAAATCTTTCTGTGGCAGGAGGTTGAACAGGACAACTGGGACAACAGCCGCCTGGTCGGTCATGACGGTGCAGTCTCTGGTCTCGCCTTCTCGTCCGGTGGCGCAATTCTGGCATCCGCTGGCTGGGACCACTCGGTGATCTTGTGGAGCCCTTTGGGTGCCCCACCGTTACTGCGCCACTGGCGATCTGTAGGGCAACCGGTGATCGCCATCAGCCTGCTTCCCACAACGGGGCTGCCCACGGCAGACCTGCTGCCGACAACTGAGCTCAGCCTTGCGTTGGCGACCGCGTCGCCGGAGCCGGTGGTGTTGATCGACGACACTCTCCAGCAACTCAGCCCCGGGCACGCCGCCGAACATTCGGTACGCTCGGTGGCGGTCAGCCCAACTGGCGACCTGCTAGCCAGCGGCGGGTCAGACGGTGTCATCCTGTTATGGGATCTGGTCCAGCGGCAGCTGTTGCAACGGTTCGAATTCCACCCAGGACCGATCGAAGACCTGGCCTTCAGCCCTGACGGGGCTTACCTGGCTTCGAGTTGTGAACAAGACCGGGTGATGGTGTTGCGGTTGGCCTCGGGTGAAGCCGGCTCGATCGCAACCGGTGAGACACCCACCGGCATTGCCTGGAGCCCTTCGGGGCTGCTGGCGGTGGCCCTGGCCCAAGGTGAAATCCTGATCGCCGAGCCAACGGGGCACGCAAGACACCGGTTTCGCGCCCACGACAGCGACATCGCCGACCTTGCGTTCTCTCCCAACGGATCTGCGCTGGCCACTGCCGGCCGCGATGGCCGGGTGCTGTTGTGGAGCGCGGAGATGACGATCCACCGGTCATTCTCCGGCCACCGCGGCAACCTGACGAGACTCGCCTGGAGCCCCGATGGCGGGATGTTGGCGACCTGTGGCGTTGATGGCACCGTCCGGCTGTGGGACACGACCACCGGTGCCAACCTGGGGGCTCCGCTAGTGGGCCACAAGGAGGTTTTCGACCTGGCCTGGACCGCCGATGGCCAAACTCTGGTGTCCGCGGACTTGGAAGGCCGAGTGCTGTTCTGGGCCGTCGACCTCGACAGTTGGCTGCAGTCTGCCCAAGGTCGCGCCAACCGCAATCTGAGCCGTGAAGAGTGGGATCGGTTCGTCGGCGCCGACATCCCCTACCAACGCACCTTCCCCGACCTGCCGGTAGGCCACAGTGCGGAGGCATAGGTAGGCCACAGTGCGGAGGCACAGGAAGTAACCTCGGGCGACCCACCTTGACCTACTAACTCGAAGACCGTTGATCCTGCCCGACCACACCACCACAAACCGATCAGGAGATCTCCATGAGCGTACAATCTCTCAGCCACTTCATCGTCCGCATGGCCGTCGACTACAACAAGCTGAGCCAATATTTGAGTAAAGATGAGGATGGCGATTTCACCGAGACATTCATACCGACGTTTGAAGGTGAAGAGACTCCGAGAAAACTAAAGGCCAGATACGGGGACCTTACCCCCCGCGAGTGCCAGCTGATTCGAAATCGAGATTGGAACGAGATGTTCAATTACCTCGAGGCTGAGGGCCCCAAGCCAATGACAAGGGATCCGCTCAACTATCCCTGACCTCAGCTAGCGCGACCTCGACCCAGGGTCGGTCGAGGTCACCATCGCGCCAAAAGACAAGAAACCGCTCGTAGTTGGAGCGGGCGGCCGGAACATTGCCGGCTCGCCGGTGGATTTCGGCCAGCAGGTAGAAGCTGCGGACATACGGCACAGGCTGCTCCAGGTGCTCCGAGCCACTGGCCACAATGCGCTCAAGCCAGGGTCGGGCCCGCTCGTCGTGGCCAGCGGCAAGCTCTGTCCGGGCGAGGTCGTACCAAATCGTCACGTGTTGCGGGTAGACGTGCCAGTGGAACTCGACCCCGTTGGCCGGCAATAGCGCCGCCGCCCGATGCAACGCCGTCAATGCTGGCTCGATATCGCCCTGCGCTAAGGCCATCAAGCCTTCGAGCTGCGCCAGCTGACGCTCTTCGACCCGGTTGGGTCGCTGGCCCCAGCGCCGACGCAGATCAAGGACACGCTCCGCCGCTTCCTCGGATCGACCGAGCTGCAACTCGCCCTGGGCAGCGAGAAAGATAGCCAACAACTCAGGCCATTCACCGGCCCCCGACTGTTGCGCTTTTGCGGCGTCTGCAACAGCGAGTTGCCACTCGTCGAGCTGGCCATGGAGCTCCGCCTTCCAACAGCGCGCCAACGCACTGAATGCATCGGGCTTGTTAGCCACCCGCGCCGCCCGGTCGAATGACGCGAGAGCCTGCCGGGCGCGGCCGAGATAAAGGTGATTGCGGGCCTGGGAGACGGCAGAGCGCCAACGCAGCAAGTTGTCGTCGGCGCTGCCGAGGGTTTTGGCCGCCCGCTCGGCCAAAGGCCAGTCTTCGCGTCGCACCGCCAACCGCCACCGCGGATAGTGGACGAAGGTTTCCCCCGGCCACAGCTCCGCAGCTTCGTCGATGACGGCAACCGCCTCATCCAGCTTGCCCCATTCGGTGAGATGCCAGCCCAGCCCAAGGTGTGCCAGCCAGTTGTCTGGATGGCGACCCACAAAATCGGCGATCAACCGATGCCCGGTGGCAAAATCTCCGGACGCTGCGTAAGCGTTGGCGGCATCGAGATAGATGTCGTGAACCGGCGTATCACCGGCGATCAAGAACTCGAACTCGCGGATCGCATCCTCGTAACGCTCGAGGAAAGCATACCGACGTGCCAGGTTGTTGCGTAGATTGTCGATTTCTGGATCGAGTTTCAAAAGCTCTTCGTAAGCCTCGATGGCGCGGTCGAGGCTCGTCCAGCGAGCGCCAAAGTACCCCGCTTCGATGCGATAGCGGAGATCAGCCGGCAACCGCTCGGAGAGCTCGAGAGCCCGGCCAGTGTACTCGCGGGCCTGGTTGCTGTGACCGAGGTTGCGGTGAATGGTCCCGAGGTCGGCGAAGGCAAGGGCAAACGTGGGGTCGATCGCAACCGCTCGCTCCAACATCTCGATCGCCTCGGCATGCTGAGCATTCAGGTAAAGCTCGGTACCTTGCGAGTAGAGCTGCCAGGCCGCGAGCGACCCAGTCGTCACCGCCTGGATGGTCGAACGTTGGGTTGGGCTAGGGGCCGACACCAGGTTGCCGTGGATCGAGGCGCTGAGCTGGTTGACCAACGCGAAGACGGCTTCTACACCCTGGCCTTCGAAGTAGTCAGACTCGAGGACAGTACCGCTGTCCGCGTCCTCGATCGTAAACGCCAGTCGCAACATGTCTCCGAGGAGAGCAAAACTGCCTCGGATCACAACCTCGGAGCCACCCTCTTCGGCCACGTTTTGGATGACTTCGAACGACGGCGTCCCGTTCAACGCGTCGAACTGCTTCAAGATCTGGTGTAGCCGCCCCATACCCAGGACCTCGAGCTTGGACGACCGCGACAGATCGATCACGACCAGCTCAGCCAGGCCGTGACGCAGCCAGCTCAGCTCCGGATCACCGGTAAGATTCTCGAACAGCAGCACCGCCACCGAACGGCGGTCAGGGACCTCCGCCTGCATCACCGGCATTGCCGACTCGACGGCGGCAGCGGGCCGAAGACCAGCGGGCCGAAGACCAGCAGGTCGAAGATCAGCCGTCGAAGTCTCACCTGGCGAGCGCAGCCACTGCATCGAGCCGACCCCCAACACGGCCAGCAGGGCCAACGTGGGACGCAGCCAGCGGCTGCGACCCGCAGGTTCAGCTCGGTTGGTGGGACTCGTGTCAAGGCTGGAGTCAACCCCTCGGGGATCGCCGGACTCCGCCACAAGGGTCGACGGAGCAAGGGCCGACAGAGCAAGGGTCGACGGAGCAAGGGTCGACAGAGCAAGGGTCGACGGAGCTGGTGTCCATTCCTTGCCGAGCTCAGTCAAAGCGTGGTGTAGCTCACGCGCCGTTTGAAATCGACTCGCTGGTTCTTTCTCCAAACAGCGGCGGACGATGCGGCCCAGGCGAGACGGTAGATCTTCCCGCAACGTATGAATCTCCTCGGGCATATCCCGCAAGATAGCCGAAATCAACTCGGCGGGTTTGTCGCTGCCAAAAGGGCGCCTGCCGGTTGCCATCTCGAACAAGATGACGCCGAACGAGAAGATATCGCTGCGGGGGTCGACGGGCTCCGCCAGCAACTGCTCCGGAGACATGTACGGCAAGGTGCCGAGCACCCGACCGGCGCCGGTGAGGGTCTCGGTAATCGCTTGCCTCGAGGCGCCCAACGGCGCCTTCACAGCCTTTTTGGCGAGACCAAAGTCCAGCACTCGAACGTGACCGTCAGCATCCACCATGATGTTGTCCGGCTTGAGATCACGATGGGTGATCCCTCGACGATGGGCTGCCGCAAGCGCGGCGGTGGCGCCGAGGGCGATCGACAACAGCCGATCGAGCGCCATACCATCGGCCGGTATCAACTGCCGTAAGGTATCGCCTTCCACCAACTCCATGGTCAGAAAATGAAGCCCGTCCGCCTCCTCCACCGAATGGACGGTGACGATGTTGGCGTGGCTGGTGGCAGCTAGTGCTCGGGCTTCGCGGCGGAAGCGCGCCAACCGCTCGGGATCATCCGCCATCTTGGTCGGCAGAACCTTGAGAGCCACCCGGCGGCCGAGTTTGGTGTCCTCGGCCATGTAGACCTCACCCATGCCACCTTCACCGAGCTTCTCGAGAATGTGAAAGTGCAGCAACTGATGCCCTGGCTCTAGCTCACCCGTAGGTGCCAGCGAGCGCTCGAGTCGGTGATAGTCCTGAATATGTTCACGCAGGGTTTCCGCCAACTCCGGAGACTCGTGGCAGAGGGCTTCGGGATCCAACGCCGTGCCGTCAACCAGGTAAGCTTCAATGTACTGGCCGAGTAACTCGGCCACCCGATCCATGGCGGGGTCTGTCGGCTGGCTCACGCCAGCTCTCGCATCTTCAAGGTCAACGCGGCCATTGCACGGGCGAACAGCATCCGGCTGGCATCGGCAGTCTTGTCCAAGCGCTCGCCGATCTCGCGAAAACTGAGCTCCTCGAAACTGCGTAGCAAGATGACCTCGCGATAGGGCTCGCTCAAGGCATCGATCGCTCGCTCGAGCTGCTCACTATCGGCTTGGAGTTGCAGACGGCTGGCTTCAGTGCGCACCCGTTGCACCACCGGCTCGACTTTGCCGTCGAGAGAGGTTTCGCGGGCAGTAGCCCGTTTCTGCCGACCATGGAAATCCGCCTGATCACAGATTTCGGCTTGGGCGATGGTGCCCAGCCAGGCCATCAGTGACCGACTGCCAGAACCATCGAAACGGTCGATCCCCCGAAAGGCCTTTAACATCGTCGCCTGCAGGATATCCCGCGACTCCAAGCGACGGCGCAACTGCGGTCCGAGCCGCAGCCGAATCAAGGCATGGAGGCGGTCGCCATAACGCTCAAAAAGGGCGCCAACCGCATCGGGAGAGCCGCCGCGGGCTCGATCGAAGAGCAGGGAACTAGGCTCGGCATTCATGGGTGCGACGTAAGTCTAGCAGTCGGACATCTCGCAGCCTCAGCGATTGGACGCTGCGACGTGCGACACCGAACGCTCGACCAACTCCTTCAAGACATCACCGTCGATATCGGCCAGCTTCTTGACGTATAAACAGGACTTGCCAGTTTTGTGTTTGCCGAGCTGGCTCATCAACTCGTCGTGGCGACTGAAGCCCGACATGATGTACAGCGTCAGGTTCTGCTTGCGGGGAGAGAAGCCAGCCAGGAACCAATCCCCTTCACGGCCACTGGCATATTTGTAGTGGTAGCTGCCGAAACCAACGATGCTGCCGCCCCACATCTTCGGTTCCTCGCCGGTCACTTGCCGCATCAGCTCCACGAGAGCATGACAATCCTGGCGTTTGGTCTCGTCCGAGACTCCGTCGAGAAACGCCTCGACACTGGTCTCGTTTGGCTGGGTCTTGAGCTCCGCCATCTTCTCCCCTTCCGTTAGCTTTTAGTCTTGACACTGGCAGCAGCGGCTCGCTAGGATACATACAGCTTTAGCTATATGCCGTAGCTCGTGCTCGATCTTCACTTCGACCGGTCCTTCGAGCCGCCACGTGTTTCGTTAACACCCGTGTTTCGCTAACACCCGTGTTTCGCTAATACAAGTGTCTTCGGAATTCTTCCGTAGGCAACGAGGGGAAGTTTAACTCCCCCAACCGATAAAACTTGAGAGGTCAGCGCGACCGATCTGTCGGCAGGTCTGTCGGCAAGTAGCTCGCGCCTGCCCTTCCGATCTTGAAAAGGACTGTGTGTAATGTTTGGATACCAAATACCGGTTGGAAACCAAATGCCGTCTACAAAACCAACGACGAAGTACCGTGGGCTCGTTCTGCTCTTCGGCGTGGCCTTGGTTTTGACGATCAGTGCAACTCCAGCTGAAGCTCAAGGGTACAGTTATGCTGTGAAGTTCGTTTGCGGCTTCAACAAATCCAATCTGGGCACCTTGACCGATGCCGACGCAACGCCCGGTGGCGAGAACGTCGTCAAGCTCGGCAACTACGCCACCGACGTCAACATCTACAATCCCAACAACGACATTGAGATCAAGAAAAAGGCACTCATCTTGGTCAAGGAAGGAAGTCCGGTAGGACGCGAGCCCAAGGTTGTTGTGCCCAACACGCCTGGCACCAGCATCGGCCTTCCGACTTGCAGCGCGACCTACGATGACTGTAACGAGATCTTACGCCTTGCTGGCGTCAATGTGGCGCCTGGCACGCTGCCGGGACTCTACATCGGCTTCTTGGTCATCGAGAGCGAAGTTGAGCTCAATGTAACCGCGGTCTACACCGCCGAGGTCTGCAGCGACTACACCAACGTTGGACCCGATCGGATGTGTATGTCGCAAGCGGGAGTTAATGGCGTGGCCTCGTTCGGCGCTGCGCTGTCGATCGACGTCGAGCAGATCCGTGCGACGCGGGTGAACTAACTCGCGCTAGTTTGGCGGGCGCTCGGACCGAGCGCCCGCTCGTCATGCCGGGCAGTTAACTCTTTTTTTGTCCGATTCGGTTGCGTTCTGGTGACCTGCCGGGTCTAACCCTTCGAATGACGCGAACGTCGCGTTTCGAAGGTCTTAGATCCAGCGGAGCCACCTGATGACGTCAACTGCCCGATCCACTTACATTCTATCATCCCGTAGCCGATCCACTCGACGGGTTGATCCCCGCCTCTACCAGATCGCGGTCCTCGGCAGCCTGCTGACCTACGGCGTCTTACGCCTCGGGCTTGCGATCCGGCTCGATGTTGCGCTGGTGATCCTGGCGACGGCACTCGCCACCCAGTGGAGCTGCACCCGGCTTTATGGCTTGCCGCGCTTCGACCCGCGCAGTCCGCTGATCTCGGCGCTCTCGCTCTGTCTTCTGTTGCGGACCGGCTCACTGTCGCTGGCAGCAGCCGCGGCGGTGATCACCATCGCCAGCAAGTTTCTGATCCGCGCCCGCGGCAAACACGTGTTCAATCCCACCAATTTCGGATTGGCCGCGATGATGCTGATCACTGACGGCGTGTGGGTCTCCTCCGGCCAATGGGGCTCGACGGCGTTTTTCGGTTTCTTGCTGGCCTGCCTCGGTGGCCTGGTGGTGCACCGGGCAGCGCGCAGCGACGTCACCTACGCCTTTCTGGCCGCTTATGCCGCGATTCTTTTCGGGCGCGCCGCCTGGCTCGGTGATCCGCTGGCCATCCCGCTGCATCAGATCGAAAGCGGCGCCTTCCTGATCTTCGCCTTCTTCATGATCTCGGACCCCAAAACGACCCCGGACAGTCGCCTCGGGCGTGTCCTCTACGCTGGCTTGGTCGCAACCATCGCTGGCTGGATTCAATTTGGACTCTACCAACCCAACGCCTTGATCTGGGCGTTGGTGGGCTGCGCCCCTCTGGTGCCGTGGATCGACCGACTGACACCCGGTCGTCGCTACCACTGGCAACAGCCTGCTGCCACATCACAGCTGGCCCAAAAGCCGGCCGACGTGTCCACTCCTCTAATTCAACCTGCCCTAGGAGCCTGACCATGCGAAGACCCGTCTCAACTCCCCTGATGCTGCTGACCGTCACCCTGCTGACCCTCACCCTGTGGACACAACCTGCCCTCGCCTTCTGTGGTTTTTACGTCGCCAAAGCCGACACTGACCTCTTCAACCAAGCGTCGAAAGTAGTGATCGCTCGCGATGGCGACCGCACCGTGCTTACCATGGCCAACGACTACCAAGGGGAAGCGAAAGAATTCGCCATGGTGGTGCCGGTGCCAACGTTTCTCGAGCGCGAACAAATCCATGTCAGCGATCGTGCCATCGTCGAACATCTGGACGCTTACTCCGCACCGCGGCTGGTCGAGTATCACGACCCCAATCCATGCCGATTCGAACGGAAGGTGGCGTTTGAGTCATTGTCATCAGCGGACCCAAGCCGTGGCGCCATGGACGATGGCGAACGCGCCCGCAGCCTGGGCGTGACGATCGAGGCGAGCTACACCGTCGGCGAATACGACATTCTGATTCTGTCGGCTGACGAGTCCAAGGGGCTCGAGACCTGGTTGAAGGAAAACGACTACCGCGTACCCAAGGGGGCGTCGAAGGTGCTGGCCAGCTACATCCGGCAGAAAATGCGATTCTTCGTCGCCAAGGTCAATCTCGAGAAACAGTCGGAACTCGGCTTCACCTACTTGCGCCCACTGCAAGTCGCCTTCGAGTCACCGAAGTTCATGTTGCCGATTCGCCTCGGTACGGTTAATGCGAATGGGCCCCAGGAGCTTTTCGTCTTCCTGCTGACTCGCAATGGCAGAGTGGAGACCACCAACTACCGCACCGTCCGGTTACCCGCCGACCTCGAAGTCCCGGTATTCGTCAAGAACGACTTCGGCAACTTCTACCGCGACATGTTTGGCCACCAAGTCGACCGCGAGAACATGCGCACGGTTTTCCTCGAATATGCCTGGGACATGGGCTGGTGCGACCCCTGCGCCGCTGATCCGCTGTCCGACAATGAGCTGCGCGAGCTCGGCGTGTTCTGGACCGCGGAAAATCCTCAGCGCAACCTCAAGCGCCAAGCACGCGACGTTTTCATCACCCGTCTGCACTTGCGGTACACCGCCGAAACCTTTCCCGAGGATCTCTTCTTCCAACAGACCGGCGACCGCAGCAACTTTCAAGGTCGCTACATCATTCGCAACCCATGGCAAGGCAGCCCCGACGCCTGCCCTGAAGCCCGCAGCTACTTTGCCGATCTGCAACGACGCCAAGGTCGCGACGCCGAGACCCTCGCCTCGCTCACCGGCTGGGATGTCGCCACGATCCGCGACCGCATGCCGGACAGCGGACCGGTCGAAGCGAGTGACGGCGGGTCCTGGTGGAAAAAGCTGTGGGGTTCGTCGGACGACGGACGGTAGATTTCCGAAGCCCTCGTCGGTCAGGCCACTTTGCCGCGGGAGCGTGACCGCTTCCGCAATATTTCCCCCAATTCTCGAGTCCACTGCTCCGGTCCCACTGCCCAATCGTACAACGATGGATTTCTAGTTAGATCCCGTCCAGTTTTGCCTTTTTCGGCTCAGTGAGGGAGGTGTTGTGGAGCGAGCAAGCAGCGAGCATGTTTGAGCTTCGCACCTGTTGGCATCTCGTATCCGATGGCACCACAATAACTTAGGCACACTGCAAGAGATCCGGCGAGTTCTGGAGCGGCGG
>JAJCXO010000167.1 GCA_029263395.1 Acidobacteriota bacterium | reverse complement strand
GGTAAAGGCAGAAGACTCCCTCTTCAACAGCCCCGTTCGCTCCACCAGGAAATTGCGGGAGTCGCCGTAGAGATCTGCCACCTCCCGCACCTCCGCTTCGGAGAAAGTGCTCGTGCCGCGCTCGAGCCCATAGAAGGCGAGGCGTCCCAGCTTGAGGCGTAGCTGCTCCGGGGATTCCAGGCTACGTAGGGAGGTCAACCCCCTTGATCGATCCCAACTCACCAGGAACTGCGACGTTGCGGATCTGAAGAGATCGAAGCGCCGGCTTGGCAGAACTCCTCCTCGCACTCGAGCCAGGTCTAGCAGTGTCGAGAGCAGCATCGGAGAACGAGCCAACTCCCACAGCCGACTCTGGCGCCGGAGGGAGTCAAGCAGGCGTTCGGCGGGCTCTGGTGGAAGGTTGTGTCGTACGAAAATCTCGACCTGTTGGTCGGAGTAGGGCAGAACCGTCGCGACCTGCCACGGCTCGGACGCCTTGGCGCCCGGCCGTGAGATGACCAGAATCCTGATTGGATAACGGCGACTGAGCCCGTCGATCCAGCGATCGATCTCTCGCCGTCGATCTGTCGGTATCTCATCGAAGCCGTCGAGAATCAGCCACAGTCGACCCTCCGCTCCCCAGGCCTCGAGTTGCTCGCCGCTGACGGGCAACGGCAACTCGGCGATCACCGCCAGGACCTCGAGGCGCCCTTCGACGACGGCATCGGGCCATTGACGAATCAGCCGCAGTGGAACCAAGATAGGTAGCAAGCCGCCGCCTTCGGGTTCTTGCGCGAGGGCGAATTCCAACGCGGTCCCTGTGAGATGCTTGGCGGCGCTGGTTTTTCCGCTGCCCGCGGGGCCGATCAACCATCCGCGATGCGCCGATGTGGCCCACCGTACAAGGCCGACCGGCGGGCCTTGCCGAGGGGCCACCCGCGGTTCGACGTAGGGAGCGTCAGTCCATGTCTCCAACTGGCTCCGCAAGCTTTTCAAAAGACGCCGCCTCGCAACTACCTCGGGGGCAGTCTCTACATCGGCCGCCTCGAGTTGAAGAAGTGCTGACCGCCACTGGAAAAGATCCGTACAGTGGTGGCGAAAGCTCTCTAGCTCCTCATGCGGTACCCAGATAACGATCAACGCTGGCTGCCGAGCGAGGGTGTCCCGCAGCAGGTTCAGCTCGGATTCGACCTCCACACGCCCGCGATCTGGCAGGAACTCCAGCCCGTAGGCGAGCAGCAGCACACCTTCTTCACCCGCCTCGGCGAGGGTCGCAGCCAGGTCGCTCCCCGCTCGATCAAAGCGATGCCAGAGCGCTCGTCGATTCGGCGCTGCGGCCGTGGCCATACGCTTTAGCCCTTCAGGGGCCTGAAAAGAAGGCCCCACGATCAATACGATCGAGAGCCCCTCGGAGAGTTCGGATAGCTGCTGAACAGACTCGACCGTCTGCCGCCAGGCTTCCGATCCGAGCGGAGCTTCAGACTCCTTCGCAGCCTGCACGCTCACAGCCCTGGGCGCAGGCCCCGCAGGATCGGATGGGGCTCGAACCACACTCGGCCGTTGCTATAAGGCAGCACATAGCCGTCGAGCAGGAGATCATTAGCCCGTTCAGCGCCGCTCGGCTCACCGTGCTTACGCACATGCATCAGCTCCTCGACGCGGAGCGTATTCAGGGTGATTTCGTATTCCTTACTGACTTCCTCGATCGCGGCGCGCACGGCTCGCTTGCCCAGGCGGCCACGCTCGTTGCGTAGTGTCCAGCGTATCCCCCGGTTCACTAGATGGATGAGATCGCGGAGCAGGCCACCCGAAGCTTCGGTCAAGGCCTCGAGTCCGCCGGGTTCGAAGACGTCAGAGATCTTCAGATCGAGTCGCTGAAGGCGACGGGCCACGACCTCGGCCAGCGCTCGGCGGCCGGCGTCGACGGTCTCGTCCGAGATATCGATCCTGGTGAGCTCAGGCCGCCGTGACACGACATTGGTCAATCGTTGGCGCTTGAAGGCACCGCCGGCGGCTTGCCATTCCGTCGCCAGCATCAGCGTAATGGGCCCGGTGTAAACGACCTGGGCCCGAGGCAGGGCCAGGATTCGATTGGTGGCGAAAAGATCCCGGATCGTCGACAGTTCCAACAGCTTGTCGAGCCCGTCAACCAAGATCACCGGCGGCCGCTTCTGGCGTACCGCGTCAAGCACGGCGTCCACAGCCTGGCGGAGGCGCTCGAAGTCGGGCTCACCTTCCTTCGACGGCTTCGTCAGGCCGCCCAGCTTGGCGCCGCTCCGGAGCGACACCCGCGCCCTATCGCCTATCGCTCCGGTCGCCGTGGTAGCGGCCCCGCTGGCCGCCCCGGCCACCGCTCCGGTGCCTGGCGCCGCCAGGTTGGCCGCGAAGAGCGCGACCCCGCTCAAGAGCTTGCCGATGTCGACGTTGTGGCCTTCACTGGACAGCAGGCCGCGAAAGGCACTGAGTAGCTCGCTGGTCAGCCCGGGATCGACCTCGAAGGCCCAGTCGTCCTTGGCGACTCGGACCACGGCGGCGCCGACAAGAAAGAGCACCTCCGCCGGCTGCAACTGGTCAACACGGGCGACCGACCCCGGCAAATCGAGACCCACGACCAAATGCGAAGCGTGCAACAGCCCGCCGAGGTGAACCAGTTCGGAGCTCTTACCGCTACCAGTGGACCCGCAGACCACCCATTTGCCGTCTGGCTCGAGCCCGAGGCTGAGGTCGTCGGCGATCTCCTCGGCGACAGCTCCCGGTCGGCGCACGAAGAGATCATGATCCTGAAGCTCGAGCCGAAGGGTTGGGTCGAACAGATTGTAGAGCCGCCGCCAACGTTCTTCGTCGAGTGCCATAGCCATATCTTACTATCTTATGGCTGGCAGGCTCCTAACTTGGGCTCAATAGGAAGGCTCCTGAGAGCTCTGCGATCGCCTTCACGATTGTAGCGGCATACCGGCCGTCCGTATCGCCGATGCAGGCACGGCAGGTTCTCTGCTGTTCCGTTGAACTGGCGTCGAACACCTATTGAGCAGGGCTGGTTCAAGGGGATTTGGGAAGGGCGGGCGACGCTATCGGACGGGTGTCTTCGTCGCCGTGGCGGACGATCCTCTGCTACGCTGAGGGCGCGTTTGGTTCGGCAATCAGAGATCCGTCTGCGGGAGACATCGATCATGAAAACAAGGACTCGGTTAGGCCTGGGCATCGCCACGTTGGTTGTATTTGTTGTGTCAGCCCAAGCGGACGAAGAACGGGTTTCCGTGCTCCGCGCGGGCCGGGTGCTCGATGTCGTATCTGGGCAGTATCGATCCGATGTCCTCATCACCATTGAGCGGGGGTTGATCCGCGAGATCTCAGACGCCAGCGAGGTCGAGGCTTCGAGCGATTGGATCGATCTGTCCGAGTACACCGTCCTGCCAGGCCTGATGGATGTCCATACTCATCTCTGTGACAACTCCTACCTTGGGGCCGAGTTTGACCATTGGGCCTTGCCGGCGGCGAGCTTCGGCATCGTTGGCGTCGTCAACGCGAAAAAGCTGCTGGACGCCGGCTTCACAACGGTCCGCAATGTCTCGGAACCGTACTATGCCGGCGTGGCGCTGAGAAACGCGATCCGCAGTGGTTGGATCGAAGGTCCGAGGATGTTCGTGAGCGGGCCGATGATCACCATGACTGGCGGCCACGGTGATTGGGGTGGTTGGATGGCGCCCGAGCATGAGGTGCGGACACCAGCGGAGACGGTAGCCGATGGCGTCGATGAGGTGAGGAAGGCCGTGCGGGCTCATATCAAGCACGGTGTCGATCTGATCAAGGTAGCTGCGACCGGAGGCTTCTACACCGAGGGGTCGATTCCGGGAGCTGCGACTTACTCCGTGCCGGAGCTGCGCGCGGCGGTCGAAGAAGCCGCCAAGCGGGGATTTGTCGTTGCCGCTCACGCTCATGGCGAGGACGGCATCAGCAACGCCGTCGCCGCTGGCGTGCGCTCGATCGAGCATGCCAGCTTGATGGAAGACGCGTCTCTCCAGCAAGTCAAGGAAGGCGGCGTGTTTCTCGTCATGGATCTGCTCGCCGCGCACTATGACCTGTTGGAAACCGACAAGGACTACAGCGACAAGCAGTTGGGATCCAGCAATGAGGACACCTACCGTGCCTACGCGGACCGGTTTGCCCGCGCCTACCGAGCTGGCGCACGCATCGCGTTTGGCACCGACTCGGGCGTCTATCCCCATGGGCGCAACGCCGAACAGTTTGCCCTCATGGTCGAGGCGGGCATGGAGCCGATCGACGCGATCCGCTCGGCGACGCTGTGGGCCGCCGAGCTGCTGGGTATCGAGAAGAACGCCGGCCAGGTGCGAGAAGGCCTGTGGGCGGACTTGATCGCCGTCAAAGGCGATCCGCTGGCCGACAGCTCGACATTGAAAGACATCCGTTTCGTGATGAAGGCCGGCAAGATCGCCAAGATGGAGCTCTCGTCAACTCATTGATATGACGAGAGGCTGAGGAGGAGCGCGCCCCTCACGATGGATGAGGGGCAGAACAATCTGGTCTCTCCGCCGATGCTGGCACAGTTGAATACAGCCCTCTACGGTGCCGCGCCCTCATTCCTCTGGCAAAGTTCGATGTCAATAAATAGGTGACGGTTGGATCTTTGGAGGTCGCGATCTGTAGCTAAGAGAGATCCACGCTTCTTGGGAGTTACCTACCACCCAAAGAATGATGTGAAGTATGTTCAACAACGGCCAAACGACGATTCCGTTGGCGTCTAACGACCTGCTGTGAGCGGCGGCGCCAGCCGTCTCGCTCGACAGCCTGGTTGGGCGGTATGCCGCGGATTAGATTCTCATGCCCTTCTGAATACTCCGCTGGAGCCAGCAGCCAGCCAGTACTCCGGATACCCATCGAACAGCGCTGGTCCCCATTTGGTAACGAACGCGTCACTTGTGTCCTTGAGAAGAGTAACTCGTTCAGGAGTCAGCTCTGATCGCAGATGGTGCCGCTCTGCCGAGTAATCGGCGTTCGCCACTCGCCGCTCGTACTCTTCCCCGGAGATCGTTTCGTCAATCTCCTTCAACTTCATCTTAGGATGAACCAACGAGTTCCTGGTCTCAAATGTGGCAATCGCCGTCTTGTTGGGCTCTGCGGCACGATCGAAGTGTACGCCAGCTGCGCCAAGAACGACGTGGCACTTCTCCTCGAAGGACAGTTTCCGCTCAAAAATATCCCAATGCGTTGTCTTCAGCTTCCCAGCAGCATTGATAAAAGCCTCGAGCTTCGCAGCACACAGAATGGGAAGGGAGAACCGAAGGCTCTCTTCTCCTCCGAGCCAAATCTCGCAGACACGCTCAAGATTGAGTTCAATCTCCCTATATAGAGAATCCCGCGACTTCGTATTGTGCCGTATCTTGTCACTCATTTACTCAGCCCTCTTCCAACGGGCCGCCCAACGGCATGCGCATCAGGGGCGCCCATTCAACCAGCTGTTGATGTTCGGCGAAGCGGCCAACCTTACCCCCAGCGTGGACGATAGGTACGGCTGTGGCGTCCCTCTGCATGCGCTTTGATATGCGGCCATTCGGCCATCCTCTTCTCGCATTTTCTGTCATCGATTCATCAAAGCCCTTTCTTCGTAGAAAGGCGTTCAACTCCCCACGTCTGAGCTAGGTCGCGTCGCATTTGTCGTTGGCTTTTAAAATCCTCAATCTGAGGCAGTGTCAAGGATCGCTCATCTTCAGTGAGAAGGTAGCTAGAAAATTCACGAATTAGAGATTGCCAGGACTGCCAGTCCATCTTTCCTTCCGAAAGTGCCTTCCGAGATCGATCGAAATAGGCGCCTGTTCGTACCGGGGTCCTGAGCGCTACTTGACTCATGTAGCTTGCCTCTTGAGCTGCGAAGGAAAACTCATAGTGGATTCTACCAGAGTGCGTTATTTTTAGTCGCTGCTCATCATGGGTCCTCTCATCCGTTGGGTCGTAAGGGGTGACTAACCGATACCTGAGGAGATCAGCTAAATCTTGTCGAAGAGCGATAGAAGATACGCCCGCAGATTCAAAATAGGCCAGGACGTGACCGACGCTGACGTAGGCCTTTTCCGGATGGCTTTTGTCGGCTGCTCGATCGATTAACATCCGGAGGACAGAAAGTCGGAGCAGTGGCGACCTAATATTGTCAGATTCAACTGCGAAGAGATTTAGGATATAGTCGTTCTCTTCCTGCGTGAAGTAGGTCTTCGTTCCGAGGAGAAGAGCTTTCTTTATCTCGCGCCGACGCGGCACGGCACGTTTGCCGACCAAGAACGCCCGCACCAAGTCGTCAACCTTGAGCACGGGAGAAGTAATAATGCGGTTAGCAATTCTTAAGCCACGCCGGATATCGTGATTAGACAACCAGCCCACTGCTCGACCGATGTAGTCCTCGTTGACGAAAACCTCTTCCACGCAAGATGCGAATGCGCCGATGTCAGGGACTGAGAGACGGATCCCCTTCGAGAGGAAGTATTCCCCGCGATCACCTTTAGCTTTCGAACGAACAAAGGTTATTCGCTTGGCAAGGACGTCCTTGGTTGAAGGGACCGGCAGGTAGAGAGCTCTCGAGTTGTACGATTGAAGGGGTCCCGACTTGGATAGTTGCCAGACCGTACGATCAGTGATAGGGCAAACCACAAAGCTGAAAATTTCTCTATACAGGGATTGTGCGAACTGGAAGACGGCTTCCTGGAAAGAGGCGGGAAAATGATCGGTATTATCAAAGATAATACATGGCATTCTCTGGCGACCTGCGACAATATTATTAAGCAAGGCGCGGACATATCGCTCGGGGTCGGAATCAATCATGCCTGCAATCCATTCTCCGAATCGCTCTTTGAATTTATCTCGATCGCGATCGTACAGAGGCTTGCGTTCGCCATGCCGCCATCGATCGTATTCGGAAATGAATATTCCCTGGAGTTCCGCATATGATGGTGATTTTCCGTCGAAGAGTTGGCGCTCGATCTCTTTCTTGAGATGAGTTACTAGCCAAGGGATGATCGTTGCGATCTCCCCGGTCGAATCTGCGAGATCGATCCGGCACACTACGCAGCGTTCGCGGAGCCTGCGCTCCAAGACCAGGCGAAAGAAGCGGTCAATAAAAGTTGATTTCCCTGCCCCCTTGTTACCTATAATTAAGACGAATTCGCCCCGTTCACTCTCGATAGCTTGTCGGATTTCTTGCTCAAGTTCTTCTCCTTTCGCAGTTTCGACAACATCGATGCGGCTAATCAAGTTGTCAGCGAGCTTGGTTAGCGTTGCGTCAGATTCCTGGCTCTCCTTGGATTCAACGAAACACTGAGCGAGCATTTCGGCATCCCCCGCGCCCGACATGGCGCCAAAGAACCGATTAAAAACCTGTTCCAGATCACCGCCGAGCTTTGACTGCCTCATGAGCCGGACCTCTCCGTCAGGAATCAAGGGTTCCAGATTCTCGGTGTGACGCACGATGAAACCTTCGGCTTCATTCACTCGAATCCTGTAGAGATTTGCCTGCAAGCCCGCTTTAGAGAAAAGGTCGTAGAACAGGGCGAATCGGTCGCTAATCGCATCGAGAGAGGGAAAGGCCGCTGCCTTTCCCTCTAGCGGGGGTCGACCATCCGTGCGTGTGGCCCAAAAGCCTAGCCATTGGACGCCGGTCGTAATGGCCGCAAAGAGTACACCCGTTTTGCTGCAATAACGCTGGGCTTGCTCGAGGCCATCTGCTGCGGACTTGAGCGCTGGGCCGCCAGCTTTGTAGAAAGTGGCCTGGGGACTGGCAACATCAAGTAGAGGTGTGGATATACGCTTCGCCTCAACTACCAGGTAATTCCGATTAGATGCACTAAGCAAGTAGTCGATGTATCCGCCTCCAGGCGCATGCGGTTCTGTCTGGATCTCACTTCGGTGCCAGCCAAGAACTTCAGTCAGGAGGCGGTCTATGATTTGAAAGCGTGCGTCGGTTTCCGTCTCGATCTTCGGAATCAAGGAGTCGATTTCAGGACGTATCGAATCGAATCGGTTTTTTGCACTATCAATGTCCATTACCACACCTACAGTCAGGGCCAAGCTCAAATCGTCGAGCGGCCATGCATCCTTCTAGAGTCATTCTCAGCTCCAGGCCGCATATCGTTACAAGCTAAGCGGCGGTCCTCCGTCCGCTTGGGCGCAGGGTTAGCCAGCATCACTGAACCGCTTTATGTTTGACCTTATTGTAGCTGCCCGATTTGCTGACCTAAAGTAGGCCTCAGGCATAGTTGACACGTCAACAACGTCCAATATTCTGCCGCCAACAAAAGTGATTTCGAGCAGTAGCTGGATATCGGAAGATGGGTCGTACTGAAGTAGAGACTTCGAACGCCTGTCCAGATACCAGCCGGCCCCCCACGTTCCAAGGCCTCGAATCCCTGCGAGGAAATAATCATAGAGATAGCCCAGTCGGATTTCTACCTGACTGCGCTGGTCTCTAAATCTTGCAAGTATAGCGAAATCCTTCGCTACAATCCGACCCATGCTTGCCGTCCACTCTCCTCCGCTCATCCTTCCATCTCTTTGGAGTCGGAGATAAGTGTCGAGGGGCGACTTTACAGCAATCCTCTGCCCGGAGCCATCGTCTCCATTCCAGTCGATTCTGGCCGCTGCTTTGTTCTTCCGCGGAACGATAGAAAATCGGCAGCGACCTTCCTTCTGGTACAGTTTCAAGTATGAAAGCGCTCGAGGATTTCTCGGAAGACAAACCCAAGCCCGGTTCATGTACTTTATATCACGAGGGATGTCTGAAGTGGTGTAGATTCTGTAGTCGCGAAGGCCGGTGAAACTTAAGCTTTTCTGTATCTTTTGAAGGGCACGATGATCTTCATAGACAACATTGGGAGCGAGCCGGTTCAGCCAGTAGAGGTCGGGCTCCTGCTTCTCGGTATACGAACGATCGATCGGAGGGTAAACGACCGCTAACTTGGTAGACGGTTTCCTTTCTGCTTCTCCCAACTGCCAGAAGTGCCGTGTCGCCTTCTGTTTGGTGGTTTCCCAGAGCAGCTTGAGCGCAGTCTGATAGATATGGTGGGTGAGTTGTTCTTTGAAATCGTCTGTCGCGTCATAGTTTGAGTACCATATTCTATTTCTTTCGAGCGTCTGTCGCAGTTCACGGACTTCCCTCTCTTGACTTCCAGGATCTTCGTTGTCCTTCAGTCTCTTGAAGTAGGTGAGCATCATTACAGTGTCAGCCCGGTCGACGCGTTCGACGATTATGTCGATTTCCCTCTTGGTGTTCGGGTCATCGAAGCCGTCCTCCCTTGAGCCAATCCTCTTGTTCAGAATTAGAATGAAAATGTCGCACCGCTTGACTTTTTCGTTAATTACCTCTTGGATTGACGCTCGAGTCAGCGGCTGTGTGAGCGGCGGCTCTTTTTCCCACCGATTCACTTCGAGGGAGGTTTCGAACATCGCCCGTAGTGTCTCGTCGACCTTTCGGATTACGTCCTCGGCAATTTCACGCTCCGAAGACACGTCACTTGGCGAAGCTATGAATACTGATAATGAGCGGATATTCGTCGCCATTTCTCGTACTCCAGACTTAGGGACCTGCGAGATGCGTCAGTTGGCTAACGTTTAGAGTTGAACGGACATTCGGCGAAATTCATAACAGAGCCTCCATCCCACATCCAAACACGATGACCGATGCCGCAGCGAGCAGGTGCGAATGTTCCGTTTCAACGACTGGTTGAACGAGGTCCGCGGGCTACTAGCTGAGCGCTGCTCTTTCGAGTGCCATGGGTATAGTACCGAGTTCTCAGACACAAGCGCAACTGCGGGATGCGAGCTGGCGGGGCCGCGAGGGCACATCGGCAGTACATCGCCGTCCTCGGATCACGGCTCGGACAGCTGTAACCAAGGCCGACAACCGCTCGATCCACGTCGCTCAGGTGGAAACCGCTGACGCCAGACGCAGCTCGACCACAGGCCGCAACACTGCGACGTTGCATCGGCCTCACAAAATCGCCCTCAATTCGCTGACAAGCTCCGGTAGAGGCGGGGCCCGTGGAATGTTCTCGACTTCGAGCAGACAGCCGCAGATGCGACAGTACTCCTCGACTGCGACCCAGTCCTCGCCAGAGAGTTCCTCAGCTTCGGTAGCTGGAGGGTCATCAGCGGCGCTGCCCGGAGCCTCACCGACGCCGAGTTGCTCGCGGCAAGCCTCGAGCTGTTCACGATAGTGGTGGTGGTACAAGCCACAGGCGCGCACCACGCGATAGCCGGTCGGCGGCACATGCCACAGGATGCGTCGGATGAGCTCACGGACAGGCAGTGTCATCTCGCTCCATGGCTCGCCTTTGCGGCTGACTCGGAAGGTAGCGGTTTGCTCCTTGGGGTCAAGGCGCAACAGCCTCGAGTTCTTCAGCGGTCCTCCTCGCACGTAGCGCGCCAGGTAGGTCGCGATACCTTGGCCGTGCTCGTAACGCTCCTCGACGTCGACGATCCACGTTTTGCGCTCTGCCTGGCTGAGGCGACACAGTGCATCGAAGCGACACATGTCCGGCGGCAGCTCGATCTTCCCCGCCTTGATCATTCGTCGTAGTGCTTTGGTGAAACGCTTCCGAAACCAAAAGCGAAGGACTTCTTCGGGAACGAGGAATCCTTCCCGTCGACAGGGTTGCCACCGCCCGTCGGCTGTCAGACCACCACCGGTCACCAGACAATGGACATGAGGATGCGCCCACAAGACCCGAGACCACGTATGCAGGCTCATCAGGATGCCAGGCTTGGCGCCCAGATGCTTGGGATCTTCCAGAGCGTTGAAGAGCGTCGTGCGAGCGATCCTGAACATCAAGTCGCCGACAGCTTTGCGGTCGAACTCCCAGAAGATCCGCAAGTCTCCCGGTAAAGTAAAAGTGACGTGGTAGTGGTCCGTCGGCAGAAGCAGGCTGCGGATTTTCTCCAGCCATTGATCGATCTTGATCCACGCGCACAGCGGGCAGGCGCGGTGACGGCAGGAGTTGTACCACACCTTCTCGACGCAGCCGGATGGGCAGCGCTTGGCGTGCCCACCCAGCTCAGCGGTGCGACACCGTAGGATAGCGATGCCGGCCTTGAGCTGGAAAGGCAGCATCCCCCGGGTTCGGCGGTAAGCTGCGAACCCGGCCTGGAAGATATCGCGCAAGGTACACTTCGTCCCCACATATATAAGAGGACGTAAAGTACTCGCCGGATCTTTGGCGGCGAGAGGAAAAGATTATATTTTCTTGGGTAGGTGCGCGGCGGGCTCCGGTCCGCGTGCAAATGCTAGCATACTGCCCGGCGCCAGCAACATTGAGCCCCGGAAGGATGGGAGTCCTCAATATCGACCGCTGCTCACCGACTATCAATTACCTTGCTAAAGATCGATATACTTAGGCACGGAGACACTCGAGCAGCTATAAACATTAAAAATTAATTCCCGCGGAGCGGGTCCCGTTCAACAGGGCAGGTTCCAATCTGAAGTCCGGACGAGAACGCCTGTCGTCATAATAGGGAGCACCTTGCCACAGTCATCAGCGGCGGCGCAGAGACGGATTTCGGATTGGAAGTTGTTGAGCTAAGCCGCGTCCCGAGCGGCGAGGACGGCTATGGCGTTTGAATCGCTCGGCGGACTGACGAACGCTTCTGGTTCGGGTCCGATCATGCTTGCGATGAGAGCCTCCAAGCGCTCCACACAGTGCATTGGCGGAGTCTGCTGCCATCCCTATAGCCAAATACGAATTCATAGGTAGGGAGTATATGCCAGATCGCTGCCGCAAGGTAGACGGAGCCCTCCAGTCGTCTGCTTGGCGACTCGGGCTGCTACCGTTTGACGTGGAGGGCATAGGTTTCATGGAGGGGCTCGCGCAGCTGTGATTGCTGACTGAGGGCGCGGAAACTCTCGGCAGAGTTTGAGGCGCCCGCGGCCGCATTTTGGACAGCGTCTGGGGTCAGCGCCGGTAAGGCACTCGAGCAGGTCCTGCCGTGTCTTGACCTCAACGGTGACAGTCCCCGCAGGTTGAGCCTTCAGCAGAGTCCGAACACGTTCGAGGTTTTCTCGCCGAGCCCGGTTGCCCAGCAGCCCGAAATACCGAATACGAACAAATCCCCGCGGCAGCACGTGCTGCAGGAATCGACGAATGAACTCCTCCGCACTCAAACGTCGGTTTCGCCAGACACCGCCTTGGGCGTAGTCTTTGAAACAGAAGACGACATGGTCGCCTTCGATATCGATCAACCGCTCGTTGGAGATAGCTACGCGGTGGGTGTAACGAGCGAGGTACTGCAAGACCTTCTCCGGCCCAGCAAAGGGCGGCTTGCAAAAGACGACCCACTGCTTGGCGTAAAGTTGATCGATCAAGCTCTCGAAACAGATGGGATGTCGATATTCTTGTAAGTCACCGTAGAGCTGAAGCTGCGAGGTCCGATAGGCGCGCTCGAGAAAATGAATGAATTTTCCTCGGAAGACCTTAGAGAGGACTCTGACGTGGAGCAAGAACTTAGGCTTACAGGCAACCCATTGATCCCGGCCGGAGGAGAGCCCACCTCCGGGAACGATAAAGTGGATATGAGGATGGAATGCCATATCCGATCCCCAGGTATGTAGCACGCCGACACAACCGATCTTTGCGCCCAAGTGCTTGGGATCTTCGGCCACTTCGAGCAAGGTTTCTTTCGAAGCTCTAAAGAGCATGTCATAGAGCAGTTTTTGATTAGCCAGGAATAACGAGTGCAATGTGTCGGGGACGGTAAAGACCGGGTGGAAATACTCCACAGGCAAGAGATCTCCGGACCGAGCCTCGACCCACTTCTGCTGATCCAGGGCCTGACATTTCGGACAGTGGCGATTGCCACACGAGTTATAGATCGGGACCTTGGCCTGGCACTCGTCACAGACGTAGAGATGGCCACCCAGCGCCGCGGTACGACAAACCTCGATGGCGTGCATGACGCGGCGCTGTTGATCGGACAGCCGGTAGAGCTGACGATAGCGAGGCCCAAAGTCACGGAAGATGTCCGCGACCTCGAGTCGTGGGCGCATGTCCAACTACTCGAGTTGAAGATAATCGAGAGGACTGCGGATCTTCGTGGCGCCGGTTGTCGTGACCTTGGTGTAGACCAGGGTCGTGCTCAGCGATGCGTGCCCCAGCAGTTTCTGGATGTAGCATAGCTCCGCTCCGCCCTCGAGGAGATGGGTCGCAAAGCTGTGGCGCATGGAGTGAAACGTAGCGGGCTTGCGGATCCCCGCCTTCCTCCGCGATCTCGAGAAGACCCTTTGAGCGGAGCTCGCCCCCAGCGGATGCTCGCCCCTGGAAGACGGGAAGAGCCAGATCTTGGGCCGATAAACTTTGTAGTACTCGCGGAGTTTGGGTAGCAAGCTCTCGGAGAGCATCACATAACGATCCTTGCGCCCCTTGCCGTTACGTACGTGGATGTGCATGAGCTCGCTATCGATATCGACCACTCGAAGCTGGCAGACTTCACTGACACGGAGTCCCCCAGAGTAAGCAGTCATCATAAGGGTGCGATGTTTCAGATTCGTCGTAACCGCGAGAATTCTCGTAATCTCCCTCTGGCTCAGCACCACAGGCAACGTCTTGCCTCTTGGTTCCCGAGGGACCTTTCCGAAGTCTGTAGACAGCTCAAGCACATATTTATAGAGGAAACGCAAAGCACAGAGATGGGTACGGTAGACAGAGCCCGACACTTTCTGGACGTTGTAGAGATCCCAAAGATAGTCATAAGCATCCTTACAAATCAGATCAGCAGGCGACTTTCTATGGAACTTGTAAAATCTTTCTGTTGCAGCGGCGTAGGCCTGAACCGTTGATTGGCTGCGGCCCATGGATTGCAGCTCTTCGATGATAGCTACCGTCGTTCGATGCATGAGATACTCCTTTCCAGAGTTAAAGATTCTGGAAAACAGTATCGCGGCGCCCTCCAAGCTGGAGGCGCTATGCCTTGCGAACAGAGCCAAGCGAAAGGCAAACAGAAACTACGCCCTTCAGAAGAAAGGCTGCGGCAGGCAAAGTCTGTGAGACGTACGATCCTACGGATGGACAGTCGTGCTTGGAGATCTGAGCCCACAGACCTTCGGAGTTAGAGGACATTAAATATAGGCAAGCGATACGGAGTGGTGTCTGCCGCGAAGCGGTTTAGTTCAACAGTACAAATAAGACCTCAACCTTGTCTTTAATTTTTATGCGTCACTTAGCGTCCGCGTAATTGGGCGGAAATCGACCTTCCCTGATGGGCCTATGGGCCCTAAATGCCAAGACGTGAGCTTAACTCTACAAGGGGCGAAGGGGAAGTGTCAACGCGACATCACTGTGTCCGCGTAACACGACTCGATTGGTGTCATGCCTGCGCAGGGAGAGGTGATTCGTCTTGGTATATACGACTTGAAGGCGTCCGGCTAGCGACTCTATAGCCGGCAGGGCTCCTCGGGTATGTCTCGGAGGAAGAAGGGTTTCTCAGCGTGGCACAAGCGCTCGGTCTCTATTACGCGGACGGGTACGTATTCGGGTAGCACTACAGCAGTGTTGTTCTACGCGTTATCTGGTTTGTGCTGTGCCGCGTTATCGGAATCTTACAGATTCACTTCACCCTTCAAGATATTCAATCTAAAAGCCTTAGGATGCCTTGGCCCTGTCGGCTCCTCGGTTTAGTGCGTCTTCACCATGACGCCTAAACAGAGACCGTCAGACACATCTGACTGATATCGGTTCAGACGTTAGCCGGCGCAGACCATCTTGTTGCTTCTCGCCATATAAAGGCGTCGAACGTGTTACCGCTGTCGGTTTCCACCCTGCTACTCAGTCTTGTGAGCGTTCTCAGAGATTGTCTGCTGGACTTGCTACCCCTTTTCCGCCACGGTTCAGAACGTGGGTGTAAATCATCGTCGTGTTGACGTTGGCGTGGCCAAGCAGCTCTTGGACGGTTCGAATATCGTAACCTTGCCGGAGCAACTCGGTGGCAAACGAGTGACGCAGCGTGTGGCAGCCGGCAAGCTTGTGTATACCCGCGACTCGCAGGGCCTGCCTGAACGCGCGTTGGGGCGTTCCACCTATTGAGCAGTGCCGGGCACCTATTGAGCAGTGCCGGGCACCTATTGAGGCACCTATTGAGCAGTGCCGGGCAGGGTTGCTGAGTCCTCGCCAGCGTGTCGACTCTAGCTATCGGCCGTGCGGCTCGAGGCTTGGCCACGTTTCACCGTCGCGGACGTAGCGGTCGAACCAGGTGCCGACGGCGTCGTCTACCTCGTCGCGAAATTCGGTCAAGCCGTGGTCACCACCTTCGAAGATGATCAGGCGGTAGGGATGCTGGGCCTCGAGCAGAGCTTCGGCCATACGCAGCGATTGAGAGGGATGAACGCGCCAGTCGCCGGTGCCGTGCAGGATCAGGATCGGAGTCTGCTTGTGCAGCGTCTCCGGCCAGCGGATCGCTGAGCGAACGGTCAGCGCCTGGTCGCGGGTCTCGGCCCAGTTCGGGACCAGTTCGGAGAAGACGTGTGTTTCCATTTCAGGGCGGTTGGCGACGGACGCGAAGCTGTCGGAGACACCGGCACCGACGACCGCCGCCTTCAGACGGTTGGTCCGAGCCAGGGCGAGGTAGGTCATCATGCCTCCACGGGACCAGCCGTGCATGCCGATGCGGGTGGCGTCGGCGCGAGGCATTGTCTCGAGCAGCGGAATCAGGCTGAGAACGTCTTGGATCTCGGCGCCACCAAATTCTTCCTGCCCTTCACCACCGGCGTTTCCGCGATACTGACTGGCGACGACGATGTAGCCACGTCGAGCGAGTTTGCCGAGCAGCCAGGCCGCACGCAAGTCGTTCAATGCGCCGAATTCCCGGTTGCCGCCACGATTGAAAATCACGCAAGGTAGCTTGGTGCCGGTTTTGGGGGCAGCGCTGTAGCCACGCACCTTCAGACCATCGCTCTCGTACGTGATGCGAGCGAGCTCGACGACCTCGTCGAGCTCTGCCAACGAGGCCTGGAGCCGTGCCCGGCGTTCGCCCTCGATACCCTCGAGCAACTCGTTGGCAGTGAGCGCCACGGCCTCGCGGGCGACGAGGTCGCCGTCGGCAGCGCTCAAGGGCGAGAAAGTGAGTAGTAGGGTGGCGAATGCGATCGAAATCGTCTTCATGGTAGCCCTCTCTTCCTCGGATGAAACTTCCCCGGTGAGCGAAGCGTCGAAGCCGGGTGATCAGTTGGTGGACTCGGTCAGTCCAAGTGTAACGCGCAAACCATGGCCGGCGCGATGTCCGGTCGCTAGCAGGTCAACGCCCACGGAACCCGAACATTAAACCGCCTCGATACTTCAGCTCGTAGTATCCAGCTCGTGCCGGTCTCAGCGTCCCTTTCGCTTGGGGTGCCATGGCGCTGGTTCGGGGGGACTCACGAGAAAATTAATTGATCACGGCTGGTCGAATTTGTCGCGTCTAAGACAAAGGCTGAATTGTGACGCCGGATGCGGTTTCACTCGCCCGTGTTTTTGCTGGCCTGGATCTGTTAATTGCTTCAGCTGAACAGGAGTTTGATGATGAAGAAAAGAATGCTCTTTGTGATTTGTGTCTTTGGTTTGCTTGCTGCCTCCGTTACCGTTCAGATGTCTGCTATCCCTTCCAGCTCCATAGATGACGAAGGAGTGAACGTAGAATCCATCGTCGACCTGGGAGTGTGCGAAGCGCCTGGGACGAGCCTTGGCCTCGAGCTTCAAGGGCTCAAAGGGACCGTTAGTGCTTTCGATCCGGCCTGCGCTCAACAGTGCAATCAGGCTTACGTTGCCTGCCTCGCCAGCTGTGGAAGCCATCTTTGCCAAGTCATCCAGTGCGAGGGGCCGTTCTTCGCTTGTTTGAACGCCTGCTTGTGAGCAGCGATTTCCGGCAAGGTTTTCTGTAGGGCCTGATAGTTAATAAACGTAGCGGATCGAGGTCCCAGCATTTTCGTGCGTGGCCGATGTGGAGACTCTGAGTTACTCCCTGCGGTCACGCTTCATCCCACGATCAGCCCCCCACATTCCGCTAACCTGGTTTGTGATCGGCAGGGCTCCGTGGCCCGCCATAGTGGTGCGGGTACCTATTCAGCACCGCTGCTAGTCCCTGGGACCTACTGCCCAGAGCCTACCGCCTAGACGATCACCGACTTGGAAGTGATTCGTAAGACTCGATGCCCGGTGTATTGGGATTTGTTCCGGGAGTATGTGAGCCGGGATGTTGTCGATGGGAAACGGGGGAGGGGTATCCTGGCGTAGAGGAGCTTACACCTTTGCCGGCATCACAGTGCTGGCCGCGCCCACTCGAGCCGTCCACGGGTTAAACTGGCGTCGAACCGCCACCACCAATCGCCGTTGATTTGTGACCAGAATCCGCAGACCTAGCCGACGTCGTCGACCGCAACGGTCGCGCACCCTATCCCGAGTGCTGAAGGGTAGCTCGACGCTGCTGGCGATCTATCTCTATTTTGCCTACGCACCGGACCATTACAACCTGGCCCGTCCGCTCGATCTGAGGCACCCGCCGACCTTCGTAAACGACCTCAAGCTGAGGTTGGGAGGTGACGAGCGTTGTTACCAAGCGCTGGCGCGGGCTGGTATCGAGCTCGAGCGTCTGCCCGACGAATCCAAGGGGCCGGGTTGCGGCTTCGAAGGCGTCGCCCGCCTCGACCAGTCGATCATCACCTGGGGGCAAGGCATCACCCTGAAGTGCCAGATGTTGGCTGGGATCGCCTGGTGGGAGCGCCATACCTTGCAACCGATCGCGCAAGAACTCTTCGGCTCCCCGGTTCAGCGCGTCCGCCATTTCGGGACCTACGCTTGTCGTAACGTCAACAACGACAGCGACGGCCGACGCAGCGAACATGCCACCGCCAATGCCGTAGACGTTGCCGGGTTTGTCCTCGCTGACGGCAAGGAGATCAGCGTAGTGGCAGACTGGGGAGAAGCCAGCCCTGAAGGCCGCTTCCTCGAGCGAGTCCATGACCGGGCCTGTGATCACTTCGATACCGTGCTCGGTCCCGACTACAACGAGTTGCACCGGGACCACTTCCATTTCGACAACGGCGGCTACGAGACCTGCCAGTAGGCGTCGCGTCTCGGCGAGGATAGATCGAGGGCCATTGAGCTATGATGATCTTATGAAAGCTGTCGCCGAAATTCAGGTTGTGCCGATTGGTGTCGGCGTGTCCGTGCGGGCCGAAGTTCGACGTGCTCAGGATCTCATTCGAGAATCTGGTTTGATCGTGCAAGAGCACTCCTTTGGCACCAACGTGGAGGGTGATATCGAAACCATCCTCCAGGTCATCGCTCGCATCCACGAGGTGCTGCACGCCGAGGGGACAACCCGGGTTACGACCGCGATCAAGCTCGGCACGCGGGCTGACAAAGAGCCGGATCTCGCGTCGAAGCTGCGCTAGAGCTCGGTGCGGCCGTACATCATTTGTTGTACAACAAATGATGTACAACAAATGTTGTACAACATGAGCGTTCCCTTGGAAAATAGGGCCAGGGCGTCAGCTTTCTTGCACCAAAAGATCACCGTTCTCGAACTGTCCGCTGAACGATCCTGATGCCTTGGCCTTCATCCAGAACCGGACCAACCCCTGATTTCTAGCCTCATTCTGAGAAGACACCGTGGCATCGGTCGACTTGGTCAGGCAGCCTCTAGCCAACTATTTCCTCTCTAAAGGCTTATAGACAAACAACAAGACGCTCCGCCGCACGGCAGTAGTGCCGTGGGCTGGTGGTTTTTCAATTGCCACCGCTGGCCAGGCCGGTGTTCGGGGAAACTGACGGCATTGCCACCGGTGACACGACCAAGGTCACGGGAAGATCTCGGCATTGCCAGGGGTGACAAGGGTGATGCTCAGGGAAGTTCTCGGTACTGTCACTAGTGACAATGCTCTAGTTCGGGGAAGATCTCAGCATTGTCAGTCGGAAATTTGACCAATTCGGGGAAGAACAAGGCTTCCGGAGTCGGCCGGAAGGTGTTTTCTGGGAAGAAAAGGGCTTTTGGTGGGGATCCGACGGCTATTCTGGGAAGAACTCGGCTTCCGGCGGCGATGGGACCTCCCAAGTCGGGAAGATCTCGGCTTCTTTTGGGGCCCGGAATGGGGGCTGAGGGCAAGGGCTGGACCTTCCGGTGCAGCGGCCCGGTACCTATGACGTGAGGCTTCCGTGGGTGTGAAGTGGCGGAGTTGGCGGACGCGGAGGAGGCAGTGCGGGAGTAGCTGATTTTCTCGTCCAACTCTGAGACCCTGGCGCTTCCTCGCCAACGATCAAAGCCTCTGCAAGACCCCTCACCCCCTGGCCCCCTCTCCCTCCCACCCATCACACCCGCCCAGGAGTGGGGGGATCGGAGGGCGGGATGTGTTTTTCGTCTTTGTCGGCGGGCTGTCGTCTGAGGAACCTAGGGCAAGTACTCGCAAGATCCGGCCACTCTTCATTTCTTGTGCAATTTGACCGGAGTGACGGAAAACGGCAGGGTTTTAGACAATATGACATGAACTTGCCAAGGAAAGTTGTGCCCAAAGCGTTGCCGGACGGTCCTGAAGGTTTTGGGTAAACTACAAAAGCGTTCCCGGACGGTCCTGAAGGTCTTGGGCAAAATGCCAGAAACCTTCGGGACGGTCCTGAAGGTCTTGGGTAAAACGTCATTAGTCTTTCTGACCCTCCTGACGGTCTTTGTCAAAACGCCAGAAACCTTCCCGGACGGTCCTGAAGGTCTTGGGTAAAACGTCATTAGTCTTTCTGACCCTTCTGACGGTCTTTGGCAAAACGCCAGAAGCCTTCCGGACGGTCCTGAAAGTCTTGCGCAAAACGCTAGAAGTCTTCCGGACGGTCCTGGAAGGCTCTTGTAAAACAGGAGAAGCCCTCTGGACGACCCTGAACGCTTGGCGAAACTCGTTGGAAGTCCACTGGGCGGGCTAGGATGCTCCGAGCAACTGTTCAGTGTTCGCCGGGCCGTCCGGCGACTCGCATCGGGACTATGAGAGATGACTTCTGACGAGCAGCAATTCAAACAAGGCGCCTATCGGTTGGTGTTGGTGTTGGTGTTGAGTTGTGTCGGCTTGCTGCTGACGGTTGTCTACTTGTTGGCAACCCGGGCTGACGCACCGAGTGCGGCGGAGCTGATGGCGCGCGACCCCGAGCTCCGAGACCAGGTCGCGTCGCGTCTGTCGGCTCTCAGCTCGGGGATTTATGACTCCCACATCGACCCGGAGGTGGGGCGAATTTTGCAGTCGGAGCTGGTAGATCGCTCTTGGAACGACACTTTGGTGTCGTCCAATCGGGTGGGACTGCGCGAGCGCCCTTTTGTGCTGCCAAAGCCCGACCACATCGTCCGCGTCGTGCTGCTCGGCGATTCATTTGTGTACGGTTATGGCGCCGCCGCTGAGGATCGTCTCGGCGTGTTTTTGGAGCAGTGGCTGAATGAGCGCGGACAACACACTGAGGCCCAAGTGGAGGTGCTGCACCTCGGCATCCCGAGTTGGAACTTCAGAGCAGAGGTGGCTTACCTGACCCGTCAGTTGACGTTGCTCGATCCCGATCTGGTGATTCACATTTCAGTGCCTAACGACATCGAGGACAGCAGCAGCATTCGTGGCTTTGGCGGGCCAGCAAGATTCTCGTCGCAGTTTCGGCATCGGGCCGATAGCCTCATCGATTCGGCGTTTCCTGCGCGTGTCCTGAATTTCCAAGGGGTCTCCGGCCGTTTGCGCTGGGCGATCGATCATGAAGGGGTCGAGCGGTATCGAGACTCGGTCCAAATTCTGAAGCCGATGGCGAGGCTCATTGAGCAGACCGGCTCGGGCTACCGCCTACTGTTGAACTATCGACGCCTCCTATCGGTGGGCCGCGAGTACCTAGGGCGACATCTGGATCCAAAACAGGTGGTTTACCTGGCGAGCAGCTTCGGTGACGATCCACAATTCTGGGTCTCCGAGCAAAACTCCCATTGGAATCGTGCAGGGCATCGACGGGTTGCACAGCTGATTTATGGGTTGATTGTGCAGGACGAGCTGTTGCCACAGGTTGATCCTCGGCCCTGGGATAAAGCCGCGGTAGCGGTGGAGGAGGTTGTTGTCGCTGGCCAGCGCGAAGCCGAGCAGCCGGTGGTGATACCCAACTTCGGGATTCTGGCGCAGTTGGACCTCACCCAACTCGACCCGCAACAAGCTGCGCAAATTCATGGCGGTGTGGATCACAAAGGACGCTTGTCACCCTACGCTTCATTGATGCTCCGGAATGACGGGGAGTACCTCAGGATCGAAGGCCAGCATCTCTTTCGCCGTGAACTCAACGGAACAGAGATCCGGGTGTCTGTCGACGGTGAGCCGGTTGGAGTGCTCGAGGTGGCTGCTGGCGAGAAGGTGGATGTGCGGTTTGTGTTGCCGGCGATCGTGGCTGATCGACCCAACGTGACGGTGCGCTTCGAGGCTTCCAACTACGTCTACGTCGGTAAGGCGCTGCAACACTGCGTCGCCTTCGATCTCGAGCGCATCGGGATCGACCGTCCGTAGCCCCTCGCCGCCCCTCGATCGCCACTGATCTTCCTGCTCCACAGACCGGCTGCGGTGTGTCGAGATGGAATGGTTGGCGCGATGTATTCACGCCAAAGAATACATAAAGAGAAATGTCTAAATTGCAGTGGTGATTTGCGCCAGGATTGGCGTCTCCTCTCACATTGTGCGTTGAGTGCTGGAAGCGGTTAGAGTCTCGCCTTCAAGCCGCGTAGTTGGCTCTGGTGCCTGTCGAGATGGGAGCGACCGTTGCGCTCGGCTGGATCTGGGGTTGTTCATTTGCCTGACCTGGATTTTCTAGGTTGGTAGAGGCGTGGTGTCTAAATTCTTGGATTGCACTCGTTGCAATGGAGACCTGATGACCAGGCAAATGGTCATGAGTGGGCCTCAGGAGAGCGGGGACATCGCCGTGGCAGAGCGTTTTGAACGCGATATTGCCGTGGTGGGCATGGCGTGCCGTTTTCCTGGAGCTGACAACTATCGCGCCTTCTGGCGGAATCTCGGCCGCGGCTTGGACGCGGTGGGGGAGATTCCAGCTCAACGGTGGGATGGCGAAGCGTTCTATTCGCCGGATCGTGAGGCGCCGAATAAGAGCGTCAGCAAGTGGGGAGGCTTCCTCGACGAGGTCGAGCGATTCGACGCACGGTTCTTCGACATCAGTCCTCGGGAGGCTCGGGCTATGGACCCACAGCAGCGTTTGCTGTTGGAGGAGACCTGGCATTGCCTGGAAGACTCCGGGATCCCGGCAACCGAGTTGCGTGAGCAGACGACGGCGGTTTTTGTCGGCGCGATGGGGGCGGACTATCTTCAGCAGGCCACCTCAGGCGGGCGTCTCATCGATCGTTACACCGGTCTGGGGAACAGCCATGGATTACTCGCCAACCGGATCTCATATGCCTTGGGACTGCGCGGTCCCAGCCTCAGCGTTGATGCTGCCCATGCGTCGTCGTTGGTGGCCTTACACGAGGCGAGGAAGTCGTTACTTTGTGGCGAGAGTCGCTATGCCTTTGCGGCGGGCGTCAATCTGAATCTGCATCCCGGCAAGTATGTGTCGTTCTCCAAGGCACGCATGTTGAGCCCAACGGGCCGCTGCAAAACGTTTGACCAAGCCGCTGACGGGTATGTGCCGGGAGAAGGGGTTGCGGTGCTGCTCCTCCAGCCGTTGCGCGATGCGCTGGCGGCGGGGCATCGCATTCTCGGCGTTATCCAAGGCTCCGCTACCAATCACGGCGGCCATGCCCGTTCGTTGACCGTTCCGCAGGTTGCAGCACAGCGCCAGGTGATCAGCGCAGCGCTCGACGAATCGGGCTGGCCTCCCGAGACGGTCACTTTTGTCGAGACCCACGGCACTGGAACGCCGTTGGGAGATTCGGTCGAAATCGGAGCCCTCACGGAGGCTTTCCGTGAACGGACGGCGGCTAACCACTTCTGCACCTTGGGAGCGGTGAAAACCCACATCGGGCACCTCGAAGCCTGCTCTGGACTGGCCGGTGTGATCAAGGTGCTGCTGATGATGGAGCATCACAGCATTCCGGGGAATCTGCATTTCGAGCGTCTTCACCCGGGTATCCACCTCGTCGACTCGCCGTTTAGATTAGCCGAGGGTAACCAGCCCTGGGAGGGTGTGGATGCCGACGGCATCCTACGAGCCGGGGTGAGCTCATTCGGTATCGGCGGCTCGAATGCCCATGTTGTCCTCGCCTCTCCTCCGGCCGCGCCAACAGATAGCAAAACCCGCACGGGCGTCGGCCGTCACCCGTTTTTACTGTCGGCCCGCAGCTCCAACGCGCTCACAAATTTGGTCGAGCGCTGGGCCGCCTTCGTGGCCGACGAATTGGAGCCGAATACGAGCCTCCGGGACGCTTGTGCGACGCTGTTGACCGGTAGATCCGACTTCGACTGTCGCACCGGCACGTTGGTAGGTTCGTGGCAGGAACTGCGAACCTTCTTGTCGAGTTGGAAGCCGGCAACCGCTGGCTCCGTCGAAGGCTCAGAGCCTGGGGAGTCAGACAGCCTCGGCGTGCTGGTTCGACGCTGGTTGGGCGGTGGGGGGGTCGCCTGGGGCGATCTTTATCCGGCCGGATCGTTCCGCACCTGTGCGCTGCCGCTTTATCCGTTCGAAGGTGATCGCCTCTGGCTCCATCCGGCGTTGCACGCCGAGGATCAAGCCCCATCTACTCTCGCTGTAGGTGCAACCGCGTCTGCGCAGCTCGAGCGTTCTGAAGCTGAACCCTCGCCACAGCTGGAGCTGTTGCCGCGGACGGTCGACTGGCTCCGTGAACAGCTGGCTGAGTTGTTGGAATATGCCCCGGAAGATCTCGACCCGCATGCGTCTCTGATCGACGACTACGATGTCGATTCGGTGACCAACGAGGAATGGTTGGCGGCCCTCGGGCAGCATCTCGGACCGTTGCCTCAGACCTTGTTATTCGAATTTTCGACGCTGGCGGACTTGGGCGAGTATCTCTGCCACCATCGATCCGAAGCTTTGGCCACGCTTTTCCACGTGCCTGTTGATGGGACGGCTGGTGATGAGACGGCTGCCGCGGTGCCGTCGAAAACTCCTGTCGCTGATCGGCAAGTGGCGTCGATTGACCGTTCGAATGCGGTGGGTGCTGCCGCGTCGACACGGTCTGCGATTGCCGTCGTCGGTCTGGCGGGGCGCTTTCCAGGGGCTGCGAATATTCGCTTGTTCTGGGAGAACTTGAAAGCGGGGCAAATCTCGACGGGTGAGGTGCCGGCCGAGCGCTGGGACGCCGAGGCCTTCTACGACGAAACCGGCGAGCACGCGGACAAGGCCTACACGCGCTGGGGCGGGTTCTTGGACGGCGCCGATCGATTCGACCCGTTGTTCTTCAACATCTCGCGTTGGCAGGCGGAGCTGATGGACCCTCAGCAACGACTCTTCTTGGAGAACGCCTGGGCCTGTTTCGAAGATGCGGGTTATCAGCGTAGCCAGCTACCGCGTCGGACCGGGGTGTTTGCCGGGTTCACTACCAACACCTATGCCTTGGCGGCGATGGAAGAGTCGCTGCACGGTAATGTCCAGATTCCCGATACCGATGCTTACGACGTGGCCAATCGTGTGTCGTATTTTTTCGATCTGCACGGGCCGAGTCTGGCAGTCGACAGTGCTTGCTCCTCGTCGTTGACCGCGATCCATTTGGCAGTTCAGAGTCTGCGTCGCGGTGAATGTGAGATGGCACTGGCCGGCGGCGTCAATCTGACGTTACACCCCTATCGAGTCGTCCAGTTCTGCGGCAAGAAGATGTTGCTGGCAGGCTCCGACGAGCAACCCTATGGTGACGGACCAGGGGGATTTGTCGATGCCGAGGGCGTTGCGTCGGTCCTCCTCAAACCGTTGGAGGCAGCCCTGGCCGACGGCGATCACATTTATGGGGTGGTGCGCGGCAGCGCGATCAACTCGGGTGGGCGAACCAGTGGCTACACGGTACCTGATCCCGCCGCCCAGGCAGAGCTGGTACGGGATGCGCTGGCTGATGCCGGGGTTGATGCCCGCACCATCTCGTATGTCGAAGGCCATGGCACAGGGACCCGATTGGGGGATCCGATCGAGGTCGAAGGACTGACCCGAGCGTTCCGTGATCACACCGCGGACGTCGGCTTCTGTGCTCTCGGTTCGGTCAAGTCGAATATTGGGCATCTGATTGCGGCGGCTGGGGTGGCCGGCTTGACCAAGTTATTGATGCAGCTCCGCCACCGCACCTTGGTGCCGTCGCCCCATGGCGAATCCTTGAATCCCCGGATCGACTTCGCCAGCTCTCCGTTTGTCGTGCAAGAAGCCTGCGAACCCTGGCAGTCTGCCAGTGAAGGAGAGGACAGCCCTCGTCGTGGCGGCGTCAGCTCGTTTGGCGCAGGGGGTTCCAATGCCCATCTGATCGTCGAGGAAGCGCCCGACGGGGTACGGCGTGGAGATACTGTGGAGCCGAGCAACTCTGGCCCATATCTGTTGGTGCTGTCGGCCCGTGACGAAGATCGCTTGCGCGCACGGGCTCAGGACCTGGTGCAGTGTCTGCGTGAACCATCGAGCGGCAACACGCCTTCGCTGGCCTCGGTTTGTTACACCTTGCAGGTTGGCCGCGAACCTATGGCAGCTCGGCTCGCCTGTGTTGTTGATGATCGTGCCCAGGCGGCTGATCGCCTGGCACGATGGTTCGATGGAACAGGTCTCGATGGAACAGGTCTCGATGGAACAGGGTTCGAGGGAACAGGTCTCGAGGAAACAGGGTTCGAAGGAACAGGTCTCGCGGAAACAGGGCCCGGCGGGCCGGGCGACGATGAAGTCGACGGGGCCATCCTGAGTCGCATCCAGGCGCGAACGGTGCCGCAGCGCAGACCTGAGGTTGAGCAAAAGCCACTTCGTTTGGATTCTGGGGGCAGCTCGCAAGACCTTGTGGCGCTGGCTCGTGCCTGGCTCGACGGTACGCCTGTGGATTGGCTTAGCCTCTATCCGGCCGGTTTCCCCAGGCGCTGCTCACTGCCGACCTATCCGTTTGCTGGCGAGCGAACCTGGTTTCCGCGTCTCAGCGATCAAGCCGAAGCCGAGCCTGCCCCGGCGTTCGAAGATGGGCCGGCCACCAAGTCGTACCACCCGCTGATTGATCACCAAACGATTGTTGGGGACCCAGCCTTTGGCGGTCTGCACGCCGTTTTTCTCAAGGCCTTGTCAACGGACGTGTTCTACGTTGCTGACCACGTCATCCAAGAGCGTTGTGTTCTGCCCGGAGTTGCCTACCTGGAGATGGTCCGTGCGGCAGCTGAACGACTCAGCGTGGAGCCTGTCGAGTTGGTTGATGTGGTCTTCAGTCGACCGCTCGAGGTGGATTGTGCTGGCCCAACAGTGGTGGAAGTTGAGGGTGCAGACTTGGAACCGGCCCCTGGTGAGGAGGGGGCGTCTGATGTCGGCTGCGAAGCCCGGCTCATTCTTGAGCCGGATGAGGATGGCTGGTCGTTTAAGGTGGTTTCTGGTGAGAGCGATGCGCACATCCATGTTGCGGGACGGTTAGTTGCTGCCGGCAAGGCGGATCGCCGCGATGTTGCCAGCCTGGACTTGGCGGCGGTCGAAGAGGAGCTGAAGGCGGCAGGCTGTGGTTTGGACCGTCAGCAGGTCTACCAGCACTTCGCGGCGATTGGCTTCCACTATGGCCCGACGTTGCGCGCGCTTCAGACCGGTTGGTTGGATGACACCCGGGCGCTGATTCGACTCGAGTTGCCGGTAGCAGCGGCTCGCCAGGCGTCCCATCCGTTTTATCTGCATCCCAGCCTGGCGGACGGAGCGTTGCAGGCCGCGCTGGCGCTCCAGGGTGATGAGGCCGAGCTGGCGTTGCCGTTTGCCTTCGATCGTGTGCGTTTTTTTGCGCCCACCGGTGACGCCGGGTATGCCCACGTGGTCATGCGGGCACCGGTCGGATCAGCCACTGGATTTTGGTCGTGTGACATCGGTCTGTTCGACGACACTGGCCGGCCGTTGGCTATCTTCGGTGGCTGCATGTTCAAGCGCCTCCCGCGGTCGACGCCATCGAGGCCCGAGGTCCTGTCGAGTGCCGAGGTCTCTTTAGGGGCCGAGCCCTTGCCGGGGCTGGCGCCACCCGGTGCGGCGGGCACGGATGTTCACTACTACCGACCGTCCCTGAGATCTCTACCTCAGGTGTCGATGGCACCCGGTGCGAGTCCGGCTGAAGTGTCTCGAGAGTTGGAGTCTCAGGATCCAGCGTCGGTGCTTTGGTTGGATTGGCGGGCTACCGGTCCATCGATTGTGGGCGGTCGAGTGGACTGTCGGGTGCGGGCTGGAGAAGCTTATCGCTTGCAGGATTCCAATCAAGCGAGCCTTCGCCCTGGATCGGCCGAAGACCTGGAAGCTCTGATTCGAGACCTGCGGCTCGGCGGGCGAATTCCGCAGGCTGTGATTTGCCTGCTCGGGGAACCCGCCTCGACCGCCGGGGGTGGCGTGTTGCCCGAGCACGAGGCCCTGGAACGTAATTTGGACGTTGGCCTTCGGACCTTGTTCCATCTCTGTCGTATCTTGGTGAAAGTGACGGCGGGCGCTGCAATCCGCTTTATGGTTGTGTGGTCGCATCGTGGCGAGCGAACACCGCCGGTGGTGGCAGCACTACCATCGTTCTTCGCGACCATCCATCAAGAGCACCCGCCATTCTCGTTTATTCTGCTCGATACCGACGAGCCTCTTGATGCAGCGCAGCTACGGGCCGAGCTGACGGCTCCGCAGAGTCTGGATCAGCAGAGTCTAGATCAACAGAGTCTGGATCAGCAGAATGCAGTCCTGCACATCACCAGCCGTCACGACTCGTCGGGTCGTCGACGCTGGATCCATGGGCTCGAAGCCTGCCAGCCGTCTCCGGTCGAAACGGTGGCGGCAGTTCCTCTGCTGCGCCATGGGGGGACCTACTTGATCACCGGTGGCACCGGAGGTTTGGGCTTGATTGTGGCCCGTTACCTGGCGTCGACCCTCGGGGCAAACCTGGTGCTCACCGGCCGTTCCGCCCAGGCTGCGGCGGATCCTCTGGAGCGATTACGGCAGCAGACGGAGGTGCTTTATCTCAGCGCTGATGTTGCTGACCCGGCCGACATGCGTCGAGTCCGGACGCAGGCGCTGGAACGTTTTGGCAGGGTGGACGGCATCTTTCACTGTGCTGGATTGATTCTCGATCGGTTGTTCTACCTGAAGTCGGTTGAGGACTTCGAAGCCGTTTTACGACCTAAGGTGCGCGGCACACAGGTGCTGGACCAGGTTTTTTGTGTGGAACCGGAGTCCTCGGTCGACTTCATGTTGCTGTATTCGTCGCTGACCGCGGCGTGTGGCAACCCGGGGCAGGCCGACTATGCCTATGCCAACGGTTTCATGGACGCTTGGGCGTCGTCTCGCAATGGCGCCCACTGTCGCCTCTTTTCCGTCAATTGGCCTTTGTGGCGAGACGGCGGCATGCAACTCGGCCCCGACGAGCTCGCTCGCTGGATCGACCATACGGGGACCCAGCCGATGAGCGAGCACCAGGGCTTGGCCGCCCTGCTCACCGTGCTCGCCGGTGATGAGCCCCGGCTGATACCCGCCTGCGGAGAACGCAGCGCCATTGAGGCGGCGCTCAACGCATGGCCGCTCGAAGACTTTCCATCCTTCTCGATCGCAACTTCACTAGATGCTTCTTCGGAGATGAACATGACGCGATCCGTTAGCAAGACTGGAGGGCCTGGCTTGACCGGGGATCCTCCAGACGATGCGCGAGAGGTTCCAGCTCGACCAGCCGAAGTCTCGAACCATGAGACCGAGTCCACGAGGGCTGTCACTGACAGACAACCTGGCACCGACAAGCGGGCTGTCAGTGAAAAGACGTTGGCATGGCTGAGAACCGTGGTGGGTTCGGCCCTCAAGCTACGGGACTCTGAGATTGTCGATATCGATTCGTTCATGGATTACGGCGTCGACTCGATCGTCGCCCTGCGGGTCATCAAGCTGCTGGAAGATGAGCTCGGTAGCCTGCGAAAAACGTTGTTGTTCGAAAATGCCAATCTGATCGAGTTCACCGAATGTTTGGTGCGCGAGAATGGCGACGCGTTGGCGCAGCGGTTCGGCCTCGAGGTTTCTGAAGATCCTGGATCAACTGCAGTCGAGGTGGCACCATCTTCTGGCGGATCGTCTTCCCTCGGACCGTCACAGACCGTGTCGTCCGCACCGTCACCGTCACCAACACCAACACCGTCACCGGCACCGGCACCCATCTTGCTCCGGGGGAGCGAGGCAGAGCAGCGAGAAGATCTGCGGCTTGTCTTGGCCGATATTCGGCAGCTGCCACGCTCCGAATTCAGTGTTTCGATCGCAACTCGAAGCATCGGTCCATTCGTTTTCTTGGGGGCCTCCCGCCAAGCCTACTTCAACGTCAACTACGACGCTCGGCAGTTGCTGGCCTTTGCTTACACCGGACCGGCGAGTGCCCGTGACGCACTCATCGTCGAGTTGGCCGACCACTGCGATCAACACGGTCTGGGCCTCAATATCCTGACGGAGGAGAGGCTGGAGGCGGTCTCTGGAGTCACCTTCACGGCCACTCCGATGGGTGCGATGCAGCGCTTGGCTGACATCACTGACTTCAGCCTCGGAGGCCGGTCGAAGCGCCGCTTGCGTTACATGGTCTCGCGGTTTGCCAAGTTGGGTAGCTCGGTCACGGTCGAGTATCAGCCGGGAACAAACCCCCAGACAGAGCAGGCCATCGCCGCCGTGATCGACGATTGGTGTGCCCTGAAGGGGGACGTTAATCCCTTTGTGGCCGATGTCCGTCGCGAGTTGCTTGCCGGCCACTTGGATCCGTCGTACCGCCTGTTCACGACCTGGCTCGACGAACAGTTACAAAATGCAATTCTGATTGCGGCCCTCGACACCGGCTCTTGGTTGATGGATCTAGAGTTCTACGGCGCCGACATGCCGTTGGGTGGGTTGGAGTTTGCCGTCGTCCAGATCTTGGAGATCCTGCGTGAGGAAGGGGCAACTGCCTACAGCCTGGGGGCAACCTACGGCCCCGATCTTGGCCCCTCTCTTAACGCTGACCCAGCGGTCGTAGAGCTGTTCGACCAACTCCGTGAGCGCGGCGACTTCGGGCAGGGGAATTTCCAGTTCAAGAACAAATTCCGTCCCGATAATCGATGCCTCTTCCTGTGTCGGCCTCAGGGGCTCGACGCCGCCTCTGCCGCGGACGTGTTGGTGATGATTGCCGATCCGCCAAACTACCTGGCGACTGGGCTGCTGAGGACCGAAAATTCTGCTATTGAGCCGGCTTCCGGAGAGCCGGCTACTGCCGAACCGCTCGCCGCCGAACCGCTCGCCGCCGAACTGGCTGCTGCAGAACCGTTCGCCGTGGAGGCATCCGCTGCCAGGGTTGCAGCCGAGCGACCTGCCACGCCTGTGCAGACCACGTCTGTGCAGGACCACTCGGAGCTCCTCGAACGTCACGGCCACAATCCGCTGGCCATCGCGCCTGATCAGGTGCCTTTCGACTTGATGACGGATTCTTGGGCAGAGCTCGACAACCCAACTATCGATCAGCAGATCCGATCGCTGGAAGATCAGCGCGATCCAGCGCCGGACTTGGAGACCGCCTTACGACAGGTTTTTCCCTTCCGCCATCTGATCCCGGTGTCCTCGGGTCGCCAAGCCGAGTCCTACTTGACGGAGGCTTGGCCGAAGGCGGGACCCAAAGCCAAAAAGCTCGTGCTGCAGAATGGCCTGTTTCCAACCTGGATCTTCCATCAGGTAGACAAAGGCTTCGAACCCGAGGAGTTGAATCACCCAGCGGTGTTGGCGGGAGCTGAGGCGTCAGCAGCCTCGAACCCGCAGGCAGACGTGTTCGGCGGTGATCTCAATCTGTCAGCGCTCGAGACCCGTTTACAGGCCGCTGCCAACGAAGTGGCCTTCGTTTGCATCGAGCTAGCAGACAACGCAGCGGGGGGGCGACCCGTGTCGCGGGCCAACCTGACCGCGGTCCGTCACCTGCTGGCACCCCATGGCATTCCACTGGTGATCGATGCGACGCGGGTTCTCGAGAACGCACTGTGGGTGCTGCGTTACGAGGGTGATGGCGGTCACAGTCCGGCTCGGCCGGGCGACCTTTGGCAGGCCGCCCGCGAAACGCTCAAGCTGGCGGATATTGTCACTGCCAGTCTGACCAAGGACTTCGCGGTCAACGTTGGAGGCTTGATTGCCCTCCGCGATGAAGCGTTCTACGGGCGGTTGCGCGATGTTGTGTCTACCTGTGGTAGCGGTCTCAACGCCCGTGACCGCCGGCTGATGGCTCGGGCGGTGTCTGACCATCGTAGCGTAGAGCAGTTGGTCGTTCGCCGGGTGAATCAAGTAACGAGCCTGTGGCAGGGTTTACATGAGGGTGGGCTGCCGGTCGCCGGGCGTCCCGGGACGCATTGTGTGTTGCTGGATAGTGGGCGTTGGTCCGGATTAAGCGGTGGCGGTTCGGCGGTGGCTGCCCTGGGTGCGCAGGTGTTCCGAGAGACCGGGATTCGGGTGGCGCAACACAGTGCTGGGCTACTGCGAGACACTGCACTGAATCGTATGCTCCGGCTGGCTGTGCCGCTTGGCCTGACAGACCAAGACGTTGGCGTAATGATCAGCCGGTTGGTCGATCTTTGGCGGTCGGCGCAGCCGGTGCCGTCGCTCGAGCTGGTCAGTCGTCCACCGGGGTTCTTTGGTGAGTCGAAGGCCGTCTACCGTCTGGCAGGGCAGCCGCCGGCCTCGGCAGACCAGGCGTCGGCCTCGGCCGGGCAGTCGCCGGTGCTCGCGGAAAGGCCGCTACAGACGAGCCCTGGGTCGGTCCATGCCGGCGAGCTGAGCCGAGGTCCATCGTCGGTGGAAGGGATTGCTATCGTCGGGCTCGCGGGCCGCTATCCGGAGGCCGAGAATCTCGGCCAGTTCTGGCAGAACCTGGTGGCTGGGCGGGACTGTGTCGGGGAGGTTCCTCGCGATCGTTGGGATTATCGCCAGCGAGCTGCACTCGGTAAGCCCGAGTTGAAATGGGGCGGATTCATCCGTGATGTGGACCGATTCGATTCGCTGTTCTTCAACATCGCCCCCCGCGAAGCCATTGTGATGGACCCTCAGGAACGGCTGTTCCTGCAAGTTGCCTGGGAGGTGATGGAAGATGCCGGCTATCTTCCCGAAACGTTGGTACCGGCTGGCGAGAGCCGTGATGTCGGGGTCTTTGTGGGTGCGGTCTGGACCTTCTATCAGACGGTGGGTGCTGAGGAGGCGTTCAAAGGGCACGTTGTCGGTCCCAACTCTTATCTGTGGGCGATCGCCAATCGGGTGTCCTACTTCATGGACTTCACCGGTCCGAGTATGGCGATTGATACCGCCTGTTCGTCGAGCTTGACGGCGATTCACATGGCCTGTGAGGCGATTCGGCGAGGCGACTGCCGGGCGGCAATAGCGGGTGGCGTCAATCTCGACTTACATCCCAGCAAACGGGTGGTCACCGCGGGTGGCGGCTTCCTGTCCCCGGACGGACGGTGCCGTGCCTTCGGCGCCGGTGCAAATGGTTATGTTGCAGGCGAGGGGGTAGGGGCGGTTCTGCTCAAGCCGCTAGCCGACGCAGAGCGGGATGGGGATCAGATTTACGGTGTGATTCGTGCCAGCGCGGTCAACCACGGTGGCAAGGCGAGCGGATTTACCGTGCCGGGAGTCAAGGCGCAACGCGCTTTGATCGGCAAGGCGTTCGAACGGGCGGCAATCGACTCGCGGACCGTCAGTTACGTCGAGGCGCATGGCACGGGCACCAAGCTCGGCGACCCGATCGAGGTCCAGGCCCTCACCGCGGCCTATCGTGACCGTGCGGCGGGTCCCCACAAGACCGACAACGGTTTCTGTGCGATCGGCTCAGTCAAGTCGAATATTGGACACCTCGAAGCCGCCGCCGGGATCGCCGGCCTCAGCAAGCTGCTGCTGCAGTTTCGCCACCGTCAGTTGGTGCCGTCGCTGCACACCGAAGAGCTCAACGAGTTGATCGAGTTCGACTCGACACCGTTTGTGGTCCAGCGGCATGCCGAGTCTTGGCTGCGGCCGGTGGTGGACGGTCACGAAGTTCCTCGCCGGGGCGGCCTGAGCTCCTTCGGTGCAGGGGGCGCCAACGCCCATTTGATTCTCGAGGAGCACGCCGATCGAAGGCCATCTGGGGTCGGTGCCGTCGGTGCCGCCGGTGCCGAGGTGTTCGTGTTGTCCGCCCGAAATGACGAACGGCTGCAAGCTTATGCAACCCGATTTGTCGAGGCGTTGGAAGCGGGTTGGCTCGACAACCTCGATCTCCGTGACATGACCTTCACCCTGCAACTCGGGCGCCGCAGCATGGAACATCGTTTGGCGGTGGTCGCGGGCTCCCGTGGAGAAGTCCTGGCTGGCCTGAAACGATTTCTTGGCGGTGGCGAGCATGCCACCGTCGTGACCGGTCATGCCAAGAGTGCGGCCTCCTTCGCTGCGCTGCTCGACGGCGATGAGCGCGAAGAGATCGTCCAGATTCTGGTGCGCCGTGGTAACCCCCACAAGCTGGCGCGGCTGTGGTGCGACGGTGTGTTAGCCGATTGGCGAGGGGTACGCCCGGTCGGGAGTGGTCGCCGTGTTTCTTTGCCGACCTATCCCTTCGCCCGTCAACGGCATTGGATCGGTACCGAGGATCCGGTGGTCGGCCAATCTGCCCTGAAGCCCTTACACACTTTCATTGATACCAACGTGTCGACGTTTGGCCGTCAGGCATATCGCAAGGTGTTCGCCGCCGAACATTTTGTCCTGCGCGACCACGTGGTTGGCGGGTTGCCGACCTTGCCAGGTGTCGGCTACTTGGAGATGGCACGGGCAGCCGGCGAGGTCGCGTGCGGTCGTAAGGTGGGATTGCTCGAGAACATTGTCTGGTCGCGACCGATTGCGCTCGAGGAGTCACACCAAGCGATTGAGATCGAACTTTCCCCCGTTGCCGACCATTTGCAGTTCGAGATGGTTGGAGTCAACGAAAGCGGGGAGCGTGAGTCCTTCGCCCGCGGCAAGTTGTACTTCACCGATCCCGCAACGGATCCGCAGTGGTCCCAGCCGATAGATCTGACGGCATTACGTGAGGGTCTCGATCGACATCGCCCGCAGGATTGGTGTTACGACTTCATGCGGGCCGGCGGTATCGTCCATCATGAGACCTACCAGACCATCCAAGAGCTTTGGCATGGCGAGGAAAGCTCGCTGTCGCGGCTGAGCTTTCCTCGGGATCTCCTGGGGGATCTTGGGGACATGGTGTTGCATCCCTCGATGTTGGACGGCTCGACGCAAACCACCCTAGGGCTGTGGGAAGAACGGGGGATTCCCTACGTGCCGTTTGTGATGGGCAAGGTGCACATCATCCGGCCGGTGCCGGAACGTGGTTGGGCTTATGCCCAGCGGGTCGGTCGAGCTGGAGACAGCCGCAAGTACCACATTACCCTGATGGACGAGACCGGCCTGCCCTGTGTCGCGATCCAAGACTTCACCATGATGCCCTTTGTGCGTCGCGACCAGGAGGTGGTGACCTTCGAGCCACGTTGGCAGGAGGTCGAGCGAGAGCTGGCGGCGGACGGTGGCGAGTCGGCAGTGCTGGTTTTTGACACCGGTGAGGCGTTGCACCGGTCGCTGACCGGCCAACGGTCGGCGGTGTTGGTGCAACCGGGTCAGGCTTTTCGCCGAGTTACGAACGACACCTTCGAGATCGATCCGACGCGGGCGGAAGACTACCTGCGGCTGTGCGAAACCCTGGCAAGCTCGAGTAACTCGCCTCGGGAGATCTTACATTTGTGGCCAGCCGACGAGGCCGGAATGCTCGGCTTGCTGTTTCTGGTCCAGGCGCTGCGTGCCTCCGCTCCCACAACAACGGTCCGGGTGCTCCATCTCTATGCTGAGGAGGGTCTCGCAGACTTGGACAGCCATGGGCCGATGGAGGTGGCGGTTGGCGCCTTCGCCAAAACGGTGAGTGCCGAGATGACGGCCCTCAGCATGGCGGCTGTCGGCTTGGCAGGCAGCGATGTGACCGCGGCCGCAATTTTGCAGTTGGACCTCGTGTTGGCGGAACTTACGGCGAACGGTTCGGCCGATACCGGATTGGAGACCGAGGTCCGGTTAGGGAGT
>JAJCXO010000166.1 GCA_029263395.1 Acidobacteriota bacterium | reverse complement strand
AAGGTGGTACCGCCGTTGCCGACCCGGGCGCCAACCGTTAGGGCTGGATAAGCCCCGAGGTCGACAGTGATCCGTGATGCCGACAGGTCTGGCGAGGCGAACGACCCGGTAGCCGGCGGTAGGTTGGCGCGGTAGGTGTTGTGGGTCAGCCAGCTGCGCTCTGGCACCCGTGGAATGGTGCCGTCGTCGTTGATGTTCGAGACGCTGTAGGCGTGTTGATTCCACAGACCGCGAGCTGCCACCCAATTGTCCTTACGATCGCCGAGAATCCGCAGGCCTTTGGTGCGCCGAGGCACACTGACGATGGTCGCCAAATCACTGGTTAGGATGATCTCGGCGTTACCGTCGCGGTCGACGTCGGCGACTACCACTTCCTCGTTCAAGGTCACCGACGACATTGCCTCCTCATAGAGCACCACACCGTCGGCACCACGATAGATGCGCAGGTTGGCCTCGTCGCGGTAGATCACCTCGTACATGCCGTCGCCGTCGAGATCAAACACCGTCGAGCCGGTCATATTCGAGCTGCCGTCTTGCGTGGCGGTTTGCCATTTGACCGAGCCGTCGGGCTCGAAGAGAACGTACATCGTCGAGCCGGCAACGCCGATCTCGGGTTCTGGATCGTCATCGACATTGGCGATGGTGGGTGCGCCACCAGCCTCGTCGCCGCTGCCGGGCAGGGCCACCGGCCCCCAAATCAAGGTGCCGTCGTGTTCGTGCATGCGGACGTTGCCACGGGCTACGACCACAATTTCGGGGAAGGGATCGGCGTCGAAATTACCGACGGCGGGATAACCGTCGTCCATGTCTACCTGCCAATAGATCGAACCATCGGCGCGGTAGGCGGTGTTGCCGGTGACCACTTCTTGCATGTCGTCGAGATCGAGGTCGGCGGCGATCGAAATTGCCCCGGAGTCGAAGCCATCCCGGTTGTCAGCCGATTGATACGCCTGGCCACCGGTGCCGGCCCATCGTAAGGTGCCGTTGTTGTTGAACACGTTGCCACCGACCAGGATTTCGGGCACACCGTCACCCTCGAGATCGGCGATGGTCGGATTGTCGCGGTTGGTGAAGGTCGAACCCGTCGGATGCGTCGAATACGCCGGACTGGTCCACTTGCGCGAGCCGTTATGGTTGTAGGCGATGATGTGGTTCGAAAAGCCCGAGAACGGAGGGAAAGGCGGTGACGGTGCCGCCACCACAATTTCGGCGATACCGTCGTTGTCGATGTCACCGGCCGCCATGCCTGACAGCGAGAAGAGCAGGAACTCCGAGACCGGCGGAGTGATGTTCCAGATCGGCGCCCCGGTATCCCCACGAATAGCCCGCATCCGCATCTGGAAGTTGAACGGATCTTGATTCACTGTCACAAACACGATGTCGGGGGTGTCCCGTTCGTCGATCCGGCCATCACTGTTGTCGTCGGTGAGCTGCACCACGATGGGCGTACCAAACGCCTCGTCGGCCAACGGATCGACAATCGAGGAAACGTCGCTTGGCCAGTTGAGCTCAACCACCGGTTCAAAGTCGCCCACCGTCGGCACCGCTTCGCAGCCTTGCGCCGAGGTTGCAACGTTGTTGGTCTCGTCGAGCTCGGGGATGGCGTTGCCGGAATCGACAAAGGCGAGCAACGGTACGTTGCGAAAGAACACCGCGCCCGACACCGCCACCTCGACGGTGATCGTCTCACCGGTCAACACGCCAAGGGTGTGCTGAGTGGTCCCCAGCAGGTTGTCGGCCGGCGTGAAGGCACCGTCCCCGTCGAGATCCTCGAAGATCGAGACGTCAAACGGTGCCATCGCGTCGCTGTTACCGTCGTTCAGGGCATCCACCCGCACCAAGCCAGTCGCGATTAGACTCTGCGGATCCACCGTCGCGGCTGAGACGTCGACCGTCTGTGCGATCAGGTCGGTTTGCTGCACCACCGGCAGCACATGCACCGCGGTGTTGTCCGAGGGGTTGATGTCCGGACCGTTGGTGCTCTGGGCCGATGCCGTATTGGTCAGTTGTGCCACCCCCGAGCCGACGGCGGGGTCGAGTTGCAAGCGTACCGTGCGGGTCACGCTCTCTCCGATCGCCAAGGTGACTGCTGGCCAGTCCACAACCCCGCCGACGTTGCGGCCGTCGTCGGAAGCGGTGAAAAAGATCACCGACTCCGGCAAGGTGTCCGTCAATACAACGTCGAGAGCGTCTTGCAGGCCGTTGTTCGTCACGGTGAGGGTGTAGATCACCTGTTCGCCCGGACGGATCTCAATCAGGTCCGCCGTCTTTTCGACCACCACGTCCGGACCGCCCCCGATCAAGGTGTTGCTGTCGATGGTGGAGTTGTTGCTGGGCTCGGGATCGATGCCATCGTTGCCGTCGCTCCGCACGGTCGCTTCGTTGTCGATGGACGCGGTGCCGGCCGGGAACGTCATCGCCACCTCGACACTGAGGGTGCGAGTGGTCGAAGCGCCCGCCGCCAGGTCAAAGGCTGGCCAGGTGATCACGTCATCGGCCAAGGTGCCGCCATCGCTTGCAGTGACGAAGGTTGTACCGACCGGCAAGGCATCTTCGATCACCACGCCGGTGGTATCGATTGCACTGAGATTGGTGACGGTCAAGAGATACGTCAGAGGGTCGCCGGGGGATGTCGTGGTAACGCCGTCGTCCTTGGTGATCGACAAATCCGCACCGGCAGCGCCGGTCAGATCACGGCGCGTATAGGAACCATCGAAGAAAGTTGCGGCCTCCGGGGCAACTGAGCTTTCGATGGTGAAGCTGATCGCTTGGCCGTCGAGGCCGCCTTCAATGCCCGGGGTGGTGACGATATCCCCAGGCACGTCGAGCCGGTAAACCGACTCACCGTCGACGGTGAAGGTGGTTGTGACGTCGAACTCGACGCCACCGATGGATGCAGACACACGGGTACCGTCAGCCACCGGGTTGCTGTCGACGGTAACGGTGCCGTAGAAGCTGGAGGGGCGCGGATCGGGCTCCTGAGCGCCGAGCAAGAAAGTGACCCATGCCGTGACCACTAGAACCATCAGCAGATAACTTCGCCGCATGCCCCAATACCTCACCTTTGTCTCGTCTGTCGTATCGATCGATCGATCTTGGCTAGCTAGCATGTCCGCTCTAACCATCTAGCTCGACGTCCGGACCGAGCTCTTCCACTTCGCCATCGCCGCGGCGAACGAACTGGACGTCCTTCTTCAGGATCTGCGTCTCGGGTTCGACCCAAGTTCCGATCACTGTGCCGTCGTCATGCCGTGTACCGACCCAGGTCATCCCGCCGTGTTCCATGCTCGGGTTCCGCTTGGAAATTCCCGGAACGTAAGTGACCTGACCGTGTTTCTTGCGCCACAACCACGACCACGACCGGCAGGTGATGACATCGCCGATCAGCACCGGTGTTTCACCGTCGCTGTAGACCACGGCGCCCTTGTTTCGCTCAGCCATTTAGCCGTCTCCGAAGAAATTGAACAGCGTGTGGAACGGACCGAACACCAAAATCGAATAATAGGCCGTGGCGAACGCCTGGGTTCCGACCACGCTTCGACCCAACGTCTGGTTGAGCGACGCTGGAATCGGCAATAGGTTCCACAGGCCGTTCCCGACACGCCGCAAGCCTTCATTGGCAGCAACGCTGTCGAAAATCTGGTTTGGCCCACCGGAACGTGACCAAGCTTGCTGAATGAACACGTGATGCTGTTGCCATTGGACGTTGGGAAACAACCGTTGTAATGCACGTCCGAGAAACGTTGATTTCACTGGCGGATACTTGACGTTCGTGTTGAAGAAGAAGCGACTGATCTTCACAAAAAGCTTCCCGGTCGGCCCCTTGCCCGTCAAAACGACTCGACCTAACCGACCGAGCAGACTCAGTAGCGGTCGGATCGTCAACTTCGCGAACGGCGCAAAAACTTTCGCGAAGAGTCCACCGACGGGCGCCGTGAGCGCGCCGAAAGCAACTCCTTTGCCGACATCGCCCCAGAACTCTTTAGTGTCCGGGCTGTGATTGCTGAAGATCCCGGCAAAAATTCCGCTGACGATTCCGCCGATCGCCATCGAGACGCCAAGACCGGTGAGGCCGCCGCTAAACAGGCCCGTCGGATCGTCTCGATCGACTGGATTGCCGTGTGCGTAGAGGTAGCGGTGGAGGCTGATCGGATCGGTCTTGAAGCCCCCGAATGGATCCATCGAAACAAAGCGACCGACTGAGGGATCCATCCAGCGGGCGCGATGGTAGGCAAAGCCGACATTCGGATCCAGTGGTTCGCCCGTGAAGAGAAACGGCAGGGGATCGCTACCAACATGATCAAGGAGGGTGCCAAAAGCTTCATAGGTATAACGATCGGCCACGGCGCCAAGCTCGTCGGTCAGAACCCGCACACTGTTCTGGCCATCCGCATGGACATAACGGGTTTCGCTCGGCCGAATGACCGCCAGCAAGTCGAGTCCACGCACGTAGTAGGAGCTCAACGCCCCGCTGCCGTCGGATGTCGCGATGACCTGCGACAAGGGCTGCGCAACGTCGACTAGATAGTCTTCGACTTCGGTTGGTCCGGCAGGAGGCGTGGTCTCCGTACGGACCCGAATTCCATCGGCGTCGTAGGAGTAAACAACCTGCGTGCCATCGGCCAGTGTGACCTGCTGCAGACGGTCCTCGAAGTCCCAAGCGTAGTCAGCCTCCGACGTTTTGGAAGCCAGAGTGCCGGTGGCATTCCAGACCCAGGCCTGAGCTCCTTCCGTCAGGAGCCGATCGCGAGCGTCGTAGCTGTACCCGATCGAGGCGATGCTACCGTCAGAAGCAGTGTGATTCCGACTCTGCCGGTTACCGACCGCGTCATAAGTAAAAGCGTTCGAATAGACCGGACCGCCGGCTCCGACGACAGACTCGTTCGTCAAACGGTAGAGACTGTCGTGGGTGTAGCTCCTGACCGTCCCATCGTGTTCGTCGATCTGGGTTCGATTGCCAGCCAGTCCAAGGGTATAAGCGTAACCTTGGACGGTAACACTGGCGTCGTCGACCGTCGCCAGAGCGACCAAACGGTCCAAGGTATCGTAGGTGTAACTGGTGCTGATGCTGTTGGGAAACGCAAGGCCAGCTCGATTACCATTGAGGTCGTAAGAATGAGCGTAGACTCCGCCATTCGGATCTGTGACCGTCGTCAGCCGGTTGGCGTCGTCGTAGGTGTAGCGAGTCGTCAGTATCAGCGCGGCCAGGTTGGCCGTCATTTCGACTCGATTGCCAGCTAGATCGTACGCGTAACTCAAACTCCGACCGTCAGGATGGGTCACTTCGGTCAGACGGTTGCGGGTGTCGTAACTGTAACTCGTCGTCCCCCGTCCGTCGACCGCAGTCGCCCTGAGGCCGGTTGCCGTGTAGGTGAACGTAGTCCGCGTGCCGTTGGGTAAGACCCGTTCGATCAACCGATCGTTGGAGTCGTAAACCTGCGTTGTGACCCGCCCGGCGAAGTCAGTCCTCGAGGTCACATTGCCGACCGCGTCATAAACGAAGCTCTCGGCGGCACCATCGGGCAGGATCCGGCGGATCATTCTGCCCAAGGGATCGAACTCCCAACGTGTCTCATTGCCGTTGGCATCGGTTTGAGCAACCCGATCGCCTTGCTCGTTGTACTCGAAGACCGTGACCCCACCAGCGGCGTCGGTGACCTGAGTCAAGCGCCCGGCGAGATCGTAGGCGAAGGCTGTTGTGCGTCCTGCCGGATCGGTTTCGGAAACCATGCGTCCGGCGACGTCATAAGCCATCTGCCGGTCGGTTCCGTCAGGAAAGACCACCCGAGTCTGGCGGCCCGCGGCATCGTACTCCCAGGCTCTGACGTTACCCGTCGGATCGGTCGAGGTCAGCTGACGTCCGAGAGCGTCATAGGTCGTCGCAACGATTCGGCCGAGAGCGTCAGTACGCGACAACTCGCGCCCATTCGCGTCATAAACGAACATCGTCGTGTTGCCGCGCTCATCGGTCTGGCCGACGATCTGACCAGCAGCGTCATACTCGGTCGAGATAGAGCTGCCATCAACAAACGTGGTGCGAATCTGTCGACCTGCGGCATCGTAGGTAAATGACGTCGTGCGGCCTTCCCGATCGGTCCGTGAGACGAGGTTGTCCTCAGCATCGAAAACCTGGGTATCGCTCGTTCCGTCGGAATAAGTCGTCAGGACACGGTTGTTGCGCAGGTCGTAGGCGAAGGTCGTCACCCGCCCCAACCGGTCGGTTTCCCTCGTGACGTTGCCACTCGCGTCGTAGCCGCTGCTGAAGGACGTCCCGTCGGCGAGGACCCGGCTGACCAACCGACCGACAGCGTCATAAGCGAACGTCGTGACCAACATCTCGACGCCAGAGGGTGTCGACCGTGACGTGGTCTCGGTCAGCAAATCGCCCAACAAGTTGTAGGTGAACGTCGTCTCGACGCCGGTCGAATCGACACGACGGATCAGGTTGCCGCGACCGTCATACTCGTTGGTCGTCACGCCAGCAAGGGCGTCGGTCTCGGTCAACACATTGCCGCGGGCGTCGTAAGTGAGCGTCGTCGAATTGCCCGTCGGGTCGGAAAACGTAAGCAGGTTGCCGTTCGTGTCGTAGGTGTTGACAACTGCGTTGCCCCCGCCGTCGATCATCGACAGTAAACGGCCAGCGGCGTCGTAGGTCAGCTCGGTCTCGAGCCCGAGGCCGTCTCGGATCTTCAGCAGGTCGTTCGATGTCGACCATGTGAAGTGGGTCGTATTGCCGAGTCCATCGGTCTCCGAGAGCACGTTGTCGTTGGCATCGAAGATCCTCGAGACCGATGTACCGGTGGCGTCGGTCTGCCGGACGACATTGCCACGGGCATCGTACTCGAGCACACGAGCGTTGCCCAGGCGATCGGTTACGACCTCGCGCCGGGCATCCAAGTCGCGATCGAACACCAGCTCCATCCCAGAGGCATCGATGATTTTGATCAGGCGTCCGGCATCATCGAACTCTGAGCGAGTACCGCGAACTCCTCGAGGATCGATCACATCCTCGAGATAGTGATCGGCCAGATACGTCATTTGCGCGGTATCGCCGTTGCGATCGGTCACCGAGACCAGATCGCCAGCCGCGTCGTAGGTGTAGTCGATCGTCTGGCTGAGCGGATCCGTGATCTGAGTAATTCGACCGGCGGCGTCACGGGTCATGGAGATCGACGTACCACTCGAGTGCGTGATGGCGTTCGGTGAGATCTGAAGCTCGTTGCCGTTGGTATCGCGCAGGCGGGTGACGCCCTGGTCGAGGTTCAGGTCGAATTCACGACCGTCACGGGTGGTCAGACGGACGTTCCGCGGATTGAAGATCTCAGTGGCGACCGCATCGAACAGAAAATCGCTACCACTCGACCACACGACATCTGAATTGCCGAGAATGGCAAGGTTGGCGCCGGGAGTCGGGCCGTCGATGTACACAAACCGCGTTTGCCCCAAACAACTACCCAGAGCAGGACCCGTGTTGAAGACCTCGAGTCGGAACCGGTAAACCTCTCGATCCGACAAGCGAATGGTGGTCAGATGATCCTTGGTCTCGACGCCGCCGACGCAGGGAAAGATGACCGGTGGCTGGGACTCGACAATGACCCACCCGTCCCCAGGGATACGGTTGTTCTTGTAAGAGCCTTGCTTGAGGTCGAGCGTCCAACCGAAGCCAAAGTCCCCCTGTCGTTTGTCACGACTGTCGTAGGTGCGCTGGACTTCGATGTCGAGCCCGGAGAGAGGCAGGGCGAGATCGACGAACGAAAGCGAGAAGTTACCGAGCTTGAGTTGGCCATCGACGACAATCGGAATAACGGTTTCGACGATCTGCCCCGACAAGTCGAGCGCCTCGAGCTTGAGGTCGTACATGCCGTTCAGCAGCGTGGTCGGATCAAAAGAGCCTAGAACTGCCTCGTCGACCGGCGTTGTGCCGCGGCCAAACTCGGTGTAGGGACCACCATCTCCCGAAGGCCGGAACGACACGGTCCAGCGATCGAGCAGATTGCTCCGCACGCTGCCGAGCACGTCGGTTATCGAAGCAACCTCGGCGCGTGATGCTGGCGAGGTGATCTCGACGACCGGCGGTGCCCCAACATTTTCATAATCTAGGATGGTGTCCTCGGTCACCAGCACCCAATAACCACGCCCGCGCTGCATCAACTGGAGATCGTTGGCCCAGGCCGGCGTCGAGACGTCATAGACCTCCCACGGGTCGGCGCTATCCCCGAGTTCGAAGCCAAAAACACGCAGGTACTTACCGTCGATCGACGCCAGAGCCGTCTGTACCGCGCGGGCTTGAGCTAGCGGGTAGCCGATCAGATTCCACCCGGTGCAGAGCTGGATCTGGGTGGTCGGAGGCTGGGTACCGGTCACCGGCAACACAGCTGGCGACGTGACATCGAGCCACAGGCCCTGGGTATGGTCGATGGCGTCCAGGTCGCTGGCGGCCGGATTAGCGGGATCATAGAGCTTCCAAGGATCCGCGGCATCACACGCGTCGTAGACAAAAGCTGCGCTGAGCTGGCTGGCGATACCCGCCAGCACGATCGCGGGATCGGTGTTCGACGGCTCGTCGGGAATCGAGACCAGATTGAAACCAGTCAGCAGAGAAACGTCGGAGCCCGTGGCCTTGGGTGGTAGGCCTTGCACTGCCACCTCGGGTTGCGAACGACCCGCAAGCCGCGGTGGTGTCGGTGGACGTGCGGAACTGGTTTGCACATCGCCCTGCGCGGCGAGGGACCCACTGAGCAGAACAACTGACGGTGCCAGGGAAGCTATCTGAACAGGCTCAGGACGGCTTGCAACCAAAGCAGCTGCAAAGGCCTCGGTGAACCTCTCTCCGACTAACTGTCGACCGGATTCGACCCATGAGGACACCGGTGTCCAGGCGTTGCGGACCAGCTCCTGAGACCTGGCCCAAACGCGATCGACGGGCGATTCACCCTCACCGTCCGAGTCAACGCCGGTGGGACCCAGGGAAACCAGCGTCGGCTCGACTGGCCGTGACGGCAGCGCCTGAGCGATGCCGGTGGACTGGAAAAAGAGCGTGAAGCACAGCAGCTGAACCACGAATAGACGGAGCGGAGTCTCCGTCTTACGGGGCCGCGCCACTGAACTGCTACTGAACCAAGTCGAGATCTTGCCTGGACGATGCATGCCTAGAAGCTCCCCGAATTCCCCTCCTGCGGGTCTTCGAGTCGCTTCGTTGCGACATACGACCGCCCACAGGCAGACGCCGCTGAACTGCGGCGTCATATTCTAATGGCGGGTTTTGGAAAACTTATCGATCGTCTAGCAGAGACAATGACTAGCAGGCATTAATCAGCCAGGCGAAACGTGCGTTCGTCAGGCTTTTCGATCAAGCCTTGGCGGCCGGACCGGTCCGGCTAGCGACCCTTCCACTCCGCTTTGCGCTTGCCCAAGAAAGCGTCGACACCTTCCGCTTTGTCTTCGGTGGAGAAGCACAAGCAAAACAGATCGCGCTCGTAGACGATGCCGTCTTCGATCGACATCCGCTCGCTGCCGCGGATCGCCTCTTTTGCCACCCGTATGGTGACCGGGCTTTTGCTGGCGATCTTGTTGGCCAGTTCCATCGTCTTGGCGCGTAGTTCGTCATGCGGTACAACGTCATCGACCAGGCCGATGCGCTGGGCTTCTTCCGCACCGATCATGTCGCCGGTGAGGATCAGCTTCATCGCCTGGCCAACACCGACTAGTCGCGGCAGGCGCTGGGTGCCGCCACCACCTGGAATCAAACCCAGGTTGATCTCCGGTTGGCCGATCCGGGCACGATCCGAGGCGACGCGAATATCGCACGACATCGACAACTCACAACCGCCACCGAGGCAGAAGCCATTGATCATGGCGATCACCGGCTTGGGAAAATTCGCCATCACGTCGAACACCCGAGGGAAACGCATTGCTTCCCGTTGATCGAACGGCGAACGTCCTTCGAACTCTTTGATGTCGGCGCCGGCGATAAAAGCCTTGTCGCCGGCACCGGTGACCACAACAACACCGATGCTGTCGTCACCCTCGATCTCGGCCAGGTACTCGAGGGTCAGATCCCGGACTTCACCGTTGAGGGCATTGAGCTTGTCTGGACGGTTGA
>JAJCXO010000165.1 GCA_029263395.1 Acidobacteriota bacterium | reverse complement strand
TATGTTGATCTTAGACTCACCGGTCCAAACCGCCGGTAGTCGGTGGTTTCTATCGTCGCCAGTCCTTGCTGCCGCGATCCTTTATGCCCTGACAACCGCCGCCGTATCTAGGCTCTGGATTGCTGGCCCCCCGATCCATCTCGATATTGTGCTCGAGTTGGCGGTTACTGGCTTCTCGGCCCTATTAGCCGGTATTGCCCTCGGCATGATCCGCGAGCGAGCACTGAGTGTTTGGCCTGCCGTGGCGGTCGCTATTATCGGGGGCCTAGTCCGCCTTGGGATCGAGGCCGGACTCGCCTGGTAAACGCGGCTCGAGCCGGCTCCGGAATGGAACCGGCTGGGCCCACCCACAACTACTCGAAGAGTTCCAGGTACTCGGCGTAGCCTTCCTTCTCCAGGTCTGCGACGGGAATGAACCGCAGGCTGGCGGAGTTGATGCAGTAGCGTTGGCCAGTCGGCTGCGGTCCGTCATTGAAGAGGTGGCCGAGGTGGGAGTCACCATGCTTGGACCGCACTTCAGTCCGCACCATGAACAGCTTGCGGTCACTCTTCTCGACGACGTGCTCTTTCTCCAATGGAGCATAAAACGACGGCCAGCCAGTTCCAGAATCGAATTTTTCTTTAGAGCTGAACAGCGGTTCGCCGCTGACCACGTCAACATAGATCCCGGCCTTCTTGTTGTCCCACAGTTCATTGCGGAACGGTGGCTCGGTGCCATCTTGTTGCGTCACCTTGAACTGCATGGGGCTCAATGTGGAGCGTAAGTCGTCTTCCTTGGGTTTGGCGTACACTTTTTTAGTCCTTTCGCTATCGGACGCGGCGCTCGCTGGCTGCTGCACAGACCAAGCCCAGAGACTGATCGTGGCAAGCAGACCGCAGAAGATGGTCCGTTTCATCGTGCACCTCGTTTCGAGTCGTTTTGGCTGGGTCGCCAGCCTCGTACACTTCGATGCCGTTCGTAGCATTGAGGTTTCAGGCATTGTACTGCTTTGGCGGCCGAAAGGCCGCTGCATGTCTAGGGTAGGCGCCACACTGAGGAAACGGCTCTAGCCTCGGTTACCCGAGGCGAACTCTTCATCAGTTGGAACTGGTACCCTCAACGGGATTCGAACCCGTGTCGCCAGCTTGAAAGGCTGGTGTCCTAACCTGGCTAGACGATGAGGGCGTAAGACCTTGGCTTGAGGTACGGATTAGGGCAATCAAACGTTATTCTTTGATTGCTTACGATACCGCGCTGCCGGCGCGCAACATTACCACAGAAAAGACATTGATGAGAACCATCAATTAGAGAGTCTTTCAACTGGGCTTCAAGACTAGAGAGGATTCAAGGCTAGAGGGGATTGATTCAAGGGCCGAAGACTGCGAGAGAGAGGGGGGATCGTGTCCGGTCGAGTAAGCAGGTTGCAGCCTCCGGCCAAAGAGACAATACCAGCAATTGCCGGATCTTCGGTGCTCATTGTGGCTGATCGTTTTCTCTGAGTAGTCAGATAAGAGCTTTTCTTTCATACATTTATCGTCAAGAGCAGATTCGTAGTCAGGGCCGGAGGCCGATTCTGGCATTGTTTTTGTAGTCCAAATCTTACGTTTTCGGGGAAGTGTTGTACGGGGTTCGTCGAATGTAGGAAAAGGACGACGCGGCTGGGGCGTTAGTGGACTTTGACGACAACGATCGTGATGTCATCTGTCTGCTCGCCATCTCCTTTGAAATTCCAAACATCGCCCAACAACGTGTCCCGAATTTCTTTGGCACTACGGTTGGGTGCGCTCTCGAGAAAGCGCTGAGCCAGCCTTTCATTGCCGTAGAGGTCTTGTCGGCTGTTCATTGTCTCTGCGATACCGTCGGTGTAGAGCAGAAAGACGTCCTGGCGACCGAACGGCTCTCGCTTCTCTTCGAGATTGTTGCCGAGGGCGGTGCCAAGGGGGAGTGCTACCAGCCCTAACTCTTCGATCTCACCCGACTCGGCACAGTAGCGCAACAGCGGTGGGTGGCCGGCTATGGAGAAGGTTAGCTCTTTACGTTCGCAGTCGAACAGAACATAGAGCATCGTGACGAAGAGCCGGCTGCTGCTGGTCTTGCGGACCATGCGGTCGAGTTTGGTCAAGGTGTCGGCGGGTGCCTCTGGAGACTCATTGAGAAGGTATAGGCAGCTGCGGATGCCTGACAGCAGCAGTGCACTGGCGACACCGTGACCGGCGACATCGGCAACCACAACAGTTTGTTGTGTCTCCGAAACAGTGAAGTAGTCATAGTAGTCGCCTCCAACTTCGCTTGCCGGAATCGAAATTCCCGCTATATCGAGCCATGGGATCTTTGGATCTCCCGGTGGCAGCATGCTGAGCTGGGTTTTTCGTGCGTCGTCGAGTTCCTCACGCATTCGTCGTCGCTCGCGATGCCGCCGGTTTTCGCGTCGCCAGATATCGAGGAATTTGGAGTGGTGCTTCTCGGCGAGACGTTTACCCCAGATCAGCACAACCAGCGAGATCGTGCTCTGCGCGATCACCGGCAAAAATTCTGGGATGGAGTCCGTCAGTATCGTCGTGAGGATGTTGCGGCCGGTTGAGGCTAGCCACAAGATAGCGAGTGGAATTACAGCTTGTGCTGCCGGTAACCGAAAGCACAGAACTAGCCAAGGGAGAATGTAGTCCTGTGGCTGGAGGCCGACATCAAGGTTGTAGAGCCGTAAAAGCAGGAATTGGAGACTTAGATAGGCCAGCAGAATTGGCCGCAAGTGCTTGGTCAGTAGCGGCCGTTCGCGAATAAAGAAGAGCCCACGAATGAGTAACAACGATGCGACTGATTGGCCGGCCTGAACGTATTGATTTGTCGAAAGAGCGAAGATGCCTTCGGCGAGGACTAGAATCGTGAATAGCCACAGCAGACGAAATAGGACTCGGCCATTGCGAGAGTTTATAAAGGTGCGAGTGGCCTCATTCTCTGGAAGGAGGATGAGCTGATCCATCGACCGTTGGCGCCATGCTTCACTCACGAATTCGCATGGTAGCCCAGCGTCTCCGTTTGGCTCAACTCTTGCGACGCATCAATGGGTCGCGATATCGCTGACAGGAGCTAATATGAGCAACTTGTCCAGACCCCTGGTTGTCACTGTGTGTGTCTCTCTGGTCCTCTTGGGAACGATCATGCTGACCATGCCGAGCGCCGGTGACGGTTCATCTTCCCCTCCAGCCAGTGACGAGCTGGAGACATCGTTTACCGGCCCGCTGGTGGTTGAGTTGTTCACCTCGCAAGGCTGTTCGAGCTGTCCTCCGGCAGATCGGCTGCTCAGTCAGCTGGCGGATGATGTCGAGGGTGAGATCATCCCTCTCGCTTACCATGTGGACTACTGGAATTACATCGGATGGCAGGATCCGTTTTCTTCCAGCGCTTGGTCGAAGCGCCAGCAGAGTTACTCCAGGGCTCTCGGAAAGAGCCGAATCTATACACCGCAACTTGTGGTCGGGGGCGCAGCTGATTGTGTGGGTTCGGACGCGACGGAGGTCCATCGATTGCTTGCCGCGGCGAAGCAACGAGGGCAACAAGGCACGGTTGAGGTCGACCTCCAGGCGATGACAGATTCGTCGCACTTGCAGGCAGAACTGGCGGTCCGTTTCGAATTCCCTCGGCCGTTGGACCTTATGCTGGCGATTGTCGAGAGCGGCCTCGTCACCGAAGTCAAGCGGGGAGAGAATGCACGGCGGACCTTGCACAACAACTTCGTCGTCAGGCGACTCGACAAAGTTGTGACGCTCGGCGACGGCGAGACCCAGTGGAGTTCGGGTCCCACAGTTCTCAATATTGATCCGGAGTGGTCACGGGACCATCTCAGTGTCGTCGCCTTTCTCCAGGATCCGGTCCGACTGACAATTTACGGAGCTGGGGTCGGACGAATCTAGCAGCATGTCGAGCGCCGTAAAGCTGGCGCATCCCTTGACAGTCCGCGAGACCTGTGTTCGATTACGGCACATGGCCTGGATCAATACTGTGTCTCCCGAAGCAGCCAGTGGGCTGCTCAAGCGTCTCTACGCTGCGGCGATCCGGCGTGCGGGCAAAGTCTACAATGTGATTCGCCTCCAAAGCTTGCGTCCGGAGATCCTTCGCCACTCGACGCAGCTGTATCTGGAGGTTATGCATTCCGATAAGAGTCCACTGAGTCGGGTACAGCGCGAGATGATCGCCACCGTGGTGTCCAGAGCCAACGCCTGCCACTACTGAACAGAGGCGCACGGCGAGGATCTCCGGGTCGAGATTCAAAGATCACAAGAGAGCATCGAGGTTGTTACGGCGATCAAGGAAGACTATCGTCAAGCGAACCTTTCGGTGGCAGATCGTCGGATGCTGGACTACGCCATGGCGCTGACCAAGTCGCCAGCTGGTTGCAGCGAAGACGACGTCAAGGCATTACGTGAGGTAGGATTCAACGACGTCGCAATTCATGACATCGTCCAGGTGACTGCGTTGTTCAATTATTACAACCGCCTGGCTGATGGCCTAGGCATCGATCCGGAGGAGCCTTGCTAGCCTCTGAGTCCCCGATAGTCCTGCTGTTCGAAAAGTTCTCATCCTTCGTGGAGGAGTATGCTTCGGTTTTGTCCATGGGCGGTATGTACCTATGGACCGATGAACGACGTGCGGTCGGGTCGTTGGTCCGATTCGAAGTGCGCCTAACGGACGGCTTCAAACTGGCCACTGGGCTGGGAGAAGTTGCTTGGGTCCAACCAGCGTCAGCCGACGGCCCGGCTGGTATGGCGGTGCGTTTCCAGGAGCTGAATGACAAAGGGCGTGAACTCTTCCTGAAAATCCTGGAGGAAGAGGTCAAAGGTGGCGGCCGCCCGTTTGACCTCACCGACGTTCCTGATGATGCACTCGCCGAACCTGGCGCTATTCTGCCGATGCCGGTGGCAGTGCCAGAGGCGACAGAATCTGCTACCGACGCCTCGCGCCCCCTCGTGCCGCGTCCACCACCACCCGGAACTGAGCAGGCAATTCTCGGCGAGGACGGATTTACCTTGTTGGAAGCTGATGATCCGCGAGCCTCGACTATCGAACCGCCATTGATGGACCGTGCGTTTGATCAAACAGAGTTTGACGCACCCTGGGGGGCGCAGCTACCAGACCTACCGGAAGAGGTTCTGGTCGAAGACGGCGACTCGATCCTGGCTGACAGTGTGGGCCTGATATCTGAGGCCGAGCCAGACATCGCAACGCCAGAAGGTGAGTTGGACGATGCCTTTGAGCTGAATGCGTTCGAGGATTCAGCGCTCGATACCGATGCGGGCCACGATGCTGATCGCGGTGACCACCGTGCAGATCGCGGTGAGACGACGGAATTCGACGCAGATCGTGGTGAGACGACGGAATTCGACCACGAGCTCGACGCAGCCGACGTTTTTGCTGTTGCCGAAGAAGCGGCAGACGAGGTTCATCTCACACCCGTGGCCGTTGAAGAGGGGGGCGTTGATTTTGACGCCATCGATTTTGGATCTTTGCCAGGTCCAGACGCAGCGCGAGAAGCGGCCCCGGCGGATGCAGTTGATGCCTACAGTTTTGCCTTGGATTCGGAGCCGGAAGCACCGAGCAGTGAGCTGGCGGCAGTTTCTGAGGACACGACAGACTTTGGTTCCACAACAGACTTTGGTTCCACGACAGACTTTGGTTCCGGTGAGGACTTTGGTTCCGGTGCGGACCTTGGGGCCGGTGCGGACCTTGGGGCCGCTGAGGACTTTGGTTCGACTGTACCTCTTGCTTCAACTGAGGACTTAGGGGAGAGAGACGACCAGGCTGATTTCAAAGACTTCGAGGCCGCTGCAGACTTTGGTAGTAGATCTTCTGCAGTCTTGGGCGTTGAAGACGACGACCCTACGATCCTGTCTGAAGGTGCGAGCACAGCAAATCCTTTCGAGTTGGAGGAAGATGTGACGGTTGTCGGGCCGACAACCACCCCCGTGCTCACTCCGGGTGAGTTGGCGGCGGCACATCTCGAAGCGTATGAAGACCCGACGGTGGTGACCGGCAAGCCTGTTGAGCTTCAAGAGCCAGTTGATGCTGGCGTGCTGGAGAGCCCTGGGTTCTTTGGCTCGCCGGCGGTGACGGAGGCGACGACACCACAGCTTGAGACCCCGTTGGGGGATCAGAGGGCTCATGACCATCCTCCGCTAGGCCAGATGGCACCGGAGCCTTCAGCTCATGCTTCGGCGGTGGGGGCAGATGAAGGCGTAATTGCTGGCGGGGTCGGAGAGATTCAGGATTACGAAGACGACCTCTTCGCAGAAGAGCCGAAGGCCCATCCGCTGGGAGTGTTGCGACGTGCTTTCGGCAGCAAGGGAGCCGTAGGGCTTGCAGTCCTCTTGGTGGCCCTTGTTGGAGCCGGTATCTTCTTTCGTGGGCCGATTGGAGGACTGCTTGGGCTTGGGTCTTCAACAGCTCCTGAGCCTCTTGTGGCTGCTGATGCCACAACAATCGAGCCGCAGCAACTCGAGTCGACAGGTAGTGCGTCGGTGGCTAGTGCAGACGCACAACCCACCGGTGATCCTGCCGCAGCGGTTCCGGGTTCTGGCCTCGAAGGAGTTGATGTTGCGGAAGATTTGCCGCCAGGGGTCGATGTCTCGTCGGATCCCGAGGCTGCCGCGAACGCAGATGTTCCAGGAGATCCTGGACCTCAGCTCCTAGGTTCCGAGATCGCTGGTCGTTCGGGGGCTGGCAATCCTGCAACTCTGGTCAATCGACTCTCGTGGCGTCGTGCCGAGGGGGGCACCCTCTTGACGATCGAGCTCAACGGTAGGCTCGGTGGAGACCGTTATGAACATCTCGATCTGACCTACAATTCTGCGCGTGAAATGATCAGAATCTTGGGTATTCAAGCCCCCTATGGCAGCGGGCGGCTGGCTGTCGGCACGCCCGAGTTAGAGCAGATTCGGACTGGATTTCACAGTGGCGACGAGATCCACATCGTGTTGGATTTCCCGGCAGAGGGCCCCCGAGTCGCCGAGGTGCGAGATCTGGATGATCGGCTAGAGGTCCTGATCTCGCGATAGGCGGTGCCGAACTCTGCAATGAGCTGACAGAGTAATAGCCTTTCGGAAAGAGTGTTGAGATGAATTGGTTTGTGGGTCTCTGTCAGTAAGAGAATCCCGATTCCCAGGGTGTTCTCAGAGTCTTGCTCCTTAATAGAGAGATGCAAGCCGAGCAGCGACATGCAATACAACCCTTGAAACTTCTGTATGAATCAGTAGAATCCCAACTATCATGGTAATCCTCGAACGAGAGCTTGATCGCGTCCTGACCCTGCTACGTAACAAGATCCGCGAGCGCGGGTTTACTCAACTCGAAGTCCAAGAGGCTTTGGCCTGGGGGCGCAGCTACATTAGCCAGCTGCTGACCAAGCAGAAATCTCTGAGAGTCGAGCAAGTTCTGCTCATTCTCAATGTCATTGGCGTCGACCCTGGAGAGTTCTATGGCGAGCTCTATCAGCTTCCCTCGACGGACAAGATGCATCGAGTCGATGATTATGCAGACTCTCGTTACGGCGCGAGGCCTTACAATCCAAGTACCGTTGCCGAGGTCGGCGAAGGTATGCCGGGGGATTTTTCTCGCAGCTTTCAGGAACTCAGGTCACTGTTGCGCGGGCTAGTACGACTTCTTGTCGATAAGAATCTCATCAATGTCGACGAACTCACCTCAGCGGTCAAAGCCTGTGAGTCGGGGCCGATGATCGATGATTTCGACGCTGGCAGCAAAGGCTCGCTGAATTAGAAGTAGCAGCTGCAGTCAGTCTCTACTGGATCGGTGTGAAGCGCTCAGCCATAGCTGAGCGTAATTGTTCTGCTAGCGTCTTTCGGTCATTGGCAGCTAGCGGCTGAGTTCCGAAGGTCACTGAAGCTTCGAAACTGGGCAAGCCCAACAGGCGCAGTAAGTGGACGACAAACGGTGTGTCGTCCCACCAACAGACGGCCTTGTGCGCTGGCATGCCGCCTTGAGTGCGATAGCTCAGGGTTGCAAAATGTACGGGCTTGGTGGCCTCAGCAGCTATCTCGAGCAGTGAAGCCTTGAGGGGCAGGATCTCTTCCCCTTTGCTGCTGGTTCCTTCAGGGAAGATCAACACGCCGATGCCCCGGTCGAGATAACCGCGGACTTGCTGCATCACACGCAGCAGGTCCTTCTTTCGGCCGCGATCGATAAAGATCGTGTCAGCGTTGCGAAACGCCCAGCCAAGGAGGGGCCAGGCGCGGAGGTCTGCCTTGGCGACAAAGGCGCAATCGACCAACGCTGCCAGCAGGATAATGTCGACATAGCTGACGTGGTTGGCTACCAGAAAGAAGGGGCCGGTCGGGGGAAGGCCTTCAACCTCGACCTTGATGCCCATCAAGCGGCAGAGCTGCCGACCCCACCAGCGGAAGGAGGCGTTGCGCAGCCGAAGCTGCAATGCCGGCAAAAAAGGTCTCAGAGCTGCTGAAGCCAGGATCATGCCAGACGCTAGCAGCGAGACGAGGGCGATCAGGGGAGCACGGAAAAGGATCCTCACCGAAGTCATAGTCAACGGCGCATTTTACACGCTAGGCCGATTGCTGGTCATCTCGGGGCATCCGAAAAAGCAGGTAGAGATTATCTTGTCCCGAAGGTCCATCAGCTGCAAAGCGATCGACTACGGGGACCTTGACTGCCTTGATCCAGTCCGCAATTTCAGCATCGTCCGGAAAGTGACAGTACCTCGGGATTGCGACTTGGCCTGCCCAGCTCAGGAGCGCGTCTCCGGGTTCCAAGTCGAGGTCTAGTGCCGACTCGCTTGTGCCTTCAAGGCTAGAGCGGTAGGTTGACCAGGGAATGATTTTGCGGGAGAAGTTGGGAGTTCGATCCAGGCGCCAGATCGACACAGCCAGCAACCCGCCCGGTGCCAAACGGGCTGTGAGCCTCCGTAGGAGATTACGCCTCGTCTCCTGATCTGGCACATGATGCAAGACTCCAAATAGCGCCACTAGCTGAAAGCATCGATCCCCTAGCAGGGCATCTGAGTTGTCCGAAATCAGATCGGCGTGGAAGAATCTGTGGGCTTCGAGGCCATCCGATCGCGCTTCGGCCTGGTGCAGGAGCTCGGCACTGCCGTCCAAGCCTAGGTAATCGACGTTCGGTCCCCAATGTGTGCTCAAGAAGGAGGCGAAGCGACCATTACCGCAGCCGATATCGAGAACTGTCAGCGGTGGCGCCGTGTTGGATGAGGCCGTGTTGGCTGACACCGTGTCGGAGAAGTGTGACTTGACCTGCAACCAGCCAGGCCAGGCCCGTTGCCGAGTGTCGCTGAAGTCCTCGGCAAAATGGTCATAGAAGCGACGGTTGACAGCGCGCAGGTACTCTCGAGTTTCGGCATTCATATCGCGTGCGAGCTCAGCTCAGCTAGCCTCAGTGTCGTCGGACTGCAGGAAAGCGAGAAACGCGTCGTCGAAGCTCAAGAGTTCTCCCAAGATTTCGACCGATTCCTTCTCGAGGGTCTTGAGGTCATTCGGGGCCAGCTTCACGCGTTGGCGGAGGTAGGACGAACCCCAGCGATGGCTGAGGCTGGACGACTACTCTGAGACTAGACGACTATGCTGAAGCCTGCGCAGTGGCGGCGCTTCGCGAGCAATTCGAGGCCGACCGCCTTCGTAGCGATCCTATCGGAAGGAACCGCAAAAGCACCGGTTCTCGAAAGATCAGTGGGTTGGCTCTAGGACCAGGCGCCCGACGACGTCACGATCTTCCAGACGCTGATGAGCCTGTGAAGCTTCTCCCAGTGGAAGCACTCCAGAAACCCACGGACGCAACACGCCGTCTTCGATCAACTGCAAGGCGTCCTGCAGCTCACTTTGGGTTGTCGCGTAGGCACCAATCAATTCCAACTCCTTGACGATGACCAAGCCGGGATTGAGTTGTACAATGCCGGTCTCTAGGTTACCGACGACCACCAGCCGTCCTCCGGGAGCCAAGGCCTTTAGACTTTGATCGAAGGTTGCGCTGCCGACAATTTCGATCACTGCGTTGGCGCCTTCGCCTGTCAACTCACGGACAGCGCGGGCGAACTTCAGATCTGGGGCGACAATCACCTCGTCAGCGCCCGCTTCTTTCAACGCATCGACTTTCGACGCGCTCGACGTGACTGCCAGCACCCGCGCACCGTCGTGGCGGGCTAGCTGCAGAACCTGTAGTCCGACTCCACCGCTGGCACCGGTCACCACAACAGACTCGCCGGCTGTCACGCGAGCCCGGGTCCGCAGAGTGTGCACGGCGGTGCCGGCAGTGCAGCAGGCAGTGGCCGCAACTGGCCACGAGACGCCAGTCGGGACCTTGCCCAGGCCGGCCACCGGTGCTGCCATGAACTCCGCGTAGCCACCAGGCAGCTCTTCGCCGAAGAATCGATTGTCTTGTTTGCACAGACTGTGGCGTTCGATCCTGCAGTGATGGCAAGACCCGCACGACAGGCGTTGCAGAGTGGCTGCACGGTCACCAACTGACCAGCCTTCCACACCGGAACCAACCTCGATCACCTCGCCGGCGGCCTCGTGACCAAGGATTGCTGGTACATGGGTACGAGGGAGATTGCCGCGTCGATTGATCACATCGTGGAAGCAGACGCCACAGGCCCGCACTCGTATGAGGACTTCACCCGGGCCTGGTGATGGATCAGGGACGGATTCCAGGCGCAGATTGGACGGATCACCGAACGCGTGCAGAACAACGGCTTGCATGACAGGCTCCTCAGGCTAAGCAAGTTTTATTCAGGAAGGCCAGCGAGGGCGGTCAGTTAGCTAGGCTCGTCAGCCGACCAAGCGCTCCCGCATACCTTGTTTATCGAAGGCTCGTATCGCTGCAACTAACTCGGGGGCAGGCGCTGGCGTTATCGGAAGGGGGGCGATCGATCGAAATTCGAAGCCGGTCCGTTCGACGATGTCTTGCTCGGTCGTCCACGGATGCCGTGCGACGAGTTGCGCTCCGTCTTCGCCGAGCTCGAACACACCGAGATCGGTGTAGAGCGGCGTCCGACGTTGCCGATCGCTGGTCGAGGCCACTTGGACTCTCGAGACCAGATTGCGCTGGCTTTGCCGAGGGATCGAGAGGATCGGTTTGTGCACCCAACGTCTCAACGTTGCAGCGCCGGCGACTCCAGGAAACTTGAACGTTGGCTGCTCGAGGCTGCCGGCAGCGGTCAGATTGGTGTCACCGTAGCCGTCGATCTCGGCGGCACCAAAGAACATGACGTCGATGCGACCGCGTCGAGCATGGTCAAACAGGTCGGGAATAGTGATCTCGCCGCTACGCCCCTCGAGGTAGGCCAGGCTTTCAGCGGAGGGTTGCAGCTCTGTCATCTCCGGGTCGAGGGAGCCGACGCACGCTAGGTAGGTCAGCCGCGGCGCGTGGGTCGCCCGAGCGACTGCAATCGCTAGGATCGCAAGATACGACGCAACACCGGTTGCGATCACCATACCGTCTTCGATTTGCTGCGCCATCATCGCGACCACCCGGTCGGCACGGCTGAGGCGGTCGAAGCTGTCGCTGGCGACAGCTGGGGAAGTGGTCATGCGGCGCGCCTGGCGATCTCAGCCTGGCGTCTGCCGCCGCGCACCATCTCGTCGAGATAATGCGATGCGTCCCCCGCTTTGGCGGCTTTGAGATATCTGACCAGGTGTTCTTCATCAGCAGGGTAGTAGCCCAGGCAGCCAGTAGGGTAGGCGCCGTGAGGCTCTTCGACCAACAAATCAACCATCAGACCGGGAATGGTCGCCTTGGGAACTCTCAAGACTCGTTTTTCGACCGTCGCGATTACTCGGCGTGCAGCGCCAGCAATCACTAGATCGGTGGTTGGATCCTCGATGTAGAGATTGCCGTCGTCATCCGCAGCTTGGGCGTGGATCAACGCAACATCGGGGTACATGGCACGTTCCACCGGCACATGTTCACCGGTAAACGGATCGGCGACGGTGGGAAGTGGGTCGTTACGGGCCAGATCATTGCCGCCGTAGTCTGGAACCGGTAGGAAGGGCAGCCCCATCGCCGCTGCTCGGAGCCGTTGAACGACGCGATACCCGTCATGTTCTTGCCATTCGATGGCTCCGGCTTCGATCGCCTGCTTTATCGACGGCATCGGCCAGACCCGCCCCTCGAGGGTGACGCCAGCAAACAAGAACTCGACCTTGGAGGCAGTTCCAGCTGCGACCAAAATTTCAGCTGGCAGCGGGTTGGGTAGCGAGATCACGTGAAGTCGTGCGTGCTCCTGGCGCACGAGCTCAAAAACCATCGCCATCGGCGCACGGCCGAGCATGAACCCTCCTGGTGCAATCAGCGAGCCGTCATCGATCGACGCTGCGGCCTCCGCCAAGTGGGTCCATCTGGAACGTGACATCAGTGCACCCTTTCTTCTGAGGCCGGATTCGATTCCGGCACCGGTGGCGTCTCAAAACCATCGAAGAATAGCTTTTCCATTTCCGTGGCCAATTTGTCAGCGTCGATTGCACCGTCGACTCGATACCATTTGTAAATCCACAGCACTTGGCCGAGGAACGAAAATGCCGCCACTTTGGGATCAACCGCCCGGAGTTGGCCGTCGCGCATCGCTTCGGTGAACGAAGACTCGAGGAATCGCACATAACGCTTCTTGCGAGCGTTGATGTGGGCACGGGCCTCGCCGGTGAGTGTGGCGTGCTCGTGGAGGATGATGGTCACTTCTTTAGTGCGATCGTCGGTTACCAGGTGGACATTCTTCTGCATACACGTGCGCAGACGCTCGACCGGATCGACGATCGGCATCACCTGGTCGAGCACCTGCTCCTCGAACATGTCCATGCCGTAGTTCATGATCTCGATCAACAAATGTTCTTTGCTGCGGCTGTAGTGGTACAAGCCGGCCTTGGTCAGGTTGCAGGCCTCGGCAATATCGCGCAGCGACGTGCCGTTGTAGCCGTTCTCGCAGATCAGTCGAGCGGCCGTTTCCAGAATCTCTCGGCGTCGATCTTTGGGATCAACCTGAGCTTTTTTTGATTTCTTTTGGGGCTTGCGAGCCATGGCTTGGACCTCTATATACCTGCCGGTCGGCCGGTTGCCTGCCGATCGGCCGGTAGTATATTTGTCAGCAGCCGCTTGTCAAGCCGAGCAGGCCAGGGACCAGAGGGTCGAGTAGCTTTCAGCTATTGCGAGCTAGCCCAACTGCTCAGGTTGCCACTCTCGAAGCCATCGGTGAACAACAACGGGCTGTCGCAAGCGATCGTGAACGTTCCTAGCGGCACCCCGTTGGGAAACGGTGACTCGGTGATCATGGCGATCGGTTCCGCAGGTACCGTCGGGTTGTCGGGTGAGTTGAAGGTGACGCCCGAGTCGGTCCCTGCATCATACGGCAGGAGATCGACGACGGTATTTTGCCGCCAGCTGCCGTTTTCGAACAGATCCAAACCATTCACACCAATGAACCAATCTGGGCTGGGTGCGATCATGGTGACAACGGTGATCCGTGGATAATCGAGACTGACGTCGAAGTTGGCCTGCGCCATACCTGGTGAAAGCGGAATCGAGCCGCCCGAAATCAGACTCTCCGCGCCGCCGAGTCCGATCGCATCGTTGACCTCGGCGGTGAGTAGGCCGGTGGCGCCGGTTTCCGCCATCGATCGGATGCCTGGGGTGGCCAGACCGCCGGCTTGCCAAAAGACCGTCAGATCATCATGGGTGCCGCCAATCAAAGGCGAGAAGTGTGCCGTGCCGACGGGAAAGTCGATCGGATGGGTGTCGGCGCTCCAGGCCGCGTCGAACTGCAACATGCATTGAGCGTTGGTCTCTTGGCCTGACGCCGGGGCTACGATGCCAAGCACCAGGACCAAGGATAGAAAGAGCCGAACCGAACCTGAAATGCATTGAGCCTGCATGAGGTTTCCTTTGGGTCGAGATAGGGGAGAGTCTGTGAGAAGAGAACGTCATCGCTTCTACGGTTGACGAGAATCGATGGATGGGTTGGCGGCGGCTCAACTGCCGAACTGCGTGCTCGCAGAGACGTTCTTTCGCTTCACTTTTGCATGGCTGCCAGCGTCTTCGAGAGCTTATCGACTTCGTTCTGCTGCTGCCCTGGCTGGGCGATCGCCTCGAGTTCTTGTAAAGCCTCGGTCGCAGCTTCGAACCGCCGCTCGGCGAGCAGATTGATGGCGTTACGGTAGAGCTTCGAGAACTCCAGAACTTGGCCGGTGGATTCGAGTTTTCCGAGTTGCTCTTCGACCTGCTGTTGCAGGGCTGGGTTAGTGGTCTGGGCCAAGATTCGGGCGAATAAATGAGTTGCGTCGTCGAGGCGGTCCTGGCGCACTAGACGGGCCGCGTCCCGATAGTCCATGGTGAGTAGAACCTCTCGCCCCCGGGTGAGGGTGGCGTCATCGGCTCCCAGGAAACCCATTCTGGCGACGATGGCCTCGGCCGCTTCGCGGTTATCGATCCGGGCGTAAGCCAGCAGCAAGTTGAAGGCAATGTCCAGACGGCCCGGCAACAGGCCGTGGGCGTTTTCGAGCGCTTCGACTGCTTGTTGAGAGGCCTCGGGCTGAAGATTGCGGGCATAACCCAGGCGCGACCAGGCCGGTGCGAAGTTTCCCCACTGCTCGACTGAACGTTCCAGAGCTGCCACGGCGAGGTTGAGCCGTGCTTGCTCTTCTTCATTTACCGGCCGGCGGTCACCGAACGACTTCGCCAGGCTGGAGCCGTAGAGGTACTGGACCAGGAAATGGTCAGAATCCGCGGCGACCGCTTGCTGATAATAGGTAGAGGCTGTGACGTCGTCCTCCGCCAACTCCGCGAAGTAACCCAGGCCAGCAAGCGAGCGGCCGTGGCCAGGAGCCCGCTGGAGCGCGCCACGGAAGTGTGCTGCTGCGTCCTCCTGACGATTGGGCTGAGTATGGGCCATCAAGTCGCCCAAATAGAACAGCGCTTCGTGGGGAGCCAAACGGGTGACACGTGCCGGGTGAACTCCGCGGTCGATCGCTGCCCGCGTATATTTGAAATTTGTGCCTTTGAGGTACGTGATGAGACGCTCTTCGAGCTCGGTGAGATCAAAGTCGAACGACTCGGCGTAGGCTTGCTCGACTGGCGTGTCTCGTACCACTTGGTAAGCAAATGTTGTCATCTGACGGGCACGTACCGGATCGGAGCCCAAGTAGTGCGTCAGGGCCCAAGCCAGAGGATAAAGCGCCGGCCCGCCGACATCCCGTGTCCGGCCCGTTTGCATGATGAGGGCTTCGAGGCGAAGACCGCCAGGGGCGAGGTGGCCGCGCAGCGCGTCACGATGGGCTGGAATCGGCAGGCCAACCAGGGCCTCGTCTCCTTCGACCTCGAAGGTGCTGTAGTACTCAGCAAAGCCATGACGTAGCCAGAGGGGAAGCGTTGGCAGCTTGGCGTGGAGTAGCTGATGAACGTATTGTTTGTAGACGAATCGTACGGGGCGGGTTTCGGAGTCGATCAACAGCGCGGCATAGGTGCCATGCTCGTGGGGTACCAGGTAGCCGGCTGTCCCTGCACCTTGGCTGAGGGTCCGGGGTGTGCGCCACCAGCGGGCGCAAGAGATCGGCTCAGACGGTAGGGGGCGAAGGACTCGTCGTCCTCGAAGATGTAAATCAACGTCGGCACGGCGGGCTCGAACCGACTCTCTGGCCACAGTTGGATGATGGCGTAGCGCAGCTGTTCCAAGTCGTACGCTGTGCTGCGGGCGACGCTTTCGGGGCCGTTGGTCAGAAACGTGAAGTGCTTCGTATCCAGCCGTAACCAACCTTCGGTCTCTACCGCCAGGATTGGCTGGGAGACGAGAACCATCAGAACCCACAGGACGGACCACTGCTTGAGGACGGACCACTGCTTGAGGACGAAATACTGTCTCGAAACGGACCACTGCTCGAAAAGGTGTGCAGGGCTCGAAGTCATTTTAGCTCCCTCGCTGTTGATGGCGCAGTCGATAAGTGCGAAGCCTCTGGATGCTCTGGACCGATGCTGATCGGCCAAACGTCTCACCAGGAAGGTCGATGATATTCGCATCCATAATGTGTTGGGAGGTCTTCGACCGCGTCAGAGTTGGTGCAGGGGATGGCCTCTATCGAGAGCCACACGATCATGAGCGCCAGGCCAATATCGACGGCCACAGTCCATTCGACGCGCTCAGTCCACTCGACCAGCGTTGTCCTACCGCTCGGTTCGAGCAGCTATTGCAGCGAAGGTGCTCGTCTCTCTAACCGCGTTTGTGCGGTGTCAGGCGTCGATGGACTTTGATCTGCGATGGGGGTGCGATCGGGGTGCCACCCGAATCGTAATGCCACCCGAATCGTAGTGCGATCGGCGATCCGCGATCGGGGTGCCACCCGAGTCGTACTTCTCTAGAATCAGCGGCTTAACCCCAATACAGTGGGATGAGATGCGCTTGGTGGAGAACAATCGGCGAAATTTCTTCGCCAAACTGAAAAGATTGGGAGCCTGTTCTCCGTCTCAAAGGGGTATGGGAAGATCACACCGTCATGTTTATCCCGGTGGCACCCGATTCGAGATCACGACCCGTTGCATCCACGGGCGTTACCTGCTGCCGGCCAC
>JAJCXO010000164.1 GCA_029263395.1 Acidobacteriota bacterium | reverse complement strand
GATCCGAAAATTGAGGTGGGTCAAAAAGCAGTAGCTAGCGCAGGTGGGGCAAAAAAGACCCAGCGAAAGCAGGATTCGAGGTATTCGGGGATGTGTCTATTCAAAAAGGGACGGCGCGGGGAGTGGTGCTCAGCAGATCCCTGAGATCGGACATCCCCTGCACTTGGCGGTGCCGACCCGTGCAGAGGCAAGTATACGCGAAACAGGGAGTCATGTCTCGATCTGGCAAACCCGGAGCGGATTTTTCTCCCTGAGCCTTGCAACGCTTTGGGAGCCTTACGAGGCTTGTACGTTTCGACGGCGGCGAGAGACCAAAACACCGTAGACAAGCAATACTATCGCCGCCAGCGCCCAAGCGGCCATCCAAATCCGTTGGCGTGCGGTCACGGGTACTCGTGCGCCGTCTCCGATCACGACCACCCCAGCCCACGCCGAAGCAGGTTTGCCGGCTGCAATCATCGCTTTCTGGGCTTGCTGCAAAGCTTCTCGTACCGAAGTGCCTCGGGTCAGATGGCGGTAGAACTCGTCGAAGAGCTCGAGAGCTTCCCGATCACCCAACGGCCAAAGACTACCAACCACCGTGTTGGCGCCAGCCTGGAAGAAGGCGCGGGCCAGGCTCATAACACCTTCACCCTTGAGCACGCTACCGGACGCACTACTACAAGCCGACAGTACAATCATGCGTCCTTCGAGCGACAGATCGACAATCTCCCAAATCTGCAGGCTCCCATCCTCTCGACTGCTGTCTGCCGGACGCTCGCTGTCCGCAGCCAACAAAACTGCGGATAGCTCCGGCTGATTGCCATCGACCACTGCATGGGCAGCAAAGTGGACCAACCCGAACTCGTTGTCCGACGCCTTTAGCTGCTGTTTGAGGACAGCCTCACTGGCACCGGCACCGCTCAACAGTTTGCTCGAAGACCCCATGTAAGTTCTGACCGCCTCACCTTCGGCCAACGCATGCTCGAGTTGGGCCGGCCGATCGCGAGTGATCGTCGCGCCCGCAACTTCGGCAACCTCGGGCAACTGAGGATCCGCAAGAATCAGCGCCGACATCTTTTCGATCGGCGTCGAGGATTTTGTCCAGCGCAGCCAGAGCGTTGCGGAAGGAACCATTGAGATCTGATGGGTGACCGCCAACGGTGCCGTTTCAGGACTCGCACGCAAGGTGCCAAAAGGCAGCAGGTGAAGATCACCATCCGGTATGGTGATCAACTTATCGATACCAGGCGGTAAGTCTGCAATCGCTGGACCCACTAGCTCTTCATAGAGCTTGGCCGCCAGCTCGCTTGCGACCTTGTCTCTCTGGTCGAGAAGTCCGAGGTGCGCTTTGACCTTGTGGGAGATCTGTCGACGTCCGGGGAGTTTGTAAACTCGCGAGCCGGAGCGAGTGATCGCGATCAACCACGACCCCCCGCCAAAACGACCGTAAACATCCTTCCAGGGGGCCACCTGAAACGACAACATCGCCTCGTCAGGCGCGAGATGCGCCTCGACATCGGCCAAAGAGGCGAACCGACGATCCTTGAGACCAGGGAAGGCCGGCTGTACCAGCGTTAGATCCTGCTCTTCCTGGCTCTCACTCGAGGAGACGTCTTCGGGAGCCGGTACGCTACCAGACTCCACAGTGTTGGATTCCTGAGTGCTAGGCTCCTGAGTGCTAGGCTCCTGAGGTATAGGCCCCTGAACGATTGGTCTCTGAACGATTGGTCTCTGAACGATAGAGCCCGGAACGACACCAGCACTCTCCAGAGAATCGAAGAGAGAACGTGCCCGATATCTTTCCTCGATAATGAAGGCTAGATGCGTGTCGTTGCGATTCGGTGAATCACCACCGAGACTCAGCAGGCGCCCCGCTAACCAGTGGTAGGCCTCCGCCCAGAGCGAGAATAGCCCGGCCTGCGCAATCGAATCTCGCTGCTGTTCACGCAGTTCCTCGATGTGCCGCAAAGCCGTCAGGGATTCTGCGATCGCACGATCTCTCGGTTGCACCTCCCAGTTCACCAGCATGCGTTCGGACCAACGATAGATCAACGGCCATGGGTCCCCCTCCTTTGCCGCTTGTTCTGCGAGTTCGACCGTTTCTACCACTAGCTGCTGCGCCTGTAGTGGATCTGTCGACATCCGCGCCACCGCTAGCGCACCCAAACAACCTGTCACATCAAGCGGAATAGTTGCCAATGCACGGCACGCTTCGAGATGTTGTACCGCCTCCTCACCTTCGGACAACTTACCGAGCTCGAGGTGGACCTGTGCTTCGATATCGCGATGCTTCGCTGCCTTGGCGGCGGTCAGTGCACGGCGCAGCTCGGAGACTGCTCGATCTCGCATCTGGCCATCTGGCGGATCTGCCAAATAGGTTGTCGCAATGTTGTAGATATCTGTTGCCAGATTGAACAAATCACCGCGCTGGCGATCCAAGATTTCTAGTTGCTGGTAACTCTCCCGAGCCCGCTCGAACTGCCCCAAGTTGTAGGCAATCATACCGACGTTGTGCAAGAGATCCGCTGCGAGACGCTTCGATTCAGGAGGTGCCTGTTGAATCTTGTGCACCAGTCGATCTGCATCGGCAAGATTCCCTTCTTTGAGAAGGATCTCGACCTCACGAAGTGCCAAGGCCACAGACGCTGCCGGACAGCCAGCGACCATAGGCATGCCCCGAGCCTTGGCCAGCTCAACACGTGCGTCCGTCGCCTGACCCTTGACCGTCAACTTCCGCACCGCTCGCAGTTGCTCGTCGAATGCGTCATCGCACAAAACTTCGGCGTTCACCTGCACCGACAGGGCAAGGGCCAAGGCCAGGCCTAGGGTTAGTGGCTTCGAAACGCTCATGGTCGCCTGACAGCAAGGCTACTTACTAGTTTGGCGAAGCGATCGATTTTTTTAAAGTAATGCACAACAATAGCCTGTTCCACACAAGCTAGTAGCCTATACCACTCGACTGCCTACAGGCGAAATAAGGCTGAAGGGGGCCACCCACCCCCCAAGAGGCCAGCCAGCCTCGGAAACAAAATCGAACTCTAACTGGGTGGATCTTGACGTTGCCCTGGATGGGCAATGGGCTGATGATCAGAGTCCGAACCGTCCTCCGACGCAATGGGAGTTTGGATCGACTCTACTCGCTGATGGGATTTCTCCTTCGACTGCGACAGCGAGGTTGTCTTCTGTACGCTCATTTTCGCTCCTCCTTCAAAAAGCGTGCAGTTGGAATGTTGCGAGGAGTCCTCTCAATACATTACGGGATTACAGACGAAATATCTTCACGGTAAAATGTCACTCGAGCTTCACTCTGAACGTTGTTGAAGAAACCGGAACGCCGCCGGGAACGGTAGCGTCCACTTGCCAGAGGATAGTCGTTCCTGACGTTACCTCAGCCAGCTGTTGTTCGGGCACCAAAAGCTCTGTTGTTTTCAGATCAGAGTCCGTGTAGAGAACCGCCTCCAAGGTCAGTACACGGACTGCGTACCGGGCATCTTCTGGTCCCTCCCAGCGCAGCACGAACCGATCACGCGTCAAGGTTCTTCCATCCGCGATCAAGGATCTCACCGCCACACCATTGTGGGCAGTCGCGCTGACCAGGTTTCTGGATTCCGGAGAGGCGTTCCTTTGCTCGGTGTTCAGGCCCCGCACATCATCCGACCGATGCTCCTCTTTCTCCAAGAAAGAAGACCCGACGCTTTTCTCAAGGGCCAGGTCTCTTGGATCCAACGGAAGCCAGAAGCTCAGAGCACCAACCATGAACAACACCGTCGCTGCCAGGGGCATCAGATAAAACCACAGAGGGCGCCGAGCGACCAAGGTGTCGCTTGAACGTTCCGATCCTGACTGACGGCTGTCGATTGCGATCGGCCCTCGGACTGTCTTGATCTCGACTCCCTCACTCACCAAGGCTGGGGTATCTTGCTCGAAGTCTTGCAAACTACGAATTTCACCTAATTCAAGAGCTAGCCGCCTTGCTTGCTGGAACTCATTGCTGCATGTGGGACAAATCGTCACGTGGTCGAGGATCTCTCCAACCCTGTTTGGACTCAGAACGTCGTCTGGACTCGAGGCGCCGTTTGGACTCGCGGCGCCGTCTGGATTCGAGCGACCGCAATGCACTTCCCAAATTCTCTCTGGAGAAGGACAGTTCTCGATCTGGAAACCGGTGTCATTCTGGTACCCGTCATCGCGCAGACCGCTATCAACGAGCGGTGGTGGCGGCAGTTGCAACAGGTCGTCGAAAGTGGTGGGGGATTGATGTGGGTTCATAGGTTTATTCCCTTGTTCTTCAAACAGCCGCGGAGTTTCTTGCGGCCTCGAAGAGCCCAGTTCTCGACGTCTTTAGGGGAACAATCGAGAATCGAAGCCGCTTCACGGCTCCGGTATTCAAAGCGGTAACGAAGAACAACCGCACGACGCTGCTTTTCCGGCAATGTCGCGAGACAAGCTCGAATCTTGTGTTGATGGTCTCTGCCGATGGCTGTTCTCTCGGGATTGGCTACCGAATCTGTTGCATAGGAGTCTGTGTCACCCTCATCCATCGCCTGGTGATGCCGATGATGCCGTCTTCTGTCCGCTCTCGTTTGGCGAACGATGCTGGTCGCAGTCATCCACAAATAGGTGGCATTGAACCGGCGTTGCTCACCGGTGGGCAACTCCTCTAGCTGCTGCAAGCGCATGAACGCATCTTGGAATAGATCTTCACTTGCATCCATCAAATCGGGGCGACAGTTGGCGGTCACCATCTTTCGCAGAACTTCGTGCAGCCCGCTATCGTCGAGACTCCAGGTCTGACCATGTTCGCGCTGTCCGCCAGGGTTATCGTCTTTCAAGAGTCGGATACTCGGCGTATTGGCTCGGCTGGTTGCGTCATCGATAGTGACACTTGACGATCGCTCCGTGTGATCACAGTCGACATCGTTTCTTTCGGCTTGGCTCGTCATGGCAACATCCGTTGATCAAGCATCCAGGCGACCTTTCGACAAGTCTGTAAACGCACCGTTTCGAGATCGTTTCGGCGCCCCCACACAGGAGTCCCTCGGACCACGTGTTGCACGAGAGGTCGCCGCCTTCCCGAGAGTGATAAACCGGCGACGAAAGAAAACCCCTCACAACTGAGCAAAACCTCTCTCTATTGGGTCCTGTCGCATCTCGTTTCGAGAGTTCGTCGGAACAGCTACGAGCGTTTCAACAGGACCATATTCGACGGTAGTGAGCCGCTCTCTGCCACCAGGTCAATCGCCACGATCGGTCCGTGCGTGAAGCCTAGACGACCGAAATAGCGGTCGATCGTCTCTGCGTCAACAGCAAAAACACCTTCTTCGTCGCAGTCGTCGCGAGCACCGCGCAGCAGAAAAGAAGCACCTGGTTTCAGCACTCGTAGGAGTTCGCGAGCGTAGTCGGGGCGTAGATCATCATCGATGACATGAAAGCACCCCCGGTCGCTCGCAAAGCCTATCGATTGATCGTCGAGCGGCAAGCAAATGGCATCAGCCGATCGAAACACGACCTCGACCCCGGCACTTTTTGCACGCTCCCGCGCCAAATCGATCGCCCTGGTGCTGGAATCGACTCCGATTACCTGAAATCCATTCCGTGCGAGATAGATGGCTTCGCTGCCAGCACCGCACCCCACATCGAGCACTCTGACATCAGGTGGAATCAAGCCTGCCGCAATGATCGCAGCCAATTCCAAGGCGGGATGAGGACTTTCCCAATGCTTCAGATGGTCGCCACTGTCGTATGCCAAATCCCAAAAGCTCGCGAGTGTAGGCTCGGTCAAAAATCACCTCGATCGGTCAGTATTTGCACCAATCTACACCGACCAAGGGTCCAATCGAGCAAACTAACCAACTAGATCCCATCTACAAACGCATCGAGAGCTCGGTCGAACTGTGGGCTGCGCCGCAGCTCCAGAACTCGCCAGATCTATTACAGTAAGCCTAAGTCATTTTGGTGCCATCGGATACGAGATACAGACAGGTGCGAAGCTCAAACATGCTCGTGCTTGCTCGCTCCTCGAGACCTCCCTCACCGAGCCGAAATAGCAAAACGGGATGGATCTAATTACTTCGAGCCTTCGAAAGACGGCATCGTGCAGCTGACAGGGGCGTCCGCCTCACATGAGACGCCGCCATTGACGCTGATTCCCTCGCTGCACGATGTCGTCTTCCCAAGGCTCGAGAAGAACTTGTGAGGTATGGTAGGGGTCAGTCCATGCTGGCACCTGTCCGATTTGCCGGCGTGGCTAGTGGCGTTGTGACAGCGGACACCGCATGGTTGACAGACAACGCGGGGTCGCTTGAGACTCGTCGGCCAGCCTTGTCAGAAGGTGTTGTTGAAGCCGAGCGCTCCCGATACAGGTCGTTGTAGATTCTCGAGTTGCGCTCCTCGAAACCCGCCCTGGCACTCGCCGACAGGGTGCCCGCGAAACCCGCGTGGTACCCCTTGCGGAAGCTCCATTCATAGGCGATGAGGGTGCCGTATTTCCAACCGTCATCGAATCCCACACCGTAAACGCGCTCAGCGCTCTCCGCGAACAGATCACCCAACTGCCGATTGTAGATCCGCCGAAAGACCGCGGAAAAAGCTGACTTTTCAGAGCTTTCCAGCTGGCGCCATATGGCACCATCATGGTGATGACTCATCCATTCATCCAGCGCATTTTTACCATCGGTCCACCCCCCGTCGTAAGCGTCGGCAGAGCTGGCTTGACGAAACGCGCTGGCTTGACGGAATAACGTCCAACTGCTCGGCAGCACTACGCCATCTCTGGCGCTGAGAACCTCGGTTGGTGAGTTGTCGTCGAAAACGTCGAAGAAACTCGGCGTCTGAAGCCTAGAATTCTCAACACTAGAATGCAGCGTATCAGGTGCCCTCGACGGGGGTTGGGGATCCAGCGTCGGGTGGCCCGAGCCGACCGCGGAGACATGTGCCTCAGTAGTCACGCTCGCCTCGCGCTCCGCTTCTTGCCGGCCCATCTCGGCGCCAACTTCGACGGCCTGCGGAGCGTCCGCACCAGCAGCATATCCACGTTGATAGTCCCACTCTCCGATGGTTGGATCATCCAGAGCCAACTTCATCGACTCGTAGAAACCGACCTGATACAACTGCTGCCGACCGTGCAGCCGAAACTGCTGCTGTGCAGCCCAGGTTGCCGCGACCGCGGCTCGGGTTTCGATCGCCGTATCGAGTGCATCCGTGACAGCCAACACCGGCACTTCGGCGGGGAATTCCGCGAGATCAACGAGGCCGGGCAAGCTGCCAGCAGCGGGACTCGACACAGAGGGCCGGCCGTCACCATCACTCGGCGAGGCTTGATGAATGGCTCGCAGAGGAAACTCCAGGCTGATGGCAGCAGACTCTTCAGCGGTCGCCACCGGCGGCATTGTCAACCCTAGGGTGACTAATAGAAGCATAGATCTGAAGGCTATATGTGGCATGAGACGACCTCGGTCGTTATCAATTGTTTTGTTGGGGACATGGCTCATTAAACGTGACTTTTCAGAACGATCTGAAGCCGGCCGTGGCAGGCTACCTCCGCAACACTCCGTGCGTGACCTGTGACGCAATGCGCCACATCAGGCGACGACCAACTCGCGAGCTTAACGACGGACCCGACTGGCTCGAAGCCAGCATCCTGAGAGGACCGGCCGTCGACAAGCGCGGAGGAAGCCAACTGGAGAATCCAGCGAAAACGACAGGGAGAATGCCCGGCTCCCTCCGCGTAGACAGGTAGTAGCAAAGCAGATGCCAATCCGTCTGATCAAGACTTCGACGGATGGGCTGCGAGCCGACTCCGGGTCTAAAGATTCGACTTGGCTCCAACCTTCGAGAGACCTCGAGCATGCCTAATGCATCTCACCTTGAATCAAACAACTTTCTTATAATCAGATATTTGACAAAACTCTCATACGTCTGACCCCAACCGCATCGGTGTCTCGTCGGACCAGCAAGAGAGTCTCCGACACTTTCTCCGTGATCCCATGTACGAACCAAACAACGAACTCACGAGTGGCATCCGGCGGTCGACTGTCGGGACGCGAATCGCCCCTCTCGATGGACCCCGCGGCCCCGTACGAGGACATCTCGGGTCACCAACAGTCCATAGGCGGAGTGCTACCATGCCCGGGTGAGAGACTTGCTCCACCAACTCGGCGGCGTATGGAGGCTGCCCATCGCGTGCTCTCTGATGGTTCTATGCGGATGCCAACCGGCTGCTGTGGATCCCTGTTCTCAATTCGATAGCCCCTTCTCTCCTGCTCTCGCGATCGATATCGAAAACTCCGGCGTTTCTCAACGCAACCTGAGAGGCTGGGTCCAGGGACTGACCTCACCGATCCTGAAAGGTCGTCATGCCGGAGAACCAGGAGCTCGGCTAGCTGCGGCCTGGATCGCCAAGCAAATGGCGGGTCTAGGTCTCGACTCACTCACTGAGGCTGGCTTCTGCCGAGGTTTCACGCTGTACGATGGGAAGGACTACAACGTGATCGGCCAGCTATCCAACGGCTCGTCTGGCAGTGATCGCCCAAACATTCTCGTCGGAGCCCACTACGACGGCCAAGGCCGCCATCCCGCCGGCAAGATCTACCCCGGAGCCGACGACAATGCCTCAGGAGTGGCTGCTTTGCTCGAAGTTGCCCGCTTGGCGAAACGCCAACATTCGAGCACTGAGAAAACAGCGACTAGCGGAGTCGACTGGACGTTTGTCGCCTTCGGTGGCGAAGAAGTTGGCCAGCTGGGCGCTAGGAGCTTCCTCGCCGACGCTTCGATCGACTTAGCGCAACTCGACCTTGCGATCCATCTCGACATGGTTGGGCGCCCGCTAGGCCCCGACGCACAGAACGCGATCGGGTACCTGACTCTCTCGAAAAACACCCCGCCGCTTGCACAAGCGTTGAAACAGGCTGCGAACGCAGCCGGAGTCGAGATCGTCTCGCTCGAAGACTTCGGTGCCCTGAAACCTATGATCACAGACGCAGAAGTTTTCTCCCATCGGCTGCCCACCCTACTGTTGTCTACCGCTCTCCACGAAGACCATCACCGGGTGAGCGATACACCGGATCGCTTGGACTACGACCAGATTCAACGCGCCAGCCAGCTGGTGCTAGCTCTCGCCGGTATAATCGCCGACCGCTCATGAACACATCGCAGCTTCAGTTCTACGGGGTCGTCATCATGCCGGGTGCCGTGCTCATGGCGCTCGAGATCGTGTCGAGCCGCATTTTGGCTCCGCACTTCGGCAGCAGCGTCTATGTCTGGGGCTCGATCATTGGCGTCTTCCTGGCCGCGATGTCGATCGGCTATTTGTGGGGCGGCAAGCTGGCGGATCGACAACCGAGACTGGCGATCCTGGGACGCCTAATCCTGGCCGCAGCGCTGACGCAAACATTGGTGCTACTCGCGGGTTCGAGGGTTGTCGCATGGATGGGAGGGCTCACTAACGGCTCGCCAACTGGCACGCTGATCGTAACCGCGATCCTCTTTGGTCCAGTGACGGTTTGCTTGGCAGCGGTCTCTCCTTACGCCGTGCGGCTGGCGACCCGTCAACTCGATCTCCTGGGTGGTACCGCAGGTCACCTCTACGCCCTTTCGACCGGAGGCAGCCTGGTTGGCACGCTGGGCGCCACCTTCGTTTTGGTGCCTCGCCTCGATCTCGAGTCGATCTTGCGTTTGCTGCTTGCCATCACCACCCTGACCAGCATCGCCGCGTTGGTATCCGCTGCACGACAAGAGCGCCTGCCACTGATCCTCGCCGCCTGCCTCTTGCTGTTCGCCTTGGTGCCAGGGACACTGACCCAGGAAGCCGGGCTCGAGCTGTTGGCGGATCGCATCACTCCTTACCAAACCCTACGGGTCACTGAAAGTGATGGCGTCCGCTTCCTTCACAGTGACGGCACCATTCACGCCGCGGTCATTATCGACAGCCAAGAGCCTTGGCTGGACTATGACCGGATGCCGGGCGCTGCGTTGTTACTCGACCCCGACCTCTCGTCCTTCTTGGTCCTCGGCATGGGTGGCGGCAGTGTCGGCACCTATTTGAGGAAACAGCTGCCCGATCTCCACATCGACTACGTGGATATCGATCCGGCCGTACCCGAGCTGGCGAAAGAGCTGATGTTCTTCGAAGAGGACGATAACTCGAAGGTCCACATCGACGACGCCCGCCGCTTTCTCGCCAACCACCCGACGAACCGCTGGAGTTACGTCTACGTCGACACCTACATCGGACACTCGATCCCGTTCCATCTCTCGACTGTGGAGTTTTTTGCCGAGGTCAAAGGGCACTTGAATCCCGGTGGCATTCTGGGCATCAACCTGATCTCCAACCTCGAGAACCCTTTTGTCCAGGGAATCCTGCGTAGTGTCGGTGCCGTGTTCAATAAGTTGTACGTGTTCGCCGTGCCGGCGGGCAACTATCTCTTGCTGGCTACCGACCTCCAAGAGCCACCCGGACGGGAACAACTACTCGCCGCCGCCCGACGGATGGATCCGCAGTACACCTTGGAGCCCTCGTTGGAGCGTATGGTGGGTTTGTTGCGGGATATCGACCTCGACCTCACCCATGCGCCGCTCTTGACCGACAAGTTCGCACCCGTGAACCACCTGGTGCGCATGGACAAGGCCTGGGATGACAAACGGGCCTCCCCGGACGCCCCGGAGGCCGCACCCGACGAAGGAGTGACCAACCCATGAAGCAGCTCGATCTCGACGCTCCCCACGAGCCCGCAAACAGTGTGGCTGGCGAGGCCCGGACGCTCGGTGAAGTATTGAGGCTACGCGCCGCGGACACACCGGACGCGGTCGCGAGCTTTCAGAAGCAGGGCAATGAGTGGCACAAGGACACCTGGCGCGACCTCTTCAATCAGGCCCGCAGGGTTGCGTCCGAGCTGGTCGACCTTGGCCTCGAGATTGGAGAACGGGTGTCGATTCTCGGTCCAACGCACATCGACTGGGGCGTCTACGACTTCGGCGCCCATCTCGCCGGACTCGTCACGGTAGGCATCTACCCTCATCAGAGTGTCGAGCAAATGCGTTACCTGCTCGAACACAGTGAAAGTCGGGTTGTCTTCGTCGCGGATGAAGCGGAGCTTGCCACCGTCCTCGCGGCAGTCGAAGGTAACGAGCGGGTCCTGGCGATTGTCCCTTGGACCGAGACGTTGGCTCGAGGCCATTCCAAAGCCGACCCGCGCGTGATGTCACCACAACGGTTTCAGCGGTCCGAGTTGGACGAAGAAGCGGTTGCCGCCCGCCAAGCGCAGATCGACAGTGACGATACCGCCATCCTGATTTATACCTCCGGGACCACCGGACCGCCCAAAGGGGCCATGATCTCCCACGCCAACATCCTCAGCTTGGTCGGGAGCAGCGATCAGATTGTGCGTTATTACCGCGATGACTTGTTGCTGAGTTTCCTCCCCATGGCCCATGCCACCGAGCGGGTTCTCGGTTTCTACGTGCGGGTCAACGGCGGCATCGCAGCGGCCTACGCGTCGAGCGTCGGCGCGGTACTGGCCGAACTGCAGGAGGTCCGGCCGACAATCTTCGGCTCAGTGCCCAGGTTGTTCGAAAAGGCTTATGCCAAGATCTATTCGGAGATCGAGCGTAAACCAGCACCAGTCCGAGCGATCTTCGACTGGGCGACCCGCGTCGCTCGCCGACGCCTACCCTATGTGCTGGCGCAACAAAACGTACCCACCGGCCTCGCCTTGCAGTATCGCTTGGCGCAGCGCTTGGTCTTCTCGAAAGTCCATGCAGCTTTTGGCGGCCGCGTGCGTCTGTGCCTGACCGGAGCAGCACCGATCTCCTACGACATCCTGGAGTTTTTCTGGGCAGCGGATATTCCGATCTACGAAGCCTATGGGATGACCGAAGCGACGGTATTGACCCACATCAATCGTCAACATGCGGTGAAGCTGGGGACCGTCGGCCAAGTTGTAGCGCCCAATCGCTGCCGCATCGCGGAAGACGGCGAGGTCCTGATCCACGGCCCCTTCGTCTTCAAGGGATATTACAAGAACGAAGCGGCGACCCGCGAAACGGTGGTTGATGGCTGGCTGCACACGGGAGACATCGGCGAGCTCGACGAGGACGGCTGTCTAAGCATCACCGATCGCAAGAAACACCTGATCATCACCGCTGGCGGAAAAAACGTTGCACCCGCCAACATCGAACGGGCGATCAAATCCAAGAGCCCGCTGATCTCCCAAGTCCACGCCCACGGCGACCGCCGCAACTACATCAGTGCGTTGATTGCTCCGAGCCCACTCGAGACGCTCGAATGGGGTGCCGAGCGAGGCTTGCTGGCGCCATCCGAGCTCGACGAACGCCGCGCCGAGCTCATGCGAGATCCGATGGCCCGCTCCGAAGCGTTGGCCGTGGCGATCGGCAAAGTTGTCGCTGAACGCGAGTTTCGCGAGCTCTTCCTGGAACCGGTACGACAAGGCAACAAAGACCTGGCACGGGTCGAGCGCGTGCGGCGTTTTTTTGTCCTCGACCGCGACCTGAGTCAAGAGGGTGGCGAGATGACACCGACGATGAAAATGAAACGCAAGGCGATCGAAGAGAAATATGCCGAGCTGTTTGACCGAGTGTACGACGACGACGAGTTTTCGATCGATGCCGGGAGGGAATGACCGCATGCCCTCTCGTCGATACCGGACGCTCCACGGCAGGCTCGTGCGCCCAGTCCGGATAGCCACCATTTTTGCTGCCGTCATCTGCGCAACCAGTCCTTTAGCAGACCGTCTTCTCGCAGACGGTCCTCACGCAGACAGTCCACAACCGGTTTCTCTCGAGCTGCTGTCGGAGTACAACATCCCTGGCGGCGCTCGTTTCGAAGGCGCCTGCATCGGCGGGTTGTCAGCCCTCGCTTATGACCCGGACCAGCAGCTCTATTTTGCAGTCTCGGACTCACGTCGGGATGCTCGCCTATTTACCCTACGCATCACCCTCGACGAGGACGAACGGACCGGGGCGAAGATTAATGGAGTCGAGTTCGAGAGCATCATCCGGCTGTACACCCGTGAAGGACTACCGTACCCCGACGACCGGGTCGACCCGGAGGGTTTGGTACGGGTCGGCGATGGCACCGCCTACCTGTCGAGCGAAGGTGTAGCCGACGACGGTGTATCGCCGTTCGTCGATCGGATCGACCTGGCGACCGGCGAATGGCTGGGCACCGCCGCCATCCCATTGGCTTTCAGGCCGCGCCACACAGACGGTGTGCAACGTCAGGGAGTACGCTCGAATCTCGGCTTCGAGTCTTTGACCGCAAGTCTCGACGGCCGCCACCTCTACGCCGCCACCGAATCCGCCTTGGCCCAGGACGCCCTCGACCCCAAGGCCACCCAGGATCGTTTTGCCCGCCTCTTGCACTTTGAGACTCACCAGGTTCCGGTCCTCGTCGATGAATACCTCTACCCGCTACAGGTGCCGGAAGGCAACGTCGTCGCCCACGGCCTGGTCGAGCTGCTGGCCCTCGACAACGCCGGACGATTGCTCGCCATGGAACGCACCTGGGGCCCAGAGCTCGGCATGATCATCAAGCTGTTCGAGATCCGTCTCGACGTAACACGCTCCGAGGTTGATCGATCATCCTTGAGTCCGGCCGCACGGCAGCTGCCGGTGCTCGACAAACAGCTGCTCGTCGATTTCAAGGAACTGCCAGTATTGCTCGACAATTTCGAAGGCCTTGCCCTCGGACCGCGCTTGGCCGATGGCAGTCAATCGCTGCTGATCCTGGGAGACAACGACAACACCGCTTGCCAGCCCCCCAAACGACTCTCCCAAATGCGTCCCACCAAATTTCTGCTGTTCCGATTGTTATACTGACCCTTCGGTAGCTGAGCGAAACCGCCTGGCGACAACACTCGGCATTCAAAATTCGCCAGCATCAGCAATGGATGGAGACCTGGGATGAGGCAGACCAACACAAAGAAAATCGGCCGCAACGACCCTTGTTGGTGTGGCAGCGGCAACAAGTACAAAAAGTGCCATCTGGCCAACGATCGCCAGAGTTCGACCGCACCACCACCGGCAAAATCGAGTGGATGGAGACGATCCCTGGATCGCAAACTCAGAATCGAGCTCAAATCTCAAGAGCAGATCGAAGGCATTCGGCGGGCAGGTCAACTGACCCGGGAAATTCTGACACGCCTCGAAGGGATCGCCGACGTAGGGGTGACTACGGGTGAGATTGACCAATGGGTCTACGATTTCACCTTAAAGCGCGGCGCTCGCCCCGCCACCCTCGGCTACAAGGGTTACCCAAAAAGCTGCTGCACCTCGATCAACGAAGTTGTCTGCCACGGCATTCCAAGTGACCGCAAGCTGCTCTCTGGCGACATCATCAACATCGACGTCACCTCCATATTGGATGGTTTTTATGGCGACGCCAGTTGCATGTATCTCATCGGCGATGTCAGCGAAGAAGCCCGGCACCTGGTCGAGATCACCAAACAATGTCTCGACCTCGGCATTGCCACGGTCCGCCCCGAAGGTCATATCGGTGACATCGGACATGCGATCCAGACCCATGCCGAGGCCCACGGCTATTCGGTCGTGCGGCAGTTCGTCGGTCACGGCATCGGCACCAAATTTCACGAATCGGTGCAGGTACCTCACTTCGGCAAACCTGGCGATGGTCCTATGATGGTTCCCGGCATGGTTTTCACCATCGAGCCGATGATCAATGCCGGCCGTTACGGGGTCAAAATCCTGGACGATGACTGGACCGCAATCACCCGCGACGGCTCACTCTCCGCCCAGTGGGAACACACCATCGCAGTGACCGAGACCGGAGTGGATATTCTGACCGCATGAGCGAGCCCGAACGCTCGGTTCAACTGCGCCGAAAGCGCACCGCTGCTGCATGGAATCTCGAGTCTGAAATAGTCCTGATCTCAGCCGGAGACCTGCTCCCGATACCCGGACGCGGTGACCAGACCTACCCCTACAAATCTCACTCCGAGTATTTTTACCTCACCGCCAACGATCGCCCGGGTGCAGTCCTGGCTTTCGACCCGCAAGAGGGTTGGACAGACTTTGTTCCCGAGGTCACTCAGAAGGCCAGGGTCTGGACCGGCGAGCGCCCGTCGGCTGGTGTTCCTCGATCCCAGCTGGCGGGTTGGCTGAGAAAGCGCGGCGAACGCTCGGTCTCGAGGCTGGGTAGTCCCCTGCCGGATCTCGGGATCGAGCTTGAGATCGACACTGATCAGGCCAAACATCTACGCGATCAGCTGGCCGCGGTGCGCCGTCCCAAAGATCCCCTCGAACTCGACCTCATGCGCCAGGCAGCCCGAGCAACCCGTGATGGCTTCGCGGCAATTCAAGAGTTCTTCCGCCCAGGCATCACCGAGCGCCAACTGCAGATCGAGCTCGAGACCGCGTTTCTGCGTGCCGGCGGCCACGGAACAGCCTACGACACCATCGTAGGTTTCGGCTCAAACGCCGCAGTGCTGCACTTCTCTCCCACCGACCGTAAACTGAGTTCGAAAGAACTGATCTTGATCGACGCCGGAGCCGAGGTCGAAAACTACGCCTGCGACGTCAGCCGCACCTACCCCTGCGAATCTTCTTTCTCGCCCGAGCAGCAGGATCTGTACGCCATCGTGCTAGCGGCGCAAAAACGGGCGGTCGACCGTTGTCGACGCGGCAAGGAATACACCGAGATCCATCTCGAGACCGTCCACGACTTGACCCGTGGTTTGGTCGACTTCGGGCTGTTGCTCGGCAACCCGGATTCACTCGTCGAGCAGGAAGCCCACGAGCTGTTTTTTCCCCACGGCGTTGGGCATATGGTTGGCCTCGGGGTGCGGGACTGCAGTGGCATGCTGCCAGGGCGCAAACAAAGTAAGCAGCCGGGACTGCGCAAGCTCAAGATGAATCTACCGTTGGATGTTGGCTTCGTAGTAACCATCGAACCGGGGATCTACATCATCCCTGCCCTACTCGATGATCCCGAGAACCGCCAGCGCCAGCGCGACAATGTCGCCTGGGACCTAGTCGACCGCCTGCGCAACTTTGGCGGCATCCGGATCGAAGACAACGTCCTCGTGACCGATGACGACCCAGAAATCCTGACCGCGGCAATCCCCAAAGATCTAGTCTGAGGCGCAGCTTCTTAGCCGGCCTGAAGGGAATCGGAGTAATCGGCAAGATTCTGGGTTGGGCCGCACAGCAGTGCGCCCTGGTGCCGAAAACGAGCCTGCACGAGGGCCTGAGAAGGGCCCAAGTAGTTAGATTTACGATCAAAGATCCAACGTCTTGGGGGACATTACGCGATCACACGCACATTTTGTTGCGGACTTTTTTCTCCGTTGGCGCTTACGCGTGCAAGAAGCAAACAACACACTTCCACGCGATCGCACAGGAGATTCAAGACATGCTCCCGACCACAAAAATCAAACCCGAACCTCAACGTAATCTTGCCAGCAAATTTAGACGGACCCACAACCTGTTGATCGCGCTAACACTGCTAGCACTGCTGGCACTACCAACCACCGCGTCCGCCCAAGATGCCTCGTGGCAGCTACGTTTTGGCGGTCTCTGGGTCGATCCGGACGTCAGTTTCAGTGACCTGGATAGCGATGGCGACCGTGTCGAAGCCAGCGCCAATGGCGATATTGGCGTCAGTCTCGCGTTCGAGCGTCGCTTCTCACCTCGACTGGGTCTCGAAATTGGCGCTCTATTCTCCCAGCCAGACATCATCCTCGACGCTAACTTTGCCGATGGCCTCCAGTTCAGTGTCAGTGAGGGTGTGAGCTTCGGCGCCATCACTGCCGGCCTCAACATCCACCTCGCTCCCGACAAGGCGGTGGATCTTTATTTTGGCCCGCTCCTCGCCCACGTGTTCTACGGCGACCTCGGCCTCCGTGTTCTGGTCGGCGGCGGGGTCATCGGCCAAGACTTCATAGGCAGCGACGAATTCGCCTTCGGCGCCCAAGTCGGCACCGACATCGCCTTCGGTGACAGTTCCTGGTCACTCAACCTGGCCGCCAAATATCTCGATACCAGCCTGGAAGTCACCGGTGATGACGGCGAAGTCAACGACCTGGGCTTCGATCCGCTCATCCTGGGTATGGGTTTTGGGTATCGCTTCTAGGCTAGTCCCGTTTTGCCGTATTCGATTCAGAAAGGGAGGTCTTGTGGGGCGAGCGAGCAGCGAGAGTGTTCGAACCCAGACACCGTCAGGATCGCTTATCCGCTGGTACCACTAGGGCTTAGGCATCTCGCAAGAAATCCAGCGAGTTCGGAGCTGCGGCGCAGCCCACAAAACCGACCGAGCACTCGTTCTTCTCATGGGATTTAGCTACGACGCTTCGCAGCGTTATCGATACTCGCCGCACGACGGTCGGCTCGAGCTGCATCCGCAGCTCTGCCGATGCGTCGAAAGTGCTCAGCATAGGCCCGCAGACAACGTGCGACCGTCGGGTGTCCACCCCCGATGGTCGCTTCATACATGGCGAGCGCGCTGTCGAAGCGTTGCCCTGCCAGCTCCACCTCGTCGGTCAAGCTGTGGAGGATCGCAAGCGCTTGCAGATCGTCAGCAATCCGCCGGTGCTTGGGCCCAAGTTGCGCCTCACGAAGGATCAGGGCACGTTCGAGCACAGACCGAGCGGCGGCATGTTCACCGCTCTCTCGCAACACCACACCGAGGTTGGCCAGGTGTGCCGCAAGGACAGGATCTTCGGGTCCGCTCGATGCCTCGATAATTGCCAACGCGTCACGCTGGAGGGACAAGGCCTCCTCCTGCAAGCCGCTCAACAAACGCTGACGGGAGAGCGTATGGAGGGTTCTTGCGATCACCGGATGACTGGATGGACGCCAACGGCGATCGATCGCGAGCGCCCGCTCCAACAGTGGCCCGGCGGACGCAGGATCGTTCATTTCCAGATAACAACCCCCCAATTTGGTCAGCGAGAGACTGAGCTCCACGTGATCCGAACCGAGTGCCGCCTCGCGCAACTCCAAAGAACGTTCGAGCAAGGGCCGCGCCTCGCCAAAATTCCCAACCAAACAATGGATGGACCCGAGAGTCTCCCAGGCAAACGCTAAATCGGAATGTTCCGGACCGAGCGATTCTTCCATGATCTCGAGAGCGCGCCGAGCTGACTCCAGAGCCTGTTCATAGTCACCCAGCAGGAACTGTGCCCGCGCCAGCGTGCGGAGTGTCCAGCCGACTGCCACATGATCTGGACCTAGATGCGCCAACTGAATCTGCAGAGCTCGTTCCAGCACCGACCGAGCACGGCGATAGTCAGGACTGTTATTGAACAAGACACCTTGAAGGAAGAGGTTCCTCGCCAGTTCGAAGCGGTCCGGCCCATAGGTGCGCTCAAGTGACGCTAGCGACAGGGTGAATAGTTCCTCAGCCCGGGCAAAGTCGCCAAGGGTCCAAAAGATCCATGCCAGATCCGTTTCAGCAGCAGCAATTCGCGGGTCGCCAGGCTCGAGTGTTTGACGCTGAATATCCAGCACCTCCTCGAACCGCTGTCGTGCGAGCAGATAGTCGCCGACCTCGTAGGCCAGCCCACCGAGTTCGTTGTAGACAACAACCACCTCCATATGATCGCGCCCAAACTCCGTTTGGAGGATTTCCAGGGAACGTAGCAACAGCCGCTCGCCGCGTTCGAATCGATCGAGGTGGCGGTAGGCGACTCCAATCCGGAGCATCAGGCGAGCCTGGACCAGATCCTGCCCTGCAAGCTCGATCTCCATTTGTTCCACTGCTCGGTCGAGCCTCTTCTCGGCAGAGATCGGCGAGCGATTAGCGTAAGGGTTGAAGTCCTCGAAGATCCTCTGCATGAAATCCGCTACCTGATTGGCGCGCGCAGCTTCTCTCTGTGCCTGCCGGAGAGCAATGGCGGTCATGAATAGACCGAACAGGAGCGCACCGGCGACCAGACTGCCGGTGACGACCCCGAGCCGGTTGCGCCGCACAAACTTCCCCACTTTGTAGCGCACGGTCGGTGGGCACGCGACAACCGGCTCATGAGCAAGGTGCCGGCGAATGTCCGCCGCAAGCTCCGACGGCGAATCGTACCGCCGCGTACGGTCCTTTTCGAGCGCTTTCATGGTGATCCAGTCGAGATCCCCACTCAGTTGCTGGACCAGCGTGGCCACGTCCGCCTGCCGGTTGCGGGCCGCAACCTTCGAACCCTCGGCGAGCCCGCTGACTTTGGTGCTCGGACGGGTCGGATCGTCTTCCCGAATTCGACGACGCATCTCGTCGAAGCCGGCGAGACGCAGCTCCTTGGAGTCGAACGGTCGCGCTCCGGCCAAGAGCTCATAGAGCAACACGCCGAGGGAGTACACGTCGCTACGAGTGTCGATGTCGAGACCGGTCATCTCAGCTTGCTCAGGGCTCATGTACTCGGGGGTACCAATCCACTGACCAAGCTCGGTAAAGAGGGTGTGTTCGGTCAACGGCTGCGCGGTCGCCTTGGCCACTCCGAAGTCGATGATCTTGGGTACGGCATGGCCGTCTTCGATCGCCACCAAGACGTTCGACGGCTTGATGTCACGGTGAATGATGCCCTTCTGGTGAGCATGCTGGACACCAGCACAGGCCTCCGCGAAAAGTGCCAGGCGGTCGCAGGTCGTCAAGCGGTGGCGATCACAGTAGTCGGTGATCGGCTCTCCGTGGACCAGCTCCATGGCAAAAAAAGGCTGCTCCCGGTCGGTGACACCTGCTTCGAAGACCTTGGCAATATTGGGATGGTTCATCATCGCCAATGCCTGGCGCTCCGACTCGAAACGTGCGATCACCTGCCCGGTTGCGAGACCACCCTTGAGCACCTTCAACGCCACTCGGCGGCGCAGGGGCTTCTGCTGCTCGGCCTCGTAGACCTCACCCATACCGCCCTCGCCAATTTTCTGCAGGACTCGGTAGTTGGCGATGGTCAAGGCCTGCTGGTCGACGTCCACCCTAAAAGGGGTCGGCGCGTCGTCGGTATCCAATTCGCCCTGCATCGTTTCAGCTAAATCTGTCTCCGGTAGATCTCGAAGACGCATCAAGAGCGATTGGACTTCGCGCTGCAACACTTCGTCACCGGCGCACTGTCGATCCAGGAACTCGTCGCGGGATGCGAGCGGTTGCGCACGCGCCGCCAGGAAAATCTCCTTGACTCTGGCGTGACGCTTAGACTTGACATGGCGGTCTGATCTCATGGTTCTGCCGTGCCTCTGACCGTGGCCTCGAAATAGATCATCCTGTGGGGATCAGTAAGTCCTGAAAGAGCTTGTCGGCGCGCAGCGGCTTCAGATGGGGATCGCTGTGGAGCCAAGCACCGCGAGAGGTACCCTCGGCAAATGCTCGACGTAACAGAATCATCGCCTGCTCACTATCGCCCAGATGGGCCGCGATCCTCGCCTGCCATAACGAAGGCCAACCGAACACATAGCCTACGTTCATCGTCTCGAGACTCAAAGCGATCTGTTGCGCCGCTCCACGCTGGCCCTGCCGGGCACGCACCACGCCCAGTGCGCCGAGGTAGAAAATTCTCTCGATTGGCTCGCCCTGCTCGAGGTACTTCTTTGCCGAGGTCTCCAGGATGCGGTTCGCCTCGTCCACCCTGCCGGCGGCGAGCAAGGTGTCGGCAAGGTCGAGACTGAGTTCTTCCTTCTCGGTAGCTGGCAGGTGCTGGTACCACGTAATGGCACGTGCCAACGTCTCCTGCGCTGCCTCGAGATGACCGTGGGCCTCGAGCTCGAAAGCGACCAAACGTAAAATCTGCCCGGCTGTCCACGGGGGTTGAGTTGTCAGGTTGACGCTTCGGTCCATAAGCTCTCGGACCTCCTGTTTCTCACCGAGGGCCGCTTGGGCTCTGGCTTCGCAAAATAGCATCTGGAACGAGTCTGGATATTGGGCCACGCCGCGGCGAGCGTCTTTCAGTTCCGCGGTGTGGTCGCCCAAGGCATGTCTGGCAGCAGTCAGCTCCTCCCAGTAATTCGTCCAACCGATCAGCACTCGCGTCGTGTCGATTGTCGAGAAGGCGGCGAGCGCCTCCCGTGGCCGGTTCAGACGAGCGGCAAACGTGCCACCATCAAAGACTGGACCGAACTCGGGCGAAATCGCTGCGGCCTGGAGAGCCGCCCGGTGAGCACCTTCGTTGTCCCCACGCTGTATGCTCTGAAGTTGGTCTAGTCGATAGCCCTCGTACGGAGAGAGTTCGGCACGCTGGTTTTCGAGGTCTTGCAGGAAGCGCTCAGCTTGCGTCCATTCCCCGGCATTACCGTAGGCAAAAACTGAGAGGATGCGTGGCATTTGATAGCCAGGATCCAAATCGGTGGCTCTCTCGAAATGACGGACCGATTCCAGGTAGCCGCCGCGCCAGAAAATCTCCAGACCTTCGATGAAGGCCTTGTAGGCGTCGTAGCTCGGCAGGTGGCCCATGGCTTCCGCCGGCTGTTCGATCCGCGGGTCGAGGATCGAGGCGAGGGCCCCGAGTACCCTCTGCCTCAGGACCTCCATGGCTCGGGTTGGTTCGTCAATGGGGCCTGCAACCGACTCCACCGAACTGATCAATCGGTCTGACTGAGAGCCGGTCATCTGAGTGATCTGAGCATTGAACTGGATCGAATCACCTTGCCGATAGTAGGCCCCCGCGACCGCGAGGCTGGCGCCAGTCTCTCTCGCAAGAGCGTTGACTGGATCGCTGCGGCCGTCGGTCTCCAGCCGACTCCGAATGTACCGCGAGGCGTGTAGAACGGTCGCCGGGGGAACAACATCGACGATCCCGGTGCGTTGCAATCCTTGAGTAATGAGATCAGACGCCATCCTGCCTACCGGATCGAGGGTCGGGTCGCCGGTCTGATTCTCAAAGACCGCAACCACCACTCGACTGTCGGATGCCTCTTGCTGCTCTGGCTCTAGAGGGATCTGCCGCCCGCCCTGCTGGTGCAACAGACCGATCGTCGCCAACACGGCGCTCGTCACGAGAGCGATCATCAGGAAGCCGACCCCTATCGTCACTCGGTGGCGGCGCATGAATTTGATCGCTCGATAGCTTGCCAACTCTGGCCCGGCCAGGACCGGCTCGTCCGCGAGATGGCGACCGAGGTCGGCCGCCAGATCCGCGGGCGAGGCGTAGCGCCGGGTACGGTCCTTGGCGAGGGCCTTCATGGTGATCCAGTCGAGATCGCCGCGTAGTTGCTGGACCAGGGTTGCCACGTCAGCTTGCCGGTTACGCGCCGTGATCTTCGAGTCGTCGCCGAGCCCACTGACTTTTGTACTGGGACGGGTAGGTTCGTCTTCGCGGATCCGGCGCCGCACCTCGTCGAGTCCCGCCTGCCGTAGCGCCTCCGAGTCGAGCGGTCGCGCTCCCACCAACAGCTCGTAGAGCAAGACGCCGAGAGAGTACACATCGGTGCGAGGGTCGATGTCGAGCCCCGTCATCTCGGCCTGCTCGGGACTCATGTACTCTGGTGTGCCGATCCACTGGCCAAGCTCGGTAAAGAGGGTACGGTCGGTCAAGCGCTGCGCGGTGGCTTTGGCAATGCCGAAGTCGATGATCTTGGGGGTGGCTTGGCCATCTTCGATCGCCACCAAAACGTTCGACGGCTTGATATCGCGGTGAATGATGCCCTTCTGGTGCGCATGCTGGACACCGACGCAGGCCTTCGCGAACAGCGTTAGCCGGTCGTTGGTCGTCAAGCGATGGCGATCGCAGTAGTCGGTGATCGGCTCGCCGTGAACCAATTCCATCGCAAAGAAAGGGCTTCCACTCTCGGTGACACCAGCTTCGAAGACTCGAGCGATGTTGGGGTGGTTCATCATCGCCAGCGCCTGGCGCTCCGATTCGAAACGCGCGATCACCTGCTGGGTCGCGAGACCACCCTTGAGCACCTTCAGGGCGACGCGTCGACGCACGGGGTGCTGTTGCTCGGCCTCGTAGACCTCACCCATACCACCTTCGCCAATTTTCTGCAGGACTCGGTAGTTGGCAATGGTCAACGCCTGCCGGTTGACCTCCACCCTGAAAGGGGTCGGTGCGTCGTCCGTATCCAATTCGCCCTGCATCGACTCGGCTAAGTCTGTCTCCGGTAGATCTCGAAGACGCAACAAGAGCGATTGGACCTCACGCTGCAGGTCTTCGTCACCGGCACACTGTTGATCAAGAAAGGCTTCGCGGGTCGCCAGCGGTTGTGCACGTGCCGCCAGGAAAATCTGTTTGACCCGTGCATGACGCTCAGAGCTCATCGCCCGCTATCGCCCCGCTCGAGCTCGCGCTGCAGCCACACCCTGGCATGAGCCCAGTCGCCTTCGACGGTCCTCTTCGACAGGCCGAGGACTTCCGCGACTTCGCGCACGGTCAGGCCGGCGAAAAAACGTAGCTCGAGGATTCGGGCCTGACGTGGGTCGAGCTCGGCAAGGCGCTCGAGCGCCGCGTTCAGGGTCAGTACCTGTTCCATGTCGAGATTGGCCAATCCCGATGATCGACGACCTTCGGCCAACGACACCTGCTGCCAGCCCCCGCCCCGCTTGGACCGGCCACGTGCCCGCGCATGATCGACGAGTACCTGTCGCATGGCGCGGGCGCCGACCGCAAAAAAATGCGTCCGCCCCTGCCAGCCGACTTGGTCCTCGTCGACCAGCTTGCAGTAGGCCTCGTTCACAACAGCGGTGGGTTGCAACGTATGGCCTGCCCGTTCGCTGGCCAAATACCTCTGCGCCAGCCGCCTGAGGTTGGGATACACGAGCAGCATCAGCTGATCGGCGGTAGCAGCTGTCGTGGCCGAATCACTCTCGTTGCCCATCGTGGTGACGAGAGTGGTTACCTGAGACCTGGCATTGCTGGTCATAGCGGTATTCTCTTCGTCGGTGCCTACCGCGGCAAGCAGCAGCGCACCTATCGTGGGATCCAGTCCGACGACACGGTTTGAAGCGTGAGGGATCAAAAGCGCTCTCGGCTAGTCGGCGTGAGGACCCTTCATCTGACAAAAACTGTAGGGGAGGTAGAATCCCTACGGAGCTTCCCTTCATTCTAGGATTTAGTATCGATCTGTGAGCGCGATCTTCATCAGCCACAGCAGTCGCGACAACGAAGTCTCCGCTGAGATCCGTCGGCGGCTGCTGGAACAAGGCCACCGCTCGATCTTTCTCGATTTTGATCCCGCAGACGGCATCCCCGCCGGCCGTAGCTGGGAGCAAGAGCTCTACGCCCAACTGCGGGCCTGCCAGGCGATCATCGTCCTGTGCAGCGAGCACTCGATGGCTTCGGACTGGTGTTTCGCCGAAATCACCCATGCCAAATCCCTCGGCAAACATGTTTTTCCGATCAAGGTCGGGCCGTGTGAAATCCGCCCGCTGTTGACCGAATTCCAGGTCCTCGACTGGACCGCCGACCCCGAGGATACTTGCCGTCGACTGTGGCGCGGTCTCGAAATCGCCGGGCTCGACCCCAAGAATATCTTCGACTGGGACGGCGATCGCCCACCGTATCCCGGGTTGCTGGCATTTCAAGCCGAGGACGCGGCGATTTTCTTCGGCCGCAACGACGAGATCCGTCGCGGCCTGGCCCTGCTGCGCCGGCTCGAACGGTTCGGGGGCACACGTTGGACGCTGGTGTTGGGCGCTTCGGGCAGTGGCAAGTCGTCCCTAGTGCGTGCCGGGATCCTGCCTCGCCTGGAGCGCGACCACGAAGCGTGGCTACCGCTATCGCCGTTTCGGCCACTGGACCGACCTTTCGAAGAGCTGGCGAAGACTCTAGCCGCCGCCTTCGAACACCACGGTGCGCCCCGCAACCCCCAGGATTTACAGCGCCAGCTGCATCCGTCAACCGGGCGGCCCAACAGCCAAGCGCTGATCGAGCTCGCCAACGAACTACGACTACTGGCGGATCGACCCAGGGCAACGCTGCTGCTGCCGATCGATCAACTCGAAGAGCTGTTGGCACCAAAAAGTCAGGTCAAGACCAGTCACGTCGAGAACCAGTCCGGCGAAAACAGTGCACCCGAATGCGCACGCTTCCTCGCTTTCCTGCGGACGGCGCTCGAGACGCCGCACAGCCCGTTGCGGGTCCTCGCCACCTTACGCTCCGACTTTCTCGGCAGCTTTCAAGGACACCACGAGCTGCGTGAGCTCAGCTTCGAAAGCCTCACCGTGGGTCCGATGTCGGTCGACGGTTATGCTCAGATCATCGAAGGTCCGGCACAACTCGCCGGCATCGAGCTCGAGACCGGCCTGGTGCAGGCGATGGTCGACGACACCGAGACCGAAGACGCGCTACCGTTGCTCGCCTTCGCTCTGCGCGAATTATGGGAAGGTTTCGGCAAAGATGGACGCCTCGAAACCGCAGAGTATCGCGAACAGCTCGGCGGACTCAGCGGCGCCGTTGCCCTCGCCGCCGAGACAGCGCTGACCGCCGGGCAGACGCTTTCGGCAGCCCAAGAAGCCGACCTGCAAACCGCCTTCGTAGCCATGGTTCGGATCAACGACGAGGGTAAATACGCCCGGCGGCCAGTGCTGTGGTCGGAGATGCCAGAGAGTGTTCGCGAGGTGCTGGAACGCTTCGTGGACGCACGTTTGCTGGTAGCCCACGGCGATGGCCGGACGAGTCACCTCGAAGTTGCCCACGAAGCCTTGCTGCGCTCCTGGGATCGCCTGGTGGCCTGGCTCGACGAAAACCGGGCGTTTCTGATGTGGCGTCAAAGAATCGAAGAAGCCCGCCGCGAGTGGGAACGCACAGAGCGCCACCCCCAAACGCTCTTGCAAGGGCCAGCACTCGCCGAGGCCGCCGGTTGGTCCGAGAAGCGGCGCGACTTGCTGAGCCGCGAAGAGCAAGCGTTCATCGGGCACAGCTTGAGTGCCCGCCGCCGCCGCCAACGGCGCCGCAGTGGATTGATCGGCTTGGCCATCCTCTCGCTGGCTATTTTTGCGGCGTGGAGTCACCTGCAAAAAACGATCACCGAAAAAGTCATGATGGTGGCCCACGACCGTAGCGTCTTGAACCACAGCCGCAGCTTACGAGCGTCGCATCCCGGGGTGGCCTCGCGCGCCTTGCTCGACCTCCACAATCCCGAGCTTTATCTGATGAGCCTCGATCTCGACAGCCTGGCCGAAGCGGGTCGCCTGCTGGGTAAAAGTGACGACGGTATTCTGATCGCGATCGACACCGCGGACGCCACCGCTCCAACAGACGCCACCCCCACTTCGGACCAACCCACCACCAAGCCGCCAGCGACCGAGCCGAAGACCACCGAGCAGACAGGCCAAAGCAGCAACGTTGATATCAAGTTGCTCTTCGATACACGCTGGAACACCAGCCTCCCCCACGACAAGCCGGTATACCTGATCGCAATCGAGGGCTCCCGGGGCGCCGGGCTACTCGGTGAGCTCAGATCACGACGTGGCAGACGGGTGCTCACGGCTTCCGAAGATTTGGTGGTCCGGCTGTGGGAGCTACCCGAGATCGAGACCATCGTCACTGCCATGCGCGATGCCAAGATCCCTGGCACCGAGCTGATCCAACACAACCAGGAGCCCAAGCTATTGGCCGAGTTCGATGGCCACCCGCACCTAATCTCAGTGATCGAGATCAGTCCAGACGGCGCCTACGCCGCCACCGCCTGCCAGGACGAAATTGGCCTGTGGCGCACGACCTCCGGTGCCGAACCCGTCCTGCTGGGCGGCCACCGTGGCGACATCACCTCGGCCAGTTTCGACCCCAAAAGCCGTCTCTTGTTGACCACTTCGCGAGACAACACCGCCCGCATCTGGCAGTTGACGGATCTCTTTGCAGCCCCCCAAGTGCTCACCGGCCACCGCACTCCCTTGATCTCCGGCGCGTTCGATCTTGCGACCAAACGTATCTTGACCCTTTCAGAAGACGGCGAAGTCTGGCTGTGGTCGATCGAAACCGGCCAGGGAGCCAAGGTCGCCTCCTCGAATTGTAACGGCCTCGAAGTGGCCTTCGCTGATGAGCAGAACTCCGCGATCTTGGCCTGCACCGACGGTACCGCTCGTATCTTCGAGGTCGACGACGGCGAGATGAGACTTCTGGAGTAGCCGTAGCCAAGGGATTTTGGCTTAGCCCGAGCCTACCCTAATAAGTTGCCAGGACAGATGCCGCGTCGCCCTACACCGTCCGTTTCCCTCGAAGGTATCTTTCGATTTGATCGCCGAGCTCATGGATCGCCAAATCGTCGTCAATCACCTGTTTACTTCGAGCTCTTGCGCTCGTTTCCTTGTGGACAATTGTCGTCGAAACATCCGTCGGTGTTTGTCCGGAAAGCACGGTTGACCAAGTACTCATGATGAAGTCTTGCTGTGCCAGACCGAACGCCCGAGAGTGAAAGATCAAAGCGACGTAATTCAATGAAGGTGAAAAATACTCCCCAAGATCGCAGCCGGAGTAACTACGGCAATCGCCGAGGCGGAGCCAACGGCTGACGATCGCCTTGTGCACCTTCAGGCTTACCTCCTCATTCGCCGCAAGACGCACCAACTCGAGTCCAACTTCGGATACCACACGCTCCGTCTTCCAACCTCTGTCTGTCGAGAGCAAATCGCTGATCGCATGCGCGAGCCTGTCGATATCGGCTTCTGTTAGCGACACCGAGCGATTCGAAGCGAAGACTATTCGCCACATGGCCCGAAGAAAGAGGCTTCGTTCGATAGCCACTTTATCCATTTTCTTAGGTGGAGCCTGTCGAACCTCCTCGAGCAGCTCTTCTGTAACCGAAAGTGCTGCTGGGATGGCGATCACCCCATTCTTCCCGAGAAATTCTATGAATTGATCTTCAAGAGATTCCAAATAGCTTGTCCTCGCCTTGAAGAGATCGAACCTTCCGAACTTCTTGAAAATGTTCGCCCTACAAGTTTTCCGCATGAAATCGATCAAATCAGAGTCACTAATTTCCCGTTGATCTTCAATCAGAATATCTATCTCACCTCCCGGCAGGACAGACATGGTTACCACACGCCCGTCTCTAAGACTGTATCTATCGCTAGGAACATTACAGAGTAGGCCAGGAACCTCCTTGGCCAACACTCCGGTTGAGGCTATGCCAAGAGCCGAAAACCACGCGGACGCCGGCCGAGTATCCTCCTCAGCGGTCACACCTACTCCACTGGACTCATACCTCGCTGAAACCGGAACAAAATTCGGAAATGGTTTCGAGCCATCGAGACTACCGAGCAAACCGTAGTACGAAGACACTCGGTAGCCTGGGTGCCCCTCCTTTCGATCACAAACAATCTGGAATCTATCTCCCTGGAGAGTCGCGACCATTCGTTTATAAACACGCTTGGTCTTGACAAAACCACGACTCTTACTACTCTTGTCGAGTAGTACCAGGCCTTCGTATTCTGGGGTGGGAACCGACCAATTCTTGTTGACCAACAGGCCGGTCGCCGTTGCCCCCAAGACTAGCACTACAGTACAAACCTTCGAGGCCAGACTTCGGTAGAGAGTGCGCCCTAGGTGAATCTCCGGGTATCGCAGAAACGACACGGAGTCAGATAAGAGCGCAAACCATCCCTTGATCTTCGACAACGAAAGACCAAAGAAGGTCAACAACGAGCCGGCAAGCATAACCACAGCCTGCTGAGAGAACTTGTCATTCTGCAAGTAGACATCGGAATTATAGAAATAATTCCACGAAAAAATCAGGCCCGTCAAACTCGACAGAAATATCAAATTCCCAAGTAGCACCAAAGACCGGGTGATGCGCCGAGGGTCCGGTGAAAGCTCTAGGACTCCGGTTGGTTTGAGTGTTCCGGAGAGACAAAGATCGATCGTAACACCATCAGGAAAGACGATGTTCATACAGAGGACCACTTCCGCCGCCTTGCCGAGGGGTACTGGCGAAGTATCACTGGCGATAGGTCGCACCAGGACGGCTAGGCGATTATCACCTTCCGCGTCCGGTTGCCAGAAAATGGGCCTTTCAATCTGCTGTTCTCGTTTCGGGTCACGATTCCCAGCTTGCGACGATAGTATGGTCGGACTACTCTCAACGAAGACCGGAGCATTGTCGATATCTAGGCTCTTGATGTGAATCGTCACGAATCCATCTGGCCCACTCGCTACATTCTCGAACAAGATCGGCTGGAATAGAGCCCAGCCAGACTCAGCATCCGCAATGACTCGGCCGGGATACGGGAAAGATATGTTCATAGAAACTCCGTCGAGCTGGACACATCGCGATGCGACGACAGCCGGATTGTTCTGGTATCGCTCTTCACTAGTGTGTTGCACCTCGAGGTCGTCGACAACACATTCACGAAACGCATCACATCTAGCATCTTCCGACTTCTAGGAACGGTGAACTAATCACTCTCCAGTGTAATCGGTGATCGAGGTCCCAGCCGCCTGATCGCATACTCATGGAACCTGACTCGGTGCGAGAAGTGACTTGACTCCTACAGCGCAAACGGCTCGTCAGGTCCCCCATCTAGGGCGAAAAATCTACTCCTCATCTCCCGTCGGATCCCCTCGAGCCCAGGTCAACGGCGCACCGAGACCCAGCAGTGACGCGAGACGACACCACTATCTCTACGCAATCTTTCCAGATTCGTCCGGCTGGCTTTGGATACCGCGCTGTGGAGCGGTCTAAGTGGCCTTCGCGGTCACTTAGAGGGTTCCGCGAACTTGCCACCGACAGCGGGGACAAGTTGAGACTCTTGGAGTTGCTCTACGACTGAGATTCCCCTGGACCGTTAAGACGCTGGCCAGCACTCTCCTGCAAGTCCAACAGGCGGTTGTAGTCCGCTTGTAATGATCGCAGACGCGATTCAATGGCGGGAAACAGGCCGTCGGGCCATGCTTCGCCCTCTTTGATAGGGAACATCAATTCCTCACCAGCCGTCCGCATCGAGGTGTACACCGCCACATGGCGGACGTACGCCAACAACAGTTTTTCGAGTTCCTCGTCCGCTTCCGCAAGGTAAAGATTCTCTTCGATTACCGACACGAGTCGAGCATGATTGGGCAGCACCACATCGCTCTCGATAACACCTCCGACGCTGCGTTGTAGCTCATCCTTTGAATCTCGCTTATCCAAGATCCGACGCCAGATCACGTTGTCCTTTTGTAACCCGAAGTAGACCGGCCAATAGAACTCGCGCAATTGTCGCGCTCGAAAATCCAACAATTCTTGAAACTTCGAGTGGCGCTCGGACTCCCCCTTGCGAAACTCTGACCGAGCCTCCTCCAATTTGAGCGCCAGGTCTGCCTTGAGTTCCTCTAACTCACTCGCCAGGCCCGACTTGAACTGCTCAACTTCCTTTTGCAGCTTCTTCTCGAGGGCGCTCTTGAAAGATACACAGCGGCCGTCACCACCAGACCACTCGAGATGAGACCGCTGATAAAAAGCTTCAAAACTTCCATGGATTACTCTCCACCGATCGACACGCCTAGTGCGGCTTACCGGACCCTCCGAATCGCTCGATCATCCGCCACCGCCTCAGCAGTTTGCCGGCGGTTTCCCGAACCTTTTCGTCCGAGTCTTTTGTCGACGCTTCCAACACACTCTCGAGCTCACTAAGTTGCAGGTATTGATCCGAAAGATCTAGCCCGAGAGACGTCAGAGCCTGCCGACGTACAGCGGGATCGTCAGCATACGTCTGACCGATCAACGCCTGCTGTGCCTCCAGCTGCTCAAACCGGAGGAACGGTACCAGGCTGAACATCGCCGACCGCCACACGTCCGGGTTGTCCAAGGCTTCCACCACCAGAGCATAACCCGAGGAATCGCCGAGCCGAGCGAGTTGGGCTGCCAGACCGAGACGGCGGGTAATGAGGCGCGCCGCCTTCATCTCACCGCGTAACACATCGAGGCCTTCCGAACGCCCGAGGCGATGTAGAGCGCCAGCTGAGGATTCACGAACCAGCCATGAATCATCTTCCTTCGCGGCCTCCAGTAACGCCTCCGCTGCGGCGCCCTCGCCACGCAACCCGAGGACTTCCGACGCATGACCACGTGCCAACTCGTTGTTGTGATGGGCCAGCGCATCGAGCAGGCTGGCAGTGTCGACAGCAACACCGAACTCGCTCAGCTCCCGCTCCAGCTGGGCCAAGAATGTCTCCTGGGGCGAATCCAACGTCGCGATCTCACCCGACGCAGGAACAACGAGCCCCAAGATCAACAGGCTACAGCAACCACCTGACCCAAGCGATGCGCGACGCTCTCAACGTCGTTGGTCGCGAAGCGAAGCGTGCTGTGACGATACTGGCCGATCGCAACCGGGCAAAGGACGAGTACGACCAAGTCTTCTCGTCGACAGCTCGGACGCTGGAGGGGTTGTACAACCTCGCTGGCGAACCCGAACTGGCGGCAGCAGTACGGCCGTCGCAGCGTCGCCCAGGACGGACCGTCAAACAAGCGCGTTAAGAGCGCGAGGCAGCCTCGAACCCCGAAGCCACCGAGCCTTCCGAGCCCGCTGAAGGCACCGTCCCCGCCACTGGTAGCAAGTCATCGACTGGCGACAGTCCTGCCCCTGGGAGCGGCAACTCCCAGGGGTCTTTTGTGGCGCGCATGACAACATCTACCGCAACATGGAGTGCCAAGCCCGACGTCGAAACGGGACGGGGACCTCGAAACGAGTCAAATAGTTAGTCCATATGACTCCCCCGACCCCGTTTGCACCCGGTGCAATCGCGTCCGGCATCGGCCAAAGACGTTTGCGCCCCGTGCAATCGCGTTAAGGGATCTCCGCAGGTCCAAGTGAGGGACGCCCTTCGGCTTAGTTTCTTCCCCGTGTTTGGCGTTCGAAGAACTCAAAGACCAGGGGTAGGAAGTTGACCTTGGACAGGTTGTGTTCCATGCCGGGGATCTCAACGAATTGGTGGACCATGTCGAGTTCGTCCATGCGCCGTACCCAGCACCGCACGGATGTTAACGAAACCGCCTTGTCCTGGTCGCCCATGACCACAATGATCGGCAAGTCACGCATACGCTCGAGGGGTTCCGGATCGGCTCCAGTCGCTGGGGAGATCGGGGCCAGGCCCGCCCAAAGCTCGGGATGGTTGGCTCCGAGGCTCCAAACGCCGGCCCCACCGCGAGAAAATCCCAACAGGAAGATTCGCTCAGGATCGACCTGATAGTGACCCTGGGTGTCAGCCAAGACCTGGAGCACATAACGCCGGTGTAGGTCGCCGACGCCACTCGAGTAGGGACACACCACCAGGTAGCCGTATCGTTCCGCCAGCTCCTTCAGGCGCTGAAATCCCATCACTTGCTCTGGATTGCCCGCAGTGCCGTGCAGGCCGACGATCAGGGGCCAACGGTGCTGCCCGGCGGCAGTATACGTCGACGGTGTGAAAACCAGGTGGCGGACAGGCTTGCGGGCCTCTGCTACGTACAGGGTTCTCGCCTCCACTCGACCCAGGGAGGACTGGTTACTCTCTCCCGCTCGTGGCTGGACACCAGGGGGCTTGGTCGTTTGGGCGGTCACAACCGGTGCTATGAGCAGGAGGAGGAGCGGCAGCACCCGCAACCAACCTGATGTTGTCAGCTGCCCGGAGCCTCGACGCGCTTGTGGTTGGGTTTCCATGCGCCCCTTTGGACCTGCCGCGTCGTCCGAGGGTTCCCTTGATCGCACGAGAGATCGCCGCCCATCGGCGGTAATAGCCGCAACACGTCGGTTCTTAAGCTGCCCGAGAATAATGAACCCTACCTTCTTTCAAGGCTGGAGCACCTATCCAGAAATGGCGACTCCTCACGCACGGAGTCAAACCGTGTGACCTGCAACAACTGTTCTTCCATCCCGATCCAAATTTTTTGCAACAAAACCAATCGAACGGGAACTAACTCACTCGAACGTCTACCAGTGATCCAGTCGAGGCGTCGACTCAGGCATCCGAAGCCAGGTTGGCCGTCTACTCACCACGACTCCCAAAGGAACCGCCATGGAAACCACCAACATCTACATCGCCTGTGAAAGTCCTGACCTTGCTGAATCTCGAGAGGCTGCCCACCGCATCGCGGTCCAAAAGGGCTGCGACCCGGTTTCCGTCCCATGGCCGCGGAAAGGTATTAGTGAAGAGCAGGCGAGATTACTCCAGAGTCAATTCAAAGAAACCATCAGGTCCTGCGACCTCTTCGTCGCCATCATCGACCACAGTTACGGAGAGCTCCGCCTCGACTCTCCACACTCGCCCAACCGAGTCAACGCGTTGCATTACGAAATCCTTGAAGTTTGTAACATGCAAAACCCAAAGCCCGAGATCCTTGTTTTCGCTCTGGCTGCTCAAAGAGCCCCGGAAGTCCAAAGTATGTTGGACGAAGCGAAGCAATATGTCACCAAATACCAGACCCCAATGCAGTTTCGGAAACAATTCAGCGCAAGACTTTCAGAGTATCAAGATGGCTGTCTGATTCAGTACCTTGCTTCCCTCCACAGAATCAAAATAGCGGTGACCTGTCCAGACCAGAGCGGCCTATTGGCAGCAGTGGCCGAGGCCATCAGCAACCTGCAAGGAAACCTCGCCAGCGGTAACCAAACCACCAGCGGTAGTCTTGCAATCCTTCATTTCGTCGCCGAATGGCCGTACGACAAAATACCCAACGATCGAATCATCGACCATGCCCTGACACCAGCGCTCCCTGCCGATCCAGCTACCACCATCAAAATCACGAGGGTAGGGCCCGGCGAGCCCGAGGTTCGGACAAAGATCCAGTTTCTGATCACTTTCATCGATCACCCTGGAGTCGCGAACCTCATCTTCTCTCAATTAAAGGAACAGAATACTTCGGTCTTCAGCACGAGTATCGACACCTTCACATCGGGAGGTATCATGCTTGGAAGAATTTACTTCAGTTTGAACGGTGATGCCTTTCCCAGGGACGCCCAGTCACTGCTGGCTGAACGACTCCGCAAATTGCCAGGAATTCTCACCGTCGACAGCACTGCCCTGCGCGGGCGTTATTGGACCTGATACCGATGGCTATCGTGTTCGAAGGACCGCAAGAGCTCGCCGAGGCGGCGGTAGCAACCTGGGAAGGGGGGGATGGCCTACCGTCTAAAGAGCAGATCTCTGCCGTCATCTCGGAGCTTTACAAGCTCAGCCTTTCTGTCGACGAGGGGCGTTATCCTCAACTGCTCTTTGCATTCACCAGCAATGAACAACCAAGTCGGACTGTCATCCGGCTCGGTACGACGCTCGTACACCTGGCGGAAATTGTCGCACTGGCTCCGGCGATTGCCCCACCACCGTTCGCCATCGTACTCGACGGTTTGGTGCCGACCTGCAAGAGTATCTTGAATCTCAAGGGATCCAGCGCCATACCAGGAGCTTACTTTGGCGTGCGAGGCCCTGGTGAGCTCGAGGTCACAACCTGCCAGGGAGAACGCCCACCCTGCTCCTGGACCTTGGTCAGAGGCCAATGCAAACGAGCCCGAGATATCAGCAACAGCTCAACATTCGACACATTGTGCCAGCGGGCTGCCCTCGATACCAACGTCCACGCAGACGAAGCAGCTGAATTGCTGCGGCGCGTCGTGTCATCGGTCCTTGGACTTGCCCACGGGGGGACCCTGCTATTTTACGACGGCAAGCCCGAATCGGCGACGCGCCCCCTGGTCGACTTCAACGCCGAGCCCTACCCGCTATTACCGCACAGAGCCACTCGAGAACCAGTCCTCCACGCCTCAGCGGACAACCCAGACACCGTCGACGCAGCGGCTCGTCTGACACAAATCGACGGCGCTGTGCTCCTCGATTCACGATTCAACATTCGAGGAGGCGGTGTGTTCTTGGATCAACAGCATACGACCGTCCAGCTCATCGACGAGTCCAACACTGCCACTGAAGCGAGAATGAGCGATTTGGGTTTGGGTAGTCGCCATCGGTCGGCGGCTTGGTTCTGCCGAGAGAACATCGAAGCCAAAGCGATTGTTCTGTCGCGTGATCGCGGTATTCGAGTGTTCCGTCACCTGCCGGACAAACAGGTGGCTATGGAGGGTCCCTATTGGGAGTCGATGGTTCCTTTCTGAGAATACACTCGGGAGGGTCGGCGGCTTGGCCGACACCTTTGTCTCACCCGTTAGTGAACAGGCCGTGTCAGCTCCTGCGGCAGCCGCACCGTTTGGTTACCCAGTGGTGATGACCGAGGTGGCCGCTACCTCGATGACCGAGGTGGTCGCCACCTCCGGCATCTGGCATCCACCCACCCGGCATCACAAGATTCAGCTTTGCGCCTATTATCCCTTGACGAAAGTCACGGGTCCGGCGCCGTCGTCGAGAGCTAGGAGGAATCATGCGCTTTCGCCCTATCAGCGCTTTACCGTACCGATGCCGGCGACCGTACGCTGATGGGTACCTCGGCCGGCGGCCTCTTCGCCCTCGACACCCTCCTGCGCCACCCCGGCACCTTTCAGCGCTATATCGCCACCAGCCCACGTATGGACGAGATCATTTTCCGTCATGAGGCGGCTTATGCCGAGCGGCACCGCGCCGAGCAACACCAAGACCTGCGCTCCGTGCTCTACCTGTCAGCGGGTACCGAAGGCGAAATCGAGCAACAAATTGCCGCCGGTGTCGAGAAGCTCCACACCAGCCTCGCGGCGAGGGAGTACTCCGATCTGCGACTTGTCCACGAAAGCCTGGAGGGCGAAAGCCACGTCTCTGCCCAGCCGACCGCCTTTACCCACGGCCTGTAAGCGGTCTACAGCAAGATATCGACCGTGGAGTCGCCCGAGAAGCGGTGACCGCCCCTGACAATAGGTGCCCTCGCGGCGCGGACTTGGACGGGAGTGGCCTCGCGGTCAACGAATCTGGAGTGCGCCGCAGTCTTCTAGCGAGGACGGAACCGGGAACTTTGACAGCCCACGTGGATCTGGCTATTGTAGCTAAATGAGAACAGCTACTCTGACCGAGACAAAAAACAACCTCAGCGCTTTGATCGATCAGGTCCGCAACGGCGAGACCATTCTCGTGCTCGACCGAGGTCGCCCGGTTGCCCGGATCGAGTCGGCGGTCCAAGGAGCGGTGGACGCTGAAGGGCGACTCGCTCGATTGGAGCGCAGCGGCCTGGCGCGTCGTGCACAGGCGCCTCTACCGCACAACATCCTGACCCAGGAGCCACAGAGTCCACAATCGGGGGCATCGGCCCTCGAGGCGCTGCTCGAGGAGAGAGACTCGGGCCGTTGAATTCTGGGATAGCTCGGCTCTCGTCCCCCTGGTCATCACGGAAGCGGTGAGTTATCGACTCGCTGAGCTCTACCTCGCAGATGGCGCGATCTTGACTTGGTGGGGCAGCGAGATCGAATGTGCTTCGGCGATCGCGCGCCTTGAACGTGAGATTAAGCTCTCGCCGCGAGAAGCGGCTTTCGCTTTGGGAAAACTGGACGCTCTGGCTCGCAGTTGGCACCGTATCGAACCGATCGAGATCCTCCGACAGACTGCACGGAGATTCTTGCGAGTCCACCCTCTCAGGGCAGCCGACGCGCTGCAACTCGCCGCCGCTTTTCTGGCTTCAGAAGGGCAGCCACCCTCGCTCGGTTTCGTTTCCTTGGATGATCGACTCTCTGCCGCGGCGCTGAAAGAAGGGTTTCCCCTGGTCGATCGTTCGATCCTGGATACTCTCGAATCCTGATCGCTGAACCCGCGTTGGTGACGTGCGGTCGTCGCCGAAAACGACCTGACTGGGTCCTCAGTGCCGGCCACCTCGGTCACCGCCCTCGCGGTCACGGTGCCGGCCACCTCGGTCAAAGCATCACCGAGTGCGGATCTACCCCACTGGCCGAAAGTCCTTCGTCGTCTCCTACTGGATCCATGGCAGGCGCCGATTCTACACAGGCAAAGCACGGCGGCAGCAGGGGCGGCCTCCGATTGCGCGAACTGGCACAAGCTGGCCTGCAGGCGGTTGCCAGTCAGCACGCCCGGACAAGCTATGCAACTTATCGAGATCCCAACCGTAGATATATCGCGACGCGTAATATCACGTGGCGAAGTATCTGGAGCGCACCGACGTGAGAGGATTCAAACGATGTTCAGTGCAGACCTGAAGCGCGGCAGCATGGAGCTGCTCATCCTCGCCGCCTTGGATGGTCCACCCCGTCACGGCTACGAGATCGGGAAGTCTCTCGAGGCGAGGTCTGAAGGCAAGCTGGAGTTCAAGGCCTCTACGCTCTACTCGGTTCTCTACCGCATGGAGAAGCGACTGTGGATCAAGGGGCGGTGGGTGGAGAAAGAGGGCGAGAGGCGTCGCTGCCGCTACTCCTTGACAGCCGAGGGACGCAAGGCGCTCGCCAAACAACGTTCAGATTGGCGCTCCTTCGTGGACACGGTAGACCTCGTGGTCGAGGGCGGTCATGCCTGATTGGGCCCCGATCCTGCGTCGCGCACTGCGGAAGTCGGCGAATGACGGCGCGAGCGAAGAGAGAGTGATCGGCGAGCTCTCCGACCACCTCGAGGACGTCTACCACGAGGCGATGCTTTCAGGAAGCACACCGGCCGACGCCGAGAAGGTCGCCAGAGAGGCCCTCGGCGATCCTCAGGCCGCGGCCGAGGAGCTGGCACAAGCAAAGCGGGAACACCTGTGCGAACGAGAATCACGATGGGTGGAGAGTCGCGAAGAGCTGGCGCGACAGCGCGGCAGCCGCATCACCTCTCTTTTCGCAGGCCTGGCGCACGACCTCCGGCTGGGGGTCCGCGGTCTCGCACGGCGACCTCTCTTTTCCTTGACTGTCATCACGGTGTTGTCTCTCGGCATCGGCGCCACGGCCGCGATCTTCACGCTCATCGACGCGATCCTCCTGGCGCCGCTACCGTTCGAGAATCAGGAGCGCCTGGTGAGCCTGCACCACACCGCTCCCGCCGTGGGTTTCGACGACGCGGGACAGTGCGCGGCCTGGCACACGCTGTACGAGGAGAGCAGCACGACGCTCGACCACGTCGGCATGTTCTCGTCCGAGCTGGTCGCGGTGCACGGGAACGGAAGGCCAGAAGCACTGCGTGCTCTGCGCACGACACACGGCACGCTGCGCGCCCTCGAACTGCTCCCGGTCGTCGGGCGCACCTTGGATCCTGCCGATGAGGCGCCTGGCGCTGAGAAGGTTGTCCTCCTCAGCTACGACTACTGGCAGAGCCGCTTCGCTGGCGCACCCTCTGCAGTCGGTCAGCAGCTCAGGATCGACGGCGCGACACATGAGATCGTCGGTGTTACACCGCCACAGCTCCAGGGCCTCGGCGTTCCAAGCGATCTTGTTCTGCCGTTCGAGATCGAGCGCAGCAGCCTCTACGTGGGGAACATCGGTTTCGGGGCCGTGGCACGACTTCAGGAGGCGGTGTCCCTGGAACAGGCGCGCGCCGAGCTCCAGCAGCTGCTACCGACCGCCTGGACTCGTTTTCCCGGAGGCCCGATCGCCACGATGGAGCACATCGAGGCCTTCTCCGTTCGGGTCACCCCTTACAAGGACCGGCTGGTGGGCGACACCGCAAGCGTTCTGTGGGTGCTCCTCGGAGGGGTCGGGCTCGTGCTCCTGGTGGCCTGCGCCAACGTGGCCAACCTCCTGCTGGTGCGGGCCTCCGAACAGAGCAACGAAATGGCGGTCCGAACCGCGCTCGGTGCGAGCCGGGTGCGCGTGCGCTGGGAGATGTTCAAGGAGGTTCTGCTGCTGAGCCTCGCTGGGGGCTTGGGCGGCATCGTTCTGGCTGCCGCTGGGCTCCGAGGTCTCACCGCACTGGCGCCCGCAGAAGTTCCGCGTCTCGGCGAGGCAGCACTCAGCCCGAGAGTGCTTCTGTTCGTCTTGGCTCTGGCACTGATCAGCGCGGCGATCGCCGGCGTCGCGCCGCTGTTGCGGCTGGGGTCCATGGGCCGAGCCCTCCGCCACGCGGGGACTCGCGTCGCCTCGAGCAAGGGCTCACAGGTTTTTCGTAGCGGTGTGGCCGTGCTTCAGATAGCCGTTGTCCTCGTGCTGCTCGTTGCCTCTGGGCTGATGCTTCAGAGCTTCCGAGAGCTGCGCGGAGTCGAGCCCGGCTTCGGGGCCCCTGAGGACGTGCTGACCCTACAACTGCACATCCCGGCGGAGCAGGTTCCGGATCACGACAGCGTGGCCCGTCAGTTCGAGACCATCGCACACCGACTCGAGGAGATCCCCGGGGTCGACGCGGTCACCGTAGGTTCGGCCATCCCACTGGACGGCAACAACAACGTCAACACGCTCTACACGGAGAGCTCCGGAGGCCCCGACCGGGGCGAGATCGAGCGGCACAAATGGATCGGCGGCGGCTTCTTTCGGGCGCTGCAGATTCCGCTGCTCGCCGGGGAAGACCTGTCCTGGCAAGACGTACGTTCAGGCCGCCCGGCGGTCGTGGTCTCCGAGAGCCTGGCTCGCAAGTACTGGGGTTCCACCGCTGCCGCTCTCGGACAGGGGGTCGCCGCGCGCCCAGAGCCGCCCTTCTACTACGAGATCGTCGGCGTTGCCGCCGACGTGCGCGACGATGGTGTCCGTCAAGAGAGTCCCGCGATGGTTTATTGGCCACTGGCACCGCGAGCCTTCTGGAAGGGAACCGGCGAAGAAGATCGTTTCATCTGGCGATCCCAGAGCTTTGCGATACGCAACAGCCGCTCACAGGACCCCCGCTTCCTCCGGCAGGTACAAAACGCCATCTGGGAGATCAACCCCAGCCTGGCCCTGCTCAGAACGGCCTCTCTTGAGCGGCTCGCGCAGATAGATCCGTCGGTGGCAGGCACCCTCTTCATCACCCGGCTGCTGACGCTCGCCAGCGGAATCGCCCTCCTTCTGGGCGTTATCGGCGTGTACGGGCTCATCTCCAGCTCGGTCGCCCAACGGGCGCAGGAGCTCGGAATCCGCATGGCGTTCGGCGCCAGCGCCGGCAACGTGCGCAGAATTGTCCTGAAGAGAGGCCTCACTCTCTGCGCACTGGGGCTACCTCTCGGGCTCTGCCTGAGCCTAGGTCTTCAGGCTGCGCTGGGGCACCTCTTGTTCGGGGTCCGCGGGAACGACCCGACCACACTCGCTGTCGCCAGTTTCGGCCTCCTCGTCGTAGTCCTCGCGGCCAGCTACTTTCCGGCGCGGCGCGCGGCGGCGATCGACCCCATCCGCGTCATTCGAGCCGACTGAGCACTCCTCACAACAAGAACATTGAGAGCAAGGCGGCCTCCGATTTGCGCGAGCTGGCCCTTGACTCCGTCCCAGACGGAGTCTCAGGTACGCCAAGCTATCGCCGCCACGTTATTTTGCGACGTCGCGCCAGCTGCTGCCAGCACACTCCACGCTGGGCTACTGGAGCGGAAACAGCGCCTCGAGGATCTCGGCCATCCGGCCCTGCCACATGCCCCAGCCGGCGCCGTCGTTGCTTTCGAAAATCTTCGGGCTGTAGCCGTTCTTCTCGAGCGCTGCCACCAGGCTCTTGGCGTTTCCGCGAGCGTCGACTTCAAAGATCGGATCGAGGCGATCGTACGAGCTCCAGTGGAACACCAGCTCGAGATCGTGCTTCTCTCCCGAGGCGGCGGCCATTAGGTCCTCCTCGAGCTGGCCATGCTGGTAGGACTGGGCGGCGGCCCGGGAAACAGTCCCCGGGTGATGCAGCGCGAGGTACATGGCCGCGAAGCCGGGGCCGTCGTAGGGGTCCTGGCCCATAACCGCGCGGGACTCGCGGCGGGCGTCGGTGCGGAAGGTCTTGTCGAGGAGAGGGATCAGCTCCTCGACTTGCGCCCGGGTGTATTCGGCGGTCTTCGAGCCGCCGAGCTCGCGCCAGCTGACGTTCGACACGAAGGCGACGATCACCGGCGCGACCGTCTTGCCGATCAAGTTGTCGAGACTCTTGTCCATCTCCCCGATCGAGAGCGCCTGATCACCGTTGTTGACCACCAGCAGCGGGTAGCGGCCGTCACCCTCGCCGTAGCCGGGCGGCAGGTAGATCTGGACTTCGCGCTCGTTGTCCAGCTGCTCGCTCTTCCACTGCAGCTTCTCGATGCTGCCGCGTTTGCCCTCGGGCTCGCGCAAGTGGGACGGAGCCTGCCAGCCGGCGGTCGCCAGCACCGATTGCTCGCTGTCTTCACCGCCGGTCTTCTGCGGATTGGCCGGATCGGTCATCGTTTCGTCGAAGATCGAGAATTGATAGGTAAAAACGGCTTTCTCGGGCAGCTCATAGCTCCGAAAGTAGAAGTCCGTGCCTGGGGCCCGGTGCATGGCGTGCTCACTGCCATCGCGGATGAAGTTGCCGGAGACGGCCAGGTCAGCGACCTCGCCGTGGTAAACGAAGTGCACCAAGGTCCCCTCGAGAGTCGGCCCCTCGAGAATCGGCAGGGTCGGGTGCTCGGCCAGGAAGCTCTCGATCATCTCGCTCTTGTTCTCAGCCACCGCGAGCTTCTGTACAAAGGCGCCGAATTCTCCGCGCAGGTCCTGATCAGATACGGCCCAGTCGGCCCCAGCCCACTCAGCGCCGGCTGAATCCGGCGCGCTCGCTTCCGTGACGCCGATCGCTGAGATGTCGGTTAGATTTCGCACGTAGACCTTGCCGTCGGCAAAGCTCGGCCGTGTGAAGTAGCCGCGATCCAGGGCCTGGACCCGCGATACCTCCCTGTACGCTTCCGGCGTCGCCTCCGCGATCACGATCTCGCCGCTGCGGGCCAGAATCACCAGGTGACCGTCGATCAACACCAGGTCCCCCTCGCCCGGTGGCCGCGACTTCCACACTGTTTCGCCGGTGGCGGCGTCAACACAGGTCAAGAAGTTGTTGCCGGAGTAGCCGTAGAGGTGTCCTTCATAGGGAACCGGAACGGCTAAGCTGCCGCGCAGCGCGCGGGAGCGCCAGGCCTCCTCCACCGTGTACCCCTCAGCGTTCTTGCTGACCTGGAAGAGGACCGACTCGGCATGGTCGGTCAGGAGTATCCCGCCCTCGCCCACCGGCACGGGCTGCGCCGAGCCGAAGCCCCGACCGTCGCCCTCGGTGTGCTGATGCCTCCACAGCACCTCACCGGTCTCGGGAACCAGGCCGAGCAAGCTCCGGCTGGTGACCGCAACCAACGAGGTCTCGCCCCCCAAGTCGAACACCATCGGCGATTGATACGCCACCGGATCGTCCCCGGTCGACCAGCGCGGCTCGCCGGTTTTGCGGTCGAAGGCCGAAATCGATCGCCCGCCGCCGCCGCCGGTCTCGACAACCAGCAGATCGCCGATCACCGTTGGCGTGGTGGTGAATCCGTAGTGCGGCTTGACGGCGCCGAAGTCGGCCAGCAGGTCCAGGCGCCATCGCTCCTTGCCGTCTTCCAGGGACACGGCGAACAGCTGGCCCAGGGCACCCAGGCCATAGACCGCTCCGCCGTCGATGGTAGGCGTCGCCAGGGGACCGTCGTCGGAACCGTCATGCCCCTTGTAGGTATCGGAGATCCGGTAGCGCCACTGCTCGGTGCCGGTCGACGCGTCGAGCGCCACCAGGTAGTCCGACTCGCCATCCGAGAATGTGGTCGTCAGCCGCCCGTCGACCACCACGATCCCTGAATAGGCCGAGCCCAGGGGCCGCGACCACACCCGCTCGAGACCGAAGGCACCGCCGTCGAATACGCTGTTGCCAAGCGACGTGAGGTTGCCCTCCGGACCGCTCCACATCGGCCAGTTCGCCCCTGTGCGTGCAGGTGTGATCGAACGTTCGGGATCGGGCTCGGCGACGGCAACGTTGGCCACAGCCAACAGAACGAGGCAGATCGAAGCAAATCTTATCTGGTGCAAGGCGGGCTCCTCAGCGATTGTAGATCGATTCCGGGCTTCAAGCCCTGGTTTTCAAACAAGAGTCTCGACCAAACCCCCTCCAACCGGCCAGGAATGGTTCTGTGATCGATGTGATCTTGTTGTGATCTGCCCAGGAGGCCAGGCGTCGACACGTTGGTAAGGCAAGGATTCAATGGTCGACCTTCGGGCGTCGCCGCTGGTGCCTGAGTCATAATTGGGCCCATGAAGACACGGAATACTCTGCGCATCGGCGACTTCGACGTCAAACCCTCGCTCAACCAGCTCCACAAAGATCTCGAGATGCTCAGGGTCGAGCCCAGGGTGATGGATCTGTTGATGTTGCTTGCTGAATCGCCGGGGCAGGTCTTCGGCCGAGACGAGATCCTCCGGCGCGTATGGCCCGAAACCACGGTCCAGGACGACGCGTTGCGCCGCGCGGTGGCCTTGCTTCGGCGGGTGCTCGATGACGATCCAAAGGCACCGCGGTACATCGAAACGATCACCCGTCGCGGCTATCGCCTGGTGGCTCCGGTGTCGCATCCTGACCCGAAGCCGAACGACTCGGTCGCGAGCCGAACACCTCGGCTGCTGTGGGGCATGCTGTTGCTCGTCGGTTTTGGCATCGCCACAGGCTGGCTGGTCCAGCGCGGAGGCGCTCCCGGTACTCAGCTCGACCTGCGCCCCCTCACCAGCCTCCCTGGCCATGAGTCAGAGCCAGCATTCTCGGCGGACGGCAGTAGCGTTGCCTTTATCCACGAGGAAGGCGGCAAGAGAGCGTTGCTGGTGAAGGGTATCCAAGATGGCGAGGCTCGACAGATCCTGCAGCGGCCTCGCCTGTCAGGGCCCGCCTGGTCCCCGGACGGGAATCGCGTGCTGGTGGTGGTCCGTGGCAGCAACTGCCAGATCCTTTCCGTGGAGGTTCACGATCCGTCGACAGTACAGAGCCTCTACGCCTGTAGCGAAGGCGAGCGGCTGGATCAGGTGCTCCAGCCCGACGACGAGACGCTGATTTTTTCTCGTCGTCCCGCACGGTTCGGCTCTCCATGGAGGGTCCATCGTTATGATCTCGTCACGCATGAGAGCGTCCAGCTGACCTTTCCTACCGAGCCAGGCTACGGCGACATTTTCCTGACATTGTCCCCGGATCGAGAGAAGGTTGCGGTCATCCGTAGTCTGATCGTCGAGCGCTCGAAGCTGTTGATTCTCGACTGGGCCTCTGGAGCCCAGGAAGTGATCGATCATTTCCCCGACACCTCCTGGCATGTTTCCTGGTCCGCAGACGCGAAGTCGCTCGTCTTCGCCGACGAGACCGGCCTCTACCGTCTCGGCCTCGACGGCGGCACCGCGCAACGGCTGATCACGAGTCCGCGAGACTTACGCCAGCCGTCGGTCAGCCCCGTGGGCCATCGCGTGGCGGTGGTGGAGCAGCGCCTTCGCTCGAACATTGTGAGGCAGCCGAACCCCCTTGTCGGCCTCGCCGCCGAGCCCGAGGTTGTCGCCTCGTCCACGCGGGAGGACCTCATGCCCCGTTTCGGACCGGACGGGGACCGGCTAGCGTTCATCTCCGGGCGTTCTGGGCGTTCCGAGATCTGGGTGACTCAGCCCCGTGGTGCGCTCGATCGCCTCTTCGGAGTCGACCATCCCAACCACATCCATACCTTCCTGTGGTCTCCCGCGGGGGATCGGATCGCGGTCTCCGATCATCAGGCGCGGCTCGTGATCGTCGACGTGGCCACCGGCGACACCAAAATTGTACCCGGGTCGCCATCCGGCGGCCAACTTCTCGACTGGTCGACGGACGCCTCCTCCGTCTACCGCCTCGAGATTACCGACGGCTCACCCGAGGTGTGGAGGGTCCGGCTGGACGACGGAGACCGGCGGCAGATTACCCGCTGCGGGGCCAAGGCGGCACAGGAATCGCCAGATGGGAAGTCTCTCTACCTGACCCGTCTGCACACGCCTGGGCTCTGGCGGGTCGAGTTGGAGGGCGACGGCCGACCGACGCAACTACTCGACGACGTCGCCTGGTACTCCTGGAAGTCGAGTGATCGCGGAATCTACAGCTTCGAGGGGGCGGTGGCCCAGCCCGGGATCTACTTCCGAGAAGCGGTCGTGGGGGAACCGGTCCTGGTGCTTCCACTGCCCGCGGTGAAGATCGCCTTCTCGGTTTCAAAAGACCACCGTTGGCTCGCCTATGCGCAGGCTAGCTCCCAGGACGGCGACATCATACTCATCGAGGGCTGACCAAAGCCGATTCCCCACTGGGCTTTGAGAATGCTGAAACCAGGGCCGGCGTCCTGCAAGCGACTCCCTTACCGAGGTCGCTGGCACCTCAATGCCTGCGCGCGCCCGCTGCTTGCTCGCTCCACGAGGCCGACCTCCCTGGGCCGAACGTGGCAAAACGGGATGGGATCACGCTAAAAACGGCCGGGGACCTCAAAACGAGTCAAATAGTTAGTCCATTTGACTTCCCAACCCCATTCGCGCCCGAAACAGTCGTGTCCGGTAAATTACCGAGAGCCTCCGCAACGGAAACAGACGCGTCCGGTAAAGTACCGAGAGCCTCTGCCACGGGAACAGACGCGTCCGGTAAAGTACCGAGAGCCTCTGTCACGGGAACAGACGCGTCCGGTAAAATACCGAGAGCCTCTGTCACGGGTACAGACGCGTCCGGTAAAGTACCGAGAGCCTCTGTAACGGGAACAGACACGTCCGGTAAAGTACCGAGAGCCTCTGTAACGGGCGCAATCGCGTGCCGTTATTTGCCGAGGCTGTCTGCAGCGGACGCACTCGTCTATCGAGTGTGACCCACCAGCTACCCACGAGCACTAGCCATCCGCCATCCAGCGTTGACGCCTGTTGGGCACTTCCTCGCCGAGTACCAGCCGGACGGGTTGGACTCAGTCGCCGGTATAAACGTGCTCGTCTTGGCGAGTCTTGATGCGGTCGAGCTCGCCGCTTTCCTTCAGCTCGACCAAAAAGGCATCGAGGCTTGCTTTGAGGTCACTGTCCGGCGCCAAGGCAAAACCGTATTCGTCGTCTTGCGGGAAAACGAACATCTGTTCGAGCTTGCTGCCGAGATCCGCCTGGGTCTTCAGGACCCGGACCGCGGATCCAGAATCGACCAGGCTGAAATCGGCTTCACCATCGGCAACGGCGGTGTAACCCTCGAGAATGAAGCCGGCAGGTTCGAACTTGATATCGAGCCCGAGGGCCTTCAGCCCCTCTTCGTGGCTGGAGCCTGGCACAATGGCGGCGGTATGACCGTCCAGGTCGGCAGTCGTGCGAAGATGGCTGCCTTTGCGCGCCACAACCACTTTCTTGACGTTGTGGTAGGGACGCGAAAACTGAACGATTTTGCTACGGCTCTGCGTGATCGTCAGCGAGCTGCCAATGATGTCGCCTTCACTTGCCAACAGCATCGGGATGAGCTCCGAGAAGCTGTTCTTCATCGGCACCACTTTCAGCCCGACACCGATCGACTTGGCATACCGTTCGAGTATCTCGACGTCGACCCCGGTAAACCGGTTGAGGCCTTCCTGGCCATACTCCTTCACCATACGGCGGACGAAGGCACTCTGTTGGTGGGGCCAGCACAACATGATCAGCTCGCCACGCTGCTGAACTTCGGCCAACGTCGTAGCAGCGGCGTCTGGAGCCACCATCGTCAGGGGAACAAGCAGCCCAACACATAGGCAAGTTGCGAATACTGTCGAATGACACCAACGATTCGTCTTTTTAACAAACATTTCTCTTGAATCCTAACATCAACTCGGACTGGTTCAGCATAACAACACATGTGGATTCACCAATAGACGCGGTTCTACCGTACGGTAGGTATGCCACCTTATACTAACGTTGGAGGCTGAAGTTAGGCATCCAGACGGTTCGTCAAAGACAAAATATCCGCCTCCTTGGCGGCGAATGTCCAGACGGGTCGAAACAACGTCAGTCGGGTGGACACAAGACCCACCCCTACACGATCGCCATACATTTCGGCGTATCTCTTGTAGGGGCCGGGCTTGTCCCGGCCCGCGACGATCACATCACATGGATGGTGCTGCCGAGGCAAGGCGGGTGGGCACAAGGCCCACCCCTACACGATCGGGTCGAGACGGGTGGGCACAAGGCCCACCCGACATACGATCGCCTGCTTACAGACCCTTGACCAGCAAATCGCCAACCAACTGATTGAATTTCGCAGGGTCGGGTAGATCCGAGCCTTCGGCCAGGTAGGCGTAGCCGAGCAGCAACGAGGCATAATCCTCGAGCACTGGCGACTCCTGGTCTTCGGCAAAAGCGGCCTGAAGTTTGCCCAGGATCTCATGTTTGGGATTGAGCTCCAGGATCCGCTTCTGCGGCCCCATACCCATGCCCATGCCGCCCAGGCCTTCGGTCTGCGCCATCATGCGCTCCATTTGCGGGCTCATGTCGAACTCGCCACTGACCAGACAGACCGGTGAGGTGGTGAGGCGGTTGGACAGCCGTACCTCACTGACGTTGGCGTCGAGCTTCTTCTGCAGTAGCTCGAGGAGATCTTTGTAGGTCTCCTTCTGCTCCTCGAGATCTTTCTCGGCCTGCTTCTTCTCTTCTTCGGAGCCGAGCTCGACTTTACCCTTGCCAACCGACTTGAGCTTCTTGTCTTCGAACTCGGTGACCCCCTGGATGGCGAACTCATCCACCGGATCCACCAGGTAGAGCACTTCGTACTCCTTCTCTTTGAAGGCTTCGAGATGTGGTGAGCTCTCGACCGCCACCCGGCTCTCACCCGTCAGGTAGTAGATCTCTTCCTGATCCGTCTTCATCCGTGAGACGTATTCGGCGAGGCTGGTGAGCTTCTCGGGATCCGCCGAGGATTGGAAGTAAAGCAACGGCACAATGCGATCTTTGTTGTCAAAGTCGAAGCCGACGCCTTCTTTGAGAACTTTGCCAACCTGTCCCCACAGCTCGAGGTACTTCTCGCGATCAGCACTCTCCATGGTCGTGAGGTGATCGAGCACCTTGCGGGTCAACCACTTTTTCATCTGACCGATGAGGCGGTCCTGCTGCACCATCTCGCGGGAGATGTTGATCGGCAGGTCGTCCGAGTCGACCACACCCTTGACGAACCGCAAGTAGGGCGGCAACAAGTCCTCACAGTTGTCCATCACCAGGATGCGACGCACGTACAGCTGAAGGCCAAACTTCTGATCCCGGAAGTGGAGGTCGTAAGGCGCTTTCTTGGGCAGGAACAACAAGGCACGGTATTCGATCCGACCCTCGGCCCGCAGCGACAACTTGTCGAGGGGCTCGTTCCAATCGTGCGAGATATGCTTGTAGAACTCGGCGTATTCTTCGTCGGTGACCTCGGAGGCCGGACGCGTCCAGATCGGGCGCATCGAGTTGAGGGTTTTATCCTCGATCACTGTCGAAGTTTTGCCCTCGATCTCTTTGCCTTCTTCGTCCTTCTCGCTTTCCTCGCGCTGGTGTTTGGCGATCACCGGATAGGTGACGAAGTCGGAGTGGCGCTTGACGACCCGTTGCAGGGTGTGGAAATCGGTGAAGTCTTCGATCCCGTTGTCGGAGTCGGACGGCTTCAGCTGCAAGGTGATGGTGGTGCCACGCATGAAGCGGTGATCGTCGGCCACAGTGTAGGTGCCGTCACCGCTCGACTCCCAGCGGGTCGCCTTGTCTTCGCCGGCTCGGCGGGTGACGACGGTCACCGTGTCTGCCACCATGAAGGCGGAGTAGAAACCGACACCAAACTGACCGATTAGATTTTCGAGCGACTCGGCGGACTCGCCTTCCTTCAACTTCTGCATCAACTCACGGGTACCGGACTTGGCGATCGTACCGATGTTGGCAATCACCTCGTCGCGACTCATACCGATGCCGTTATCGGAAATGGTCAGCGTACGGGCATCACCGTCGGTTTCGAGACGGATTTCGAGGGTCTCGGCGCCGTCCATCAACGTGGGCTCGGTGAGGGTCTCAAAACGCAGCCGGTCGCAGGCATCGGAGGCGTTGGAGATCAATTCGCGCAGGAAGATCTCTTTGTTGGAATAGAGCGAGTGGATGACGATATCGAGCAGCTGACGGGTCTCGGCCTGGAACTCGAACGATTTGCCCTTGGGGGCCTTCGCCTTGGTCGTTTTGGCCTTGGCTTTCGTCGTCTTGGCTTTGGCCGTCTTGGCCTTGGCGGTCTTGGCCTTCGCAGGCTCGGTTTCTGGTGCGGCCTCGGTGTTTGCCTCGGTCGCCTCGTTCGGAGTATCAGTTTTCTGCGTCATGGGTTCGGGCCTCCCAGCAATCGGTTCCCGTTGGCCAAATGCCAACGCTTTTTGTATTCGGAGCAGGGACGCTCGCAGGACGCGAGCTCTGCTTTCGGACTCTGGACGAACGATACATTAAACCCCTACACGTGGCGGTTTATTCCCCCTCGACCACCTACGGAGCAGCTTGTACCCCCTCGCCTCAGGACTCCTGGACCAATCTTCGCAACTCGCGCTCGGCGATGGTCAGCATCGCTTGATCAACCGGCCCGGCCTCAAAATCCGACAGCAGATTGTCGAGCCGACGGACCGCCTTGGCGCGTTCGTCAACCCAGGTGGCGATGGCTGCCTTGACCTTGCCCGGATGACTCACGACCTGACGGGCTAACGCTGCCTGATGGCTCAGCAAATCCTCGATATTGGCGTTGGCTGCTGCCGCCTTCCAGGGGCTCTCACCGCTCAGCCGACGCGCCGCATACCGCAGGCGATCGAAACCGAACCGCTCGCCGACCGCAAAGTAGACCTTACCGACACGTTCCACCGGCACCCCGGAATCCCGGGCACAGCGGGCCACATCACAGGCTGACGGCAAAATATCCATACCGGCGAGACGGGTCGCCAACTCCAGCGGCACCTTCTGCTCACGCAAACGCTTGGTGCGACGGCGGACCTTCGCTTTGGCCCGCGGCGCCAACAGATCAACCAGCTGCGCCGCAACCACCACGATGTCCATCTCGAATTCTTCGATGCACGCCGAAATGTCGAGCGGCCGGCCACCGTAACGTAAGAACCAGCGGGTTGCACGTTCGATCAGGTGGATCGAGTCGAGCCACATCTTGTTCTGCTGATCAGCCGGCAGCTTGTTGTCGAGAGCCTCGATCTCTTCCCACACCGAACGCATCGCGAACACGTCCCGAGCGGCGGTATAGGCCCGCGCCACATCCGAGACTCGGGCTCCGGTTTCCTCCGTCAAACGGACGACGAAGTTGGGACCCACCCGGTTGATGATGCTGTTGGTGACGGTGGTAGCGATGATTTCCCGGCTCAGACGATGGCGTTCGATCGCTGGCCGAAAACGCTTCCGCATCGGTTCCGGGAAGTAACGCACCAAGTCCTCGACCAGCAACGGCTCGTCCGGCAGACTGGAATCCAGCAATTCGTTCAAAACATAGATCTTGCTGTAGGCCAACAACACCGCGATCTCGGAACGGGTGAGTACCTTCTTATGCTGGCGACGATCGCTGAGGGTAGCCTCGTCGGGAAGACCCTCCAGCCGACGATCGAGCAGGTTGGCACGCTCGAGGATTCGCATCAAGCGCGCATGCTCGTCGAGCAGCTGCGAACCCTGCGCTTGGGTGACGGAAATCGACTGGGTTTGCTGGTAGTTGTGGATCAGCACAAGCCCAGCCACCTCGTCTGACATCTCACCGAGCAGGCGATCTCTGGCCTCGAGGGTCAACTCACCAGCCGCCACCACTTCGTCGAGCACAATTTTGATGTTGACCTCGTGGTCGGAGCAGTCGACACCACCCGAGTTGTCGATGAAGTCGGTATTGACGAGCCCACCAGCGAGCCCAAATTCGATCCGGCCCGATTGGGTCACCCCGAGGTTGGCCCCTTCGCCAATCACTTTGCACCCGAGCTCGTTGGCAGCAATCCGGACCTCGTCATTGGAGTAGTCGCCGACGTCGGCATTGGTCTCCCGGCTCGATCTGACGAAGGTTCCGATCCCGCCAAACCACAGCAAGTCGACTTTGGCGCGGAGAATCGCCCGCAGTAACTCGTCGGGTGTCAGGTTGTCGTCGGAGAGCGTCAGCAGCTCGCGGACTTCCGGAGTTACGGCCACCGACTTGGCGTGACGGTCACACACCATGCCACCTGGTGAGAGCAGCGTCGCGTCGTAGTCCTGCCAGCTCGAACGCGGCAGCTCGAACAGACGGCGGCGCTCGGCAAACGACGTCGCCGGATCGGGGTCGGGGTCGATGAAGATGTGGAGATGGTTGAACGCCGCCACCAGACGGGTGTGCTCGGAGAGCAACATACCGTTTCCAAATACGTCGCCGGCCATGTCCCCGACACCGATGACGGTGAAGTCTTCGCTCTGGATATCGCGGCCGAGTTCACGGAAATGACGCTTGACCGATTCCCAAGCACCACGCGCTGTGATGCCCATCTTCTTGTGGTCGTAACCGACCGAGCCGCCGGAGGCAAAGGCGTCGCCGAGCCAAAAGCCCTGCGCCTGAGCAATGCTGTTGGCAATATCGGAGAAGGTGGCGGTGCCCTTGTCGGCAGCAACAACCAGGTAGGGATCGTCACCGTCGAGACGCACAACGTCTGCGGGCGGCACAATCTGGTCACCTCGGCGGTTGTCGGTAATCTCGAGCAGCGCGGTGATCATCGTCTTGTAACACCGGATTCCCTCTTCCAACATCTCCTCACGATCACCCGACTGGGGGGGGCGCTTGACGATGAAACCGCCCTTGGCGCCAACCGGTACGATGACCGCGTTCTTGACCATCTGCGACTTCACAAGACCGAGAATCTCGGTGCGGAAGTCTTCCCGTCGATCCGACCAACGGATACCGCCCCGTGCCACCGGCCCACCCCGCAGATGGACCGCTTCGACCCGTGGCGAGTACACAAAGATCTCGAACATCGGTCGCGGCGGCGGCAGGTTACGCACCCGCTGGCCATCGAGCTTGAGCGACAGGTAGCCCCTGGGGGTGCCATCCGTGTTCGACTGGTAAAAATTGGTGCGCAGCGTCGACTGGATCAGGTTCAGGAATCGCCACAGAATGCGGTCTTCATCGAGACTCGAAACCCTTTCGAGAGCCCGATGAATACGCCGCACAACAGCGTTGGCCGCGGCCCCCATATCAGCCGCGTCACTTCGGCCAATCGATCCCCTCGCAACTACCGTGTCGTCCAGCTCGACCCGATCATGCTGCGGATTGAACACGGTATCGAAGAGCTCAACCAACAACCGAGCCACCTCGGGATGTTTGGCCAACGTCTGGGCGACATAAAGCAACGAGAAATTGAAGCCGATCTGGCGTAGGTAACGATAATAAGCGCGCAGGATCACAACCTGGCGCCAAGCCAACCCAGCTCGCAAGATGAGGCGATTGAAGGCATCGTTTTCGAGTTCGCCGGTCCAAACTCGTGTGAAGGCCTCCTCGAACCGTACCTGAGCATCTTCGGGATCGACGTCGACATCGTCGGCGACCAGCTCGAAGTCGCGCACCCACACCGGGTTGGAGGCACCGGTCGGCCGAACCTCGAACGGGATCTCTGAGTTGACGAGCAAGCCCATATTTTCGAGCATCGGCAACAGACTGGACAGCGGCGCTGGGATCGCCAACTCGAAAATCCTGAGGTGAAACCGAGAGATGACGGCACCTTGGCGTCGATAGAGACGTAATCCCAGGTTGCCGTTTTCGAGTACTTGATCAACCACCGGAATGTCCCGTGCGGCATCTGCGGCGGTGAAGTGCTCCTGATACGCACTCGGGAACGCTTCGCCATAACGACGCCAGGTTTGGAGCCCGGTTTCCTGTCCGCGAGCACCGCCCAGCTCTTGCTTGAGGCGATCGCTCCATGATCTTGCCGTAGCCACCAGCTCGGCTTCGACCGCCGCCACGTCGACCTCACTCGCTCCCGGCTGGGTTCTCACCACAAAATGGAGCTGTGCCAACGGCCGATCCGACATGCGGGTGTTGAAAGCCGAAACCTGGCCCGCAAACGCTCGTTCGAGGATCTTCTGAATACACATCCGCAGGTGGGTGGAGTGCCGCTCCCGAGGCACATAGACCATGCATGAAACGAATCGTCCGCCTTCGTCGCGCCGGACCAGCAAAGCAACGCGCGGCCGCAGCTGGAGGGCCAAAATACGCAAAGCAAAACGGTAGAGATCCGCTTCGGACATCTGGAACAGTTCGTCGCGGGGATAGTTCTCGACGATGTGACGCAGGGCCTTGGCACTATGGCTGACCGGTGGAAAACGCGTCCGATTGATGACCCGTGCCACTTTACGCCGGACCAACGGAATCTCGCCGACCGCAATGCTGTAGGCCATCGACGTAAACAGGCCGAGGAAACGATGCTCGCCGCACAGCTGCCCTTGATCGTCGAAATGTTTGATCGCCAGCAGGTCCATGTGAACGTTGCGATGCACGGTCGCCTTGGAATTGGTCTTCGAAATCCTCAACAGGCCATCACCGTGTAGCGAGTTCAAGGCTTCGGAGGTCAACGGTTTGTCACTGACCGCACGCTCGCCCAGGGAGAGGCGTCGCAAAAGACCCAGGCCGGTTTTGGGTAGCGGTCGCAGATATTCTGCGCCATCTTCGATCTCGAGCTCGTACTCGACGTACCCCAGGAAGGTGAAATGATCCTCATAAACCCAGCGCAGAAATTCCAACACTTCGTCCGAGTCATCTGAGGCGTGGGGCGGCGGAGACTCCTCCAAGCGCTGCAACACTCGGGCGGCGACACCTCGCATCGACTGCCAATCCTCGACCGCAGCCTCGACATCCCCCAACACGCGACGCAACGCGGTTTCGAGATCCACCAGCACACTGGGAGAGGTCTGGCGATCAACTTCGAAATGCATGAAGGATTCGCTGACGATGTCGTCGCCTTCGAGGCCACGGCGCACGACATCGACCCTCTCGCCGTCGGCATCACGACGCATCGAGAGCTGCGGATGCATCGCCAAATGGACGGTGAGATCACGCCGATTGAGCTCTTCAATGGTCGAGTCCACCAAGAACGGCATGTCGTCGCCAACCACCTGAATCACCGTCCGGTCGGAACCTCGACCACCCTCGGCCTCGGGGTTGAAGATGCGCAGCCGTAACTTACCGACCGGTCGATCTTTGCCCAGAGCCCAAAGTTCGAGCATGCCATCCACCAGATCGTCGCCATGGGCGTGCTGCAGATCCTCGGGTGAAAGGTCTTCGCAGCAATGCCGAACGAACGCCTCGACGCCGTCTTCGGAGTCGACCGCGACCTCCAGCGTGCGCTCGACGAGATGATCGATCAAGAGCTGTTTGTCTTCGAGTGCAGGGCTCATTGCCCGTCTCCCCTATCCGGAGGAATTCGGCGATTACGCCACGTCCGGGTATGCTTTCTGAAACGGTATGCTTTATGAAGCGATGCGGCGGGTCATTAGAGTCGACCGGCCAAAAATTTTCAACCGACCCGAGCGAGCAACCGACCCGAGCGAGCCTAGCCGATTTTACTACTGCGGGGAAAGCCACCCTTCAACCTCCCGCACGACCGTCCCGGACCGGGACGAGGATGATATGCAATGCCTATGAATCACTCCCCTGAGACTCCACATCCAGGCACTGGCCAACCTGACAATCATACTGCGACGCTACTCTCGCCTGCCACGACACTCCACTCGCGACATGCGCTGATTTGTGGCGCCAGCGCCGGCATCGGCCGCGCCGCCGCTCTCGCCATTGCCGGCCTCGGCGCCGACGTCACCGCCCTGGCTCGCTCGCGCAGCGCCCTCGAGGGCCTGATGCCGGAGCTCGAACGGGCGGGCACACCGCGGGCCCGCTTCGTGGTCGCCGACCATGATGACCGACCACGCCTGAAAGCCGCGGTCGAGGGGCTGATCCAACGTGAGGGGCCGGTCCACGTGCTGGTCAATAATTCCGGCGGCCCGGCACCCGGACCTATTCTCGAGGCCAAAGAGGAAGAGTTCCTCGCCGCCTTCGGTCGCCACCTACTGGTCAACCACCTCTTGGTGCGACTGACCCTCGACGGCATGCGACGAGCGGGTTACGGCAGGATCATCAACGTCATCTCAACCTCGGTGCGCGAACCCTTGCCAGGCTTGGGGGTCAGCAACACCACCCGCGGCGCTGTCGCGTCCTGGGCCAAAACACTGTCGCGGGAGCTGCCACCGGGCATCACTATCAACAACCTGCTACCCGGCCTGACCGCAACCGAACGACTGCAATCGCTGCAACAGCAATTGGCCGAACAGACCGGTACCACTGCCGAAGCAATCCAGGCGAGCTGGGAGAGCACCATCCCCGAGCGCCGTGTGGCGCAGCCCGAGGAACTGGGGGCGGTGATTGCCTTTCTGGCGTCACCACAAGCGTCCTACCTGCGCGGTGTCAGCCTGCCGGTTGACGGTGGCCGTTTGAACAGTATTTGACGTCGGACATCACGGTAGAGGCTCGATCGTGCGATCCCCACCGTCCAGACACCACGATTGACGCTCGATCGTACGATCCCGACGGTGCGGAGACCACAATCGACGCTCGACTGCACGATCCCTAACCTTCAGGCACCACGATTGACGCTCGATTGCACGATCCCGACGGTGAGGAGACCGCAATCGACGCTCGATCGTACGTTCGACACGCTCCAGAACCCACGATCGACGCTCAATCGCCCTCTTGGCACTGCGGTAACGTCTGTCAGGTTTCCTGATTCGCCATCCACGTTACCGCTAGGCACAAGGGTTGACCCAGCGCAGCCCGGGGAACCGTGTGAAGTCGGAGTCTGTGGTGTAGAGCACATAACCCCGCTGTTTAGCCAACGTTGCGAGATGAGCGTCCGTCGTGAGGTTGCCTGCTGTGCCGAGATCGTGAAAGGCCTCCCGTAGCCCCTCGAAGTGACGGCCCGAGGGATGAGGGATGTGAACTTGTGGCAGCCTCAGCCAGTTATCGATCCGTGCGGTCACATCGTCCACGGCGAGGGGCCGCAACAAAATCTTGCGGTGTGTCGAGATCCTGATGAAACCCAGGAGTGCAACCCAGGCAAGACCAACGCCCTCGGTCCCAGCCAGACATCCATCCCACCAATCTCTCGCCGGTTGATGAACAGGGGAGTCCGAGTTGTGAGCATGGATGAGAACGTTGACGTCAGGCAGGATCATTCCATCTGTCGAGCAAAAGACTCGGCAACAGCATCAGCTTCGAGCTCGTCGGCGAGTTGGTTCAGCTTGTCGAGATCGATGCCGGGTCGAAATCCAAAGGAGTGTGGAATGGTCTTCGGAGCATCTCCCTTAGATGGCTCCATCTCCGCTCCCAGCCCAGACCTCAATGCCCTATTCACAACCTCTTTGAAGGATACACCGAGTTGGAGCGCCCGAGCCTTGAGAAGGCTGGCCAAATCATCCTCGAGTGTCAACGTAGTCCTCATCTAGGCATCATAAATGCGCTCGAATTTGATGTCAAGACATCAAATTCTGAATCCACCCGACCCAAGAACTCCGACGCTTCGCCTCCGCGCTCTGATCGAGAGCCGTTTCGATATAGTCTGGCCGGTCCGCCGACACGCCATCTCAAGGAGCGCCATGTCCAGCCACAAGATCGACGCCCAGCGTCGCGAGCTTGCTCGCCGCGTCCGCCAGACGAGCATCGAAGAGTTCCACGATCAGCTTGCTGAAGCCGGGGTGACCCGCGCCTTCATCGTTTCTGAGAACGGTGAGATCTCGCTCTCCCATCCGGGTTTGTTGTCCCCGGTGCGCGCCTTCTTCGAATTGTCCCAAGACTTCGCCGACCACGAAGGTATCTTCATCGGTCGCGAAGAGGGTATACCGACGCTGTTTTTTGCTGCCGTCCACGACACTCGGCGTGGTCTCGGACAAGGTGGCTTGCGATTCAAACCCTACGACAACATGGCGGACGTTTTAGTAGACGGCTTGCGGCTGGCCCGCGGCATGACGCGCAAGAACGCTCTTGCCGGTCTTTGGTGGGGTGGCGGCAAAGGGATCGTCGCCACTAGTGCAAGTCTGCGCACCCCGGACTATCTGACCGAGGGTACCGAACAACGACTGGAGTTGTTTCGCGCCTACGGCCGATTCATCGCCAGCCTCGGGGGGCTCTACTACACCGCTGAGGACGTCGGTACCAAAACTTCCGACATGAACGCCATCCTCGGCCAGAACCGCTTCACCACCTGTGTCGGCAGTGAACTGGGCGGCAGTGGCAACCCGTCCAAGGCCACCGCCCGTGGTGTATTTGTCGCGATCCAGGCAGCGTGGCGTTTTCTCACTGGTAGTGATGAATTGACCGACGTCAAGGTGGCGGTGCAAGGGGTCGGCAACGTCGGTGGGCCGTTGGTGGCACTGCTGGACGATGCCGGCGCTCGGATCTGGGTGACCGATATCAATCAACCCGCCCTAGCGGCTTTGAAGCGCGACCGGCCGCGGATCGAGATTGTCGCCTCCAACGACATTTTCGACCTCGACTCCGATATTTTCGCGCCCTGCGCCATCGGCGCCCAGGTCAACGCTCGTACCATCCCGCGTCTCAAGGCTCGCCTGGTCTGCGGTGCCGCCAACAACATTCTCGGTGAAGATGCCGACGCTGAGCGCTTGCGCCAACGTGGCATCGCTTACGTCCCCGACTACCTGTGTAACCGGATGGGGATCACCAATTGTGCCGATGAATGGCAAGGCTACCTGCGTCACGACGTGCAGTTGGCTGCAGAGCGGGTGTATCCCGACACCCTGCGAGTACTCAAACATGCCCGCAGCCAGATGATCACCACCGCCGCTGCGGCTGATCAACTGGCCGACATCGCCGCAACCGAACTGCATCCACTGATCGGCCATCGCGGACGCCGCATCATCGATGCCTTGATCGCCAGCGGTTGGCATGGTGGGCGAGGCAGCCGGGCACGACAACTCGACCAGAAGAAAGCTGACGATCGCCCAACAGTGCCAACCGCCTTCGTGCCGGGCGCTGACGAGCCCGCGCTGCGCGTACGCTGGGAGCGCGAAGGACGCTTTCGCGGCCAGGGTAAAACCCTCGCCGCAGCGCCCATTTCCGCCGCTGGCCGCCCCGACCTGTCATCGCTGCTGTCGGCGCTGATGATGGATGTCCGGGCGCGCGCTATCGAACTGACCGGCGCCCCAAGGCCGCGCCGACTCGTCGGTTCGGATCCAGGCGGTCTGTCCTTGCAGCTGGCAGTTGAGGGTTCGCTGCCGTTTGACCGCGACGAGATCGGTCGCCCACGTTTCGTCGAGCGTTGTGCCGACGTCCACCGCAGTCATGACGCGGCGATCCGAGATCAGCTGCATCAACTCGGGGCCGGTTTTGATCCCGACGCTTGGATCGATCCGATGAGCCACGACGGTATGCGCGCTTCGCGGCGACTCTACTTCGCACTCGAGGACGCCGGCCTCATCACCCGCGAAAAACGTCTCTCCTACTACGATCCCACAACCCAAACCGTGCTGGTCTCACCTGATGTGATCCGCACTCAGGTCGAAGTCCATGAGCGTTTTGTCGTCAGCTTCACGACCAGCGGGTACAAACCGGAGGTGATCGAGGCTCAGACTTTCTTCCCTGAGCTGCTGCCTGGGGCAGTGGCGATCGCAGTGCGCCGTGACGGCCCTTACGGTCATCTCGATGGCTGTGAGGCCCTCGACCCCTTCGGACGCGCTAACTTGCCGGTTCACGCCTTCTCCAAACTTACAACCGACGCCAAGTTCCTGGTGCCAGCCCACGACCGGGCCGATGAGGCATTGGCCAACGCCAAAGGAATCGGCCATCGGCGGGTCGTAATTGATGCCCACGGACGCTTCCTGCTCTCTGACGGGACGCCCTGGATTCGCGAGGAAGCTCGGCGCCGGGTGTGTGAACACCTTGGCGAGCGCATCGAACGCAGCACCGGCCGTTTCGAAGTCGAGGCGTTTCGCGCCCGTGGCTCGGGCACGTTGGTCAATCTCGGCACCTCACAACAGGTTTTTGTCCATCTCGACAAGGCAACTGCCAGACTCAGGCTGGCGATCGACAACGGAACGGTGCGCTTCTCCGACGATCGCTGGCGCCACCGCGCTCTCGAGTTGCTCGCCGATCCAGAACCCTGGTGTATCTCGCGCCAATATTGGTGGGGACATGCCCTGCCGAGGTCGGAGGACGAAGTGCTCAGCGTGTGGTTCTCCCTCGTCGCATCAACCCTGAGTGCCGCTGGCTGGCCGACGGATCCGGAACCCGAACCGATCGACGAGCTCTACACCGACAATGAGCGCTTGAGCCGCTGGGTGTTGCCTTGTCAACTGGTTTCTCTGGCGTTGACCGGGCGCCCTGCATTCCGTCAGACCCGCGTCCACGGCGGCCTTCAGTTCCTCGAACGGGTGCTCGAAGAACGGCCCGATCTAGACGACGAAAAAGCATCATTGGACCAAGTGTTCGACGAAGAACGCTTCGTCGTCCGCTGGATTCGCCGACCGATGCGACCCGGGCTCAGCAACGCGATCGAGCCCGCTGCGCTGATCCGACGCTTCGGCGCCGACGCGCTGCGACTAGGCTACCTACTATCACTGCACACCGGCTCGATGGACCTCGCGACAGCGGCCGAATCACATCTGCGCCGCGCACGTCGCACGGTGCACCGCCTGAGCTCCAAAGTCACTGGCCTATTCCATCTGACCCGTGACGCTACTGAAGGTGGCCCGGCGCGACTGGCCGACGCCTGGATCTTGAACCGAGCCGACGCCGCATCACAGGCCGCTCGTAGCGCTTATGACGAGTTGCGTTTGGCTGACGCTGGACGATTGTTACCAACGGTCATCGACGAACTCGCCCGTTACGCCACCCTCGCCGCCGGGCGCGACCAACGCGGTGACGACCTCGACTCGATCCGTGCCACCGTGTCTGCGGTGATCCACAAACTCGCCGCTGGCTTCAGCCCGGTGTGCCCTTATTCGTTCGAGAAACTGACCACTTGGACCCAGGCACGATCGAATAGCAATATCGAGGGCCCACCCTGGGTTAGCGCACTGATCGAACAACTGCGCAAGGGCTCGGCCGGAGAAGTTGAGGTCGGCAGCTCCAATGCCGAGGTCCTCACCTGGCTGCGCCGGGACCATCAGGAACTCGAAGCGCTGGCAGGTCGTACGGTGACGCTGGTCAACGAGCTCCACGAGGGCACTGCGGTCGGGCCCTGCATAGTCCGCCTACCGACCGCCTAATCACCGTTCTTGAAGATTTTCTTAATCTTCACCGTAATCTTGGCCTGCGACGCTGGGTCTATGAAATTAGAGACTCCGGCGGTCGAAGCTCACGGGCCAAACGCCGAGGGTGCCGACGTCACCGTCGAAGACCAGCAGAGGGTCGAGTTCCTGGCATCTCAGGCGGCCAACGCACTCGACCGCGAGGAGTTGATCGCCGAGCTCACCCAGGCGAAACGGCATGCCGAAGAGGCTTCTCGATCGAGGGCAGCCTTCATTGCCAACATCAGCCACGAGCTCAGAACCCCGATGGACGTGGTGCTCGGCATGACTCAATTGGCCCTCGAAACCGACCTCGATCCCGATCAAACCGAGATGTTGCGGACCATAGCTTTGTCCGCCGAAGCCTTACTCGGGCTGGTCAACGATATTCTGGACTGTTCGAAGATCGAAGCTGGCAGGCTCGAGCTCGATACAGCACCGTTCGAGTTTCGCGAGACCCTCGACAACTCGATCCGAGGCTTGGCCGAGCAGGCGCGCCAAAAGAACTTACGGATCCGAAGTGTTGTCGACAGCACCATCCCGAGCTGGGTGAGCGGCGACTCTGGCCGACTCCGTCAGGTGATCGTCAACCTAGTCAACAATGCCATCAAATTCACCTCAGCAGGCGAGATCACCCTCCAAGCCACCCGCCTCGACGCACAACCTCGGAAGACGGCACCGCCAAAAACCACACCTCAGATAGACGACGAGACGCTGGAGCTCCACTTTGCGGTCACCGATACCGGGTGTGGGATACCGGCCGCGGCACAAGATCAGATCTTTGATGCCTTCGCCCAGGTCGATGAGTCCTCGACCCAGAACCACACCGGCACCGGGCTCGGACTTTCGATCTGCAAGAGTCTCGTTACCTTGATGGGCGGCAAAATTTGGGTCGACAGCATTCCCGACGCGGGGAGTACATTTCACTTCACCACCCACTTGAGTCGCGCCCCCGAAAGCACAGCAGCCGGCGCCCTGGATCAGCCGCGTATCGCAAGCTCCGCCGGCTCGACCATCCCGTTCCGTCAACCGATGCATATTCTGGTCGCCGAGGACAGTCCGTTGAGCCAGAAGCTGATGCGCCGCATCTTGGCGCAACAACATCACAGTGTCGTGATGACCAACGATGGTCGTGAGGCGCTCGAAATCTTCCAGCGTGACACCTTCGATCTCATCCTGATGGATGTCCAGCTGCCCAAACTCGATGGCCTGGAGACAACCCGTCAGATCAGGCTACTGGAAAGCTCTACCGGCCGCCGCACACCGATCATCGCACTCACGGCCAATGCCTTCGAAGCCGACCAGGAGCGGTGCTTGCAGGCCGGTATGGACGCTTATCTGGCCAAGCCCGTCGACAAACAGACCTTGCTCGCGCTTATCCAAAAGATGGGTGCCAAAGGTCGGCTGTCGAACCGCTCAGGCGCTGGCAGCGTCAAACAGGGCCAACACCAAGAACCTCGGCTCACCATTGACCGCCCCAACCGCGTACAATCCCTCAATTCCTCCTTGGTTTTCGACTCAGCGCAGACCCTCGCTCGTTGCGACAACGATCTCGGTTTCACCCTCGAGATCGTCGATCTGTTCCTAGAATCGACCTCCGTTCTGAAAGCTGATTTGTTCGACGCCGCAGCATCGGCGGACAGTGACACGGTGCGTCGCTTGGCCCATCGGCTGGCGGGCGCCGCCACCAATGTGAGCGGGTATCGGGTTGAAGAGACTGCTCGGTTGCTGATGAGGACAGCGGATGGTGAGCTTGGCGAGGTGATCCTCCACTTAACGCGCCTCGACAGCGAACTGGCTGACCTCGAGCAGGCTCTCGTCGACTTCCGGCTGGACCTCGTTGAAGGGTCTGCGCGCTGCGTCTCCTGATCGCCGACAATTAGCACTGGCGACGGCTCCGACTGGGTTGGCCCCGGAGCCTCGGTTTTGACGAGGCTGGTGGTGTCGGCCGTCAGTAGCAGGCTGTGGCTTGCGACGCCGTCCTCAGCGGGTGTACCCTGATGGATCGTCGTGAATCTCAGATCGTTGGATGATCAGACCGCTCGCTGCGCTGTCCGGGGAGGATCCGATGCCTATCGAGTTGAAACCGCCGTTCAAGATTGGCCTGGCAGCCAGCCTGTTGACGTCCACCCTATTGGTGTCAACCCTGTTGACGTCCTGCGATCCGCCACCCGACGTCGCCCCGATGCCGGAGACACAGCTCGACGCCGAAACGGTCGTGCGACATGCCTCGACCACCCCCTTTGAGCCCCGAGCTGCGCGCGTAATTCTCGACAATGACGCATCGTTCGCGTCCAAGCTCGCCTTGGTCGAAAATGCCCAGTCTTCGGTCGACATGCTCTATTTCGTTTTTCACGAAGACTACACCTCTTCGGTTTTCGCCGAGACATTACTCGACGCTGCTGGTCGAGGGGTCGACGTGCGGTTGCTGATTGACTACAGCACCAACTATCCCCACCTCGATTTCTTCACGATGTTGGAGCGCGAGGCCAGTTCGAGCCCCGGAAGCCTGAGCATCCGTTTCTACAACCGACCTTCACCGCGCATGATCCAAGACGCGGCTTATATGACCATCGGTTGTTCCGATGACTTGGAGTCGACGGCTGAGGAGTGCGACCAGCGCAAGCTAACATTCATCGAACAAGCGTTTGATGACACGGCACCGTCCAGCACGGCACCGTCCGATACATCAGAACAGCTGGTGGGGCCGGATCCAGCCAATCTGAATCTGGGAAGCTCCGGATTGTTTCTCTCTGGGCTCTACGCCGGACATTTCGACACCATGGCTCTGGCCGTCACCCGTGGCCAAGATCTTGATCTCGAGCAGCTGAAACAATCGGACCAGGGCTCGGCCGGAGGCAAAGAATCCCTTACCAAGTTGGCATCCATTTATTGGCGCTCTAAAAACGGCCCTTTCCTGAACCGGATCGCCAACAAGCTGAAGTTGGCGGTGGCCTATGTGCTTTACGGCAGCCAGATCGAACAACTGCAAGACACGCTGACCGATCTATTGCCCATTCAAGACCTCACGGAACGCGACTGGCGCGACTGGGAGTTTCAGACCGACTACCTGCATCAGAAACTTCTGCTGGTCGACGGCGAGCGGCTTCAACTCGGCGGCAGGAATATCGGCGATTCCTATCACATGCGCCCCAACGAGCTGCTCGAGGGTGTCGCTTTTTTTGCCGATACGGACCTGCATGTCGAGCTCGATCGCGAACACGGGCAACAAGTCCGCCAGGCCTTCGATCGACTGTGGAGCTTCGAACAACTGGTGGCGACAACCGCCGATATTCGACAACACGCTCCCAACGACTTTGTCGCCAACCGAGCAGCGTACGAGGCGGCTCGCACGAAGTGTGAAGGGGTGGCCGAAGCGCGAGCCGAAGCCTGTATCGAATCAACCTTTGCAGCGGGCTCCCAAACGTTGCCGGAACGGGAAGCTGCGCTAAAAGCGGAGATGGCGCACCAAGCGGCGGACTACCGGACCACCTACCGGCCGCTTGCCGACGACGATGCCGTGCCAGCGATCGTAGTTGATGACGGAGCGACCATGGCTTATCTCGAGAACGTGCCGTTCGACAAAAACCTGGCGGCAGAGGACTTGACACGCCTTTACGGCGCCGAAGGCTTGAACGAAGCGGCGAGTGGTAAATACCTCCATCTCATATGGCGTCGGGCATTGACCCACACGTGTTCGGCAGCCACCGCGGCGGCGCCACAACGGGTGGTTCTGATCAATCCCTATTTTCTGCCCCCAGCAACCCTACTGCGCGCCGCCGGCTGGATGATCGACGGCACCCTCGACTGCCAACACGTCACCGTCCAAGTCCTCACCAATTCGGTCGAAGTCAGCGACTTCAAGATCCTCAACCCACTGGCGCATGTTGGCCTCAAAGCTTTCACGGTGTTCTACCAACAACACAAAGACGAACCGAAGCGCGCTCGTTTCGAGTTCTTCGAATACCGCACCAACCCGACCATCCACAACTTCACACTGCACAGTAAGGTGTCCATCCTCGGTGACAACCTCATCATCGGCTCGGCCAACATCGATGTCCGCAGTTACATGATGGACTCCAACAACGGTATCCTGATCCAGGACGCGCCACAGCTACGCGATCGCTACCTCGCGTTCATCGACGCTCAGTTGGCTGACCCAACCCTCGTCGCCGAACTCGGGACCTACTTGACTGAGACGTCGCGGCCAGACATCGCCGCCCAAAAGCTCCAACAGCTCCGGGCGCAAGTGACCGCCTCATCACTCGTCGGATCGCTGAGCCCGGAGCACATGCAATTGCTCGATCCAGTGCTCGCCAAGTTATTGGACGGCGTCTACGAGCTCACCGACGCTGTGCTGCGCGGCGAAGATGGCGCAATCGACCGCTACAACCGACTGTTCAAGCTGTTGTGAGACGCCATCGAAGGTGCTCGGTGTAGACTAACTATCCCGTCGCTCTATAGTCTCGCGACCCTCAGCCATGCCCCGAATGCTCGTCGGCTAACTCTGTCACTATCGAGCAAACCTTGCCGGCAGGGTCGTCACTGGTGAAACCCGCTGCCGTGCGCAGCTTAGAGAGATCTCATTATGGCCCTCGATCAGTACTTCGAGCCCGCAAAATACGAACAAGACATCTACCGCCGTTGGGAAGAGTCGGGCGCCTTCCGCGCTGATCGCGACTCCGGCAAGCCTCCCTTCGTCATTTCGATGCCGCCTCCCAACGCTACCGGCACCTTACACACCGGCCACGCCGTGATGCTGGCGTTAGAGGATCTGATGATCCGCTGGCGGCGGATGTGTGGTGACGAGGCGCTGTGGGTGCCTGGTACCGACCATGCGGCCATCGCCACCGAAAGTGTCGTGATTCGCAAGCTACAAGCCGACGGCATGAAGGATCCGCGGGGCGAGTTGGGTCGCGAAGAATTGGTTCGCCGGATCGCCAAGTTCGTCGAAGGCTCCCAAGATCGCATCCGCCAACAGATTCGCGCGATGGGCTCGAGCTGCGATTGGTCGCGCGAACGTTACACCATGGACCCGCAGCTCAACCGCTGCGTCAATGGTGTCTTCGCCCGGATGTTCCGTGACGGTCTGATTTACCGCGGACCTCGGATCGTCAATTGGGATCCCTATCTGCAAACCACGGTGTCGGACGACGAGATTTACCACCAGGACCGGCCGGCCAAGTTTTACACCTTGCGCTACGGCCCTTTTTTGGTTGCCACCAGCCGACCTGAGACCAAGCTCGGCGACACCGCGGTGGCGGTCCACCCCGACGACGAACGCTGGCAACATCTCATCGATACCACCTTCGAAGTGCCGTGGCCCAAGGGACCCACCCTCACCATTCGGGTGGTCGCTGACACGTCGGTCGATCCGGAAACCGGCACCGGAGCACTCGGTGTCACCCCGGCGCACAGCCACGTCGACTTCGAGATCGCACAACGCCACGACTTGCCGTTGATCCAAGTGATCGGCGAAGACGGCCGCATGACCGAGGCGGCCGGCGAAACCTACGCCGGTATGACGGTCGAAGACTGTAGAGCCGCCTTCGTCGCCGCCCTCGACGAGGCTAACCTGCTGGAGAAGACCGAGGACTACACCCAGTCGACGTCGCTCTGCTATCGCTCCAAAAAGCCTATCGAGCCGCTGCCCAAGGAACAGTGGTTCATCACTGTCGACAAGCCGATGGTGTCCTGGCGTGGACGGCGATTGAGTCTCAAGCAGGTGTTGCGCGAAGTGGTTGCTGACGGCGAGATCCGCATTCTGCCGGAGCACCAGGAAAAGACATACTTCCATTGGATCGACAATCTGCGCGACTGGTGCATTTCACGCCAGATCTGGTGGGGGCACCAGATCCCGGTGTGGTACCGCGGCGACGAGGACGTCTATGTCGGTCACCGTGAGCCGTTGGGAGACGGCTGGATCCGCGATCCCGACACCCTCGACACCTGGTTCTCGTCAGCCTTGTGGACCTGGTCGACACTGGTTGATACCGAGCTCGCCGCCGATCCCGAGATCGGGCTGGCCGAGCTGCTGCGGCGCAGTCCCGACGTCCAACGTTTCCACCCCACCTCGGTGATGGAAACCGGCTACGACATCCTCTTCTTCTGGGTGGCACGGATGATCCTGATGACCACCTATGCCACCGGTGAAATCCCGTTCTCGACGGTCTACCTGCACGGCCTGATCCTCGACACCGACGGCGATAAGATGTCCAAGTCCAAACCCGAAACCTGTGTTGATCCGCTCGAAACCATCGAAGAATACGGCGCGGACATCATGCGTTTGGCGCTGTTGATCGGTAACGCCCCAGGCAAGGATCTGAAGCTCGGTAACGAGCGCCTGGTGGGCGGCAAACGCTTGATCAACAAGATCTGGAATGCCGCCAAGCTGGTCGATGTCACCGTGACCCGAATTGTCGAGGGTTTGGACCGTAAGCTCGAGAAGCACGAGATCGGGATCCTCGGTGAAGTCAACCATCCCGTGAACCGCTGGATGTTGTCGCGCCTGGGGGCGTTGATCGAGCGGGTTGATCGACGGCTGACGGACTACACTTTCGGCGACGCGGCGGAGATCATTCGTCAGTCGTTCTGGGGCGAGCTGTGCGATTTTTATCTCGAGGCGATCAAGGTCGCCCCACTATCGGAGCTCGAAGAGACGGCCCACGTCCTATCTCATAGCTACAACACCTATCTGAAGCTCTATCACCCCTTCTTGCCGTTCGTCACCGAGCAGCTGTGGGGTGAGCTCGGCGGCGAAGGCATGTTGATCAACGCCTCTTGGCCACAGGCTGATGCCACCCAAACCTGGCCCGACGACACAGCGGGTGTCGATACCGTGGTACGCCTGGTGGCGGCGGTGCGCGGCGTGAGAACCGAGCAGGGTCTCGAGCCTGGTGCCAAGATCGATGTCGAGATCCGGCCCCAGAGCCATGCCAGCGCCCTCGAAGCCAGCGCCACAATCATTGCCCGACTGGTGCGCGCCGATCAACTCTCCTTTGCGGCTGGTGAATTGGCCACGGAAGGGGCAGCCGTCGCCGTCGATCCAGCATTCGAGGTTGCGGTTCGGCTCGGCCAAGCTGATCTCGAGGCCGAACGGACCCGACTGCAGAAACAGCTCGAGGACGCTCGCCGGTTCCTGGACGGGCTCGACAAACGGCTGGCTAATGAGAACTTCGTCTCTCGTGCCAAACCCGAAGCGGTCGAGAAGACACGCCGCGATGCCGAGGCACAACGTTCCACCATCACCTCGATCGAAGAACGGCTCGGCAAGATGGGCTGAGCAAAAGGGCCGACACAAGGCCGGCCCCTACGCGAGGACAATCAACTTGGGCCGACAATAGGCCGGCGGCCCCTACAGCAATTTCTGCTGGCTGAGCAAAAGGGCCGACACAAGGCCGGCCCCTACGCGAGGACAATCAACTTGGGCCGACAATAGGCCGGCCGCTGCGCGGGGGTCTAATCAACCGATCCGGCCAGGCTAGAAACAGCCTGTAGGGGCGGACCTTGTGTCCGCCCGCCGCCTCCGGCTGCCCCTCCTCAGACTCCTCCGACTGACCCCCGCCTGCCTAGGCTTTTTCCTTCCGCTGGGCCCTGGTCTCGCGACCGAAGTACTTTTCCCAGGCCAGCGCAAAGGGGCTTGCAACAAAGATGGAAGAGTAGGTTCCGATCACTACACCTATCATGAGCACAAACGCGAAGCCTCGGATTACCTCACCACCGAGGGTGAACAGACTGATCAACACCAGCAACGTCGTACCGGACGTCAGAATGGTGCGCGACAACGTCTGATTGAGGCTGAGGTTGATCACTTCCAACAGCGGTCGGCGCTTGAAACGACGCATGTTCTCGCGGACACGGTCGAAGATCACCACCGAATCATTGACTGAATAACCCACCAGGGTCAGGAACGCGGCGATGGTACTGAGGTTGAACTCGAAATTGAGCAGTGCAAAGAGACCGAGGGTGATCATGAAATCGTGGACAACCGCCACCAACGCACCGATCCCGAAACGTAACTCGAAGCGAAACCAGATGTAGAGCAGCATGCCAAAGAACGACAGCACCACCGCGAGCACACCCTTGGTGCGCAGCTCGGAACCGATCTGCGGGCCGACGTTTTCGTTCTGAAGCACATGGAATGCACCAAAAAACGCTTTGTCTTTCAACGTCGTCAAGGCAGCATCGCTCAGCCCCTCGACATTGTCTAATTGGTCCCAAGAGTTGAAAATTGTCAGGGTCTTGCGGCGTTCGAGGACCGCAGCAGCAACGGTTGCGTACTCGGTCCGGGCTGCAACTTCGTCAACTCCGACACGACTGTCGGGATCGGCTTCGTACAGCAGCGACGCAACCGCATCGGCACCACGTTGATTCAGATCGAGACGGCCGGCGGCATCGCTGTTGAAGTCGGCGTTCAGGGCATCGATCATTGCCGTGCCACTGCCTTCCTCACTGCCCCCGACAACCGGTGTCTTGATCAGGAACTCTGAGTCTCCGTCCCCGTAACGTTGGATCTGGGCTTCGCGCATGCCAGCGTTCTCGAAGGTGCGGCGCAACTCCTCCGGACTGCCGCTATCACGCAAACGCAGCGTCAGCTGCGTTCCACCCGCGAAGTCGATGCCGAGATTGAGCCCAGTCAAGAAAAACAACTCGGCACAGGCGACCACCAACAACAGGATCGACACCCAGATGAAAACCTTTCGGTATTTCATGAAATCGATGTGGCTATCGGTCAGAAACTGCATCTCCTGCTCCTAGAAAACAGTACTCGTAGCGGCACGGCTCAGATTGAAAGCTTGTCGATCCGGCTACGGCGGGAAGTTTGAAAATCGAACACCCAGCGGCCGACGAACACTGCGGTGAAGAGCGACGCCAGAATCCCGACCGACAGCGTCACCGCAAAACCACGAATCGGGCCGGTGCCAAACATGAAGAGGAAGATTGCGGCGATCATCGTCGTGGCATTGGCATCGACAATCGACGACAACGCTTTACCGAAACCAGCAACAACAGCTGATTTCACCGTCCGACCCGAACGCAGCTCCTCGCGGATGCGCTCGAAAATCAGTACGTTGGCGTCCACCGCCATACCGATCGTCAACACGATCCCGGCGATACCCGGCAAGGTCAGGGTGGCGTTGAACATCGACAGCACGCCGAACACCAGGACCACGTTGAGCATGAGGGCCAGCACGGCAATCAGACCGCTCAACTTGTAGACCACGAGCATGGTGACGATCACTAGCGCAAACCCGATCATCCCAGCTTTTTGACCCTTGAGAATCGAATCCCGCCCGAGGGTCGGGCCGACCGAACGTTCTTCCAGGTTGGTCAGACCGGCAGGCAGAGCACCCGAGCGCAGTACCGTCACCAAGTCTTGCACCTGCTGGACGGTGTACTGGCCCTGGATCACCCCTTGATCGGTAATCCGAGCTCGAATCACCGGTGCCGAAATGACAGTACCGTCGAGCACGATCGCGAGACCACGGCCGATGCTGTTGGCGGTCACGTCGCCGAACTTCTTACCACCTTCGCTGGTGAGATAAAAACCCACCTCCGGCTCGTTGAAGTCGCCGTTCGTCAAGCGTGCGGTTTTGAGATCCCGGCCAGTGATTACCCGCCGCTTTTCCACCGCCCAAAACTGCTGGCCGACGATGACCTGGTTCTCGTCCCGCAGATCTTCGCGCATCACCTCGTGCTGACTTTCGTCAGCCCCACGGATCGCGTCCAGCGCCTGCTGCTCACTGGCAAAAGCGCTGGTGTTTGCCTTGGTCAAACGGAATTCCAGAAAGGCGGTATTTTTGATCAGGTTGCGGATCCGGTCCGGGTCGTCGACTCCGGGGAGCTGCACCACGATGCGGTCCGAGCCCAACCCCTCTCGGTGAATGATCGGCTCGGCAACGCCAAAGGCATCGACACGGTTTCGAATGGTCTCTCGGGCCTGATTGACCGCCAACTCGCGGATATTTTTAGCCTCTTGATCCGACAACTCGATCTGCAGGCGATCACCCAATCGCCGCATCGTCCATCCGACGTAATAACGATCGAGGAGGTCGTCTTCGATGAAGTTGTCGCGATCGGCCGGAACGCCAGTGACCTCGAAACTCGAGTCGCCGGAGCGCTCGACTACCGCATCAATGATGTCGGCTTCTTCGAGATCGCGCTGAAGGCCGTTCATCACGTTGTCGGTCTCGGCACGGATGGCGTCATCGGTCTCGACTTGCAAGACCATGTGCATGCCGCCACGCAGATCCAGCCCGAGTTTGATTTTGTCCTTGGGTGGATAGGCCCAAACGGAGGCGGCCACCACTACTACCAGGATGACGATGAGACGAGAGATCAAGCTGCGGTCCATTTTAATTACCCCCCTGGTCTTCTGGAGATCCTTCGAGTCCGGCGATCGCACGCTTGGCGAACTTCACTTTCACATTCTCGGCCAGCTTGAGGATGACCGTGGAGTCGTCGGTCTTTACCACCTCGCCGTAGAGCCCACCGCTGGTCACAACTCGATCGCCCTTCTTCAGCGAACCGAGCAGCTGCTCCAGAGCCTTCTGCTTCTTGCGGATGGGCATCCACATGATGAAGTAGAAAACCAAAAAGATCATCACCAGCGGCATCAGCTGCATGATGGCCGGAGGTCCGCCCGGGGCGGCCGCAACCAGCAGGTAGGTCGTCATGTCGCGTCGTTCCTCGTCGTCGCCGACCGGTACTCGATCCACCAAACTCTGGCGGGTCTAAAACCGGACTTGGACTGATTATCTGGAGACTAGGTCTTGGGAGACTAGGTCTGTGGGAGACTGCCTATCTTGAGAGACTGCCTATCTAGTAGAGACTGCTATCGCTGGCAGACAACTTCCCGATTCCCTGCGGGCCCTCATCAAAGGGTAGGGCATCGGGTCGTGCCGCTGAGGAATCGGAGACCGCATCAACTGGCGGTGTAGCGGTCGGTGATTTCCTGTGCCAGCTCCGATAGCGTTCCAAGCTCGACACCCTCTCGCAGATCCGCCATAAAGTCAAGATAGTAGCGGACGTTATGTAACGTCGCCAGGACGGCTCCGGTCAACTCGCCAGCGCGCATCAGGTGGTGTAACAGAGCCCGACTCTGGCGTGCGCACAGCGGACAAGAGCAAGCTTCGTCAACCGGTCGCTCGTCGGTTTTGAATCGAGCATTCTTGATACGCAGGATTCCTTGCCGCGTGAAGAGCACTCCATGGCGAGCGTTGCGTGCCGGCATCACACAATCGAAGAGATCCACCCCGCAACCCACGGCATGCAGAATATCGAGCGGCGTCCCCAAACCCATCAAATATCTCGGCTTGTTGGCCGGCAGCTCGGGCGCGGTCCACTCGACAACTGCCCGACGATCTTCGGTGCCCTCGCCGACACTGACCCCACCCACGGCATAACCGTGGAAGTCCAGCCGTCGCAGACTCTCCACCGCCCGCAGACGGAGATCGCGATAGACGCTACCTTGGACAATACCGAACAACGAGCCGGGATGGTCCTCCGGCCAAGCCGTGCGCGCCCTTTCGGCCCAGCGCAAGGTCAAATCCAAGGAGGTGGCGGCATCTTCTTGCGAAATTGGCCAAGACGAACACTCGTCGAGCACCATGGCGATGTCGACGCCGAGGCGACATTGGGCTTCGACAACGTTCTCAGGGGTGAAGCGCACCAGAGAACCATCGAGATGCGAGCGAAAAGTCACACCATCAGCGTCCATTCGCCTGAGCTTGGCCAGGCTGAAGACTTGGAAACCACCACTGTCAGTCAAGATAGGGCGCCGCCAACCCGTGAAGCGATGGATCCCTCCCAACGTCTCGATAGCTTCGATACCGGGCCGTAGACTCAGGTGATAAAGGTTGGCCAGCATCACGCTGGCACCAGCAGCTTCGAGCTCCTGAGTGGTCATCCCTTTGACCGCTCCTTTGGTACCCACCGGCATAAAGGCCGGAGTCTCGATCGGCCCATGGGCAGTTGTCACACGGCCACGCCGCGCCTGTCCACAGGTCGCCAAAATCTCGAAATTCAAAGCCATCGTGTCCAATGCTCCTGAGAGGGTTTGTCAAGTGGACGCCCAAGCACCCATGACCAAGCGTATTGTTTCTATTGAGAGCCAATCTTCAGCTTGGGTCGGCCATGATAAACGACTTGCTTGACATCCCCGATATGACGATGCTACCTTGGCCGCCCCTCGGACCGCTGGGAGGATTAAAAATGGCTGAGATAAAGCTAGGAACCAAGCACGATTGCACCGAGTGTGGTGCAAAATTCTACGACTTCGGCAAGCCGCAGCAGATCTGTCCCAAGTGCGGCACAGATCAGAAGGCTGCTGCAAAAAGTAGCAAAGCTGCCAAGGCCAAAAAAGACGACGAGTCGGATGAGGATCTCGTTGACGAGTCGGAAGCCGAAGAAGCCGACGACGATGCGGAAGACGACGACGATGCGGAAGACGACGACGATGTCTTCCCAGACGACAATCTGCCGGATACCGACGACGTGATCCCGGCCGATGTAGACGATCTTGCGGACGACGAGGACGAAGACGACGATTGACGTCGACCGTGTCAAGTCACTGCTCGCGTTCGGTCTCGGAAGCAACGTCGGCAACTGCGAAGCTCTGTTATCCTGGGCCATCGAACAGCTTCGCCGTCTCTATGGCACTCTGAAGATCGCGCCTCTTTACCGGACAGCACCCATTTCACTCATTCCGCAAGCAGACTTCTTCAACACGGTCGTTTTGGCGGCCCTGCCTGCTGCTAATGGACCCGATCCTCACCGAGTCCTCGACCAGGTCAAGGAACTCGAGCGACTTGCTGGCCGACGCAAGGGTGAACACGACGGGCCACGACCGCTCGATATCGATTTGCTGCTGTTCGGAGATAGCGTCCTCACGGATAGCGTCCCGCGCCGGGGCGAAGCCGACGGACCCGACCGCCACCTGACCTTACCCCACTCCCGGATGCGCGAACGGCGATTTGTGCTGGCTCCGCTCAATGACCTGGCACCCAGGCTTCAGCTTCCACCCGATGGCGCCGTGGTTGCAGAGCTGCTCGCCGCACTCGGCTCGGAGCAGACCGCGGAAAACATCGGCTGGAGATCATGATGAAGCTTTCATTCCGCGATCCGATCCATGGCTTCATTCGTGCCGATGAGCTCGAAACGGCACTCATTCAGAGCCGCCCGATGCAACGCTTGCGGTTTATTCGCCAACTCGGGCTGACGTTTCTCATCTTTCCGGGCGCCGAGCACAGCCGCTTTAGCCACGTACTGGGCACCATGCACCTCGCCGGCCGGATCTACGATGCTCTGGCATCCAAGAGCGGCGGTCGCTTGCCGGTAGGACCCGACTGCCTGGAGCGTCGACTGGTCCGTGTCGCCGCGTTGTTACACGACATCGGACACGCACCATTCAGCCATTCTGCCGAGGATCTCTTCGAAGATCAGATCGACCACGAAGAGATGACCCGACGGCTGATCGACACGCCAGAAGTCCAGCAAATCTTTGCGACCTACGGCGAAGGCTTGAACAGTCTGGCGGTGCAACAGGTGTTGAGCAAACAAGCCACCGGCACGCACCGGTTGTTGTCCGACATCATCACCTCGGAGCTCGATGTCGACAAGATGGACTATTTACGCCGCGACAGCCTCTATTGCGGCGTCCAATACGGTAGCTACGATCTCGAGCGACTCATCGACACCGTCGCCCCGATCGAAGACCCGGACAGCGGTGAGTGGCGCCTGGGGGTCGACGCTGGCGGCGTCCACGCTCTCGAAGCCCTGGTGATGGCCCGGTATTACATGTTTACCCAGGTCTACTTCAACGTCACCGGCAAAGTTATGGAGCTACATTTCGCCGAGTGGCTTCGAGCCAGCGGCGTGCGCTGGAGCGCCGATCCCATGGAGTTCCTCGAGCATGACGATGTTTCAGTCCACCACACCATGCGTCGGTCGGAGAACCGCCACGCACGAGCTATCGTCCACCGCGAACGTTACGCGCTGGCGTTCGAAACCAAAGAACATTTGACACCCGAGGAACGTCGCCAATTTGCGGACCTCATTCCACAGGTGGAACAGCGTTTCGGTCGCGACAACCTATTGGTGGACCATTCGGCGAAAGATCCCCATCGCCTGAAGAAAAATCGGGTCCTCGTCAAGGGATACGACGGATCCCTGCAGCCGATGGCCGACACTAGCGACTTCATCACCCACATGTCTCGGATCGACAGCTATCGCGTCTACGCTCCGGAAGTGATGCGGCAGGATGTCGCTGACGCGGTCAGCTCACTCTTGGCCGAGACCAGTTGACCGAGACCAGTTGACCGACAGCGTCTGAGCGAACCACCAGAACGGAGGAGACAATGGGCTTTCTCGATCGAATGATCTCCGACTTGATCCAGGACAACACCGGCTTCAATGCCCGCAGGTTGGTACGTAAGATCGGCGGCGGCAAAATGTTGGCCATGGGCGGTGCAGCACTCGCCGCGGGTATGCTGGCCGAAAAGAAGGGCATGCTCGGACAAGGCGGAATCGGCGGCATGTTCGGCCAGGGTGCAGGTAACTCGCCCCAAGCCGCACCACCGCCGGTGCCGTCGGCATCGACACCACCCACTGCCGCCCCGCCCGCCTCACTACCAGGAGCCGCACCACCGCCGCCACTGCCGGGGCAACAGCCAGCCGCACCGCCGCCGCTGCCGGTCAGCGAACCGACCCCGAACGAAGCCGCCGAGCCGCCGGTGGAAGTGAGCTACGCCATTGTCCGAACGATGGTCGCGGCCGCTCTGGCTGACGGCAACTTGGCCCCGGAAGAGAAGGCAATCATCACCAAACACCTCGGAGACTCGGGCTTCTCGGACGAGCAGACTCAGCAAATCCACCGTGATCTCGTGCTGCCGCCCTCCCCCGCAGAACTGGTCGAGTTGGCACAGGACACCGAGGCGCGAGAGACGCTGTTCCGATTCGGCGCCCTGGTGACGCTCGCCGATCAAGATGTTTCAGACCTGGAGCGACAATGGTTGAATCGCCTGGCGGCTGCGCTCGAGCTCGCGCCCGAGCGCAAGGCGGCTCTCGAAAGTGAGATCTTTGCAACCGACGACGACGGTTGATCGCCGCTCGGGTATGATTCGTTGATCGTCCCACTTTTCGATCGCTATCAGCAGTTTCGACGCACCGTTTCTCGTCTTGGCAGGCTAGCCGGAGGTCTCTCATGAATCAAAGCGCCTACACTGATCTGGTCGACGTTCTCAATCGCTCCGTCGACACCCACGCGCAACGCAACCTCTTCGGCACCAAAGTTGATGGCCGCTGGCAATGGATCACCTATGGTGATTTCGGCAAGCGGGTTGACGCCTTTCGTGGCGCACTCGCCGGCCTCGGCATCGGCCAAGGCGATACCGTCGCGGTCATTTCGAGCAATCGCGTCGAATGGGCGATCGGCGCCTACGCCACCTACGGATTGGGCGCCCGCTACTGTCCGATGTACGAAAGCCAGTTGGAGAAAGACTGGCGCTACATCACCAACGATTCCGGCGCCAAGATCCTGATCGCCGCAACCTATCCCATTTATGAGACGACCCGGGACTGGGCCGGCAACGTCGGCGCCATCGAACACGTCTTCTGCATGGCGCTACCGTCCGAAGACGAAGCCAGCTTCGCAGCGCTCGAGAAGAAGGGAGCCGCCAACCCGACACCAGCTGTCGAGATCGACCCGGAGTGGGTTTGTGGCTTCATCTACACCTCGGGAACCACCGGCAAGCCCAAAGGGGTACTGCTCACCCATTCCAACATCACCTCCAACCTCAACGGTGTGTCGGCGATTTTCCCGGTCGACACCTCGGATGTTTCGGTGTCCTTCCTACCGTGGGCACATTCCTTTGGCCAAACTTGTGAGCTGCACAGCATGCTGTCGCGGGGTGCCGCGATCGCCATCGCCGAGTCGGTCGAAAAGCTGATCGAGAACTTCGCCGAAGTCCGGCCAACTGTGCTTTACGCCGTGCCAAGGATCTTCAACAAGATTTATGACGGCCTACAAAAGAAGATGGCGGCGGAAGGTGGCCTCAAGCAGATGCTGTTTCACGCTGGGATGGCCAACGCTCAGGTCAAGAAGGAGCTCGAGGCAGCTGGCAAAAGCTCATGGTGGGTAGACAGCAAACACAGCTTCTTCGACAGCGTCGTGTTCTCAAAGGTGCGCGAGCGCTTTGGCGGACGACTTCGTTACGCCTGTTCGGGCGGCGCTGCACTCTCCCCGGAAGTGGGAGATTTCATCGACAAGCTCGGGATTTTCGTCTGCGAAGGCTACGGCCTGACCGAAACCAGCCCGATCGTTACCACGAATCACCCGACGGCACGCAAACTCGGATCGGTCGGCCAGCCGATTGCGGGTGTCAAAGTGATTATCGATACCAGCGTGGTCGAGAACAAAGAGTCCGGAGATGGCGAGATCGTCGTGCGTGGTCCCAACGTGATGAAGGGGTACCACAATCTGCCGGAGGAGACCGCTGACGTCATGACCGAGATCGGCGATTTCCGCACCGGTGACCTGGGACGCCTCGACGAAGATGGTTTCCTCTACATCACAGGGCGGATCAAAGAGCAGTACAAGCTGGAGAACGGCAAGTACGTGGTACCGGCTCCGCTCGAAGAGCTGTTGCAGCTCAGCCCGTTCATCAACCAGGCGTTTATCCACGGCTTCAACAAGCCTTACAACATCGCTTTGATCGTGCCCGATCGCCTGGCACTGGAAAAGTGGGCCGCCGAGCAGGGCTTGGGGTCGGACTACGAGACGATTCTCGGACATGCCAAGACTCAAGAGCTTTTCGCCGCCCAGATCGAGCAATACAGCAAAGACTTCAAACGCTACGAGCAACCGCGCAAGTTCAAGCTGTTGAGCGAAGAATTTTCGGTTGACAACGGCATGTTGACGCCCAAAATGAGCCTGAAGCGTCAAGTGGTCCACGACCGCTACGACGCCGACATCGAAGCGCTCCACGACTAGAGACACTTCGGGCCGGCTTAAGGTCGGCCCTACGTTGTGTCCACCTGCCGGAGGCCCTGGGAGAATTCCCGCTCGACTGCGAAGGAATTTGCACGGTCGGGACTCTCTTCTACTAGAAGGCGGCAGATAACATGAGCGGAGAAGCGATCGGTAACCTATGACGCTCGTCGGCACGACGCTCGGACGCATTCGTATTGTCGAGCCTCTCGGCAAGGGAGGCATGGGGGACGTTTATGTCGGCTACGACGAGGCCCTGAAGCGTAAAGTTGCGCTCAAGGCGATCCGCGACGAACGTCGCCTGGATGCGGAAACCAAAGCACGGTTTCTGCGTGAGGCGCGGGTCCTGTCGCAGCTCGACCATCCCAACATCTGTCAGATCCACGAGTTCATCGAGGGTGACGACAGCGATTTCCTGGTTCTCGAGCTGATCGACGGCGAGACCCTCAAAAAAGCTCTGGATGACAACGAGCTCAGTCCGTCGTTCAAACTGCACGTCGCCGAACGGGTGACTGACGCCCTGGTTGCGGCCCACGCCAAGGGCATCGCCCACCGAGACCTGAAGCCAGAGAATGTGATGCTGACCGCGGATGGTGGCGTCAAAGTGCTCGACTTCGGCTTGGCCTACACGGTTGACGAAAACGTCGCAGCGGCACTGGATCCAACCTCGGACCCACAACAACCAGCATCGGCATCACCACAGCCAACTACCGGCAGCCAACCCCTGCTAGCGCCCACTGAAGTCTGGACGCACAGCCCAGACGCCGCGGAGACCGCCACCTCGGACCCCCCAGACGATCTGTCCGAGACTCGCCTCGGCACCCGACGGGCGTCGCTCCCCAAAGCAGCTTCTGCCGACGGAGAGGTTTCGAACCCAAGCGATTTTGTCGAGACCCAACACGGTATCGTCATGGGTACCGTCGCCTACATGAGCCCGGAGCAGGCCCGCGGCGAACGGGCCACGGTGGCTGGCGACATGTACTCCCTCGGCCTCATTCTGCAGGAATTGTTTACCGGACTCTCAGCCTACGAAACGGGTCTCGAACTGCTGCCAATGCTGATGCACGTCGGCAGCGCCGAAACCCTCCCGGTCACCGGCGTCGATCCAGACTTGGCTGATCTGATCACTCAGCTCAAGTCCCTCGCCCCAGAACATCGCCCGTCGGCGACTGAGACCGCCGACCGCTTGCGGTGGATTCGCGGCAAGCCAGCCCGGCGGATGCTGCGACGTATCGCGATTGCGGCGGTGGTCGTCCTGATCCTGGGCCTGCTGAAGTACACGTTCGAGATTCGGCGTGAGCGCAACAAAGCACTGGCGGCGAGCCGCGAAGCTGAAGAGGTCTCCGAGTTCTTGGTCAACCTATTCGCGGTTTCGGATCCGAGCGCCGCCCGCGGTAATTCGATTACGGCACGGGAGCTACTGGACTACGGCGCGGCGAAGATCACAACCCAACTCGGCAGCCAACCCTCGAGCCGGGCTCGCCTGATGCTCACCATGGGCCGCGTTTATCGTCAACTGGGGCTCTACGACCAAGCATTACCCTTGCTCGAGGAAGGGCTCGAGATCCGCCAGGACACGCTCGGCGAAAAACACCTGGATACCGGGGTTGCGTTGGATTTGCTGGCAAACCTCTACCATGATCAGGGCGACTACAACCGCGCCGAACCCCTGCTGCGACAAGCTGTCGAGATTCGCCAGGAGGCCCTCGGAGACGACCACCCGACGGTTGCAGCAGGCTTCAACAACCTGGCATTCCTGCACCGTACCCGCGGCGAGCTCGACGTGGCAGAGCCCCTCTTCTTGCAAGCGCTATCAATCCAGGAGAAGGCCTACGGTTCACGGCACGTCGATGTCGCCAGTACTCTTGCCAACCTCGGCGATCTCTATCGCTCTCGTGGTGAGTACAGCAAGGCCGAATCTCGTCTCCGACAAGCGATTGACCTCCAAGAACAGTTGCTTGCCCCGGATCATCCCAGCCTGGCCTCCAGCCTCAACAACCTGGCGGTGATCTACCACGAGCAAGGTCGGACAAGCCAGGCCGAACCGCTGTTCAAGCGCACCGTGGAAATCTACGAGAAAGTGCTCGGCCCCGACCATCCAGATGTGGCGACTTGCCTCAACAACCTCGCCGAGCTCTACCGCGGTATCGGGGACTATCGCCGAGCCGAGCCGCTCTATCAGCGTGCCCTCGCAATTCAGCAGACGGCTCTCGGAACATCCCATCCAGGTGTAGCGATCACCCTCAGCAACCTTGCAGACTTGCACAGTGCCCGGGGTGAAGCACGGCAGGCCGAAGTCCTCTATGAACAGGTCCTAGCGATCCAACAAGAAGCCCTGGGGGACGATCACATCAGTGTCGCCGTGACGCTCAATCATCAAGCGGATCTGTACCAGGAGCGTGCCAACGCGGCAAAGGCCGAAGCCCTCTATCGGCGGGCTCTTGCCCTCCAAGAAAAGACTTTCGGCCGCGACCATCCCAGTGTCGCCATCACCATCGCCGATTTGGCGCACCTATTCGCTCGCCAAGGCCGCCACGAAGACGCCCAGCGGCTGTATTTGCGAGCTCAGGCAAGTGCCAAGCAAAACCGGGAAGAACAGCCGAACAGCGCCTTTGCTCGACATCGCCTAGCGGCGATCAAGGTTGGTTTAGGTGAGGTGTATCAGGCAGCGGGAGCGAAACACCGAGCTACAGAGACGTGGACCCGTGCCGAGGAGATCATGGCGCCTCTCACCACCAACTCCGAGCTCGTCGCTTTTTTGCACACCCACACTCTGGTCCTGCTCCATCTCGGCAAAGTGGACGACGCCCGTCCGATAGCGACGAAACTATTAGAGAGAGGCTGGAGACACCCAGACTTCATTAGGCTCTGTCAGCAACACGGTTTGCCAGCAAGCTCGTCGACCGTTTATTGATCCGTCAACTTCGGGCCGACGACAAGGTCGCCATCTTCAAGACGGTATTCGAGATTGCTGCTGTCCAGGGCCATCGAAACCGCTTCGGTGACGCTCAGATTCTCGACGTCTCCATGCAGCATCGTTTCAGCAGCGGCCTCTGCGATATCCGAATCAGCATAGCGGACGTGCCAACCCCCTTCGCGAGATACCCAACCGAGAAAATCGTCGAGGGACAGGCCTGCAACGGACGGCGTCGTGGCGGTGTCGAGTACCCAATCCCAGTGTGAGCCGTGGATGGCACTGGTCGTCCGCGACAACGAGCCGCCACTATCGAACGAAAGCTCTTCGCCAAGTGCTGCGTGGTGCGATGCATGACCTGTCTCTAACACAACCGAGCCTTCACGAACCCGCACTCTCACAGCAGGTCCATCCGGCGAACCCTCTTCCAGTCGAACCTCGAATTGGGTTCCGATGTCGCGCACCACACCCAGACTCGTACGAACCTCGACGCTGGCTCCACCGTTGGAGTCGATGTAGATCGCGCCGCGTTGAAGCTCGATACCGAGATCAGAATCGACACGTACCTGCGAGTCGATATCTAGTCGCAACGACTGGCCACCGGCCAGACGCAAGGCTGCCCGACCGGGCGCGTCGCCAGTAGCCTGTGCCACCGTCGTCAGCACAGTGCCGGCATGGATCGGTTGGCCTGCCGACAGCGTCAACAGACTCGAGCCCGAATCGTTCGCAGCCAATGTCGTTGAAGTTGCATCATAGGGCTGGGGGCTACTCCACACCGAACCCCGGACCACTTCCAACATGGCAACCGGATCTCCCGCTACAGGTAGGAAGTCTTGCCCAGGCCGCAGAAACAGATAACTGACCATCACAATCGCCAAAAGCATCGTGATGGCCGCGGCAAATTGTCCTTTTCGCGAACGACGACGCACTGCCGGGGCGGCGAAATCTGGGCGTTGCCCAAGGGTTTCGAGGAGCGTCTCGGCGATCGAACGATCTCCAGTGAAGCTGACCTGTTGCTGCGAGACTTTTGTGTACTTCATGACGTGCCTCCAGTATGTCCGGCTCTGAACCGACCCAAAATCGACCTCAGGTCGCCGAGTCATCAGTTGTTAGAATTCCCAGGTGATACCGAAAGAGGGCAGGATTTCGCCCCAGATTTCAGTGTTGACGACAATCCCGCCATCGTCACCCTCTTCGATATCGGGATCAAACCCCGCCTGGTTTTTGCGGTTGTAGGCGTTCTGGATTTCCAAGAAGAATCCCAAAACCCCTCGCTTGCGCTGCCATTCGCGGCTAGCACGCAAATCGAGTCGGTGATAGTCCGAGACGCGCTCTGCGTTGAGCGGTCCAATCAAGGTCACGAGCTCTAGCTCCCCCTCGTCGTCTTCCTCGAACCGTCCGGAGATCATGGTGGTCGGCCACCCCGTGTGGTACCGCCAGGCGAGATTGACATTCCAATGTTTGCCCGCACGGTAGTTGAGATCTGCCTTGAACGCGTGGGGCTGATCGTTACGGCGCGGAAGCCAAACATCCTCGATCCTGTCTTCGACCTGCGAGTAGGCGTAACTCGCCCACCATTCGGCACGGCGGCCAGCACGGCCACGAACGAAAATCTCCAACCCGTAGGACTGGCTGCGCGACGGATCGAACAACACCCGATCAGGTTCGATTTCGGGGAAAATCTCGAGCGGTTGCAGGAGGTTCTCGTAGCGCGACCGAGGGTTGGTGATTTCACGCTGGTAGGCTTCGACCCTCAACAGGAGGTCAGAGCCTCGAGTTGTGATGTTGCGTTCGTAACCGATCACTCGCTGCTCGGTGCGTTCGGCCTTGGCGAGTTGTGTCACACCGTCTTCGACTTGCAACTCATAGGAGCGTTGGCTTTGGTAGAAGTATCCCCAGGCCAAACGTAGGCTACTGCGTTGCCCAGGAGCCAACACCAAATTGACCCTGGGACTGATATTGCTGTCAGCGGTCAGCGTATGTTCGTCGTAGCGTAGACCGAGTTCCAGGGTCAGCATATCGACTGGACGCGACCGGCTGCTCAGATAGGCGCTGTATTGCTCTCCACTGAGGAGTTGCCGAAACTCGGTGGTGCCGGACCGTGGTTCGAAGCGAACACCTTCCAAAGGATCATCGAGCTCCCGCACGTTGAAGTAGTCATAGTCGGTCTCGAGACGGCGAACATCGAAGCCCCACTTCAGGTAGTGCCCCTCGGAGGGTTGATAGTTCCAATCCTGCTTGAGGCCAATGGCATCGAGCACTCGTTGGTCGACCAGCGAAAAACTAGCATCGTCCTCCTCGTCGAACTCCACTTCTCGCGACCGTCTATCGCGGTCGACTCTGCCAACCGAGAGTGCGGTATCGACAAACACCTGCGAACCCAAGATCGACTGATGGGTCAGCCAGGCGTATGAGCTGCCATAACTGGTGTCGTAATCTTCCTCGGTATCGCCGACATCAAGATTCAGGAACTTGAGTGAGTCGTCGGCATGCAGCAGGTGCAGCCCGAGGCGATGGCCGGGCGCAAGCTGGTAGCGGATCTTCCCGAGGGCGTCCCAATACTGCGGTTTCTGCTTTTTCCCCAGAAACTCGAGCGCCAAGTCCAATTGGCCGCGGCGCACCGACGAGATCCAATCGCCACGCTGGTCGTCGAAAGTGCCGGAGCTTGCCACCTCGGCCGTCAGGAGGCTGAGCCCGAGGACCGTTTTGGCCTTCTCCGGTTGGAAGGTACTCATATCGAGCACACCGCTCATGCGGTCACCGTATTCAGCCGGGAACCCCCCGGTGATCAAATTGACCTCGTCGAGAGCCCTCGGCGTGACAATCGAGAGGGCGCTGCCGTAGTCCTTGAGGTGAAACGGCTCGAAGAGCTCCACCCGATCGAGCAGCATCAGTACCTCGTCGGTGCGACCGCCACGGACATTGAAGCGGGCGGACGTCTCCTCACCGGTGACCCCTGGCAACAGGGTGAGGGCACGGTAGATATCGTCACCCAGGTGAGGCAACGCGAAGATGTCTTTGCGGGTGAGATCGAGCCCTGCCACTGGATTCTCGCGCATCAGAGACATCGTGCTAGGGGTAACGATGATCTCGTCGATCGCCATCTGGGCAGGCTCCATTCGAATCATGATTTCGACCGTCTGGCCGGGGGGTAGCGTGATCCCTACGTTCTCGACGACAAACCCTGGAAGATGAGCTTCCAAGGCATGACGCCCCGCGACCAGGTTGGTCAGCTCGAAGCTGCCGTCGGATGCGCTGAAACTCTCAGCCGACTCCCCGGCCGAACCGCCTGGCACCACGATCCGAACTCCGGCGATGGGCCGGTCGCTGGTGCGCTCGCGTACCAGGCCACGAAGACTCGCCGGCTTCGCTGGCGCCGAGACCACGACCAACCGACCACCGGGACCAGCTTCCGCCATCAGACCATGGGGGTCGAGGATCTGATCGAGAATCTGGCGCGGCTCGCTGGCCGTCGGTTCCACAGCAACTAACATGTCAGCTCGAACCAGGTTGCTGCTGAAAAAGATCTCGAGCCCCCGCGATTCCAAATCGCGCAGGGCCTCAGCCAATGGCAACCCCACATAACTGGCCGACTCGTCGGCTACCAGCAGCCCGTTGGGCAGGACCGCAAGAATCAAAGCGCAGACCAACCCCACTCGGGGTGCTATTCGGCGTGCCTTGCGTGTTCGCTGGGTCCAGATCATGACGAGGCTTCCTCCGTTGCGGTCGTCGGTCACTTGGAATGAGTCTCCGCTCGGCCAATTCCTTCGAAGACTGCAGGCTGCTTCCAAATTGAATGGCAAAAGGGCCGACATGAAGTCGGCCCTTGCGTGATCTCGATTGAGCCGACTCCGGCCAATTGTCGAGACTATACCTATGGCGCAATCTCTGCCAAGGGCAGGCTTCTAGCCCGCCGGCCCAGAAGCTTAATTGTCGTCGTCGTCATCGTCGTCATCGTCGTCATCGTCGTCATCGTCATCGTCGTCGTCATCGTCGTCGTCATCGTCGTCGTCATCGTCGTCGTCATCGTCGTCGTCGCCGCCAGGATCGCTGTCGCAACCGAGGAAAGCACTGGTATCGACTACTGGCTCGAAGGCTGAACCCATCGGACTGCCGTATTCTTTGACTTCATTGGTCACCGTGTCGGTAACCGTCAACGTGACTTCAACATCGGTCAAGCCCGCGGCGAAAACCCAATAGCTGTTGAACCCCGGTAGGTCGCAGGCGTCGAGTACCTTGACGATCAGTTCGGTGTTGTTGGGGCTGAAGAACCAGAACTCACCACTATCACCGG
>JAJCXO010000163.1 GCA_029263395.1 Acidobacteriota bacterium | reverse complement strand
GGTCCTTTACCGACCGCAAATGACCGACAACACAAACGTCAAAGGTGCGTCGACTCTTGGTGATCCGCGCCCGCGTCGGCGTCGCCGACTGGCGGATCACCCGCGTCTTGGCCCGCAGCTCCGGCGCCAGTTCCTGAAGGCCCTCGGGCTGCAGGATGACCATACGATCGGCCCACACCATGGCGCGCTGCGCGTCCGCTTCGTGACGAATATCACGGTAAAGATCGGTGCCGGTCTGCGTGACAATCAAGGGTCGATCCGGGTGCTCGCGCTGGAACCGCTCGATGGCATTGAAGCTTTTGAAGGCATGCAGCGCCACCAAGACGTCACAGGCTTCGCCGACATACTCCTGACGGATCGTCACTCGATGCCCAAGCTGCCGCAAGATCCGGCGCCAACGCGCAGCCGTGATCCAATTACCTTTGCGTGATCGTTTGGCCGGCGAGATCAGCAGGATGTTCATCGTCCAAACGATGGTAACAGGACACCACCAAACTCAGGCGCGAACGGATCGTGACGTTTAGGACTACATCCCGGAGCAGGCAGGCCAACGCGTCAGGTCGCCAGATTCGAAGTTGTCCTCGTGCAGCAGAAAGCCCGGGGAGCGGATGTGGTACACCGCAGCATCATTACCCTCCCGCGAGGCGGACGCGAAGTACAACTCACCGGCTTCGTCTTCACCCATCGTACTGATCTGTAATCCTGTGTTGGCGATGGTTTCACTCCACCAACCACCACAACCTTGCCGAGCGAGTCGCAAGGCACCGGAACAATAGTCCGCAAAGACGTAAAAGCTGGTCAACGGCAGCTGTCTCGTGCCACGGTAGACGTAGCCACCTACGACGGCGCAGTCGGCACCATGTCGATATTCGACCACCGGTAGGGTGAGACCCGTCAGGTCACAGCCATCTGGCATGTCGAAACATTGGCTCCCTTCCGTGCGCCGCCAACCATAGTTCTGACCACCGCTGCTGCCGGGACTCTGGTAGTTGACTTCCTCCCAGGTCGACTCACCGACGTCACCAATGAAGAGCGCTCCGGTCTCACGATCGAAGCTGAAGTTGGCCGGATTACGCAGACCGAAGCTCCAAATCTCACTACGTGCTCCGGCGTCGTCGACAAACGGATTATCTGGCGGGATCACGTAACCCGACGGGGTATCGATGTCGATGCGGAGGATCTTGCCCAGTAACACATTTTGGTTCTGTGCATTGTTGTTCGGATCACCCCCCGGGCCGCCATCACCCGAAGCAATGTAGAGATATCCATCTTCCGGTCCAAACTCGAGGTGGTGGACACCGTGGACCGTGGACGGTTGCGCAAGCGTGAGGATCGGCCGCTCGGACGCAGCATTTGCCCGGTCGGGATCGGTGTCGGAGACCAGAAATCGCGAGACCACGGCGTCACCCGCTAAGTCGGTGTAAACGACGAAAAACTGGCCATTCGCCTTGTACCGCGGATGGAATGCCAGGGCGAGAAGACCACGCTCGAGGGACGAAGAATTGATGCGGTCCGAAATGTCGAGAAAGGGCACCGCCGGGAGGGTCCCGTTATCTCCGACGATCCGAACGGTGCCAGGTTGGACCGCGACAAAAAGCCTGCCCGACCCATCACCGGCATGGGTAATCGTCGTGATTTGCTCGAGATTCGTCGCCAGTGGATCCCACTCGAGTTCTAGGTTACCCGCAGTAAGGCTGGTGGTGATGAAGAGACCAAGGATGATGACTGCCAGGTAAGAATTACGCATGCGGCTAGTTTAGTCGCAATGTCATCTGTACCGGGGCGACGGCCTTCGCCAGGGCCGAGATGCCCTAACAATCCAGAAGATTCGATGATCCTTTTCGCTCAGTTTTTGGACGTTGTATAGAGAAGCTTCTATACAGCCGAGGTGTCTCGCAGGCCATCGGTCGCGAGCGCTAAAACCAGCGCAAAGGAGATCTCTATGCGACGCCCCCTACCCACAGCGATACTCAGCTTCACCTTATCCACCCTACTAGCCGTAGGCCCGGTAGCAGCACAGCTGTGTCCCCCGGCCGTCGACCCCGGGGTCGACAATCGCGACGGCTACCTGCCGCCCTTCGAAGAACAACCTATCCGCCCGTTGGCTTTGTCCTCCGACCGCAACACACTCTGGGTGGTGGATATCCCCGATGCCAAAGTTTCGGTCTTCGACGCGACCAATCCCACCGCCCCGCGCGGCCCCAGACCGCTCGATGAGATCGCGGTTGGCCTGGGCCCGGTCACGATCCAGCCCCGCCCCCTCGCGTCTTCCCTCACCGCTGAAATGTGGGTGGTCTGTACGTCGTCCAACAGCATCTTCGTGATCGAGGAGAGCACCCGCAACGTGCTCACCACCATCCGTGTCGAGCACGAACCAGGAGACCTGGTCTTCAGTGAGGGTGGCAAAACCGCCTACGTCTCGCTGGCGGCTTCGAACCAAATCGCGGTGATCGACGCGGCCACCCGCACGGTGACCAACCGCATCGAATTCGACTCGGTGTTGCCGACCTCAGGCGGCTCACGGCTGCATGTCGAGGAGCCGATCGCCTTGATGATCGAAGGTGACGACCTCTACGGGTTGTCCAATATGTCCGGCAACGGCACCGCCGCCAACCCAAGACTGTGCCCCGACCCCGCCATGCCAGGTAGCTTCATCGAGTGTTTTGCTCCCACCGGCGTGCCGCTGATGGCACAGTTGTGGAATGACTACAACGCCGCACCGACCGGTCCCGAGCCGCCGGATCGCGACGTCCTCCGATTCGACGTCAACAGCCCAGCAGCTGCCGGTACCGTGGTCGGCTGGCGCTTCGGCACCCTGAACTTTGATCTCCAGCGCGAGCCCGGCGGCCCCAACCTGGTGGTGTCGAACATGGAAATGCGCAA
>JAJCXO010000162.1 GCA_029263395.1 Acidobacteriota bacterium | reverse complement strand
GCGCACGGCCGTGCGCCCCTCTGCCGGGCGTCCGACCGGGCGCACAGCCGTGCGCCCCTACAAGAGGAGAGCAAAATGGCTGATGGATCCTGTTTCAGTCTCGACGGCAAAAACGTTGCGGTGATCGGTGCCGGCTCGGGTATTGCGGCAGCAGTCGCCATTGGCTGTGCCAAACATGGCGCTCGAGTTGCTTGCCTAGATATCAATGCTGCGGCCGCTGAGGCGACAGCAGCTGCTATTGGTGACGCCGGGGGCAACGCCGAATCCGCCAACCTCGACATCTGCGACGGCGCAGCGGTGACGGCAGTTTTTGCCGACATCTCCGAACGCCACGGCAGCCTGGACGTGGTGGTGTGTTCACCCTCGATCAACGTTCGTAAGCCGATGTTGGAGTACACCGACGAAGATTTCGACCGTGTCGTCGGCCTCAATCTCAAGGGCAGCCTGCACGTCATGCAATCGGCCGGCAGGTTGATGGCAGCCCAGGGGTCAGGCTCGATCATCATGTATTCGTCGATCCGCTCCTTGGTGGTCGAGCCCGGGCAAAGCATCTATGCGGCCACCAAAGCTGGCATCGCGCAGATGGTGCGGACTCTCGCGGCCGAGCTTGGGCCGTCCGGAGTTCGCGTCAACGCGGTCGCCCCCGGGGTGGTCGAAACGCCGCTGACCGAACCGATCAAGGCTCACGCCGAGTGGTACAACGCTTACGCGGCCAAAAGCGTCCTCGGGCGTTGGGCACAGACCGAGGAGATGGTTGGCCCGACGATATTCCTGGCCTCGGATGCGGCGAGTTACGTCACTGGCAGCGTGTTGATCGTCGACGGCGGCTGGACCGCGGCCGACGGACGATTTACGCCGCCGGGCATGTAGTGCATCAACCGACAGTGCACCAACTGGCCGATGCCTGATCGACGTTACGAGATCGCCGTCATTCCTGGCGACGGGATTGGCCGCGAAGTGGTGCCCGCAGCCATGACTGTGTTGCAGGCGGCAGCAGCGACTGGTGGTTTTGAACTCGCCTGGTCCGAATTCTCGTGGAGCTGCGAGACCTGGGCCCAAACCGGGCAGATGATGCCCGACGATGCCCTCGATCAGTTGAAGGCGTTCGACAGCATCTTCCTGGGGGCGGTCGGTTCCCCCGAAATCCCGGATCACATTCCAGTGTGGGGATTGATCCTGCCGATCCGCCAGAGCTTCGAGCAATACGTCAATCTGCGCCCGATGCGGCTACTGCCGGGTGCGACGTCACCCTTGGCCGGCCGTGGCCCGTCGGAGGTCGACATGATCTGCGTGCGGGAGAATTCGGAAGGCGAGTATGGTGGCATCGGTGGCCGGCTGCACGTCGGTACGCCGCACGAAGTTGCCGAACAAACCGCGGTATTCACCCGTCGAGGCATCAATCGCATCGTGCGTTACGCCTTCGACGTGGCCTCCAGTCGGCCTCGGCGAGAGCTGGCGAGCGCCACCAAATCCAACGCCCTCCAACATTCGATGGTGCTGTGGGACGAAGTTGTCGCCGAGGTGGCGAACGACTATCCGGACGTACGCTGCGTGCCCTACCACGTCGACGCCCTGGTCGCTCGTATGGTGAGCCATCCACAGACCCTCGACGTTGTGGTCGGTTCCAACCTCTTCGGCGACATCGTCAGTGATCTCGGCGCCGCAATCTCCGGCAGCCTGGGGATGGGCGCCAGCGGCAACATCAACCCCGACCGTCAATTCCCCTCGATGTTCGAGCCCATCCATGGTTCCGCCCCCGACATCGCCGGTCGCGGCATCGCCAATCCGATCGGAGCCATCTGGGCCGGCGCCATGATGCTCGAACACCTGGGCGAGGCCGAAGCGGCCGCCAGGGTTATGGCCGCGATCGAGGAGGTACTCGAAGAGGGCGCCGTCGCGACGCCGGACCTCGGAGGGACGTCGACCACCGCGGAATTGGCTGCTGCAGTCGAAGGGTGTTTTGACCCGCCCATGTATTAAACTGTGTTTGGGTGGCAACAACTTCGCGACGGTAGCAACGTCGTGGCATAGCAGGAGGATCTTCATGAGATTTGTACAGAAGAGTGGTACCTGGAACGTTGCAACCGGTGGTCGCAGTGATACGCCCATCCTCGAGATGGCGAACATCACCAAGGGCAACTCGCTGCAAGTCACGGCCACCTTCCTCGCCAAGACTGCAGGTAATGCCAACAGCGGTTTCGTCTATTCGATCCAAGCAACGAAAAGTACTGATGTGCAGGCTCTGTCAGCTCAGCAGAGTATCGTCCAGGGTAATGCTGGCTTCCAGACCACCACTAGAACGGTTTTCTTCGAAGCCCGAGTCAATTCCGAGACGGGTGTCGAAGACATCGATTTCGAAGTGATCTTCAGTAAGGGCGATTTTGATGGCGAGGGCGAGATCAGCGACTTTCTGCTGACGGGCCAAATCGTCTCACTAGATCTGTAAGTAGCAACAACTCAAAGGCTGTGATCGAATCCCTTACGGATTGACGCCTTTAGGAGTGTCCCCATCAAGCGGGACTTTGTCCTGCGAGGCGCTCCGCCTTGGTCAATCGTGGCAAGGTCTCGGTGCCAGGGTATCGTGTCCGTCGATCTGCAGACATTCAAACAAAGGAGACCATCATGCAAGTCGAAACCCAAGTTAGAGCCGGTCTTGATGACGGCCAGCCGCTCGTCGAGCCACCGCCTGGCCCTTAGTGTCTGAATTCGAGGGTCGATCGCTGCTCGAGAGACTGCCCTAGAGTCGAACGAGGGTCGATTGGAGTTTGCGCCGTCGCACGGCAGCCCGATCGACCCTCGTTGTCACTGTCGCTATCTGGGAAAGTGCTCAAACGATGGTCGTTTGAACCATCTGGAGCTGCCAGCAGGCGGGTCGAGCCTCGATTGAGGTCCCGAGCAACAGTTGGAACCCCAATCGTCGCTCGATTGGAGTCTCGACGGTCGTCGCAGAGGCTAATCGACCCTCGTTTTTGCGATGGCTCTGGTCTGTGTCCTCCGATCGACCCTCGTTTGGCGGTTGCGTGATCGCCGAATGGACGAATCGATGGTCGTTTGGGCCTGTTGTGGCTCATGGGACCCCAATCGAGGGCCGATTGACCTCCCGGGCGGTGCTTGGGACCCGGATCGAGGGTCGATTGGGCTTTTGGGCCCGGAGTGATGGATTATTTCGGCCGCCGCAACATCGAACGTAGGACAATTCCCGGCGGTACACCCTTGTGTGTGGCGACCTCGTCCACCAGCCGTCTGAAGCCTTCGACGTCGAGCGCCTCGGCTGACGATACTGTGAGGTGCTGGGGTGTAGGCTGATCGGTTTCGAGGACGGTCTCCCCTGGCTGACCCCGTCGGCGACGGTAGGACCATTTGTCACACAGGCACTTCAGCAAGCGAGCGCGGGCGTTTTTTCCCGGCTTCCACGGTAGCCAGGTGCCGGCGAGGGTGAAGGTGGCGCGCAGTTGGGCGTCGTCAGGCCAGCTGATCAAGGTGAGGACATCGCCGCCTCCCACGGGCAGCGAGTCTTCGTTGACCCGAAACCACCAGGCGTCTCGGCGGTCGATCCAGCCATCGGCGGCTACGGCGGTGAGACCGGTATGGAGAGAGTGGCCGTGCAGCAGGTCAAAGGCGACGGTGCCGGGCCAGGGTTCAGGATGTGGCCAGAGACTCCGTGGGACGCCAGCGCCGCGCCTGAACCACCGATTGGGCTGGTCTCGGCAGCTGCGAATCAGCATCGCAGGCGTCGAACCCAGTTCGAGGAGACGCAGAGCGGTGGCGGTGAGACTGGTTCGGTAGTGCTGGGCCAGGTCGCGGACGGTATCGAAGCTGATTTCGCGGCCAGCCGCATCCGGAGCGAACCATCCTTCGGGCATCAACAGCTCGGCGGCCCAGCGGTTTGCTCGCTGCTCTGGCCGGTCCTCGTACCAAACCTCATGTGGACCGTTGTCGGCGGCTGGTGGCTGTTCGGAAGGTTGGCCCCAAGCGTCCTCCGTGTAGACGTGGGCGACGTCGGCGCGGTCGAACATCCAGTGGCCTAGCTCGTGGGCAATGGTGAAACGTCGGCGAAATGGGTGGGTGTTGCGGTCGACGACGATCACCGCACGGCCGCGGTGACCGACGATGCGCCCGGCACAGCCGTTCAGCGATTGATACGAAACGCGGGCGTTGCAGTAACGTGCGATCGCCTCGACATCGATGTCCTCAGGGCAGGTGATCCCGAGGTGGCGCAGCAGTGCGGCGGGGTCGTGCCAGCGTCGTTCTGCCGAGTGCGCGAAAGGCCAGCGTTGGGTCACAGCTCGTTGGGCCTCACAGCTCGTCGAGCACCCCGAGTTCGGCGAGTTGGCGCAGGTAGCCGACCACGTCTTCGTCTGGCAGTCCGCGCAGATCGCGATGTTCAACGGTGAGCATACCGCTCAGGTGTGGCCTGCCATGGACAGCGGCGACGAGCAGGGCAAGGCGTGCTCGGGGTGTCTCCGGTAGATCGTATGCCTGGCCTTCGAAGGTCTGTTGTTCGTCTTCGTATTGCTGACGAGCTTGTTCGCGGCGCTGAGTACGGTGCTGCGCAACGGCTTCGAGGGCGAGCCGGCGGGACTCCATCGCGGCCTTCTCCGGGTCTTCGCCCAGAGCCTTCAAGTCGTCGTCGATCTCTTCCTCGGGGGCGTCCAAGATGGACTCGACGATGCCGTCGAGCAAGCTCTCGAGCTGGTGTCGCTGGTTGTTGCGGTCACTGGCCATGGGTGTCTCCTCGATCCCGCGAACCTGCCTGTCGAACTGCTTGTCGAATTGTTTGCCAGCTGTCTTCGGGCGCGGCGCGTTGCGAAAATCGCCGAATCCGGCGCGCCGCCCACTGTAGGTCCTGGAGGGCGATGCCGAAGCGCTGCGCCATCTCTTGCATCGACTCCCCCTGCGCCCATCCGTGCATCACAATGCTCGCCGGCCGATCGTCACTGAACCGGCGATGAAACCTGGCCAATTCGCGAGAGGTGAGGTACGCGGTCTCGATGTTGGGCTCGGGTGAAACCGGATCCATTACCTCGTCCTCGCCGCCCTCAGGGGTGCCGGCACCCAGCGCGCCGACCAAGCCAGCCCGTTCACGCCGATCCTCGAACTCGCGCCAGGTCCAAGCGATACTGCGCATCGCTTGGATGAGGTGGTACATAAAATCCACTCCCTGACGCCAGCTACGACTGCCACTGAGGGTGCGTGCCAAAGCCTCGGAGTACAGGTCTTCGTGTCCCCGCCCGGCGGTTTCGAGGTCGAGGCCGCGCACCAGCGCGTAGGCGGCGGCCCGCAGCTTCTTGAAATGCCCCGGCGTCAGCGCACGGATCGCATCCTCGATGTCTTCGTCACTGTGGGCTCTGGCAGGGTTTGCCCGACGTTGGGGTGCTTGACGCTGGGGTGTGCGGCTCATGACGCACCTAGCCTAGTACACCTCTATCGTGGGGCTGCACCCCAGGAAGCCTCTCTGCCCGAAGTTGACGTCGCATGCGGTTGTGTCGCCCGGTCTAGTTTGGTAACCGGCAGAACATCTCACAAAGCCATCACTGGCTTGACTTTACTGCGATCCTGACTTAATCTGAAGCGGTAATGAGGCGTCAGGCGCTGGCCACTGTCGCTGCCGCTGGCCACTGTCGCTGCCGCTGGCCACTGTCGCTGCCGCTGGCCACTGTCGCTGCCGCTGGCCACTGTCGCTACCGCTGGCCACTGTCGCTACCGCTGGCCACTGTCGCTGCCGCTGGCCACTGTCGCTGCCGCTGGCCACTGTCGCTGCCGCTGGCCACTGTCGCTGCCGCTGACTGCCGGACCGTAATGGGGCGCTGAGATTCAGATTCGGCCTAGCTCGGCTACAATCGGACGACCGGATAACCCAGGATCGACGATGACAACCAAGCAACCAGATGCGGCGAGCGGGCGGCCTCTCACCGAGCGCATGCGGGCCTACGGTTGCCCCGACCTTATTCGGCTCGACGAGCCATTGGCCAGCCCCGCCCAGATTGAATATCTGGATCTATTGCCGACAAGGGGTTCTGCTTCGGCACCGGTTAATGCCGTTGCGGAGCATCAGGGTACGGCGCTGCTTTACCTCGTAGATGCCTGTGGTGATGCAAGTGCCACGACTGCAAGGATCAGCCAGCTTCAGCAGATGCTCGCCAATCGCAGTGATCCAGCTTGGCTCGGCGTGGCGCGGCCCGGTCAGCTAGAACTCCACCCTATCGGCTTTGGTCAAGACGCGGCGCTTCATCCGGCGTTGACCATCAAGGAAGATGAGACAACAGCGCCCCTCTTCTTTCAAGGCCTGGTTCACGGCACTCTCGAGGAGAACAAACGACTCGAGGGCTCGGATTATGTCTTCAAGAAAATTTTTGGATTGCTGAAGCAGACGATCGACCAGTATGTCGGCACAGGCGAAGAGCCACTTGTGCCACCGCTCGACGTCTTGTCGATGGCTGGCCGTGCCCTATTCTTCCGTTTTCTTGTCGATCGCAAGATTGTGCTCAATAAGGAGCTGCAGGACATCTGCCCCGCCGCGGACGGTCTCAAGGACACCTTTGCCAACGCCGAAAAGGCCGCGCAGACCTCTGCCTGGCTCGACGAGACCTTCAACGGCGATTTTCTCCAGCTGATCGACGAATCCATCCCCGCCAGGGATCGTGTCGCACGCCAGGAGGCCTACCAGCGGTATTACCAGGCGACAGAGCAGCGTGCCGGGCGCAAGTTTTTTCTCCATCTCCACGCCATCTTGAATGGATGGAAAGCTACCGGCGAGGCCATGCAGCTGACGTTGGACTGGGGGGACCTCGACTTTGCACACATCCCGGTTGGCGTGCTCAGCCAGGTGTACGAGAGCTTCAGCCACCGTGCTGATCCCCACTCCGCGCAAGCCACCAGTATTCACTACACCCCTCGCACCATCGCACGGTTGATGGTGGATCAGACCTTTTCTGCTGTCAAGAACCCAGTCGAGGCCAAGGTCCTCGACCCGACATGTGGCGCCGGCATCTTTCTCGTGTTGGCTTTTCGTCGACTCGTCAGCGAGCGTTGGCAGGCGGATGGCAAGCGACCTAATACCCGAGTCATCCAGAGGATCCTCTACAACCAGATCCGTGGATTCGAGATCAGCGAATCAGCCCTTCGTCTCGCCGCGCTAGCGCTCTACATCACGGCGATCGAGGTCAATGGCACGCCGAGACCACCCAAGACACTCAAGTTTCCCCGAGATCTCCGCAACGAAGTGCTCTACTGCTTCAGAGAGGAGCTTGGCGATGCTGATGCTCAAGAAGTGTCGCGTCGCACATCTCGCTTCACCCTCGGTAGCTTAGGGTCGAGCGTTCCGCAAGAATTCAACGGATGCTTTGACATCGTAATCGGCAACCCGCCGTGGACACGGCTGCGGGAAAGAAAGCCACAAAGCACCGAAGAGAAGCCTACTGAGAGGGTCAAAACCAATTCGGATACGCTGAATGAGGAGTTCACCGAGATCGGACGCCGTGCGCTCCGTGAGCGTGGTTTACCAGAGCTGGCGGAAGTGTACGAAAATCCCGACAAGAATCCCGACCTCCCTTTCATCTGGCGGGCGACCGTCTGGGCTAAAAAAGAGAATGGGCTTATAGCCTTCGCTCTGCCCGCTCGTATCTTCGGCCGAACTGAAGGGAAAGGTTTCGAAGCTTGGCGTGCGATACTCCGCGCTCTCTCGATTACCGGCCTGATCAACGGCGCTGATCTGCGCAAGACACCGGTGTGGGAAGCTGTTGATATGCCTTTTTGCTTGTTGTTCGCACGCAATTGCATTACACCACCAGGCCATCGATTTTACTATGCGTCACCACTTTATGAACCGGATCAGCATCACCATGCGCGTTTTCGCGTCGACTATGAAGCGACCCGGCCAATCTCCATCGAACGCTTGGAAGAGCAGCCGTGGGTGTTGAAAGCACTTTCCCTTGGCACCTGGCGCGATGTGCAGATCGTAGAGCAGATTCAGAAAGCTTTTCCTGAGAAGCTGGGAGTCTTATGGAAGGCGTGGAATCCAAAGTTGGACAAGACTGGTCAGGGCTACAATCTCTCGCCAGCGCTGAGGCAAAAACCAGCTGAATTCCTTGGTAGCCTCCCTAACTTCGAGTCGCCCCAATTAGGCTTCTCGATTCACTATGAGAGTCTCAAGACCTTCTTAGAAACCCACAGTACGCACAATATGAACGAAGCCGGATGCGCCACCGCATACTGGCCGAAGACAAAGTATCTCTATCAACCGCCTCTGGTCATTATTCCTCAATCTCCCGGCGAAGATCCAGAGAAGCCGCGAGCCTTTATTTCTAACCAGGCGCTCGCTTTTTCTCAGAGCTTCTATGGCTATTCTTGTGCTGAGCTCAGAGACCAAGGAACTCTAGCGGCGCTGATTTATCTACTTCCCCATTCGACACTCTTTTCTTACTTTTGCTTGATGACGAGTCGTCGTGCCGGCTTCGATCGACAGACGTTCAACAAAAGCGAATTCGATGCCTTGGCGTTTCCAGACGTAACAGAGCTTTCTGTTTCGACGAAAGACACCTTGCAGAATCTCGCACACCAGCTCCAACACAATGTAGAGAAGCCATGGAATGAGATCGACACGTTCCTGTTCAATCTCTACGGCCTCGACGAGGACGCAGTGCAGGTTGCCCGAGATACTCTGTTCGCTTCTGCTTCGTATCGGCGGGCAGGCCGTGCAGCGCTCGAGCGCACGATGCGGGAGCATCGGGATCCATTCCGGACTGAGTTGCAAGAGGCCCTCGAGCCTTACTTCGACGTCTGTGGTGAAACCGTCTTGATCGAGGAGCCGTCAGACCAGCCGGACACTTGGAGGCAGCCGTGGTTCTTTCTCGCCATTTCGCGAGCGGCAGAGCCAGTGCCGGTCAATGCGTCCCTCCTGCGCAGGGCCATGCAAGAAGCAAACAAGCGCTCTGCCAGTCGGATTATCGTCAAGGCGCACGGCAGGCGTGGTTTGCTTTTGGGTCTGCTCAACCAGCGGCGTTGGTGGACTATTACCCGTGCGCGCTCGTGCGGGCAGCACATTATCAAGCACCACTTTGGCGCGTTGGGGCTGACTCAGCAAACATGAGCCGTCAGCAGGCTGTAGATGGGCTGTTCGCCCTTGGCGTTTCGCCCGAGGACTATGATCTACCGCATCCTCACATTGAGCTGCCCGTGATCCTCCTGATTCGCCGTGTGCTGCTGCGTGCGTTCGAACTATTGCTCGAGCAAGGCTCGTTGGCGACCAAAAAGGAGGACGAGATCACGACGGCATTGAGAGGTATCGTCGAGAACGATCTGCGTCAGAAGGGAAGCGTTCGTGGTTTCAATTGCCGGACGTACGAGACAGTGATCCGAGGTGGCGAGGTTGCAAACTACACCCTCAAGAAGCTGAAGAAATCGCCAGATCTTTGCTTCAAGCTTTGCAGCGACGAGGAAGAAACCCCGCGAGTTTTGTCGGTGCACGATGCGCTCTTCGTCGAATGTAAGCCTATCGATAAGACTCACGCCGTTGGCAAACACTATTGCGGACTTGGGCTACTTCGTTTTGTAGACGGCGACTACGCATGGGCGATGCAAGAGAGCTTGATGTTGGGTTATACACGGGACCGCACCATAACCCAGCATCTGATTCCTGAGATGAACAAGGCTGAACGACTGGAACAGTTGAAAACCACCGAGCCTCCGCGTCAACTAGAGGTCCGGGGTGCGGAAGCGCGTGGCAAAGCCGAAGCTCTCTATGTCAGCCGACATCAACGTGGTTTTCCGTGGGTGGCTGACAAAGGGGCCGCCACTGATATTCGTATCTATCATCTCTGGCACGACTGTAGTTAGATCCCATCCAACAACATGCCGAGAGCTCGGTCGGCCTTGTGGGCTGCGCCGCCGCTCCAGAACTCGCCGGATCTGTTACGAGAAGCCTAAGCCCTTTTGGTGCTATCGGATACGAGATGGGAACAGGTGCGAAGCTCAAACATGCTCGCTGCTTGCTCGCTCCACAAGATCTCCCTCACCGAGCCGAAAATGGCAAAACGGGACGGGATCTAGTTAGTGAGTGAGAGTCGATCGCACGTCGGCACCGATGGGAGATCGGATCGGTGTCCTCGGAGGTGTTGAGGGCACTGCTTGCAGGTCTGTAAGAATAAATTCTGGCGTCCATGACCGAAATCCCTCCAGCAGGTGCATGAAGGGGTAGAGGGAGACGAAAGCGCCGCCGTGTGGGTGGTGTCCGGTACCCTCGAAAAAGCACATGGAGTCAGACTCATGAAAAAACCAGTCAAAACGCAGGATCGAACACTCGCCGCCAAGAGAAGGTCGTTCGATGTGGTCACCGCAGCTATCAGGGCTACCGGTGACGAAGCCGCCGGTATCCTCGGCGCCAAGTATCCGTCGGTGCCAGAGGGGCCGCCCGCCGCCGATTACCAACGGGTCTTCACCGATCTCAACGTTGAGCTCGCGGGCGCGTTCCAGCACATGTTGGGGGTCAACACCGGCCACCAGGGACAGCTGGCCAGGGTTGTTGAACTCGCTGGACAGCGGGACGAGCTTGCAAGCGATCTCGCCGGGAACTTCGTTCAAGTCCGCCACGCTTTGGAGAATCTCTACGGAGGTGTTCGTGGGTTTACGGTGGTCGGAGTGGCGGGACCCACCCTGCGTGACCCGGCAGGTCTACTCAAGCAGGTGCGGGAAACGGTGGACTTCCTCGGCAAACCGAAGGTGGCGCTGCCGGCAGTCGAAGGGTTCGATGTGGATCACTCCCGGGTTTCCGAGCGCCTGGCGTCTGATGCCAAGACGCTCGACCGGGTGCTCACCGATCACGCCGGGGCGCGCAAACAGGCCGAAGCAACCCGTTTGGAGAAGAACGAAGCGATCGAGACGTACGATCAGACTTACCTCTACATCACTCGGACCGTTGCAGGCTTGTTACACATCGCCGGCCTGCACGATGCCGCCGAGCGGGTCCGTCCGTCGGAGCGCCGTTCGGGATCCGGTGCAGCGGCTGACGACGAGCCAACGGATCAAGATGATGCGGCCGACAAGACCGCTCCTGAGGAGTCAAGTGCCGGATCAGGCACTCGCTGACTTGTCGTCGTTGATCCGTCTTTTCCCGGGTGGCCTTTTGGCTGCCCGGGTTCTTGTGAAGAGCCTACAGTCCAGCAGCGATGACTCTCGAAGCGGGTGCCTCGCTTGGAAAGCGCCACCTTCTCTACTCTCGGTTGAGCGTTGTGTCAGCACTTTTTGGCGCCTGTGTAGACCCTAAGTCTCCCGAAGCGCCAACCACGGGCGCGCTGGCATACCATGCCGGGATGTTCACAAGTAGTTTGCAGTCGCCGGGTCGCCGGATCTTGCTGGTATTGTTGGCCTTGGTGGTTGCTGGTTGTGCCGAGGAGGTTGTGGAGGTGGAGCCGCAGAGCTCGTCAGCGGCTCTCAGGCTCGGTGCGCTCTTCGATCAAACCGGCGCTTTGGGTGAATTCGGTCGCTCGGGCGAATCGGGATTGCGTTTGGCGGTGCACCTGGTCAACCAGGCTGGTGGGGTGTTGGGGCAACCGGTCGAGGTGGTGCTTGCCGATGGCGCAACCGACACGGAGGTTACGGTCACTGCGGCGACGCAGTTGATCGAGGCTGACGGAGTCCACGCCATCGTGGGTCCTTTGGGTAGTGCCGCAGCAATTGCTGTTGTCGAGCAGGTGACGGCTGAGCGACGTATTCCCACCATCTCGCCGACCGCAACCTCGCCACGATTGAGTCATATCGCGGATGATGGATTCTTCTTTCGGTCAACCGCCTCGGATGCCGCGCAGGCGCCTGTGCTGGCGGATTTGGCGACTCGGCTCGGCTTTCAGCGGGTTGCCGTGTTGTACCGCGACGACGCTTATGGTCGAGATTTGTTTCAGCCGTTTCAGACGGCCTTCCCTGGCGAGGTGGTAGGTATCGCGATCGACCCGGAACGTGATTCCTACGTCGAAGAGCTACGTCAGGCTGCCGACGCTGGGGCCCAGGCAGTGGTCGCGATGACGTTTGTACCGGCAGCCGCACGGTATGTGAAGCAAGCCGTCGAGCACGGTCTCTTCGATCAGTTTTTGTTCACCGATGGCACTGCCTCCATCGATCTGGTCGACGCGGTAGGTGCCGAGGTTTTGCAGGGTATGAAGGGGACCGCTGCTGAAGGCACGGTGCCGACGTTAACCTCGTCCGGTACTCAGGATCTATTCACGGCCCTTTATTCAGCCGCCTATGATCAGCCGCCAGTTACGGGTCTGGAGGCTGCCGCGTTCGATATCGCGATCTGTATTTGCCTGGCCGCTGAGCGCGCCGGCTCGATCGACGGTGTCTTGATCCGTGATGCGCTGACCACCGTCTGTGGTGGCGATGGGGTGATCATCGAGCCTGGCCAAGAGACTATCGCTGCTGCACTGAAAGCTGTCCGTGCGGGACAGAGCATCAACTATGACGGGGCCAGCAGCACGATGGATTGGGATGCTAACGGGGATCTGAAAACCGGCTTGATCAGCATCTGGGAGTTCTCCGCCGGGGCGATTGTCGGCATGGAGTCGGTTCCGTTCGAGAGTTAGCGCTGGACCTTAGCTGTCCGTGGTAGAGCGGGGATTGTAAACTCGGTGACGTCTATCCGCGTCCTGCCAGAAGTAGTCCTGCGTCACCGTCTGCTGTACAACTGAAGCGAGGCCCCAGAATGCCCGAGCAACTTCCGAACTTCATTGCCGGCCAATGGCAGCACTCGACAGCTGCGGACACCCTGGCGGTCGACGATCCCGCAACGGCGGAGACGTTGGCGGAAGTCCCGTTGTCTTCGACCACCGAAGTGGACACCGCGGTGCAGCGGGCGACGGAGGCGTTGGTCGATTGGCGACGTACACCGGTGACCGAGCGGGTGCAGCCTTTGTATCGACTCAAGCAGCTGCTGGCAGAGGAGCACGAAGAGCTGGCCCGTATTCTGACCACGGAGTGCGGCAAGACCTTGGCGGAGTCGCGAGGCGAGATTCAGCGCGGGATCGAAAATGTCGAGGTGGCCTGCGGCATGCCGTCGTTGATCCAGGGTTACAACAACGAAGATATCGCCCGGGGTATCGACGAGATGATGATTCGTCAGCCGGTCGGGGTGGTGGCGGCGATTACTCCCTTCAACTTTCCCGGCATGATCCCGCTGTGGTTTCTGCCCTACGCGATCGCCTGTGGCAACACCTTCATCCTCAAACCGAGTGAGAAGGTGCCGTTGACCATGCAGCGGTTGTTCGAGTTGATTGCCAAAACCGGCTTGCCGCCGGGGGTAGCGCAATTGGTTCACGGCGCCAAGGCAACGGTTGAGGCGATCCTCGACCATCCGGGCATCCGGGCGGTGAGTTTTGTTGGTTCGTCGACGGTTGCTGCTGCGGTTTACCGTCGCGCCGCCGCCAACGGCAAACGGGTGCAGTGTCAGGGTGGGGCCAAGAACCCGATTGTGGTGCTGCCTGATGCCGACTTGGAGCAAGCGATCCCGATGATTGCCGAATCGGCTTTTGGTTGTGCCGGTCAACGCTGTCTGGCTGCGTCCCTAGCGATCACTGTCGGCGACAACCGTGAAGCCTTCACCGAGGCGATCGTCGACGCCGCCAGCAGTCGACGGGTTGGCCATGGCTTGGACGACGGTACCGAAATGGGACCGGTGATTACCGGCGAGTCGAAGGCGCGGATCGAAGGGTTGATCGATCAAGGTCTGCGCGACGGCGGCCGCCTATTGGTTGACGGTCGCGACGCACGGATCGCCAGCTATGAACAGGGCAACTTCCTGCGACCGACGGTGCTCGACAACCTTGCGGCCGACAGCACGGTGGCGACAACCGAGGTTTTTGGGCCGGTGTTGAGCGTCAGCCACGCCGCCACCATCGACGAAGCGATTGCGATCGTCAACCGCCGTGCGTTCGGCAATATGGCGTGTCTTTTCACCGGCAGCGGCGCGGCCGCCCGTCAGTTTCGTTATGAAGTCGAGGCCGGCAACATTGGCATCAACATCGGTGTTGCGGCGCCGATGGCGTTTTTCCCGTTCAGCGGTTGGAAGCAGAGCTTCTTCGGCGATCTCCACGGTCAGGGGCGAGATGCCGTGCAGTTTTACACCGAGGAGAAAGTGGTCGTCGAGCGGTGGGGCTGAGATCAACCGCTGAGTGGAGCCATGGCTGAGCTGGTCTTCACTGAATATGTGCGCTGCCTGGCGTCGGGGCGCGAGCCTTCGACCGAGCTTCACGAGCGCTTCTGGAAGTCGTTTCGAGGTGCTCTGGTGGCCGAAATGAAGCGGCGCTCGTTGTGGCATCTGCCAGCGTCGCGACTCGGTTTTGTCGGGGCGAGCTGGAGCACGTCGGAGGAGGTGCTCGAAGAGTAGTGGATGGTGGCGGGACAGCTGTTGACGATGCCTCGGATGATGGAGACCTGGTGATCGTCCCGATGGTGGCTCCGGCGGTCGACTACGAAACGCGCCAGGCTTATGGCGAGCTGTTGCGTTGTGTCGATCAGCACCGTGCCAAGGAGCGCACTCGACGGTACCTTCAGCTGTTGTGGGAGTATCTTAAAACGACAGTGGCGACGGACGAAGGGCAACGCCTTGGGCAACGCCAGCTGTCCAAGCTGTTGGGGATTCCTCGCGACCGTTTCCGGGAGCTCGATAGCATCCTACGACGCTGGGTCGAGCGTTGCCGGGCAACCCTCGGCGGAACGGCTGAAAGGGAGAGTTCCCACAGCCTAAACCGCCAAGACGAGGACACAGCGGTTAGAGGATCAGGGGAGGCGAGTGCAGCAGGTGAGGAGCCATCATCGTGAACAACTCAGACTTCCGTGAGCAGGCTCGGCGGCGTGCGGCAGATGCCGCCCAACGCCTGACAGAGACTCGGGTTGCTCTCGAAGAGGGACAGCGGCAGGCAGCGGCACCCGTTCCTGGCGATCTGTATGTTTTTGAGCAGACCGCCGACTGCGGGCTTCAGTGGGTCGTCATTGAGTCGGATCCCGAAGGGGAGGGATCTTTACGAGTGGTTGCCGGTGATCTCAACCGCGAAGTTGGTAGTGCCGATGTCGCGATCTCAGGCCAGGATGGCGGTGTCCTCACGGTGCGCTGCCGGATCGGCGCTCGGCTGCCAGCAGCAGTTTTCGATCCTCGTCGACGCACCGGCCAACTGGCAACGGAGGACCTGGATCGTGTTCACCGCAAGCGGCAAGCGATCTCTGCGGATGCTCTCCATCTGAGCACTAGTGAAAATGAGATCGAGAGTGAATGTGTTTACGAGGATTTGGTACGAGAGCTTACCGAAGCGCGAGATGCCTTGGTGGCGATTGCCGGGGGAGAGGCCGAGACGGCTGGCACCGAGACGGCTGGCACCGCCGAGACCACTGCCGAGACGGCTGGCACCGAGAGCATCAAGACGGGTAAGGCTGGCGAGGTGTCGGAGAGCACGGTGTTGGATACCGAGACCGCGATCCACTGGTCTGGACTCGACGCGGTCACCGGCGATCGCTTGATAAACGCTTTTTTGCTGGCCGAGGCGGCTAGGACGATCCAAGCCGAGGTCCAGGATCGGTTTCTCGTCGAGCTTTTGCGTCGGATGCATCGGGCGCGCACTCAACCAACATTGAGTCTGCCGGACGGGATCTCAGGCGTCGAGATCGAACGAGCCGGTTGGGCGTTGGTTGTCCATGCGGAGGAGCCCGCGGAGGTGCGGGCAGCGCTTGCACCACTGATCGAACATCGGCGCCAAGCCGGCGGGCCGGTGGCAGTCCTCGAAGTCCGCGAGGGCGAAGATTGGCGGGAGTGGCTGGCGCGCCACGGGGTGGCGGCCGGTGATCGCCTGATACCCGAGAAGGTGCCGTATTTTTTGCTGCTGGTCGGGTCGCCTCGTCGAGTTTCGTTCGAGCTGCAACGTGCGCTGCAAGTTCAGTACGCGGTCGGACGGATCAGCCTCGAGCAGCCCCAGGACTATCGACGGTATGCCGAAAGTGTGATCGCGTCAGAGGTCCGGAACGAGTCATGGGTTGAACCGCGGGCAGTTTTCTTTGCGCCGCGCGATCGTGCGCCCCGCGGTCGTGGAGAGCAGGACTCTCGGGACGTTGATGGGTTCGTCGAGCCCCTCGCTGCGGAGTTGGTGGAGCAGGGCACGGTCGACGTGGTCCGCCTGCTGGGTTCGGCGGCAACCCGCTCCCGGTTGATCGAGGTCCTATCCGAAGCGAACGCGGCACCCACGGTGATGCTGGCGGCGGCCCACGGTCTCGGTTGGCGGACCGAGCATGACGATCAGGTGGTGAGTCAAGGGGCGTTGATCTGCCAGGACTGGCCTGGCAACGGGCCGGTTGAGCCGCACCACGTTCTGTCCGCTCGGGATGTCCCCGCCGACACAAACCTCGCGAACTCGATGATGCTCTTCGTATCCTCATTCGGAGCGGGGACTCCGGCGCAAGATCACGGCGAAGCCTTCGTTGCGGGTTTACCTCAGCGCTTACTTTCGCATCCCGGCGGCAGCGCGCTCGCGGTTGTTGGCATGGTGGACCGAGCTGCCACGTTTAATGCCAGCTTGGCGTCGGATCAGCGCCGGTGGTGGCGAGTGATCCTGACCGCGTTGCTCGACGGTCAGCCAGTGGGGCATGCACTGCGGGAGCTTATCGGCCAGCAGGCGTCGGCGGCTCTCGAGCTTGAAGACCTGCGTCGCAAGGCGAGCTTTGGTGCGCCGATTTCGGACCATGCCCTGGTCGATGCCTGGCTGAGGCATCATCAGGCCAGCAGCACAATCGTGTTGGGGGATCCAGCGGCGCGTTTGCCCGTCGACGGGGGGAAGCTCTCGGTGGCAAAACAACCATGACCCGATCGCACGATCCCGTGTCAGACCGTGCTGTGTCAGACCGTGCTGTGCCAGACCGTACTGTGCCACAGCGTGACCCCGGCTCTCGAGACATGGGGCGGGCTTCCCGGCGGGCGTTGGACTGTGAGATTCTCCTCACCGCTGACGATCACGCCATGTTGTCGGTGGCGGGACGCGAATTCCTCGGTCGTCCGGACCTCGGCGAGAGTCTGCGCCGCGAGCTGAGGCGGGTTGCCCTCGATCTCGACGCCTACGGTACGCAGCTTTTCCAAGGGCTGTTCCGCGAGGGTGACGAGTTGCTCGCTGGCTACCGAGAGGCGCTGACCTTGGCGCGCAACGGCGGGCGGGTACTGCGGGTTCGTTTGCATCTGTCACCGGTGGCACCGCAACCGCTGCATCAACTGCGGTGGGAGCTGCTGCGCGATCCCCGCGAGGGCCGGTCTCTGGGGCGATCTCACGCTGTGACCCTCAGTCGATATCTGAGCGTACCGCTGGCACCTGGGACGGCGGTGGTCGAGCGACCACGGGTTTTGGTCGTGGTTGCGGCGCCGCGGAATCTCGAAGCCTACGGCCTCGCCGCAATGGATGCTGGGGCGATACGACAAAACGTTGACCACGAGCCTAGAGCCGCTGACACCTCATCTGTCGTTCGAGATGTTAGAGGTCCCGGCGACGGTCGTGCGGATTCGTGATCGCCTGTTGGAAGGCGGGTTTCATGTGCTGCACCTGGTGGGTCATGGCGGTATCGACGCCGAGGGTTGTGCTCATTTGGTGTTGGAAACGACGACGGGTGAGGTCGAGCTTGTCCCCGAACGGATGGTGGCGGAGATCGTCGAGGGAGATCTTTCACTGCGGCTGATCACCCTGATGGCTTGTCACGGCGGGGCGTCCGCCGGGGACAGCCCCTTCTCCGGTCTGGCGCCACAACTGGTTCGGCGCGGGGTACCGGCGGCGATTGCGGCTTCTGGCGCCCTTCCTGTCGACGCTGCCGGGTGTTTTACGGAGCATCTCTATCGCCATCTCGCCTTGTGGGGACGGGTGGATGCCGCGGTCAACGAGGCCCGCCAAAAGCTCCATCTAACGGCATCGGATCTGCCGGATTGGAGCTTGCCGATGCTCTTCATGCGGCTCGAGGACGGCGTGCTGTGGCAGGGCTCTGAGACGCTGGGTGGTCGGTCGCCGGCCGAGTGGATCCGCGAGCTGACGAGCGCCCGCGGTCGCGGCAGTGCCATTGAGCTACAAGGCATCGAAACCCAGATGGGCCCGCTCGAGGATGTTGATGGCGACCTCGCGATGGAGCTATTCCTGGCCTATCGTGCGGTCGAGAGTTGGGACGACATGGTGCGGATCTACGATCGTTTACCGCGGGGGCAGCGTCAGTTGCCGGCAGCTCGCCAGCAACTCGCCTTTGCCCTCAATCGGCAAGGTGAACATCAGCAAGCGATCTGGATGCTCGACCAGCTGTTGCAAGAGGTGGGGCCGAGTCACGAAACCTGCGGCATGATGGGGCGAGCGTACAAAGATCTGTGGCGCCAAGCCGAGCAGCAGGATCGGACGATCCTGGCCACCGGCTACCTCGACAAGGCAATCGCCAACTACATCCAAGGTTTTGAGATCGATTGGCGCAACGGTTATGCCGGCATCAACGCGCTCACCCTGCTCGACATCAAGGGTGCCGCGGAATCCCTGGAACGCCAGCGTGAGCTTTTGCCTTTGGTGCAGTTTGCGGTCAAACAGCAGCTGAGGGCTGAGCGACCCGGCTATTGGGCGCATGCCACGGCGCTCGAGCTGGCGGTGCTCGGCGGTGACGGTCCGGCGGCATCGAGCGCTTGTGCCGAAGCGCTGGTGACGATGGCGGAGCCCTGGCAGGGCGTTTCGACGGCTGACAACCTGCGGTTGATCCGTGACCGTCGTCGTGCCCGCGGCGTGGTCGAGCCGTGGCTCGATCAGCTCATCGCCGAGTTGAGCTCGTTGGGCAACCCACCGCGATAAAAAAATTGCCTGGGGATGTTCCCTTTGCGGTTCCGATTCCGCGTGATGGGGTGAACAGGGGGGCACGGGGTTTCCCTGCGTTGCTTGTTGGCCGCGATCGGCCAGCCGGCGAACGGCCAGCCGGCAGGTCTCTTTGCACAAGGAAAACATCTCATGAATTACGCTACAGCGCCGCAGCTCGGGGACGATAACTCACAGCTCTACATCTCCCGGCCTGCAAGTGGTGAATCGTGCCTTCTTGCCGAACTTCATGTTCGGGGCCAGCGATACGGTGGTTGCCCTCGGGCAGGATGGTTTGGTGGCGAACGTATTGAAGTACTTGGACGGACAATGGCTGATCGGCGTCAATCCCGACGTCGAACGGTGGGAGGGGGTACTGCTGCCGTTCGAGGTGGGACACCTCGAGTCGGTAGTGCTCGAAACCTTCGAGCGTCGACGCCCGATACGCCATGTGACGATGGCGCAGGTGACCTTGAATACCGGTGAAGTGCTCTACGGCGTCAATGATCTGTTTATCGGTCCTCGCAGCCACACTTCGGCACGGTATGAAATCCGTATCGGCGAACATGCCGAGAACCAATCGTCCAGCGGGATCATCGTTTCGACCGGGCTTGGCTCTACCGGCTGGATGCGTAGCATCGTCACCGGCGCTGCGTGTATCGCAACGTCTCTTTCGGGAGAGCACGGTATTGGACGCCACGGTAGGGGTCAGAACGGTGCTGATCATGCCACCCGGGGCCACGAGTGGGACGCCGATTATCTGCGGTATGCGGTCCGCGAACCCTGGCCGAGCCGGACCTCCGGGGCCACCATTACCTTTGGCAACGTCACCAGCAGCGAGCCACTGACGGTGATTTCCAAGATGCCGGAAGATGGCCGCGGTGGCGGTGTCGTCCGGGTCTCCCTGGGACCCGACCTCGAGATTGCCAATGAAACGTCGCTTGATCTGATCGCGTTGCAAGATGCCCTGGAGTGTCTCCGGCAGATCGCGCCACGTCAGTCGGAGGTGGTCGAGATGCGCTTTTTTGGTGGCTTGACCCATGAGGAGATTGCCGACTTACTCGACGTCTCCACGATGACGGTCAAACGAGACTTTGCGATGGCACGGCGGTTCCTCTTCTATGAGATGCGCCGCGAGGGTGCTTCCGAGTCGCCTCGCGACGATGTTTCCGAGTCGCGTCGCGACGTGCACTGATCGGGAGATGTAGGTGGCCGCGACGGGTTGGTCGAGCGACCGTTGGAGCCAGATTCAGGCGATCCTCGCCGAAGCCCTGATCTTGCCATCCGCCGAGCGTGAAAGGCTGCTCGCCGCGCGTTGTGGCAACGATCCGTCCTTGCGTGAGGAAGTCGAGGCGTTTCTCGCTCTCGAATCAGAGATTGGTGAATTTATCGAAGAGCCATGTCTGAAGCTCCGCGTGCCCGAACCGACGGCGGGCCAGGACGCTGGTCGTCGACTTGGCCCCTATCGTCTCGAACGCCAAATCGGCAGCGGTGGCATGGGACAGGTCTACCTTGCTGTCCGCGAGGACGACTACCAAGCGCAGGTGGCCATCAAGCTGATCCATGGCCACGGCAGCGACGAGATTGCACGCCGTTTTGTGCACGAGCGTCGGATCCTGGCCCAGCTCGAACACCCTTTCATCGCCCGGCTGCTCGATGGCGGCACCACCGACGATGGACGCCCATACTTCGTGATGGAGCACGTTGAAGGTGAGCGCATCGATCACTATTGCGACACCCGAGCATATTCGATCCGCCAACGGCTCGAGCTGTTTAGTAAGGTCTGCGAGGCGGTGGCGTTTGCGCACCTAAACCTAGTCGTGCATCGCGACATCAAACCCTCGAACATCCTGGTGACCGAGGATGCGATACCCAAGCTGCTCGACTTTGGGGTTGCCAAGCTACTCGCTACCGAGTCGGCGCCCGAGACCACCACCGGGCTAGCGCCGATGACTCTCAGCTACGCCAGCCCCGAGCAGCTGATGGGGGAAGCCATCACCACCGCGAGTGATCTCTATTCCCTCGGAGTGTTGCTCTACAGTCTGTTGACCGGACGCCTGCCCTGGGATCTCGACCTCGCCACCGCACCTAGCCTGAGGCCGGCCTCAGGTGAGCCGCCCCGCCGTGCCAGCTCGGTGGTCGTGGGGACCGCAATTGCCGGGCGACCGGAGCTGGCGCCGGAGGTCTCGAGCCGAGCCCGGGGGTGTGATCCCCGAGGATTGAAACGGCAGCTACAAGGTGATCTCGATGCCATCGTGCTCAAGACGCTCTGCCGTGACCCGGCCGAGCGTTACGGCTCCGCCGCCGAGTTGGCCGCAGAGATCCAACGCCATCTCGACGGTCTTCCGGTGGCTGCACGACACGGCACGCTGTGGTATCCCTTCACTAAATTTGTTTGGCGCCGCAAGGTAGAAATCCTGGTGGCCGCCGCTCTGCTCGCCCTTGGAGTCGGTTTGGCGCGTTCGACGCTCCAAACCTCGAGCGAGCGCCAGCGGGTCGAAACCGTGGTGGCTTTCCTGGAAGAAACCTTGCAGTCGCCGGATCCGCGCCAGAAGCCCAATCCGCGGCGTGTGATCGATCAGGCTAAGGAACGGCTCGCCAAGTCGCTCGGTGATGAGCCGGAGTTGCAGGCCCGGGTATTGGAGACCCTGGGTCGGACCTATGGCGCCCTCGGATCGTTGGAGATTGCCGAATCGCTGATTGACGAGTCGTTGGAGATCCAGCGCCGGCTCTACGGCGGTGACGATCCACGGGTGGCTGAGACCATGTTCAACCTCGGCTATATGCATCGTTGGCAAGACGAGATCCCGGAAGCCCAACTCTTGATGCGCACCGCCCTCGACAACCTACGCCGTCACTTCGACGGTCGAGACGATCGCCGGCTGGCCCTGGCGTTGAACAACTACGCCGGGCTGTTGCAAGATCTCGGCGAGCTAGCCGAAGCCGAGACGCTTTACCGCGAGTCCTTGGAGATGAAGTATCGGCTCGTGGGCCAAGACGATCTACAGGTGGCGCGTGGGCTCAGCAACCTTGGGACACTGCTCGAAAGCCAAGGCCGGACCGAAGAAGCGGCAACCCTGTTTCACCAGGCCCTCGAGATCCGCCGTACCAAGCTCGAACCGAATGCCGCGGATCTGGTGCAGAGCCTGCAGCATGTGGCACGTCTGAGTTATCACCGCGGTGCGTATCAAAAAGCTGCGGACCTCTTCAGAGAGGTGGCGGATCAACGGCGTCAGATTTTCGGTGAAGACCATCTCGAGGTGGCCAAGAGCCTCAATAATCTGGCCGTCTGCTTACATCGTTTGGGTGACACCTCCGAGTCGGAAACACTGTTTCGAAAAGTGTTGGAGATTCGACTGCGAGAGTTGGGAGCAGCGCATCACGATGTAGCGGTCTCGCGTCGTAACCTGGCTAACCTGTTGCTCGACCTCGGACAGCCAGACGCCGCCAGCAAGCTGGCTCAGCAAGCGTTGACCAGCCTACAGGCCACCCGACCGGAAGACTATTGGCGACTCGCCGATACCCGCAGTGTGTTGGGGGCGGTACTGACTGCCCAAAGTCAATTTGTAGAAGCCGAACCGTTGTTGATCACCAGTCACCGGGCGTTGCTAGAGCAAAAAGGGCCAAGCTCGGTCTACACCCGCGATGCTCGGCAACGTCTGGTTGAACTCTACGAGGCTTGGGGAAAGCCGCCGGTCCTACGTGATAGAAGTGAGCTTCGCTAGTCGCCAGTGGTGAGGCCCGTTGGCGGTTCCTCTCCAAGCAACAGGTGTCACCTCCGCTCGGGGATAAATCCCCGAGCTCTAAGGCTTCGCCGGCTAAAGCCGGCTTTATAGGTCTGGGTCTTGTTCAGATTCCACGATGTCTTTGAACGAGAAGGCAGGCTCAGCAACAAAACGGCTATGGAGAACAAATCCCATCAAAGGTTCCGCACGATTTTGTGCTGCTACCCGAAAGAAGAAGTCTCCTGGCTGATCAACTGAAAGGATCAAACCCGTCAACGCATAACGCAGCGTGACGGCCTTTCGTATTTCAAGACTTTTTTGTGTTTCAAAGCTAGAGTCGAAGTCGCCGCAGGATCGGCCATAAAACTCGAGTTTGGGTTCCACAAGGGTTGTGTCGAGAGGTGTGACGTCAATCATCAACTGGCCGGGTTCGGTCAGGTTCACTCTGAAGTAACGGGTTGCGAAAGCATCAAAACCCAGGTCTCGCCACGATGAATTGCCCTCGATTACCTGTGCACTGTGACAAACGTCTATGCTCGAGGGCTGGGCGGCGGCATTGGACGAGAGGCCAGACAACCAATGCGTCTGCGACCACCCGTACTGTCGCTTGGGTCTTCACGGTCAGCAGAGCGACTCGAGTCGCTCGGCTGGCTTGCCTCACCGCTGAGGGTCACCTGTTGCGGGCTCAGAACGTCGCCCCACCATTGAGGAAGCCTTCATCGTCCGGCGAAATCCTTGCTGGAACGGTGAGGCGAGTGACCTGAGTCCCTCCGAAGCCGCACTTGACGGTGAGGCGAGTGACCTGAGTCCCTCCGAAGCCGCTCTTGACGGTGAGGCGAGCGACCTGAGTTGCCGAGGTCACCTGCCCAACGCTGAGGAAGGTGAGTCGGGCCGCTCGCGCAGTGTTCCTCAATGGTGAGGAACGCGAGTTCAGCCTCTCAGGTGGCGTTTCTCAATGGTGAGGAATGCGAGTTGAAAGTTGCTAGGGGCGTTCCTCAGGGGTGAGGACGAGTTCACGCCACCGTTCCGGCACACTTTGGCCGATGATGTTGGTGTAAGGCTTGCCGTCCTCAGCACAATCTTGACCGTCGACTCCTTGGGCGAATTTTCGATAGCTAGCAGGCTGTGGCAAAAGTCAGACCACGCTGAGAACGGTCCTTTTCCGCCAACTCTGCGTTAAGAAATCTCTAGAGATCACCAATATCCATGCGATTTCAAGCCTTGATTTGGCGAAAAATCCCTCGCTCTCAGCGCGGGGCACTTTCACCACAGCCTGCTCTAGGCGAGTCCCAAGTTGTATTTCAAAGCTCGATCTACGGCTAGCATTCTTGCGCGTGACAGGCGACCGAGCGGGCGCAAGAGCTTTTCGTTACGTGGTGGCCGCAAACGTGATTGCGAGCCAGACTGCTGAATCGTGGCGAGCTGGGCGCAATTGACGACACCTCGTTGACCGAGACCGCTCTCCTCCGGTTCTATCAGGACCGTGAAAGGGTAGGGCCGAGGCGGCACGGTGCGGGTGATCGCGGCGACGATTGTTGTGGGGCTGTGCTGGTTGCCAACATCTTGTTGTACGACCAAAGCAGGGCGGAGACCGCTCTGTTCACTTCCCTTTACCGGGTCGAACTCAACCCAGTAGATCTCACCGCGTTGGACGGTCATCGTCTAGAGCCTCCGCCGCTGCGATGGAGGACATCTCGGCGAACTCCGCTGCCTCCTGCGCGTAGAATCGATAGCCTTCCTTCGCCAGGAGGTCCTCCTCGCGTGTTCGCAGCTCCGCCAAGAGAACGCCGATAAGGTGGCTTCGGGTGGTGCCGCGCTCGCCAGCTTTTGCGTCCGCAAAAGCGACGAGATCTTCCGGCAGTGAAAGAGTAACTTTCCGGCTGGTGGCCTGGTGCATAGTGATCTCCAGTCTTGTGATCGAGCGTGGTTCGCGGTCTACCGCCAAGGTGGTCGTCTCGATTCCCTTAACGAGCCTACCACGCGGGGGGCGGGCCGGTCCTTCGAAGCTCCACCACGGATTCAGGCCCGTTCTCGGAGCGCCTTGGTGACCAAGCCTGAGTCCCCTGCCAGGCAACGGAGCCCTACTTTGGCCCCCGAGCTTTCGATGAGGTTGTAGGCTCACAGTTTCTTTGGAGATTGCTGGAACTGCTGGTACTTTGATCTGATGCCTGTAGAAATCACGATTAGTGGAGTGCCTGACGAGGTTCACGACGAACTCGCTAGGCATGCAGCGAGTGAGCGAAAGTCGATGCAGGAGTATCTTCTGGGTGAGCTGGAACGCCTGGCACGACGCCCCTCACCGTCGCAGTGGCTGCAGAGAGTCCGCGCTCGTAAGGAGGGTACCCCTACACGAATCTCGTCGGCTGAGACTCTTCTGCCTCGGGATGCCGACCGCCGGTGACGGCTGTTGTCATCGACCCTCTAGGCGTACGGCTTGCAGTGTTCAGCTCAATCCCGCTCGTCGACCATCTCGAAGAAAGTCTTCGCGACCTCATCTGGATCGCCTGCCAAGCTCCGGTGGCCACCCTCGGGGGTCCAGTCGAGGGGCAGGTGTTTGCGGTAGGTGGACCATAAGAAACGTTTATCGAAGAGGGCGATGACGCCGGTGTCTTTGGGCGAGCGGATGAGGCGGCCGGCGGCCTGGACGACGCGGGTCATGCCAGGGACGACGAAGGCGTATTCGAAGCCGCGCTCGAACCGTTCGTCGTAGTAGGCCTGAAGAAGCTGCTGTTCGAGGGTGACCGCCGGCAGGCACGGGCCGACGACGGCAACCGCCTTGAGCACATCACCGGGGTAGTCGACACCTTCGGCGAACACACCGCCCGCTACGGCCAGCAGGAGAACGTCGCCGAAAATCGCTTCGCGTAAGGTGTCGAGAATGTCTTGGCGTTGGTTGTCGCTGTCGCCTCGGCTCTGCAACAGGACGCGCTTCCGTGCGGTCGATAGCTGGCCGGCCACTTCACTCAAGAACGCGTAACTAGGGAAGAGTGCTAAGCAGTTGCCGGGGACCGCGTCGGCGAATCCGGCGAGACGGTGGGCAATCTTGGGGTAGTTCTCGGGGCGTTCGCGCCAGGTGGTGGCGACGCTGGTGTCGACCACTACTTTGCGGTTTTCGATTGGAAACGGATTGGGCACTGAAAGCGGCACGGTGCGGGCAGGATCAAAACCCAATAGGTCACGGTAGAACTCGTGCGGTGAAAGGGTGGCGGAGAGCGCCAAGACCGAATGGCAGCGGTTGATCACACCGCCCAGGAAGCGGCTGGGATCTTTGCACAAGATACGAAAGCTGTAGTCCTGCTGGTTCCGTTCGAAGGTGTGGCTGAAGGCGTTGTCCGACAACACCAACGCGTTGAGAAACTTGAGAAAGTCGAAGTAGAGCTCGACGAAGAGGTCGTCAGCGGTCAACGTCCGAGTTTCGCGTCGGTGTTCGAGGTAGTCGACGAAGGCGTGGTCGAGTTTGTGACGCAGCCGCCATAGTTCATCCTCGGGTAATGATTGCTCGAGTGCCCAGGACTGGGGATCGCCAGGGGGTTGGGCGTCCGAAACGTTTTCGTAGATCAGGCGCTCGAGATCAAAACACAGGCTGGCGAGCTCGCCGTGGATCGGTGCACCACCGCTACCGGCCGCTTCACCGGCCCGCCGCGCCGCCACTGAGCTCAAGGTGGGGCTGTAGTAGCCGCGGCCACGATCAACCAGGTTGTGAGCCTCGTCGATGATCAAGATAGTGTTGGAAAGATCAGCCTCCGGCGACAGCTCCGACAGCGCAACGTAGGGATTGAAGGCGTAGTTGTAGTCGCAGACCGCGGCCTGCACCAGGCCGGTAAGTTCTAGGCTGACCTCGAACGGGCAGACGGTTTCGCGACGGGCGGCGGCGAAGATGTCGTCGGGTTGGAGGGTCTCGAGATCAAACAGCAGCCGCTTGGTGAGACGGCTCTGCTGCATCTTCAGGTAATACTCTTTGGCGTAGTTGCAATACTCCTCGTGGCACAACACCTGGTCGTTGGCGCACATCTTGGACTTGGCCCGCAGGCGCAATGAGCGGAAGGCGCCAACTTGATTGAGCAGCATCAAGACGCCGGTCGCCATATCCTGTTGCAGCGTCTTGGCGGTGAGGACAAAAACTTTCTTGTCGTTGGCGAGGGCAAATTGCATCGCCGGGTACAAGCTGGCGACGGTTTTGCCGATGCCGGTTGGTGCCTCGATCAGCAGATGTTCCCGCTGCTCTAGGGCTAGGGCTGCCGCTTCGATGATGGTGTCTTGGCCCAGCCGTTTCTCGGGATAGGGGAACTCCAGGTTCTCGGCCGCCGCGTACCGCGCCTTGCGAGCCTTTTTCTCGTTTCGAAAGCTGCGGATCAGGCTGTTGAGACGACGGTGGATCCCTTCCGCCAGCTGTTTGAGGTTGAAGGTTACGGGTTGGCGCGCCACTGTATCGCTGCCGATTTCGATCAGGATCAGTTCCACCTTGACGGTGGAGCTACCGTTGGCAGGTAGGTGCTCGCCGGTTTCGTGCAGCAGCAGGGCGTAGAGCGCCGCTTGCTTCTCGTACAACTCGCGGGTTGCCGGTGGCAGCTGGGAGCCGCGGCGTACCGACTTGATCTCTTCGACCACCACGGCGCCTTCTTTGTCGCGACGCAGGCCGTCGATACGGCCGTGGATCGTCACCCGCCAACCGTGGTGGTCGAAGGTGTGTTTGATCGTGACCTCGCGGCGATAGGTTGGGTCTTCCGCCAGCGCCTGCTCTTGATAACGATTATGAATCGCTTGGCCGAGCCACATCCGCTCGAAGCCGCCACGGCCGGCAAAGCCGATCGAGCGCAGCAGCTTGGCGTCGAGCAGGTCAGCAACAGCAAGATCGATGCTGCGTTCTTGGAAATCGAAGCGAGGTGCCACGGGCGAAGTATAGAGGGTTCGGAGAGTTTGCTCGCGTCGTATCCATGAGGTTGGCGACGATAGTGACGTGTTCAAGGGCCAGGCAGTGTTTTGGGGGACGGAAACGGTATAGGCTCAGTCTGATGTGTCGGCCTAGATCTCGACTCCGTCTGCGTCTACATCGCTTCAGCCATGGGCTCGTAGTGTTGTGGGCGGCATTTAGCCTGCAGTGGATGCAGCTGCCGCCCGATGCCTTCAGCTTCGGTGAAGAGTGCATCATGGCCTGCAGCCTGACCGGCGACCGGTCGTGTTGTTGCACAGCCCGGGAGACGGCGGAACACTCCAAGCACGAGTCCCACCCGTCGATATCCCGGCCCGAGGTCAAAGCTCCGGGCAGCGCCTGCCCAACCCTGGCAACATCGGTCCATGAGCAGCGCAGTAGCGGCAAGCAGCTGTTGCAGACCCGCGTTGGCGTGGCTTCAGAGCAAGTCGCCAGCAGTTGGGTGGTTGCTACCGATCAGACGGAAGTAAACCGCCAGCCGGTCGACTTTTCGGCCCTGCCGCGTCCTCCTCCTCGAATCTGCTTCGCCTGATTTGGATCCGTTCGAACCTGACCCGGCGAGCCTGGGCAGGAGTGTGCCGTGTCGCAGCGCCGACGCGTGCACGACGGTCATTTCTGGAAGTAAGAAATTCGGAATAAGAAGGAGTTTGACGCGATGTCAAGCCAACAAGATAAGCCCCTTGGACGGGCGGTACTCGCCCTTGCCCTCGTAGTTTTTTCCTTTGGATTTACCTCTGCCCAGTCTGCTGGAGCACAGTCTTCCGCAGCACCGTCTGCCGCAGCACCGGCTTCAGCCAAAACACAGCTCGATTTGAAAGTCCTGGACCCAGCGGGTCGTCCGGTCTCTGGAGCGTCGGTTTCTCTAGTCTGCTTCAGCCTGGCCGGTGAATCGACGACCAGTAAATCGACCGCCACCACCGATTCCGCCGGCCACGTTCGGTTCAGCCAGGCGGCCACCGGTAGGTGCCGATATACGGTCTCCGCGGAGGGCTTCGAGACATCGAAACAATCCGCCGAGCTCTCAGCCGGCAAGAACCAATTCACCACCAGACTCCACCTGGAGACGGTCAAGAACGAGATAGTTGTGGTGTCGTCGATGCCGGAGCTGGCCACCGAACGCCGGGTGCCGGGCAGCGACATCCAGAACGCTGGCCACGAAGACCTGGCCGAGTTCTTTCGTCACGTCGAAGGCCTGTCGGCGGTGCGCCGTGGTGCGGTGAATCTTGAACCGTCAATCCGTGGTCTGCAAGAAGATCAGGTTGGGATGTTTGTCGATGGCACCCGCACCTTTGCTGCCGGCCCAGGACGGATGGACTCGAACATCAGTCATGTCGGCAGCCACGCTACCCAGAGTCTGCGCGTGGTCAAAGGACCGTATGCTCTGGCTTGGGGAGCGGGCACTTTGGCAGCGCTCGATATCGAGACCATCCGGCCGAACTTCACGGCGAGCGACTGGCAGTGGAACGGCAGTCTCGGTGTGCAATATGGCGAAAGCGCCAGCAACCTGGACGCCCACGCTGGAGTGTGGGGCAGCAATGACCGCTTGCGTTTTTATCTCGGCGGTGGACGCCGTGACGGCGACGACTACGAGGCCGGCGATGGGTCCTTGGTACCGGCGGATTACGAGTCGACCGAAACCCGCTTTCGTTTCGGCTTCCGGCCAAACGAAAACCTGGTGATCGATGCCAGCGGTGGCTACCAGGAGCAGTTTGATCTCGACTATCCCGGTCGCCTACTCGATGCGACCTACTTCTATGCTCGTTCCGCCGCCCTCGATCTGACGTGGAATGGTGATGGGGCGGTATCCGAGGTTGTTGGTCAGATTTATTCGAACCGCAAAGATCACCGCATGAACAACGATGAGAAGCCCACCGCCCAACCAGCGCCGGGGCGGGTTCCGCCGTTCGCCATCGCGGTCGACCTGCCTACCGAGTCGAATACTCAGGGTGGTCGATTCCGGCTGCGTTTCGATCGTGATCAAACCGAGTGGAGTTTCGGCACCGACTATTACCGGGTTGAACAGACTGCGAGCCGAACCGTCTCGCGCCGTTCCAACGGCTTTGTGCTGTTCGAAGACATCGTATGGCCGGATGCCGAGATCGAAGACGTCGGTGGCTGGGGGCAGGTGGTGTGGAGCGTCGGCAAAGCCCGTTTGGGGGCGACGCTGCGGGTCGACGAGGTTGACGCCATCGCTGACAACCTGTCGCCATTTTTCAGCGCCAACACCATTGGCTCACCCAATCACGATGGTTCATCGAAACACGGTGAGACCAACGTCAGCGCGGCGGTCAGCGCCGCCATCGACGTTAATGATCAATGGTCGATGAACGTGGGTGTTGGGCGTGCGGTGCGTACCGCAACGGTGAGCGAGCGTTACTCGGATCGATTCCCGTCAACCAAGTTCCAGCTGGCCGCCGAGTTCATGGGCAACCCATTGTTGGATCCAGAAGAAAGCTTGGAGCTCAACGTGGGGGGTCGCGGTGTGTTTGGCGGTGGTGGAGCGGCGGGAGACTTGGTGGTAGACATCGAAGTCTTCTATCGCACGATCGACAACTACATCACCGTTGTCCCAGACGCGAGCCTGAGTCGGCGCCTACCCTTGAGTCCGCCGACGGTCTACCGTTACGTCAACGGCAGCGAAGCCAATTATTTCGGCGGTGAGTTGATGCTGCGGCATCGCGTCAACGCAAACGTCTCCTGGCGTGGTTCGCTGAGTTATGTGCACGCCGAGGACGAAGCCCTCGACGAGCCGGTCCTCGGTATTGCGCCATTACACGGAGAAGTTGGGGTGCGGTTCCAAACCTTGCAACAGCGGTTGTGGATCGATCTATCCACCCGTTTTGCAGATCGTCAGGATCGGGTGGCGAGTAGCCGGTTCGAACAGGAGACGCCGGGGTATGCGGTCTACGACCTCGCCGTCGGCTACGAGCTTGCTGGGGGGTGGACACTCAAGGCCGCGGTCGAGAATTTGAGTGATCATGCGTATGCCGAGCATCTCAACTCGCCGAATCCGTTCAGTCGGATGCGGATTCTCGAGATCGGCCGTAACGCCCGTATCGGATTTACCTACGGGTTCTGATGACACCAAGGTGAGGATCGGCCCGAGGCCTTCGGGTCGATCCAGGGTGGGTCGATCCAGGGTGGGTTTGCGCGCCTCGATGCAAGGTAGTTATGCCATCACCGGCACCGGTTCGCAGCTCTGAGTGTCGGCCCGTCTTTGGCCTCGATTTTTTTGTTGACCCAAACAGGCGCCTGAATGCGCGTGTCTAACGGGTCCGCAAAAGGTGCGGCCCTGGTCTGCGGGCGAGAACCCGAAGGCAACGATCGTAACCCTTAACACCGTTTGGAGAATCGACATGACGAAGAAGCTGATCTTGCTCCTCACCCTCGGCCTAGTTGCGACTCTGACCCCAGTTCTGGCTGACCCTGGCAGCAATGACGTGGCCGAATCAGTGGCCGCACAAGCGGAGGCGGCGCCGGCAGAGGCCAGTGCGGTTTCTGAAGCCAGCGCGACCGAGACTGCTGGGTCCTTCGCATCGGTGACACCTGTGATGGCCGCTCTATCGGAGCTCGACCTGCCAATTTTCAGGACCGTGCTCGATACCCCGAGAACCAGCGTGACGATCACCTGCGACCTGTGCAACACCCATACAGACTGTATTGGTATCTGTCCTGGTGAACCGGCGGTTAATTTCGTGTGTTCGCGGCATTTCAACAGCTGCTACGGCTGGGGCCCCAAGGTCTGCATCTGCGCCTAGCCCACAGCTTGAACAGACCAGAGAGAGTCAGGGGGATCGGGTCGGGCCAAGACCTGGTCCCCACCTTGGTGTTTTAGAAAAGCTTCGTGCTGTAGGGAAGGCCTCGTGCTGTAGGGACCAGGGAGATGGAGGTGGACTGAGGCTGAGCTCGCTGCTCGCGTCTCAGCTCCTGATAAGCTGTTTTTTGATGAGTTCCCCAGGTGGGCAGGACGTAACCTGTCTCCTCGAGGCCTGGCGAGGAGGCGATGCACAGGCGGGCGAGGAGCTGATGCCCCTGGTCTACGCCGAGCTGCGTAAAATAGCCGCGGGTTATCTGTCGATCGAGCGTCAGAATCACACCCTGCAGCCGACCGCCTTGGTCCACGAAGCGTATGTGCGTTTGGTCGACCAGAAGCATGTCCAATGGCAGAACCGTTCGCACTTTTTTGGTATTGCCGCCAAGATGATCCGGCGGATTTTGGTGGATCATGCTCGCCGCCATGGGTCTGCTAAGCGGAACAGCGGTGAGAAGATCCCGCTGTCGGCGGTTGTCGATTTGGCCTTTGAGCGCTCCGATCAGTTGTTGGCGCTCGATCGGGCCCTGAGTCGCCTCAAAGAACTGGACTCAACTCAGGCGAGGATCGTCGAGGTGCGCTTCTTTGGTGGGCTCACCGGCGAGGAAACGGCGGAGGTGCTCGGCTGCTCGCCGGCCACCGTCAAACGCCGCTGGCGGTTGGCCAAGGCCTGGCTCTACCGGGAAATGACCTCCGAGTGACCTGAATCAGCGCCCGATTACGCCTTACTCGGTAGATGAGTAACGTTGAACAACAGTTTGGCGGAGAGAATCTGCCTGATGGAACAGAGCCCAGCGGTCGCTGGGGGAGAGTAGGCAAGCTCTTCGACGCTGTCTTGGAGCGGCCGGCGGAGCAACGCCATCGCTTCCTCGAGTCTCAGTTGGGTGACGATCCAACGCTTCGCGACGAGATCGAATCGTTGCTGGCAGCCGACGCCGAAACCCCTGATTTCCTCGAGGTGCCGGCCCTCAACGCCTGGACCGAGCTGTGGCGGTCGCACCCGGCGATCGAAGACGGGGCGCGAATCGGCCCGTACCGGATCGGACGCCTCATTGGCCAGGGCGGAATGGGTAGCGTCTATCTCGCCAACCGAGCCGACGATGCTTATCACCAGCAGGTGGCCATCAAGCTCGCCAACCCGACGATTGCCCGTGACCTTCAGCGCGGCTTCCGCAGCGAGCGTCAAATCCTGGCGAATCTGGAACACCCCAACATTGCCCGCTTGCTCGACGGCGGCACTACCGACGACAGCCGGCCCTACCTGGTCATGGAGTATGTCGAGGGCACCGCCATCACCGACTATTGTGAGCGCCACGAACTCAGTGTGACCGAACGGCTCGAGCTCTTCAGCAGCGTTTGCGGCGCCGTCCAGTACGCTCACCGCAACCTGGTTGTGCATCGCGACCTCAAGCCTCAGAACATTCTGATCACCGAAGACGGCTCCCCTAAGCTGCTCGACTTCGGCATTGCCAAATTGCTCGAGCCCGATGCCACGGTCGGGGCCGAGGTCACTCAGCTGGGGTTGCGTCCGCTGACGCCCAACTACGCCAGCCCTGAACAACTGCGGGGCCAGCAGATCACCACCGCGACTGACATCTATTCCCTCGGCGTGCTGTTGTACCGGCTGTTGACCGGCCGTCCACCGCGGGTGTTCGAGTCGCTGACGCCGTCTGCGGTCGAGCGCATTCTGGCGCTGGAACCGACTCGACCCGAGCTCAACCGTGACCTCGATAGGATCGTTCTCAAGGCCCTCGACGAGGAGCCTGACCAGCGTTATGCCTCGGTAGAGCAGCTGGCGGAAGATCTCAGACGGTATGCTACGGGTCTGCCGATCTTCGCCCGTCCCCATACCCTGACCTATCGCGCCGCAAAATTCCTGCGCCGCCACCGGATCGGGGTTGCGGTCGCCGCCGCGGTGGTCACGATGTTGGCCGGATTTGCGGTCGACAAGGAGCGCCAGAATGCGATGTTGGCCCGAGAGAGTGATCGTACGCGCATCGAGAGCGCCAAGGCACAGGAGCTGTCGACGTTCCTGGTCGATCTACTCCAGGACTCTGATCCCTGGCAGACCCCAGGGCGCGAAGTCACCGTACGCGTGGTTCTCGACCGGGGATCGGAAGCGATCCGCCAGCGCCTCGACGAAGAGCCCGAGCTGCGCGGTATGTTGCTCGACACCATGGGTTCGATCTACCTCGGTCTTGCACTTTATGAGAAGGCGCTGCCGCTGCTCGAGGAGGGACTCACGGAGCGTCGGCGGATCCTGCCGAGCGAACATCCTGACATTGCGACCAGCCTCGACAACCTGGGGGCATATCACCTGGCGAAAGCATCCTACGATCAGGCTGAAAACTCGTCGCGTCAAGCGGTTGCCATTCGCCGTCGGTCATTGGGTTGGGACCCGTTGGTCGCGGAAAGTCTCGATCAGCTCGGGCGGGTACTGTTCTTGAAGGGGGAGTACGACGAGACCGAGCTTGTCCATCGCGAAGCTCTGGCGCTGCGCATCGAGGTTTTGGGGGAGCATCACGTCGATGTGGCCAACAGCCAGGATGAGCTAGCGATCCTCTACACCGAGATCGGTCGGTTCGAAGCCGCGGAGGAGCTTTTCCAGCGCGCCCTCGAGACCAGACGCCAGCAGCTTGGCGCCGAGCATCCGCAGGTCGCCGAGACCCTCAGCCATCTGGCGAGCCTGGTACGGCAACGGGGTGACCTCGAGCGCGCCGAAGCGATGTTCCGAGAGGTCCTCGCCATTCGGCGGACAGTCTTCGATGAAATGCATACCCAAGTCGGGCAGAGCAAGAACAATCTGGCAGCGGTCCTGCTAGAGCAAGGCGACTACGAAGCGGCGGAACCGCTCTATCGAGAGGTTTTCGAGGCTTCGGTCCGCGTGTTGGGTAAGGATCACCGGGACATGGCCGTGCTCAACAACAGCCTTGGTAAGGTGAATCAGTTGAAGGGTGATCTTGTCGCCGCGGAGAGTCACTATCGCCGCGCCTTCGAAATCGTGAGCTTGGTGTTACCACCGGGGCACCCGGGAGCCGCCTATTCTCTCCAGAATCTCGGCACGGTGAAGATCCAAGCCGGCGAGATGGAGGAGGCGGAAGCTCTGTTGCGCAAAGCGCTCGGGGTGCGAGTGGGGGGCTTGCCGGCCGGCCATCCGGCGATTGCCGAGACCCACGGGGTTCTCGGTGATCTTCTGATTCAGCTCGGTCGTCTAGAGGAGGCGGAGCAGCTCCTGGTTGAGAGTTACGAAGCGCTGGCCGCCAGCCAGCGCGGATCTCGAGTTGATGCGGCTCGCGAACGTTTGGCGGTGTTGTACGAGGCGAAGGGTCAGCCCGACCGGGCAGCAGAGGTCCGGCGCCAGCCGGCCGAAGAATGAGGGCGGCGGAGTTTTCTGTCGCCGATTCTGATCGCGTAGGGCTCCGTCGACCGTCCGCGTGATGAAGGCTTCTCCAGCCTTCGAATCGTGACGGTTCCTGGTACGCTGTGGGTGTTGGACAAACGCCCCGAACGCGTCAGAGGAGAGACCCGATGGTGAAGGACGTAGCCCGCCAACTGGTGGACGTGGTGGAAGTAACTGCGGAACGATTGGGAAGACTGGACGAGTCGGTAGCTCGCACCAAGCCGGCCCCCGACAAGTGGTCGATCCAAGAGATCTTGGGGCACTTGGTGGATTCGGCGGTCAACAACCATCAACGCTTCGTGCGGGCTCAACTCGTCGAGCGTCTCACGTTCCCCAAATACGAGCAGGACGAGTGGATTCGCTTGCAGGGTTACAACGAAAGCCCGTGGCAAGAGCTGCTCGAACTCTGGCGGCTGGCCAATCGTCATCTGGCGCATGTGATTGTGCGGATCCCCGCTGATCAACTCGGCACACTCTGCGAGATCGAGCCTTATGAGCCGGTGACGTTGGAGTTCTTGATCGAAGACTACCTCGTCCATCTGCAGCACCATCTGCGACAGGTAGACAAGCAGAGTTGAGCCTCGGAGGCTACGGTACCTTTTCGATCGTCACTTCGGCCTTGGCCGACTAGGCCAGCAAACTCTTCAGGTCGCGTCGGCACCGGCCGCCAGGAGCAATTCGAAGGCTGCGATTTCGTCGCTGCGCCCCTGCTGGGTCAGGAAGGCGCTGAGGCGTTCGAGGGCCTTGCGCTGATAGCGGTCCTTGGCCGCCACCGCGATCAAACGTCGAAGACTGGTGGTGAGCAGGTCCTCAGCTTCGGCGACTCGGCCTTGGGCGGCCGCTGCTTCTCCGAGCAAGCTGTTGGCCTGGGCGAAAAGCCAGTGATCGGCCTTCAGTCGAGCTCGCCAGTGTGCGATCCCGGCCCGCAAGTCGTGCTCTGCAGTCGCGATATCTCCCAATCGAATGCGGGCGGAGGCGAGGTTGGTCTCGACGAAGAACACCCTCCAATGATCTGCACCTAGGGTTTCGCTCATGGTGTGGCGGGCTTCGCTGTAGGCGCTCGCCGCGCCGTCATAGTCGCCGCGAGCGAATCGAACGCCGCCGAGGTTGTTGCTCGATACCGCAAAAACCTGATGGTTCTCACCGTAGCTTGCGAGGATCAAGGCGCGGGCTCGAAGGTACATCTGCTCAGCTTCTTCCAACTCGTTCGACCACCGCAAGGCAAGAGCGAGATTGTTGAGAATCGGAATCAGCCGGGGTGATTCTTCACCGTAGCGCTGTTCGACGATCGCCAGGCTTCGACGGGTAGCCGCGGCAGCTCGGTCGTATTGTCCCCGCTGGGCTTCCAGCTGCCCGAGCAGATTCAAACTCAATGAGCGTGCGGTATCGTGCAGTGAGGGTTGACCGTCGGCGACCAGATCGAGCGCCTCTCGTGCGCGGGCGGCAGCGTTGTCGAGATCATTACGAGCCCACAGCACGAGCGCGAACGAGCGCAACGCAGCAGACAAAGCGATCGGATCCGGGTCATGCCTTTGCCGCAGCAGGTCCACGGAGCGGCGTCCCAGCCTCTCGGCCTCTGTCAGCTCCCCAAGCTCCAACAAGACGCGCGCCAGCTTACCCATCGAGGCGGCGGTTTCTGGATGGTCGGGACCAAGGTTTGCGGTTCGCAGTGCGATGGCTTCTTCGAGATGAGCGCGGGCGTCGGCTAGCGAAGCGAGCTCGGCTAACATGCCGCCTGTGGTGTGGAGCAATGCGGCGCGCGTTGCGGGTTGATCGGTGAGCCGCCCCACCAAGAGCTGGCTACTGCCCCCCAGCAACTCGCGAACCGTCAGATCGCGATCGTTGCCGCGCAGAGGGTCGGCTTCGGCGATCAGGTCTTCGAAGAGTGTGATGATTGCACTCTTCTGATTGCGCTCACGCTGCGCCTGATCGCGCTCCTGTGCAACTCTGGCGGCTTGTTGCATGATGGTGATTGCGACCACTAGCAGCAACAACCCAGTGGCGGCGGTGGCGGCGAGGAGTGCACGGTGACGCTGGGCGAATTTGTAAGACCGGTATCGCCAGCTACCTTGACGAGCTTGGATGGGTAGGCCAGTGCGATAGCGCTCGATCTCGGCGGCGAGCTGTTCGGCGGAACCGTATCTCGCCTGCGGCAGGCTGCGCAGAGCCTTGAGCACGATGGCGTCGAGATCTCCGGCCAGAGTCTTGCTCAACCAGCGGCCACCGGCGAAGAGTGCCTGGGCTCCGGACCGTGGTAGCGCCGGGCTGCCAGATGCCGCGGTATCTGAGGAGACAGCCATGCTTGGTGCTTTCGGTTCGGTTTCGATGAGCTGGCGCTCGACCTCGGCTGGAGAAAGGCCGGCGAAGTCGAAGGGCAAGCGGCCGGTCAGCAGCTCGTACAGCAACACTCCTAGCGAGTAGACGTCACCAGCGGTCGACACCAGCTTGCCGCGATACTGCTCGGGACTGGCGTAGGAAGGCGTCAGCATGCGGTGCACAGTGCGGGTCGGCTCGATATCGAGGGCCCATGCCGTCGGGTTGAGCACTTTGGCGATGCCGAAGTCGAGCAGCTTGGGATCGCCGCTGCGATCGACGAGGATGTTCGTGGGTTTGAGGTCGCGGTGGATGACTAAATTCTGATGCGCATGGTGCACCGCCTGGCAGACTTTGTGAAACAGAGTCAGACGTTGGTCGACGGTCAGGCCGTAGTGGTCACAGTACAGATCGATCGGCTCACCCTCGACATACTCCATGACAAAGAAGGGCAGGCCTTCGTCGGTCGTCCCGCCATCGTACAAGCGGGCGATGTTGGGGTGTTCGAGACTGGCCAGGATCTGTCGCTCCGCTCGCAGGCGCCGCAGGATCGGTTCGTGCTCGAGATCGTGGCGCACTACCTTGATCGCCACTTGTTTGTGGTAGGTGTCGTCGTCACGGCTCGCCAGGTAGACGGTGCTCATGCCGCCCTGGCCGATCTGGCGAATGATACGGTACGGTCCGATCCAGTCCGGCTCGACCAGCGGATAACGAGGTGGCCAGCCGACGACAGGCAAACCGCCGGAGCCATCGCTGGGGAGGGTCGGTGGGCTGACCGCCGCAGTTGCCAGCCGCGGTGTTGCCCTCACGCCGCAGCGTTCCACCAACGGCTGATCGAGGATGTTGTCGGCTTGGCGGTCCGCGGCGATCATGCCTCGGACCGCTCGCAACAGCTGTGGATCGCCGTCGCAGGTTCGTTGGACGAACGCGTCGCGATCGGGTTCTGGCTTCGCCATGGCCTGCTCGAAGAGCTCCAGGACGGCCTCCCAGGCCTCGATCTTCACTGTGTCCTGCCAGACGGTCGGTGGCTATGGGGTATTGAGTGTGCTGGTGTCGCAGACGCCGCTGCTATCGAGACAGCAGAGTGTGCCTTTGGGAACCACCCGACCTGACCGGAAGACGACGCAAAGCTCGTGGCAACTCTCGCCGACGCAAGTGTAGTCATAAGCGTTTGCCAGCTGAGTCTTGACCCACTCCGTGTGACCGGGATCGTTGTACGCACCCAACACGGTTGTTGAGGTTGCAAACATGACCATGACAAACGCCAGCGAGCCGAGGAGCCATCCGATCTTGTTCTTGTTGATCGACATTCTTTCGAATCCCTTCTTGTTGAGCCGCAAGCATCATTGCTTCGGTCCTTGGAGATTGGGTCGGGAGTGAATCGACTGTTGTTCATACGTCTTCCGGCGTCTCCCGGCAGCGCCCACGTGCGGAAATGCGCTGATCTCGGCCTGTATAGGCGACATTGGCTGCCGGGTTGTATCAGCTTCTTACGGCTAAAACCGAGAGATGGCATGGCCGGGCCCTTCTGCGAGATAAGTAGACAACCAAGCGCGGGCTGCGCGCCACCGTCGCGAGACCGTAGCGCTCGAGATGCCCAGCACTTCGGCGATTTCGTTGCGGCCCAGGCCGCCAAAGAAACGAAGCTCTACGACCCGAGCGTACTCGGCATTGATCTTGGTCAGATCGCGCAGCGCGTCGTCGAGTGCCAACAGATCGGGAGGACGGGTGGTTTCGGACTTGGGCTCCAACTCGTCGACCGAGATCACGACCTGGTTGGCGCCGCGCTTGAGGCGCGACCGAGCGCGGGCGAGGTCCACCAGAATCTGGCGCATCAACCTAGCGCTCAAGGCATAGAAGTGGGCTCGATCCTGCCAGCTGACGCGCTCCAGATCCGCCAGACGAAGGTAGACTTCGTGCACTAGCCCGGTGGTTTCCAGTGCTTGGCCGCCACGTTCGTTGCGCAGCAGTCGCGCCGCCACCGCCTTCAAGCTGCGATAGGTAACCGGCATCAGCTCGGCCAGCGCGTCGGCGTCGCCACCTCGCCAAGCAAGCAACAGATCTGTGATGTCGGTGCCGTTTGCTGTCAATGGAGACTCCCTCCATCAGAACTTCCTACTCGCGGTGCTGCCCGCACCCAAACCCAGTTCATGATACCCAGGGTGGCACTTGGTTGGCCTGAGTAAACCCTGAGCAAATCGTAATGGAGGGCTGCCGGCTAAGGCCCGGCGTATGGAAGGAACGCATCGAGTGCCCAACGGATGCGCCGTTTCAAAACCCTCGTGGCGATGAGGTTATAGAGCTTCAGCCACCGCTAGCGCCGCCGTCGATCAGACGGAACTCCATCACCATCGCGGCGCCGAAGTTCTGCTCCTGATGGAGGCGGTGCTTTGACGTCGGGAGGAAAAAGGGCTGACTCATACGGCGTAACACCGCCGGGTCGCCGACCAGCCAGACTCTGGGCTGCTCGCCGGCCTCGATCAAAAGATCGCGCAGGTAGGGGAAGGTGGCGTCGGTGACGCGGAACGGCAGGCTGCGGACCTGGGGCCAGCGCTCGCGGGGTAAGTGGAAGAGCAGTGGCCAATCGATGTAGGAGCGAAACATCGGGCCGGGGTGTGTGGTCGCCACCAGGTCGGCTTCGATGTAGCCGCAGGCGAACAGCACCGGATCCTCGGGCCCGGCTTCCGCCTCGACGATCTGTGCCGCCGCGTCCCAGCCGCCCTGGGTCTTGGAAGCGAAGGTGCCGTAGGCGGCATAGGTCGGCAGAAGATGGAAGGCGAGGGTAGTCGCACCGTACAGAGCCGCAACGGCCCAGCGGTGACCGCCGCGAGGTGCCAGCATCAACAGCCGGACGGTGAGCAGGAGCGCTGCCGGAAGCGCAAACAGCACATAGCGTGGAAAGGCGAGGTGAGTGCCCAACAGCGGTGGGATGACAGCGAAGCAGAACAACGGCAACACCAGCCAAACCGCCATCAAGGTGAGGGGACGATGAGCTGGTAGCGTCGATCCGAAGGTGGCACCCAAGGGGGAAGGATGATGTCGCCAATCCGCCTGTTGTCGAGGTGCCGGCAGCAAGCCGGCCAATAAGAGGTAAACGGTCACCGGCGCGAAGACGTTGGGCGTCAGAAAGTCGACAAAAATCTTGAACGGAAACTGCCATGGTGTGGTGCCGATCCAGTCGAGCTCAGCGCGGCGGTCGAAAAGATTGAGCAATTGCACGAGGCTCGGTGCAACCAGAAGCGCTAGTCCCGCCAGGGTGAGCCACCACCGTTGATCACGGATCCAGCTCCAGCCGGCGACCATCGTCAGATACCCGAGCTGAATCAGGACGATGAAGCCAAATAACGTGTGGGCATAATAGGCACCCGCGGTGGCGACCACATAGACGATCCTGCTCATGATCCGCCGCCTGTCAGGTGGTCCCGCGACCAGGTGCAGGAAGGCGAGGAACGAGGCCATCGTGCAAAACAGCGCCAACGAGTAGGGCCGGGCATCCTGCGAGATCTGGATGAGATCGCGGTGGATCGCAAACACAAAGCCCCCGAACAACGCCGCCTGCCGATCTCTGAAGACGGCGAAGGTGAGGGGATAAGCCAAACATAGCGCACCGAGGCCACACAGCAGGGCAGGCAACCGCAGCGCCAGCCGTTGATTACCGAAGGCTTCGCTGGCCAGTCGAGCCAGCAGGCCATGGAAAACCGAGTGAGTATCGCGCGACAGGGCACGGCTGATCGCTTCCGACCAAGTGTCGGCCGCAGCTACCCACGAGGTAGCATATTCGTCCACCCACATGGGCGGTTCGACGTAGTGATGGATACGCAGCGCTGCGCCGAGCAACAAGATGCCGACCAATAGTCCACGACCAGCGGTGGACAAGGTAGGGTGATGGGGCGCTTCAGGCATCGATGATGACGGCGTCGTAGAGAGTTCCGAAGAGGGGCAGGGAGCCAGCAGCTCCGACTCTATCGCTTGCCAACCGGATGTGCCTCCGTTAACCTCCCCTGGGTTGATCCGTGGCAAAGCGAAGGCTAATCATAGCTTTGCCCAAACCATCGCGTGGCGAGCGTCAAGAGGTTGGGCGCTGTCGGCAAGTTGGGCGCCTGCAAGGAGTGCTGGCAGTCCAACGCCTCGGCCAGGCGCTTGCGGATCGATCGCTGACAGATCGGGTGTCCTTCGGGCGCAAATGTCGGCGAAGGCCATCCTAATACTTGCGAGGAAAAATAGATGGCGCAGGACCAATTCGGGAATCAGATCAATAGGCCAAAATTCGAGCCACCTTCGGTGTCTCCCAAAGTCATTCGATTGGCGGTGATCGCTGCCGCCGTCGGGCTGGTGATCAGCACCAGTTTTTACCAAGTCGAGTCCGACGAAGTTGGCGTCGTGCTGCGCTTCGGGGTGCACGTCGATAGTACACCCCCGGGGCTGCACTTCAAGCTGCCGCTGGGCATCGACACCGTAACCTTGATCCCGGTGCAGCGACAGCTGACCGAAGAATTCGGTTTCGAGTCGCCTCAGGCCGGGAGCCAGCTCGAATTCCGCATGGACGAGCTCAACGATCAGTCACGGATGTTGACTGGCGACCTCAACGCCGCAGTGGTGGAATGGGTGGTGCAGTATCGGATCATCGATCCCGTGCCCTACCTGTTCAAGGTCCGCAACACTCGCGAAACCTTCCGCGACATGTCGGAGGCGGTGATGCGCGAGGTGGTGGGAGACCGCACCGTTAACGAGGTGCTGACGGTCGGTCGTCAGGAAGTGGCGCTGGTGGTGCTCGAACAATTGCAGGTGCTTGCCGATCTCTACGAGACGGGCATCCAGGTCGAACAGGTGGTACTGCAAGATGTGACGCCGCCAGACCCGGTACAACCCGCCTTCAATCAGGTCAACCAGGCCGAACAAGAAAAGTCGAAGCTGGTCAGCCAGGCCCAATCGGAGTACAACAAAGTGGTGCCAAGAGCCAAGGGTGAGGCCCAACAGACGATTCTGGCAGCCGAGGGTTATGCCCTCGACCGGGTCAATCGAGCACGCGGTGAAGCGGCCCGTTTTAATGCGGTGTTTACCGAATATCGCAAAGCGCCAGAGGTGACTCGGCGACGGATTTACCTCGAGACGGTGCGCGACATCATGCCCAAGGTCGGCAAGAAGATCATTGTCGACGAGGACGTGCGCGGCGTGTTACCGCTGCTGAATTTTGACGCTGGATCGCGGTTGCCAGTGGTGTCTCGTCCAACTCAGGAAGGGGGCAGCTAATGGCTAGAACCGCTGCTGGTTTTGTCGGGCTGATTGTTGCCATCCTCTTGATTTCGGCCGCCTACGTGGTTTCCGAAGGGGAACAAGTGGTGATCACCCGCTTCGGTGAGCCGATCGGTGAGCCGGTGACCGAGCCCGGACTTGAGTTCCGGGTGCCGTTTATCGACAAGGTACGGCGTTTCGAGAAGCGTTTCCTGGAATGGGACGGCAAAGTGACCGAAATCCCGACCAAAGAGAAACGCAACATCTTGGTGGATACCTATGCTCGTTGGCGGATTACCGATCCGTTGGTTTTCCTCAAGCGTTTCCAGGTCGAGAGTCGTGCACAAGCACGGTTGTCGGGGATCCTGAACGGTGAGACCCGCGACGCGGTGGCGCGTCACGATCTGGCCGAACTGATCCGCACCACAGATCGTGAAGAGGTACGTGACGAGTCGTTGGGCGAGGAGGCGGGCAGTGGTCTCGAACCGATCGTGATCGGCCGCGAAGCGATCCGCCAGGAAATTCTGCGCAACGCTCAAGCACGGGTCCAAGACTTCGGCATCGAGATCCTCGATGTCCAATTCAAGCGCATCAACTACGTCAAAGAGGTGCGGACCAGTGTTTATGAGCGGATGATCGCCGAGCGTCGACGGATCGCTGACCGCTTCCGCTCCGAAGGTGAGGGTGAAGCTTCCCGCATCCGAGGTGACAAGGAGCGCGAACTCAAGAGCATCCAGTCGGAGGCCTACCGCCAGGCGCAGGAAATCGTCGGTAAGGCAGACGCCGAGGCTTCCGAAATTTATGCCCAGGCCTACAACCAGTCGAGCGACTCGCGGGCTTTTTATGAGTTCATGAAAACCATGGAGAGTTACGGCGCGACTTTCGACGAGGACACTTGGGTGGTGCTTTCCACCAAGGGCGACTACTACAAGTTCCTGGTTTCCGGAGACGGTAGATAGGTCTCGGCAAGGGGTAGGTCCCGGCGATAGTAGAGGGGAACGCGCAGCAACCGATCGATCAAAGGAGCGAACATGGCGGAAAGAGCGGTGAGCTTACTCGGACTTCTGGTGCTGATGGGCCTCGCCTATCTCTTTTCCAAGGATCGCAAAGCGATCAACTATCGCACCGTTGTTTGGGGAGTTGGTCTGCAGCTGACCCTGGCAGTGATTATTCTCAGCCAGGGTTTGGTTTCCTTCGTCGGCATGTTCGTGCTGATCTTCATGATCACGCTCTTTCTGTTCGAGAAAGAGTTTCAGGACTTGGATTTTGGGACCTGGGTAGTGCGCGCCGTCGCCCTGGTCGGTAGCGCGGCGATTGTCGCCGCGGCCTACTTCCTGACGCCTTATTACGTCACCGACGTCGTCTTGGTGCTGGCGGTGTTGACGGTTGTCATCGGGACTTACACCAGCAAACCGCTGTTCGCCCGGCGGGGCCTGGGCGCCACCCTATTGCTCGGTCTTGGCGCCATGTGGGCCCGCGACATCGATGGCGAGACCTTTTTCAAGGTGTTGTCGGATAAGGTGGCGGCATTTCTCGGTCTGTCCAACGAAGGGGCTGTATTTCTCTTCGACAATCTGGTCAAACCACAGTACTTCTTCCCGGGCAGTGACCACTGGCCGGGCTTCGGTTTTCAGTTTGCGTTCTCGGTGCTGCCGACAATCATCTTCTTTTCCGCCTTCATGTCGGTGATGTACTACCTCGGCATTGTGCAGGTGGTGGTCGCGTCCTTCGCCAAATTCATGCATTGGAGCATGAAAACCTCGGGCTCGGAGACCATGTCGTGTTCGGCCAACGTTTTTGTTGGTCAAACCGAGGCGCCGTTTCTGGTCAAGCCGTTCCTCAAAGAGATGACAGTTTCCGAACTCCATGCCGTGATGGTCGGCGGGTTTGCCACTATCGCTGGCGGGGTGCTCGCTGGCTACATCCAGATGGGGGTCAATCCCGGTCATCTGGTGGCTGCTAGTGTGATGTCGGCCCCGGCGGCATTGGTGATCGCCAAGTTGCTATATCCTGAGACCGAACAATCCGTGACGGCTGGTGATGTCGAGATTCCCAAGGTTCAGACCGCCGACAACGTGGTCGAAGCCGCCGCCAACGGCACCAGTGATGGCCTCAAGCTGGCGCTCAACGTCGGCGCCATGCTGATCGCCTTCATCGCCTTGATCGCAGTGCTCGACTCGATCCTCGGTTTCTTCGACGGCATCATCGATGGTCGAATGTTGGGCGGAGCGGCCTTCGAATACGAACGTGCCGGCAAAACCATCACCGAATACGCCGGCTACTTCCCGGGTAGCATGAAGACTCTGTTCGGCACCATTCTGGCACCGTTGGCCTTCGTGATGGGTGTACCCTGGGTTGACGCTGGCGCCGTTGCCAACATGCTTGGCATCAAGCTGACAGTCAACGAGTTTGTCTCCTACGGTGTGCTCTCTCAGCACATTGCGGCTGGCGATCTGCAACCACGGTCGATCATCATCGCCACTTATGCGTTGTGCGGCTTTGCCAACTTTTCGTCGATCGGCATTCAGATCGGTGGCCTCAGTGCGTTGGTACCGGAACTGCGTCCCGTCCTGTCGAAGATCGGGCTGCGAGCGATGTGTGGCGGCGCTCTGGCGTCGTTCATGACGGCGACGGTGGCGGGCGTCCTGCTGTAGGCCGATCTAGACGGTGTTCGCTGACACAACGTGATGCCCGGAAGGAGCCATCGCTACCTCGGTGGCGATGGCATCTGTAGTAGCCAAGATCTGGCGCCGGGCGTCTCCTGTCGGCAGACTCGAGTCGAGTGTCCGGCGGTAGGCTTCGACCATGGCCAGGCGTCCGTTGTGGTCCAGCGCCGAAATTTCGTCGTAGGGTCCGAGCGTGGGTGTCGCCCGCAGCAGTCGGAGCAACCCGGCGTGGGCCAGCAGTGACATCCAGCTCGGGGGCAAGTCAAGGGACGCGACGAAGCCCATCAGCTCGCTGCAGTGACTGACCCAGGCCTGGGCACGACGCCTTGCAGGCCAGTGTAGCCACCCATCAGACACCGTACCGCTGCGCATCCGCTTACGCCAGTCCGCCCCTTTGATCCGCACCAACTCACCCTGCCAAGCCAACTTGAGCACCCACACGGCTTCGGCTGCAAAATCGTCGGCGGTATTGTGCTCCGGGCCGCCGCTGGCGTGGGCTGCTTCGGTCCGGATCAGGCCCCGAAAGGCCAGTCCGTCATGGTGTTCGATGAGATACGTCACAAGGCGACCAAGCGGTCCGCCGAACAGCGACGGGGCACTGAAGCGGGAGCCTGGCGAATTGCCAAGGGTCACTGCATCACCATAAACGGACGCGGCTTTGGGATGCTCCTGAGCACCGGTGTAGAGGCGGTCGAGGGTGGTCAGCTCGAGGAGATCGTCGTGGGACAACAGCATCAGCCAACGGCTGCGGATGCTGCCCAACAGCCAACGACAGTTGTCGATCCAACCTAGGCGGTGCGGTTGCGCAGTGACTTCGAATCGGGGGTCGGCCGCAAACTCACGACAGATCGCGACGGAATCATCGTCCGAACAATCGACCGAAATGATGGCGGAGTAGTTGCCGAAGCTCTGGTTTTGCAAAGACCTCAGGGTGTCGCCGACAAACGCACTGCCGTTGTAGACCGGAATACCGACAGTAATCGGTGGACAATCTGGTGCGGTCATTTGAGTGTGCTCATCGGCCCCGTCACCTTGGGCCGACCGCGTCCACCTGTTGGGCAAGCTCGACAGCGAGCATCGGGCCCAAGGTGTATTTGCCGGTATTGACCGTGTGGTAGCGGCCATGGGAAGCGACGCCAACATCAGCGCGGGAGTGGAGTTTGCTGTCATGCTGGTCGATGTCGACCTGATCTCCCCAGGAAAAAATGGGTCGACCTGCAAGTTGGATCGACACGTCACCCCCCAGACTAAGCTCAGCGAGGGGAGGATAGATCGCACTGAGCGCCGCCAGTGATTTGTGGATCAGTTCACTACGCGCTGGTTCGGGTAACTCGCGGGGCTGCGGCTCTGGCACCAATGCTTGCGACGTTGCGGCCAAACAGTCCGGGTACCACGACAGGTAGATGTTGCCGGAGGGATAACTGACGATGTCCCCAAAAGGTCCCAGTACCACCGTGGTCGACACCGGATGGTGCCATTTGGCGCCGTGGATCACCATGCCATACTTGAAGCGGTGCAACCAGCGGCGGTGTGGTGCAACTCCGGCCGTCAGGTCAACCGCCAGCCGGCCATCCCAAAGCGCGTTGACAACCTGTTGGTAGCGGCATGTCGTTACGGTACCGCCCCTGCTGGTTTCGATGCTGACGTCATCTTGCGTCGGCGCAGCCGCCAAAACCTCGGTGTCGGCGACAAAGCGGATCGCACTGCAGCGGGCAACGGCAGCGCGCAGATCCTCGGCGACCGCGGCGCTGTCGATCGCCCGTTCGACGGTCTGCCAAGCTGCCGGAATCTCCGTGGGATCGAGCCCAACCGAGCTCGGATCGATTGGTTGGTAAACGGCTTCCGGCTGGATGCGCGAGCCGAGGTAGTCATCGTCGATCAGACACTGCTCGGCAATCATCGACCTTATAGCATTGAAATGTCTCTCGATCGACTCCCGGCCCAACAACGATCGGCGGTGCAGCGAATAGATGAAGGGCGTCGATACGTTGGGGGCTTGCCAGCTCGAACCGAGCCACCGGCGCAGGTGACCAAGAAAGCTGAAGCCCGCCGTGACCATCAGGCGAGAGGTGTGGCGGAAGGGCTCGTTGCCGTAAACGAAGCCGAGGTGAATCTTGCCTTCATTGAAACCACTGGCGCCCATCAAAGGTTGCGGGTCGCGATCGATGAGGTCTACCTGCCAGCCCCTGCGAGCCAACTCGAGAGCACTGCAGGTCCCCTGAATGCCAGCTCCCAGCACTGCGATCGAACTTGGGCCCGGCGATCCCTCGATGGCGGGAGAGATCAATGGCAAGGTAGCTGTCATACTGCCGCCAGTGTTGGTGGAATCGTCCTGGAAGCGACACGGGTAAAGGCTACCAGGTCTGGTCATTGGCGACGAGAGCACCGTGCGACGACCGCCGCCAGCATGACGTCTCGTAGACCGATCTAGTCTGGCTGATTGTGTGTCCAGCCGCGTGCGCGTAAGGTAAGATTTGTTCGTCAATACTGTTGTTTTCTTCTGTAGCCTAACCGATTATCTACCATGAACTTCGATCGTTCTACGCGGCAGAGTTCCTTCGCCGAGCGCGCTGAGCCGTGGGTTGTTGGCCTACTCGTCGCTATTGCGTTCGGGGTCGCTCCGTCGGTTTTTGCCCAAACCGCCCAATTCAAGTCTGCCGTCAACGCCCAGGTCTCCGCCGCCCGCAAGGTGGCGCCGGCTCTCGGAGTACACATCCGAGAGCTCTCCAGCGGCGATACGAAATACAGCTACAACGCCGACACCCGGCGCATCTTGGCGTCCAATACCAAAATCATCACCTCGGCGGCAGCGTTGGATCGCCTCGGCCCGGGCTACTTCTTCGAGACCGAAGTTCTGGTCCGCGGCGAGCTGGTCGACGGTACCCTGCACGGTACGTTGGCGATTCTTGGCGGTGGCGATCCGGCTCTGTCGGGGCGGCATTACCAGGGAGATCCTTATGGGCCGTTCCGGGAATGGGCAGCGGCGCTCGAAGGGGTCGGTATCCGGCGGATCAACGGCGATCTTTTGTTAGTGGATGGCGTCTTCGACTCCGAGTTTGTCCATCCCGATTGGCCCAAGGATCAGCTGACCCGCTGGTACGAGGCACCGGTTGCGGGTTTGTCGTTCAATGACAACTGTGTGTTGGTGAAGGTCACTCCAGGCGGTTTGCCGGGCAGCGCCGCCCGGGTCGAAACCGTGCCGTCGTCCTCAATCTTCGAGTTCGCGAGCAGCGCGACCACCACTGACCGTGCCAGCAGCCAATGGTTGAAGATCGACCGCGGGACCGCTGCCGGTGAGGAAAACGTGCTCACCGTCGGCGGGCGGATCTACCGCCGCAATGAGCCGTACGACAAGTGGGTCACCGTAGCGGATCCCCTGACTTATTTTGGCGTGGCCCTGCGTGCCGCCTTGGTCGAGGAGGGTATCCCGGTCACCGGAAAAATACTGGCGACGCCGCAGCTGCCGCAGGACACGCCTCCCTGGCGGCGCGTCACCACCCATCGTACCGACCTCCTCACGGTGTTGGGTGTCGTCAATAAGCGCAGCCAAAACTTCTATGCCGAAAGTGTGATCAAGCTGTTGGGGTCCCAATTCTGCGGTAGCGGCACCTGGTCCGCAGGGGTGCGTGCCGTCAGTGAGTTTCTGAGTGAAGTGGGTATCGAGCCCGGGAGTTACAGCCTCGCGGACGGCTCGGGCATGAGTCGTAACAACACCTTCACCCCTGAGCGGCTCACCCATCTACTGCGGCACATGTTTTTCCACCTATGGGGTGACGAATACGTCGCCACTTTGCCCTACAGTGGCGAGCGCGATCTGAGCTGGAGGAAGCGGCTGGCCAGCCCACGCTATCGCGGCAAGGTGAAAGCCAAAACCGGTTACTTGAGTGGTGTCTCCACACTCTCTGGTTATGCCAACGCCCGCTCTGGCAAAACATACGCGTTTTCGATCTTGCTCAACAGCATCCGCGGTCCCAGCCAGGCCAAGGCAGCTCAGGACCGCATTGTCAAAGCCTTGATCGACCACGGTTGAGTTGCAAGCGTCGTGGCCAGCCGTTGCGGACCAGAGGGATGCTTCGGCTCCCCTTGCCGTATAAGGATCTACTGGTCGTGTATGACCTGCTGGCTGTGTGTGACCTGCTGGCCATGTAGGATCTAGTGATGGTCGACCCCAATGGGCTGTATGTCTCCGAATGCTGATCGGCATTCTCATTATTGCCGCGCTGTATGTGCGTTTGTGGTTCGAGCGTTTGGGGGCGCCAGCGCTGGTCGGGTTTATTCTGCTCGGTTTCGTCGTCCGACTGGTAAACGACTCGTTGCCGTTTCTTTCGACCGATGGTCAACATCTCCTCGAGTTCTTGGCGAGCATCGGGATCTTTGTCTTGTTGTTTCGAGTCGGTTTGGATAGCAATCTGCACGCCCTCATCAGGAAGGTACCGCGCGCCGCTCCGATCTGGATTGGCAATGTCGTATTGAGTGGGGCGCCGGCATACGTCCTCTGCAAATGGGTGCTCGACCTCGATCCAGTCCCTAGCATGTTCGTTGCGGTTGCGTTGACGGCGACGAGCATCGCGGTGTCGACCGAGATGTGGCGTGAAGCAGGGGCTCTCGACAGCGCCGATGGTGAGACGCTGATCGATGTCGCCGAGTTGGATGATCTGTCCGGGGTCGCCTTGATGACGTTCGCACTGGCGTTGGCTCCCGCGCTCTACAAAGGAAGCCAAACCTCCAAGCTAGCCTTGGCTGGTCAGATCGGCCTAGTGTTTGGCGCCAAGGTTGTGGTGTTTGCTGTTCTGTGTCTGCTCGCGGCGCGATTTGCGGAGAGGCCTCTCGTCAAGGCACTGCGCGGCACCGACGAACCCGGCTCGGCCCTGATCCTCATCGGTGCTGGGTTGATCGTGGCATCGGTAGCATCATTGTTCGGATTCTCGATGGCGATCGGCGCCTTTTTTGCTGGACTGGTCTTCAGCCGCGATCCAGAAGCGGTTCGGCTCGAAACGTCGTTTGTCGAGTTGGGTGCTTTTTTTGTGCCGTTTTTCTTTATTGCCATCGGGTTTCGGATCGAGCCGCAGTCCCTCGGATCGGCGATGAAGATCGGCGGGGTGCTGCTGGTGGTCGCCGTGCTCGGCAAGGTCATTGGTGCCGGCTTGCCAGCTTTGTTGACAACCAGCGGTCCCGGGGCGCTCCTGATCGGTGTCAGCATGGTGCCACGGGCCGAGATCGCGATGGTCATCGGTCAACAGGCCCGTGATCTGGGCGACTGGGCGATGCCTGCTGAGGTCTATTCAGGCATCGCCTTCATCTCTCTCGTCACCTGTCTGGTGATCCCTTTTGTCGTTCGGGCGCTGCTCAGTCGGCGTTCAGTTTGACGGTGCGATCTGCAGAACAATGCTGGAGTGTCCGGCGGCAGCCCGTCGAGAGGCAAAATTCTGACTGTTCAAGCGTTCTTGAATCGTCATAATTTGGAAAATTCTGACGGTTTGACTGCCCATGAATCATCACAATTCTAAGAATGTTGATCATTTGCAGGCGCTGAACCGTCAGAAATCTGGAAATTCTGACGATTTACGAGCGTTGAATCGTCAGAACTTCCCTTGGTTTGACCGTTATTTCTTGTAAATGCGTCAAAAGATCCGATGGCTGATCGCTGTGCCACGGAAAAATCGATCAGCCATCGGCTGGCCGATCGCTGTGCCACGCAAAAATCGATCCGCCATTGGATGGCCGATCGCTGTACCACGCAAAAATCGTTCAGCCATCCGGCAAAAAAGGACGATTTAGGGTCGAAAGCCCGGTAATTGAGCTGAAAGCCTGGCCAAACTGGAGTTCCACCACTCGATGCGTCCTAATGGGAGGAAAAGAATATTACCTGGAATGAAATTGAGCATTTTGTCCCTTGGGTTGTCGACTGTCCATGACCGCCGCCGCGGGTTTACACCCTGGGTTCAGCCGAGCCCTTTCGACGAGCGAAGAGTCTTCACGAAATCTTTAGCCAATAAACTTGTAGGATAATTCTTACTGTTGGTAAACTGCTGAGTGATTTCCTGAGTTAGCGAGAGTCGTCCGATGCGGCTCTCGTGTAGTGAGCGTCTGCCCAAACGTGGCATTGATGCTCCTGAAACCGGGCGCCGAGCTTGCCGCCCCAAAGGGGAACGTCTACCTCTCGACGGGGTAGGGCTCGGGCCTATCGTGCGACCCTGCAACCCCATGGAGGACTCGGACAATGAAGAAGCGTTACCTTCTCATCGCGGCCCTACTGAGCCTGACTCTGGTCTACCCAGCGTCCAACTACTTCACGCCATCGGACGAGGCTGTCTCGCCCTACATTTCGATGACCAAAGCCGACAGTTTGGAGTATGCCTTCGCCAGTTGGTCGGAGCGTCACGTTGCGAATGGCGGCGACAAAAATGTCGTCATGAGCCTCGGCTGGTCCAAGGGGCTGTCGGTGGAACACACGTATGCCAAGGGCAAAGCCAGGCTCGATCTGATCGACGGCAAGGTCCAAGTAGAAGTTGAGGGGCTGGCCGATTCCGAGATCTCGGAAGTCTGGTTGGTCGACAATTTGAATGACAGCTCGGTCTTACCGGAAACGGAAGACAACTACTTGCACGTCGGAACGCTGGTGTCCGAGGGTGATCGTGCGGTGTTGAGCGCAGATGTTGGCAACGCCTTCGGAATGTTCGAGGTCGACTTGATCGTCGTCAGCCGAGCAGGTCAAGCTCCTGTAGAGTCGCGGGTCCTAGTCGGCTCTTCGAGTCTCATGCAGCGCATGTACACCCGGGTGCGAAGCGGACGCGTACCGTTCGAGGGCCAAGAACCGGGGACGGTCTTGGCAGCGCTCGGCGCCCTCGGTACCCAACCGGTTTTTGCCAGTGATCTGGTCCCGTCCTTCGATCCACTGATCGAGCAAGGCGCCGATCTCTTTTTCAATGAGACCTTCGCGGGGAACGGCCGTACCTGCGGCACTTGCCATCCGGCGGAACACAACTTCACGATCGATCCGGAATTCATCGCAACCTTACCGGACGATGATCCGCTGTTCGTGGCCGAGTTCGTGCCGGCGTTGATGTCGAATTTCGAAAAGCCCGAGTTGATGCGAAAAGTTGGCCTTATCTTGGAGAATACCGACGGTTTCGGGGATCTGGCCAACAGCTTCACGATGCGCGGGGTGCCCCACACTTTGGCGATGGGTAATGCCCTCACACCGGGCGCTGACGGCACCACCACACCTCCCGACGAGCGGACGGGTTGGTCGGGTGATGGCTCACCCGGCAGCGGTACTCTGCGCGAGTTCGCTATCGGTGCCGTTACGCAGCATTTCCCGCAGACCCTGGGGCGAACGCCGAATGTCGACTTCCGTCTGCCCACCGATGCCGAACTCGACGCTATGGAGGCTTTCCAGCTTTTCCTCGGTCGTCAAGACGAGTTGGACCTGTCGACGTTGGCGTTATCGAGCGAGGTTGCGGCCCGCGGGCAGGAAATCTTCGTGGCAGCCGATAGTGTGGGTGGCACCGTTGCAGCCGGCAAATGTAATACCTGCCATTTCAACGGTGGAGCCAACTTTGCTCTCACCGGTGGCTTCGAGAACCGTAACTTCAACACCGGCGTCGAGGATCTACCGGACCAACCGGCGGACCTCGTCGATGCCGCCAACAATCCACCCGACGGTGGGTTTGGTCGCGTGCCGAACCCCAACGGCGGCTTCGGTGACGGCTCGTTCAATACGCCAGTGATCGTTGAGGCTGCGGACACCGGACCGTTCTTTCACAACAACTCGGTCGAGACCGTCGAGGGTGCGGTCGCGTTCTACAACAGCGACGCGTTCAACAACTCACCGATTGGTCAGTTCTTGGTTTCGGTCGACTCAGGAGGCGTTGGCATCGATCTCGAGGCCACTCAGGTGGTGGCGGTTGGTGCCTTCTTGCGGGTCATCAATGCACTCGAGAACAACCGCAGCGCCAACGAAACCGCAACCTTTGTGAAGGATGTCAACGACTTCGCTACCGCCCAGTCGCTGCTTGGGTTGGCGTTTGCGGAAGTCGAAGATGCGATCGAGGTCTTGGACGGTGGCGGGTTGCATCCCGCGGCGGTGAAAGACTTGAAGGCCGCCAAAACGAGTCTGGAGATTGCGGCTATCACGGGCATTCCGTTCTTTCGTGATCTCTTCATCGACATCGCGCTCGACTTCATCGAAGACGCTGACCAAGACATTCTGGCCTGAGTTGACCCAGCGTCTTGCGGACCCAAGGGGAGCCTCGGCTCCCCGCGCTCAGGCTGACCCCGAGCGGATGTCAGGCTAAGGCTCGTTGATCACCCGCCGCGGATACACCTCGACGGTTTTGCCGATGACAACGGTCATCAAGTCATAACCGACGGCGAGCGGGCCGTCATAGGTGCGGCGGGTTGGGGGAATGAGATCTTTGGCGGTGGCGGGTGACGGCACAATGTGGGAGTAAACCGCGAGGCGCGGTTTGATGCGCGTAAAGAGGCTGCCGGCTTGCTCTTCACTGATGTGATGGGAGATCACTTTGGCGATCGCTTCCTGGCTTTTGACCGCCGCCTTTGCCAATTCGACTTCGGCACTGATCACTTCCATCACCAACACGTCGACACCCTTGGCATGCTCGACGATGCGTTCGTCGTACTTCATGTCGCCGGAGAAAGCAGCGGAGTAGTCCCCGTTGTCGACGCGGTAGCCGTAGGCCGGCGCGATACCGTCACCGTGATCAACTTCGAAGGCGGTAATTTTGACGCCGTCGGCGTCGTAGACTACGCCGGGTTGGATGTTTCGGGCCTTGAGCGCGATACCCTCGGCCTCGTATCGACTATCTCGACCGCGAACCTTCTTGTCGAAGGCGAAGGCCTGGTCGAGGTGATGGCACATCGATTCGGTACCTGGCGGACCGATGACCGGCAACGGTCGGTCGCGGCCGAACACCCAGCCGGTGAGCCAGAAGTCGGGAAGACCAACCACGTGATCCGAGTGCAGGTGGGTGAGCAACACCAAGTCGATGTCGCGGATGCCTGGTGCCGCACCGATCTGGAAAATCCGCTGCAACGCCCCGCGGCCGACGTCGATGAGGATGTGGGTGTCGCCGGCTTCGACCAGGATCGAAGGCCCGAAACGCTCCATCGAAGGCCTTGGGTTGCCGGTGCCGAGCAGAGTGATCTGGAGGGGCTCCTGCGCCAAGGCAGGCATCGCCAGTAGCAAGCAACCGATCGTTAGGAGGATTCGCATGGTCCCTAAGTTTACTCGGTCCCCGGAATTGACCCGGTTCGTTGTGCCCGGAGCGAACCGTCAGGCACGGTCTTCAGACAACCGGCAGGGAACGGATCGACGCCGTCTCTTTCATCGGCTGAGGCCTGGTGCTGGTGTTCAGCAATTCCGCGATAGTCGAGTTGCGGAGCGACTCTTCAACTAGCCTGGCGGCTTCGTCGAGCCGTGCGTGCATAGCGCAGAGTTGATGCTGGTGGCTCTCGAGGCCGAGCGGGCAGCCGTGAATGCGTTGGATCGGGTCGACGGCGTTGATCACATCTAAGACGGTGATGTCGGTCGGCTCTCGCGTCAGCGAGTAGCCGCCACCGACCCCACGGCGGGAGGCGACCAGGCCAGCCCTTGAAAGCCCTTGCAAAACCTTGGAGAGGTAACTCGCTGGGACTTGCGTTCCGGCAGCGATGGGCTGTACCCCGAGAGGCTTGGCATCGTCTTGATCAGCTAGCCAGACGACGGCTCGTAAGGCATATTCTGCGGTTTGAGAGAACACGTCAACGCCTCAGAACCAGAGGATGACTAGGGAACTCGAAGGCTGGCTCCGAGCACGATGGCTCGACTCTAACAAACGAGACACTAGCAAAAGAAGACCTTGACATCCAGTATTGCGTCCTCTATTTTGGATAAAAGAGTCATCTATCCGATTTCACCGAAGGAGGCTTCGCTATGCGCCGTCGTATTCTCGCTCTGTCCGTTCTGTGTCCGCTGCTCGTGGTTTGCGGGCTGTCGTGCGTGTATTTCGCTTATGCGAACGCGCCCGAGGAGGGCGGCACTTCGAACAAGGATCACCTCAGTCCTCAGGCCTGGACGTCGAGCGAGTGGGGCGAGGCGTGTTCCGATGTGCGGACCTCCTATAACCCGGACTCGGCGCTCACCGATCACGACCTCACCCTGGTGCCCGGTGATCCGCGTTGGATCGATTTTGTGTTCTGGGCGCTCAACAACAAAATTGCCGAACATCAAGTGGAGCAATATGGCGGAACAGATTGGGATGGGCCGGAAGGTGGCGTGATTTTTTATTGGGCGCCGGGCTCCCATTGGGAGCGCAACACCCTGGCAAGCTTTGGCTTCACGATTGGTCATGTGATTGGAGAACATCGTTGGACGGATACGATGTTCCCCGATTTTTTCGAAAAGTATGGCGGCGTTTATGGCGTCAACGTCAAAGATCGTTTGGTTGAAATAGATCCTGCGTCACCGGTGCCTTGGGTCGAGTTCCTCCAACACATCGGCGGCTCGACGAGCCCGTATTATCGTTACCTTTTCCATCAGGAAGCGGTGGTCGATCCGGTGGATGGAGTGATCCATCTGCTCGGTGGTCAGGGCGTTTCGTTCACATATTCCTTCCGACGTTATTACCACGAGTTGCGGGAAGTGCTGACCGATTGTCGGGTGGCGGACTTCTTCAAGATGTATGACCTATTCGGTCATGGTTTCGCGTCGGAAGGGAACTGGGCGAAGCAGGATCCACCTGCGACGCCAGGTCAAGCTATTTCCTACGTCGAGCCAGGAGCCGTGCAGGCGAATCTCGAGAAATATGATCCCAATCCGCCGGCAGTGCAGGTTCCAGACGACTTGCCGGAAACGATTGCCATGCAGCGAGGGCAGCAGATTTATCTCCAGCAATGTGCAGTGTGCCATGGCATTCGTGGAGATGGCGACGGTTTCTTGGCAGCGGGCTTCGACGTCAAACCACGTGACTTCACCGAAGGGGTCTACAAATTCCGTTCGACGATCAGTGGAGAATTCCCACTGGTTGAAGACATTGAACGTGTGGTGCGCGAGGGGGTCCCGGGGACCACTATGCCGGCCTGGGGACAGTTTCTCAATACGCAGCAAGTCAGCGATGTGTCGAGTTATTTGATCGCTTTGTCAGACGACTTCCTCGAAGCCAAGCGCAGTGGCTACCAACCGGAAACGATCAGTATTCCAGAACCACCAGCAGAGTTCATGCAGCTCGCTGATCACGGCAAGATGGTGTACAACGAAGCACAGTGTTACCGCTGCCATGGGGCCAGTGGAGAAGGTGACGGGCCGGCTGCCGCGGAGTTGGAGGATAGCTGGGGGGACTTCATTGCCTCGACGGATCTGACCAACAAATGGGTTTTCCGCAATGGCCATGAACCGGAAGATATTTATCGGACTTTTGTGACCGGTCTCAACGGCACGCCGATGCCAGCCTTTGATGGCGCGCTGCCGGAGGAGAAAGATCGTTGGGGGCTGGTGGCGTACATCTTGTCGTTGTCACCAGAAGAGCGCCCGGCAATCCGGCTCGAGAACTTTGCCATCGAGCGCCGAACTCGGATCGGCCGTGGTGGACGAGTGCTGGCCTCGGAGGCTAAAAAATGAGACGTCTTCGACTCGCACTGATGAGTGCAATCCTGGTGATAGGAGCAGCCGTCTCGAGTTCGTGTTCGCAACTCGAGCAGGAGCCTCTGGCCGGTCCGTCCTGTGCCCTCGAGCGTGTCGGGGGCACCGCGAATGCATGTCGGTGTTCCCACCGCATCGAACCCTGAGAACGTTCCCTGTGGCTTGGATTTAGTCAGACCGCAGGACCACCATCGGGTCAACTCGCGTCGCACGCCGTGCCGGCAGGTAGGCTGCCAGCACGGCGACAACGATGACCAACGCCGCCAACATCCCGAAGGTGAGGGGATCGAACGGTTCGATGCCATACAACAGGCTCTGCATTAGACGAGTCAGAGCCAGGGATCCCAACAGTCCGAGGCTGACGCCGGTCAGGACAAGCTTCAACCCTCGCCGCAGGATCATAGTCAGAATGTCGCGGGTGTTGCCGCCCAATGCCCGGCGGATCCCCAGCTCATTCACCCGTTGTTCGACCGAGAACGACATCAGGCCGTAAACGCCGATACTGGCCAGCGACAGTGCGAGGACTGCGAATGCCGCTAACAGAGCCGTATTGAAACGTCGCTGGCGGGTCCAATCCCACATCAAGTTGGTCATCGGCCGAATTGCCCAGATCGCCTGACTCGGGTCGACGGCGCGCAGTGTCTTCTGAACGGCGTGGATCAAGGCCGTAGGGTCACCGGTGGTCGTGATCGAGGCTGTCTTTCCGAGGCCTGGACCAACGGGGCCCGTCTCGAGGGAGGCCGTCTCGAAGGATGCAGTCTTAATGACAAATGTGAGGCCAGCGGACGGAGCCTGAGATAGCGGCAGGTAGATTTCTGCTCGCGATTCTGAGTCGAATCCGCGTCGGCGAACGTCACCCAGGATACCGACGATCTCCCGCGAGCTGTCGGCCTGGGTGCCGAAGAGCAGCTGCTGGCCGAGTGGGTCCTGGTTCGGGAAGTAGCGCCGCACGAAGGCTTCGTTGACCATTGCGACGGGCGACGACTGGGGATCGTCTCGGGGAGAGAATGTGCGGCCGGCTTGCAGTGGGATACCCATGGCCTCCGAGTAACCATCGTCGATTGCTGACCAGCCAGCGATGGGTTGGTCACCGTCGGATGCTGCGGTGACACCTGCGAGCCCAAACCGCACGGTGCGACTTCGAGCCAGGATCGACTGGTCATCGGCCAGCGGAAGGTTGGTGGTGAGTCCTACAGCCTCAACCCCTGGCAAGGTGCCAATGGCTTCCCGGCTGCGCTGGAAGAAGTCCAGTTGGGGCTGATGGTTGTCGTCATAGGCCCAGACCTGGACTGCCAGCCGGCCCTGCGGCTCGAAGCCGAGATTGTTGTCCAAGAGTCGATCGAAGCTCCGTACCAGGAGTCCGGCGCCGATGGCGAGTACCAGGGCGACGGCGATTTCCGCCATTACCAGGCGATCTCTGAGGCGGAGGGTACGCGGTCCGCCGGTGGAGCCGCGGGCACCTTCCGTCAGCGCTGCTTGCAGATCTCTCGAGGCTTGCAAGGCCGGGGCAATACCGGCCAGGAGAGCGCTACCGGTCGCGGCGAGCAGGGCAAACGTGAGTACCGTGCTGTCGATCCGGAGCTCGTCGAGGCGTGGAACATGATCTGGTCCCAGCAGTCGGATGAGATCAACTCCCAAGTAGGTGATGCCGAGTCCCAACAGGCCGCCGGCTGCGGCCAAGAGCAGGCTTTCGACGCAGACCAGGCGTAAGATGTTGCGGGAGCTGGCGCCGAGGGCTCCCCGCAAGGCAAATTCTCGGGAGCGTCCAGCTCCCCGTGCCAGTTGTAGGCCAGCGACGTTGGCGGCGGCGATCAACAGCACCAGTCCGACAGCACCCAGCAGAAGGATCAGTGGTAACTCGACGTCACCCAAGAGGTGTTGCCTGAGCGGGGTGACTTGAAACCCCAGGTCGGCATTGGCGATCGGGTAGGCCGCGGCCAGTTCGGTAGCGAGATGATTGAGCTCGGTCTGGGCTTGCGCGGCGGTGATGCCTGGAGCGAGTCGTGCGACGCCGTCCAGGTTGGCGGCGCCCCGCCTTGGTTCGTCCGAGGGTTGGACGGGTCGAGGTGCCCAGATGTCGGCGGCGGAGGGATACTCGAAGTCGGCTGGCAGCACTCCGATCACCTGGTAGGCAGCCCCATCCAAGATCAGCTCACGACCGACAATTCCAGTGTCGGCGCCGAAGCGACTTTGCCAGGTGGCGTGGCTCAGCAGGACAACGTGTTCACCCCCGGGGGTGAGCTCTTCGGCCTGGAAGGTCCGGCCGATCAGGGCCTGGGTGCCGAGGGCTTCGAAGAAGCCTTCCGACACCAACCAGCTGCGCAGGCTGAACGCTCTGCCGTCCTCCATCAGGCGGAGGCCGTGGGCGGCGGCGACCGAGGCCTGGGACAAGGAGTGGGCAGTGGCCGCCACGTCGTGCAGGTTGGCCGCCGAGACGCCCTCTTCGAGCGTACCGTCGCGGTTGTCGACTTGCCGAACGACAACGATGTGGTCGGCATCCTGGTAGGGAAGGGGCCGCAGCAGCACTGAGTGGACGGCGCTGAACATGGCGGTAGTGGCACCGATGCCCAATCCTAGGGTGAGGACGGCCACCAGGGTGAATCCCGGGCGAGTCCTGAGAGCCCGTACGACGTGTTGTGCATCCTTCCAGGCGCCGTCGACAAGCGACCCGCGTCGCCGCTGGTGTCGATCGGCGCCGCCCAAGATGCCGCTACCCCGTCGCAAGTTCACAGCTATACGGACCACCGCGAGCCACTGCCGCACCCAAAACCGGAGGCGCCTGGCCAGGCTGAGATGCCGTACCTGGCCGAGGCGTTGTTGCAGACGCTGCTCTCGCATCATCGCTCGCCACCGAGCGTTCACCGTGCTCAACAGCTCGTCTCTATACTCGCGACGAAAGTCGGCGGGCAAGAGCCACAGCAGCCAACGGAGCAGCCTCATGCTTTGACTCGTTTTCTAGTCGGCAGCACCCGCGCTTGTCTAGCCAGCTCGACCATGGATTCGAGTCGCCGAGACTCGGCCCTTAGAACCTTGCGTCCCCATTCGGTGAGGCTGTAGGTGCGGCGCCTAGAATCCGTCCCAGGCAGCGGCGTCGCCTCTTCGATCCAGCCCTCGTCCCGCATCCGCTTGATCGCGGCGTACAAGGTGCCGGCTTCTAGCTCGACTCGGCCATCGGTGCATTCTGCAACATGTTTGATGATGCTGTAGCCATGCCGATTCTTCGTCGCCAACGCCACCAGAACATGGTAAGCAACGTGGGTGAGAGGCAGGGCGTCGGCGATGTGGTGGGGTGATGCGCTCGGGGGCATGGGTGCCTCGCATGGTGCGTGACGAGTGTTGTCGAAAGTATAGGGTCTGCCCCTATACTTGGCAACACTGGGCACATCGCAGCATCCGAGCCTTGTCCAGGGCGCTTGTGCTGAGCCTCAATCAAGCAGCGGTGTCAGTCCTCTTGGATCGATTGTAGGAAGTTCACGAGAGCGGTGATGGTGTCTTTCACCGCGGCCTCGTCTGGATTATCGCGGGTCATTTTGAAGGCATCACCCCACACCGGCATGTCCCGGTTGCCGTGGCCTCGTGCTGGCAAGCGACCGTCGATCGTTTGAAAAACTTTGTCGAATGGGAACTCACCATCGTTGCGTTGGCTGATGCGGGTGAGGTCGGCTGGTGGCACTTTGAGGTGCTCGGCGATGGAGCCGTCGCCGCGAGCTTCGGTGCCGTGGCAGCTGGCGCAATAGGAGCGGAAGCTTTGTTTGCCCATCACTGTCGAAGCAGCATCTGAAGAGGGCACCTCGGGTTGGGTTTCGGACTGTGCAGAGGTGGTGACCGGCCAGGCTAGTGCCAAGAGCAGCGGCAGGACGATAACGTGACGCGGTGAAGGTTTGTGCTGCATAGTGGATCTCCTAGGGGCGAGGAGGCAATCAATCTGAGGCTACTATCTATGGCATCAGGCTATGCAAGCCGGTGTTGGATGTCGCCGGGCCTACGGGTGGGTGTTGGACTGTGGGAGGTGGGTGGTTTTCTGCCCGCGTCCTACCCTTCGAGGTAGTTTCCTCGAGGTTGTGGCGAGCTCCGATGGAGCACCGGTCTCGTCGGGATGGGAGGTCTCGTCAGGGTAGGAGGTCTCGTCAGGGGAAGGTCCAGACGTTGACCCCGCACCGTGTGCTGGATCGGATAGGATCTCAAGGCTCACTCATTTCTCGAGTGAGCCTTTTACGGAGACCGTTGTGACAAGCAAACCTGATGTGGATCACCGGGCACTCATGCATCGAGTGCAGGAGATCGTGGATGAGATCGGTCGTGGTGACGAAGAGACGGTTACCGTCCATCTGGCGGCGGATCAGATCATCACTCGGTTGCGCAGCGAGCTGGGCATCTGGGGCGGGCGGCTGTACGAACGTGAGGGTGATGATTACTTACTGCGGGCGACGTTTCCAGACGCCCGGGAAGTGAGGCGCGAAATCCGCATCCCACGGACTTATGCGCCGATCGAGCTATGTTTGATGCGCGGCTCGGTTTATATGACCGCGGATGACCCAAGGGTCGACCGTGAGCTCGAGGCGGCGTTGGGGGTGAAAGAGTTTGCCGCGGTGGAAGTTGGCAATGAACGTTACATTTTGGGTTTCGACGTCGAGCCCGGTAGCGACCGTGACGATGTGTTGTTCTCCCTCGGCGCGGTGCGTCACAGCATCAACCAGCGTATCCACCGGGAACATGTCGACGAGATGTTTCGCCAAGCCCGGCAGATTCAGCTGTCGATTCTGCCGCGGGAGTCTCCCAAGCTAGAGAATTTTGATATCGCTGGGCGCAGCGACTCCCTGGAGAGCGTCGGTGGCGATCTCTACGACTACATCCCGATCAGCGACAAAATCCTCGGCTTGGCGATTGCCGATGCTTCCGGCCACGGGTTGCCGGCCGCGCTGCAGGTGCGTGACATCTACGTGGGTTTGCGTATGGGCCTGTCGCGGGATTACAAGATCGTACGGACGTTGCAGCGACTGAACAGCATCATCCACGGTAGCACCCTCACCAGTCGGTTTGTGTCGATGTTCTACGGTGAACTCGAGCGCAACGGTGTGCTGATCTACATCAATGCCGGGCATCCGCCGCCGTTCAAACTGGCCGCGGATGGCAAGGTGAGCTACCTCACGGAGGGTGGTGCGGTACTTGGCCCACTACCCGACACCACCTACGACCGGGGTTATTGTCAGATCAGGCCCGGTGATATGTTGGTGGTCTACACCGACGGCATCACCGAAACTCCGGAGGCTGGGGCGTCGTTCCTCGACCAGTCGGAGTTTGGCGTCGAGCGGTTGCTGGAAGTGGCACGAGCCAATCAAGGGCGCAGCGCAAAAGAGGTGGTGGCGGCGATCTTCGACCGAGTCGAGGAGTGGAGCGGTGGAGATAAGGCGAACGACGACCGCACCGTGGTCGTCGTGACTTACCCGCCGAGCTGAAGCAATTCCAGATTCGCGATAAGCTATCCTCGGCGTGGCTATGCCGCTTCGATTTTGACCGCCCGATTCTGACTGCCTGTAACCTGGCCAGCCGCGGAGCATGATTACCGCCGTCATCAGCAAAAAGGGTGGGGTCGGCAAGACCACAACCTCAGTCAATCTGTCAGCTGCGTTGGCCCGCCGTGGCCAGCGCGTGTTATTGATTGATCTCGATCCCAACGCTGGCGCGTCGATGTCCTTGGGCGTCGGCAAGGCCGAGCTTGGCCCGAGTTCGGCCGATTTGCTTTTGCGCGGTACGTCGGCCACTTCTCTGGTGCGGGAAACCGGGGTCGAGAATTTGCATCTGATGACCGCGTCGGTGGATTTGCGTGGTGCCGAGGCGGAACTCGACAAGCGGCCCCGCAAAGACATCGTACTGGCGCCGCATCTGGAGTCGATCCGGCGTGGTTATGATCAGATTTTCCTTGACTGCCCGTCTTCGATTGGCCTCCTGACCCGCAACGCCATCACTGCGGCGGATGCCTTCCTGGTGCCAGCGACGCCACAATTCCTGGCGGTGGATGGTCTCGAGCACCTGGTCCAGACCGCCAGTCGGGTGGCACTCAGCGCCGGCCGTCAGACCGGGCTGCTCGGCATCTTGGTGACGATGGCGGATTATCGCCTGCGAGCGACCCGGGATGTGATCGCCGACATCCGCCGTCGCTTCGGTACCAAAGTGTTTGTGGTCGAAGTGCGGACCAATGTCAGCCTGGCCGAGGCGCCGGCTTACGGTCAGACCGTGTTCGAATACAAGCCACAGGCTACCGGTGCCAAGGCTTATCAGCTGTTGGCAGAGGAGTTTCTCGATACGGTACGATCTCAACCTTCGCTGGCCGGCTTGGGTCGTCAACCCGTTGGTGTTTCCTGGTAGCGGTCAACGCCGTCGTAGGAAAAACCCGGTCCGTTGCTCGGCCCCCGGACAAGTGAGCACGGTCAGGCGGTGCGCGCCGGGATCGAGGTGGACTGGGAAGGTTACGCCCTGGCCGAGGACGGCAGCGCTCGGCTGATCGATGGCGACCAGTGGGTCCTGGTCGAGCCAGATCCGAGTCGGGCCGTAGGGTGCCAATTCGTAAACCAAAGAGGTCTCGGCGTCGGTTGCCGGCAGCTGATGGACCAGGCCGATGCACCCGCCATTGGCTGTGCCGCTGTGCTCCGATATCCGCCGGCCATCCACATAACCTTCGATGGCTCGCAACTTCTGATCCGCGAATCGTGGATAGGGTAGCAGGTCGACGGTTGCATCCTCATCAGCGAGGGGAAGACGGCTACCGGCTGGGATGATTCGCCAGTCGAGGACAAAGTGCGTGTTGGCGTCCGGTGTCACCTGGTACAACGAGGTGTGGGCTTGGTGAACGCTACTCAGCCGAGGATCGGCGGCCAACCGTTCGCGCAGGCGGACGTTCTGGTGATAGGTCGAGAGCGCGATGTACTCGCTGCCCAACTCGCTGGCCAGGGTCATCGGAATGTCGGGCTCTCGGCCTTCGAAGATGGCGCGCAACGCGGCGTACGCTTGCGGATAGGGGATCGCCATGAAGATCGGATCGAGGACATTGAGAAAGGTGGCCTGCGGGGCCCAGAACATGTAGAGATGGGTGCTGCCCCATTCCGTCGCTACCCGTGCTCCTGGGGGCAAGGCACGACCGAAGGCATTCCACTCGTTTTCACGACTGAGGTTGCCACGGGTCTTGGCGAGGTTCTGCAGCAGCTCGGCGGTGCGCGGTATGCCGAGGGCCAAAACCAAGGCTAGACCAAGCGCCAACGGTGCGCGTCCGCGCCACGGCAATCGTGTCCAGGGAGTGAGGGTAGCTCCGCGCCTTCGCAGGTCGTAGAACACCGCCAGTGTGGTGAAAGGAATGAAGTAGATCGAGAACCGCTGCATGGCGAGGAACAGCAGACCGAAGATCAGCGCCGAGATCCCCAAGAAATCGGCCATCGGGTCGTCCCGTGGTGCGGCCCGTCGGGTGGCGGCACGCCACAGGATGATCAACCCCAGGGCCCACGGCAGGTTGTCGACCAACAAGTCGCGGGAGCTCTGTGGGTTGATTTCGCCGCCGACATTGAGCAGGTTCTTGCCGGTGAAGAAATCGAAATTCTGGACTTTCCAGATCGCCAAATGATGCGGAAAATGGGGGTGTAGCAGGAGTGCCAGGGCAACGCCGAGAATCGGATAGAGGATCAGACTCCACTCCCGTCGCCCGCGCCCCCAGAGCTGTTGGGCGAACCACGCGCCGCACAACCCCAACAATGCTTGAAATGCGGTATAGCTCAGGGTGTACAAGCCAGCAACCAGCCCGAGCCAGCGATAACGCCGGTTGGCGGCACACCAGGTTGCGACCAGCATCAGGAGAAGCGACAGGATTTCCGGGCGGAGCCGGATCATGCGGCTCACAAAGTCGAGCGAACCGGCGTAGAGCAGCAGGGGGGTCAACAAACCCCAGCGACCGATGGCTTGCTGGCCGAGGAAAGCCAGGGCTGCCACCACCAGTGCATTGAAGCCGGCGAGCATCCAGCGGCCGCCAGCGGTCGGTTCGGCGGTGTCCGCGGTGGGTGCCAGCGCCAGGTGAAACAGCAGCTCTTTGTCGGCAAACTCGTGCAGCAGACTGAGCTGGGCCCAGGGCAGGCTGTCGATGATGCCGTGGCGATGGTAGGCGCGGGCGATTGCCAGGTGGTAATAAGAATCGGTGTCGTAGAGGACTGGGAATTGGTGGAATAGAGCACCAAAAAACACCAGACTTAGCGCGAACACCACCGCCGGGCCGATCCACGGCTGGCGCCGCCAATGAGCCCACGGCTGACGCAGCCAATGAGGCAAGGAACTCATCGGGCGAATAATAGGTCCTGCTCCGAGGCGTCAACGCGCCTCGGGTGCTCACTCTGGGTTGGACTCGACGATGCCATGCCGCAGAGCATAGCTGACGACTTGGGTCCGATTGTGCAGATGCAGCTTGTCCAGGATATTGCGGACGTGGAATTTGACCGTGTTTTCGCTCACGCCGAGCCTTTTGGCCAGCGCACGGTTGGACGTGACGCCCTCCACCATCGTTTCGAGCACTTCCATCTCGCGTGTGGTCAGCGCATCCGGGTCCTTGGCGGTTGGGGCTGTGGCGCGAGGTTTGGCGAACTCGGTGAGCAGCTTGCGTGCCAGCAGCGGCGTCAACGCTGGCTCGCCGCGGGCAGCACCCTGCAGCAGGGCCACAAATTGATCCGCTTCGAGATCTTTGAGTAAGTAACCTTCAGCGCCAGACTTGATCGCTTCAAAAAGGTCGTCGTCGTCGCTCGAGGCGGTCAAGATGACCACTTTGACTTGTGGCAACTCGGCGCTGATCAGTCGGGTGGCGGCCAGCCCGTCCATTTCGGGCATCGCCAAGTCCATCAACACGATGTCAGGTTGCAGACGCTTGGCCTGGTCAACTGCTTCGACCCCGGTGCTGGCTTCGCCGACCACCTCGAAGTCCCGAGCGGTCAACAAGCTGCGCAGGCTGTCGCGAAATAGCGTGTGGTCGTCCGCGATGACTAATCTCAAGAATGAGTCTCCTTATAAGCTGAACGGTATCTTATGCCAGAAAGGACGGGCACGGTACGATCAGCCGCGGTACGAGCAGGGACTCTAGCAGCTACGGTTCGAGTAGGTAGGGTTCTAGCAACTTGCCGGTCAATCGGTCAGGAACTTTTGTAATAGCTCCCCCGCCAGTCGCATGAAGTCGCGTTCGCTGAGGATGCCTACTAAGCGATTGTCCTCGATGACCGGCAAGCAGGCGATGCGATGCTCTTTCATCAAAGCAAGGGCTTCGAGTGGTGGTGCCTCCGGGCTGATGGTGACCACACCTTGCTGCATGACGTCGCGTACCGCGATCGGGTGACCATCACCGTTGCGCTGAGCGAGCACCCGCAACAGGATGCGGTGGGTGACGATGCCGACCAGTCGGTGCTCGTCGTCTTCCACCGGGACGTGCCGGATGTGTTTCCAATCCATCAAGCTCGCCACCAGATCGATCACCTCGTCCTGATGAACAGTAAAGAGATCGGTGGTCATCAGACTGCCGATGTGTTGGTAGATCCCCTTGGATGGGCGGGTCTGACGCGGCTCTGACAGTGGCCAGGTGTGGACGGGTTGGCCCTCCTGTTGGTATTTCAAGGTAGCACCGGTTAGCCGGGCGAGGCGCTCGGCCAGGCTGTCTTGGGTTGGCATGGCGGCGAGTGAGCCCAACATCCATTGGCTTCCGGTTTGACGGCTCCTGACCCGCTCTTCCAGAATATCGAGATAACGATCAGCGTCTTCTGGATCGACCCCCAAGGCACGCAGGCCGGTCCGAGCTCTGGGTAGTAGCTGGTCGCAAATCAGCTCTTGGGCGGGCAATGATCGATTCCCCAGCCAGCGCATCTCGCCTTGTAGCCCTTGCCGTGCTGCCGACAGGAAGTTTTCTTTGACGTCACCGAAGGACATCTGGTCGCGAATATCACCGATCTCGTCCGCCAGGGCTTTGACCGAGCCGAACCAAAAAGCGGCGTTGGCAACTTCGTCAACCACTGTCGGACCGGCAGGCAGAATCCGGTTTTCGATCCGTAGATGGGGTTTGCCGTTGGTGATGCCATAACACGGGCGATTCCAGCGGTAAACCGTGCCGTTGTGCAGACACAATGCTTTGAGGCCCGGGATGCGCTCACCGTGAGCTAAGGTTTCGAGGGAGTCTTCTTCAATGTCGGTGGCGAGCAGCAGACGAAACCGCGCCAGATCTTCTCGGAAGATTTCAAGGACTGAGCTTTTGAGCCAGGTTTCGCCAAAACTGACCCGTGGGGATTGCTGGCGCCGGTGGGAGCGTTGGCGCATGTCGACGGATTGTCGGAACACCGCGATCCGGGTCTCTCGCCACAGCCGTTTGCCGAATAACAAGGGCGAGTTCACCGCCGCGGCCAGCGTGGGAGCCGCCAAAGCTTGTGCGATGTTGTAGAGCGTGACGAAACTCTCGGGATCAACTTGGAAGTGGAGTTGGAAACTGGTGTTGCAGGCTTCCATCATGACGCTGTCGTGCTTGGTGGTAAGCTCATCGCGTCCCCGGATATGAATCTCGAACTCGCGCCCTCGCAATCGTCGGACCGCGTCGGCAAGCGCGGCGTACCGCGGCAGTGGCGTCATGTTGTTGAGGCTGAGATCGGACTTTTCGAGGGTCGGCAAGATGCCGGTGAGCAAGATCCGTGCGCCCACCTCCTCCGCGCCACGGCGACCGATCTCGAGGATGTCGTTCAGCTGGTCTTCCAGTCGACGCAAGCACTGCGCGTCGAGCTCGAGCGGATCGAGATTGGCCTCTAGATTGAATTTGGCCAGCTCGGTGGTGAAGTGGGGATCATCGATCTTCTCCAGCGCCTCCATCGCAACTGGCGCCGGCCGATTCCATTTATCGACCAAGAACATCTCTTGTTCAGCACCGATACGGGAGACGCCGGTTTCGAAACGCTTTTGATCGAGCATCGTCTCGAGCGCCCGGAGATCATCGAGCACGCGTTGCATGAATCGGCGCAGGCGCTCGGGGTCGGCGTCTTGTTCAACTCTAGATTCGCCCATCGAGTCAGTCTCCTACCAGCGGTATCCGACCGAAAGGTCAGCAACATCGGCATCATAGTCGTCGAAGTCGAATAACTTCTCGTCGTAGTCTATGGTGCGATAGGCGCCGCGCAGCAGATAACGTTCGCCGACCTCCAATTCGATCCAGCCTCGTAGGTCCTCACGTTCGATGCCGAAGGTTCCGCTGTTGTCGTAGAGACGGAAGTCACCGCCTAGGGTCACCCGGGGGTGGACGCGGCAGCGGAAGCGACCATCAAAAAAATCGGCGTCGGACTCGTAGAGCACCGGGAATAGGAAGGTAACTCCGCCGCCGAAGCCCGGCAGCGTAGTGACGGCTTGATCGATCTGGCGGTCGGCTTCGACCAACGAATAGCCGACTGAGGCGTCGATACCGCTTTGACGGTAGCCCAGGCGCAGGGTCAGATAGTCACGCTCAGCTTGCCAGCCAGAGGCGCCGTTTTCGAAGCGGTGTGCGACGTAGCTGCCGCTGGCATACAGCCCGGTGGCGGTACCCCGCAGTCTGGCGCGTAAGCTGTAGCGCTCGCGATCGGTCGGAGAACTCAACGAGAAGGGTTCATCATAGGAGCTGTCTTCGAGCTCGGCGTCGATGGTGAGGCGCTTAGTGGGCCGCCAACTGAGGCTGCCGAAGAATCCGTCCTGATCGGTGGTTTCTTCCTCCGGCGCCAGTGCCGATCCGTCAGTGACATGGGCGGACGCAACGTCTCGCGACTCGAAGCGGATGCCCGCTGCCACGGTGAGCTCGAGGGAAAGATTAGCTTCGACACCGAGCTCAAAGCCCGTGGTCTCGACATCCCAGGTGCTGCGGTTTGCGTCCGAGCCGAAATCGAACCGCCCGGTTTGATCGAGCTGATGCCGCCGCACACCGCCGATGATGGCGACGTGTTCCATGACCAGCCAAGAGATGTCGAGGTCGAGGAGCTCGGTGTCGCTCTCGATCTCGCCGCCGCCGGAGAGATCGGTGGTGAAGGGTTGGCCGTTGAAGGCGATCCCCTGGGACCGTTCCTCGGCCTCGACATCGAGGTCGATGTTCTGACGGATGGCAGAACCCCGAATCAGCAGCTTCTTGTTGGGCTGAGCGTTGATCCGCAGGGTGTGTTGATCGCTTTCGAAGGCATAAGGTTGGTCGAGAAAGAAGAAGTCGAGGGTCGTCGCGTCGGTGGTGTTCTCTCCTAGAGAGAAGCCCGGCAGAAAAATCTCGACATCGTTTTCGTAGTCGCGAACGCGTTCTTCGACGATCAGGGTGACTTTGGGCCAGGCGTATTGGAAGCCGACGTTGAATTCGTCGTAAGACTCCTCGACCGGCTTGTCGAGCTCGAACTCATCGCGTGAGATATCGAGGGTGGTGGTACTGTCACCACGTTTGACGAACCGTTCGAAACCGACATCGAGCTTGGCGCGGCGATTGAGATCGATGCTGAGCGAAGCTGTATCGCGCACTCGGTCAAAGTCGAAGGTGTGGAAGTCGCCGCCGTTGGTCAGGCGCGGATCTGCCAGCGCTGTCGGCAGGATGATGTCGTGGTAAAAGTAGGTCGATTTGGTGCGTTGATAACTGAAGTCGTAGTCGCCGTATTTTTGCACTGAGAAGCGGAAGCTCTCGAACGGGTCACCGCCGAAGTTGTTGACGTCGAGTTGGATCCGGTCCGCGAACTTACGTCCGTCACTGGCGGGAATGAAGTCGAAGTTGAGCTCGAAGAGACGGGCACCATCGTCGAGGTTTAGGTCTTCCTTGAACTTGTCCTCGGTGCCTCCGATGTCGACCGAGCGATAGCCGAGCAAAAAGCGGCCGGACAGCTTGCCGTCGTCGGCGTCCGACGGAGCGGCGCCGATGGTCAGGACTAGCGTCAAGAGACAGAGCAGCACTCGCCTAACGGTTGCGTTTGCGCTCGCGGTCGTTCCGTGGATGGTGGCCTTGAATGACCTGATCTGGTGGATCGTAGCGTTCATCGTCGACCTCCATTACTTCAGGAATGCGGCGTCGAAGTTCGAGCCGTGAATGGTCGAGTGGCAGTTGGTGCAGCCCGAATCGGCGGTGAATCGGGTGTGGAAGCCAGGGACTCCTGCGTGACAGCTGTAGCAAAGTTCGGCGGTACTCTGGAAGGTGAGCATGTGCCGATTGGGGGAGCCGTGCGGCTGGTGGCACGCGACGCAACCTTCGACTTTTTGGGCGCCATGCTCGAATACGAACGGGCCGCTCTTGTCGGCGTGGCAGTCGACGCACTGTTGTTGTTTGAAACCTGCGAGCCGCCAGCGTGCTGAGGAGGCGTGTGGGTCGTGGCAGGACGAGCAGTCGAGGATACCTTCTTGCAACCGGTGGCGTTCGTTGAATTCGAACTCTGCCAAGACGTCGGTATGGCATTCGGCGCAGGAGGCCGAGGCGCCGCCAAGAGCACCACTGTGGGCGCCAAGGGCGGGAAAGCCTGTGCCGTCGGCAGTCGGTTTCAGCAGTGACCGGCTGACGCCGTCGTTCGAATGCATGCTGTGACAGCTGGAGCAGTCGAGGCCAGCGGCGGCATGTCGACTGGCGAAGTAGCCGGGATGGGAATCGCCGTGACAGGTGAGACATTGGGCCGATTTGACATTGGCGAGCTCACCTTCTCCAAACGCGAAGATGTTGCCTGCCTCGCCACCCGAATCGAGATGGGCGGTGGGGTCGCCATGGCAGGCTGTGCACCCCGAGACCGCGCCATGGAATGCGGCTAGCCCGTCGCGGTCGAGGACGCTATGAGGCCCGCGCTGGAAGCTCGAGGCTTCGTCTTCGTGGCAGCCGGCACAGGTTTCGAAGAGATCGAGAGCAGCCGAGTCGGCTGCGGTTCGGTCCGGTTCGGGCGACTCGGCTCGAGGCTGGCCGCCAACCGTGCCAGGATTGATCAGGATCATGGTTGCGACCAAGCCCAACGTAACGGCCAGGCCTAGTGTCGCGGTCAGGGACAGCGTCGCGGTCAAGGGCAATCCACGGCGGAACCTCATGGGCACCTCCTTTCGAGATTTTCTGCCCTCACCCTAAGACTGGAAACTGACCTCGGAAACACTCCAAGGGTCAGTCTATGGTCCCACCCGGACAAGGCACGGACCCGCCCTGCGGGGTGGCTCGGTAGGGGGAGCGAGGCTTCCACGGCGAGATCTCGATCGAGGTATCCTACCCTTCGGTGGGTAGTCAACTACCTCACGGGGCGGTTCGAGAGGTCCGGCGCGTTCCATAAAATGTGTCGTGATCTCCCTGTGCCGTCAGCTATGCACTTGCCGCCATCCAAACCTAGGAGAAGGCTATGACCCAGATGAGACGTGTCCTCGTCGCAAGGATTACATCCAGCCTTGTGGTCTGCGTGACCTGCGCCTTCAGCCTGGTGTACCCGGCGCGAATGCAAGCTCAGGAGGCGGGCGATCCAGCAGCCGGTAAGGAGATTTTCCTGGCCAGTAAGTGCAATTTGTGTCATGCCGTGCCGGCGGCCGAGATCGAAGCCAAAACCAAGTCCGAGAAACTACGGGGTGCTGACCTCGGAGGGCCGATCGAGGCCAGTTTTGACGCCGTGGCCGCTTACCTGCGCAAACAAGGTGACCTCGACGGCAAACAACACAAGAAGGAATTCAAAGGGACGGACGAGGAGATACAGGCGATTGTCGACTGGTTGGCAAGCCTTGAGGTCGAGGCTCCGGTTGACGGACAATAACGCGTACCATGGGAACCATGCCGTACCTACAACAGAGCCTGCTGATCGCCGTTGTGGTAACCATAACGTTGATGGTTGTCGTCGTCCTGAAACCCGACTCGACCAGCCGACGGGGTGGTCAGGTGTTGGGTTTTGTAGCGTTCTTCGTCTTACCGTTGGCGCTCACCTCGTTCGGTGTTGCGGCGCATCTGGAACACTCCAAGTCGACGGAGTTCTGTCTTTCTTGCCATGTGATGGAACCTTACGGTGAGAGTTTGATGATCGATGCCGAGGAATACGTGCCGGCGGCACATTTTCAAAACAGCCTGATACCTCGTGACCAGGTGTGTTTCACTTGCCATACGACCTACACCATGTACGGTGATCTGCGCGCCAAGCTTCAGGGTTTACAGCACGTTTATGTTTATTATCTGGGAACCGTTCCGGAGAAGATCGAGCTGTACCAGCCCTACAACAATCGTGAGTGTCTCAATTGTCACAATGACGGCCGTCGCTTCGAAGAAAACGAGCTCCACATCGAGGTGCGGGCCGAGCTCGCATCCAACGAAACTTCGTGTCTCGAGTGCCATGACGCAATTCATGATGTTACTGCTTTGAATAACCTACCCAAGTGGACGCAGGGGCACCATGAGTAATGTCCTCGAAGTTGACAAGCTAGGGTACGAGCCCCATCATCATCGGCCGCTGCGTCAAGCCGGCTGGCTGATCAGCCTCGGTCTGTTGTTCCAAACAGCAACGCTGTTTTGGTCCCACCCGATGGCCTTCTTGGCTTTTATCGGTTTTGGCGGATCCTTGGTTGCGCTGGGTATCTTGCGTTATCTGTGGTCGTTGTTCTCGGGCGGGCAGTCCGCCGACGCACCGTCCCCTGCGGTACCGTCTCCCGCAGCACCGTCTCCCGCAGCACCGTCACTTCGCGGTACCATCGGTGCAGAAGACAAAGATGACTGAATCGACGGATCGCGCTATCTTAGGGCCGAAATTCTTATCTGGTTTGACCCACGAGTTGCGGACTCCGCTAGGCAGCATTTTGATGCTGACCGAGCTGCTGGGCAGTAATCGTTCAGGCAACTTGAATGCCAAGGATCGCGAATATATCGACAAGATCGGGCAAGCGGCATCAGATGTTCGGGCTCTGATCGAGGATGTCGGACAGCTCAATCGCATCGTGGCGGGCAGGGTGATTCCACGAATACAGCCGGTGTCTCTCCGCGACTTGGTCAGTGAATTGAATTCGGCCGATGACCTGGCGGCTTCACCGGCTCAACTGACGGTGCATTGGGATGCAGAAGTACCTGAAGAGATCGAGACTGATCGCGGCTTACTGAAGCGGCTGCTCGAGCTTTTGATTGCTGATGTCTCGCAGTCCAGCGGTGACCAAAGAGGGGTCGAGATGACGCTTGGTCGAGCATCGTCCGGATCGTCGGAGCCGGGCGAAGCGGTTGTGATCAAGTTGCACGATCAAGGCCCTACGGTGCCGACAGACCAACGATTGGCGGTTTTCGAGCCTTTCGGCGCTCTCGGTTCTCGTGGCGGTCGTCGACTCGGCGGTCACAGCCTGACGTTACCGCTTGCCGCACAGCTGGCGTGCCTGCTCGGTGGCGAGCTGGGTTTTGTCGAGGGCGAGGAAGCGCGTGCGATCGATGCACAAGCAGGTGGCAATACGCTGTCCCTCACTTTGCCGCTCGCATCGAAGGAGATCGTCGACGTTTAGCTTGCTACCGTTCAGCCCTGGTGCCTATTGGCGCTTCCAAGCGACGGATCGGCAGGCTTGGGTATCGGCAGACTCTGGTATCGGCAGACTCTGGTATCGCAGACTCTGGGTAGGGGCACACGGCTGTGCGCCCTGGTGCCGAAACCGAGCCCGCGCGAGGGGTTGAACACTCGGCTCTACTGACTCGCAGGGGGAGTAGAAGGAGTCTCCTTGCCCTCTCCGTCCTGCTCGTTGTCACCTTCTTCGTCGTTGTCACCTTCTTCGTCTTTGTGGTCTTCAGCGTTGGACTCGGGAAGGGCTGGGTGGCTGCCGCGCATCAATTCCACCAGACCGGTCATATCGCCAGCCAAGGTGCGGAATTGATCACCGGCTTTGGTGAGCTTCTCTGAAGCTGGTCGGCGGCGGTGGCAGTAAGTACAACGCTGGAATCCGGCCTGGATCTCGTCGAACCCATCCATGTCCCTCATCAGCTCGAAGTATTTGCCGCGGTCAGTGAGCAGCTTCGACCCAGGTTTGTCGTGGCAGGCCGTACACACCAAATCCTGTTGCTGGGCGATCTCTTCTGAGGCTAAGAGATTGCCAGATGAGGCCAGGAACGCGAGAGCGAACAAACTGCAGGCGATCATGATGGCTAGGTTTCTCATCCTCGAGCCTCCTTATTATTTGGAATTTCGGGTGACGTCAATGGTTTCGAGACGTCAGTGGTTTCAAAACGCGAGTTGACCTTAGTGTTTTCGAGACCAGGCTCGGGAGACCCCGAAGCTCAGCGTCCATTGACTGTGGCCAACGCGCAACCCGGGTCCGAAGGGATTGACTCTAGGGTTGGGGTTGTTGTTGACCTGGTTGTTTTCGAAGGCGTGCTCGATGGCGAACTCGTAAGTGCGCTTGCCCCTGAGCCAGCTTGCCCCAAAGCTCGCGTGATGCTCAACGGTGGCCGGGAACAAGGGCGTCAAGGTGTCGTTCGGTACCGGGTTTTCGCCATAGTTGTAGCCGCCGCGGACGGTCCACCGATCGTTGACTCGGAAGTCGGTACCCACCGCCACCACCCACTGATCCTGCCAGTCGAAAACGAAGGGGAGGACCACTTCGGGGGGAGCGCCAGCGACCTGTGGATCGGTGGCGGTGACGACGATGGTGTCGATTGCGTCGTCCCAAAGGTAGCGCTTGAGATCGAGGGCGACGATCCATCGGGAGTCGGGTCGATAGGCGAGTCCCACGCCAGTCTGAGCAGCAAAGGTGAAGCCATCGATGTCGGCGGTGTACATGACCTTCTGACCGAGCAGTGGATGACCGCTGAAGTCGACCACCATGTCGCCGCCCGTGAAGTCGCTCTCGGTTTTGGTCTGATAAATCGCCCCCACCGACAGTTGATGATGTGCGCGCCACCACCAGCCGAGACGCAGGCTGGTCTGCAGGCCGCCGGCCGGTTCCATGTCGACACCGAAGAAGCTGTTTGCCGGATCTTGGGTGTTGAAGAACGAGGTGTTGGGAAAAAAGCGGAACGCAGCATCGGCATAGCCGAGGTTCAGGGTTGCGCCAAAGGCCATGTTGTCGCTGAACGAGAAGGCGACGGTCG
>JAJCXO010000161.1 GCA_029263395.1 Acidobacteriota bacterium | reverse complement strand
GATCACCGACTTCATCTTCATGGTCGAGTCGACGAGTTACATGTTCATCACGGGACCGGACGTCATCAAGACGGTGACCCATGAAGAGGTCACTAAAGAGGAGCTCGGTGGCGCCTTGACCCATCATGCCAAGAGTGGTGTGACGCATTTCACTGCGCCTAATGATGCCGCCTGTCTGATGGCGGTCCGTAACCTGCTCTCCTACCTACCGAGCAACAACCTCGAAGATGCGCCTATCCGGGCGAGCGATGACGACCCTAGCCGGGAGGAAGAGAGTCTGGATGATTTGATTCCAGCCGATCCAGATCGACCCTACGACATCAAGCGCTTGATCCTTGCCGTGGTCGACGACGGTAAGTTTCTCGAAGTGCAATCAGCCTACGCCAAGAATCTGGTGGTCGGCTTTGCACGCCTCGGCAACCATAGTGTTGGGATTGTCGCCAATCAGCCGGCCTACCTCGCCGGTGTGCTCGATATCGATGCGTCGATCAAAGGTGCACGGTTTGTCCGCTTCTGTGATGCCTTCAACATCCCTCTCATCACGTTCGAAGATGTGCCGGGATTCCTGCCGGGTACTCAACAAGAATTTGGTGGCATCATCAAACACGGCGCTAAACTGCTTTATGCGTTCGCGGAAGCAACCGTCCCAAAGATTACCGTGATCACACGCAAGGCCTACGGCGGAGCCTACTGCGTCATGGCCTCGAAGCACTTGCGAACCGACGCCAACTTCGCTTACCCAACCGCTGAGATTGCGGTGATGGGACCCGAGGGTGCGGTCAACATTCTGTATCGGCGAGAGTTGGCGGCAGCAGCCGAGTCGGGCCAACTCGCCGAGCAGCGAGCTGCTCGAGTGGCGGAATATCGCGAGAAATTTTCCAATCCCTACGTTGCCGCCGAGCGAGGATTTATCGATGCGATTATCGCACCTCGGCAGACGCGCTCACACTTGATCCGAGCATTGCGTCAGTTGGCGGGTAAACGGGCGAGCCTGCCGCCCAAGAAACACGGCAACATACCACTATAGTGCCGGCTGTGGGTCTCGACATCTTGACAGCCGCCTGTCAGTTAGAGATGCTGGCTATGGTTCGAAAAAAGGCTTGATTTCAGACTATGGTGCCAGAAGCACCTCAGACTATGGTGCCGGAAGCACCCGAGGAGAATCATGGTAGAGAAAGACCGAAAATTACGACGTCGGCGTCATCGGCGGAAGAAGGCTGTGAAGCGGCGGCAGCAGGAGGCGCTAGCAGAAGCTACCAAGAAAGCTGCCTCGAAACGGCCGGCGCGCAAGAAGCCCGCAGCCAAAAAAGCCAGCTCGTCTGCGAAGAAGGCAGAGAAGCAGGAGTCGGCGGTAGATGAACCGGTGAGTGCTGAAGAGAAAGCCTCTGAAGAGCCTTCAGATTCGGCATGAAGATCGCGGTTGGGGCCGACCATGCGGGCTACGCTCTCAAAGAGCATCTCAAGGGGTTTCTCGAGACCTTGGGTCATCGAGTTTCAGATCTCGGAGCATTCTCGGAAGAGAGCGTCGACTATCCAGATTTTGCCGCTGCAGTGGCTAGGTCGGTCGCAGGCGGTGAGGCTGAACGAGGGTTGATCGTTTGTGGTACCGGCATTGGGGTCGCAATTGCGGCCAACAAAGTCGACGGTATCCGGGCCGCTACCTGCAACGATCTCTTCACCGCGAGCAAGTCTCGCGAGCACAATGATGCCAACGTTTTGACCCTGGGCGCCCGAATAGTCGGGGAAGGGCTCGCTGAGGACATCACCCGGACATTCATGGAATCCAGCTTCGAAGCGGGCCGTCATGAGCGACGCGTAGAAAAGATCCGCGCACTCGAGTGACACAGGGAAAAATCAACTATGCCAACGTACGAGGCCCTGAGAAGCGCTGATCCAGAAGTTCACGCTATCGTGAGCGCGGAGCGCAAGCGTCAGGCAGAAGGACTGGAGCTGATCGCTTCGGAAAACTTCGTCAGTTCCGCAGTTTTGGAAGCGGCGGGCAGCGTCCTGACCAACAAGTACGCTGAAGGTTACCCCGGTCGGCGTTATTACGGGGGCTGTGACGTCGTTGATTCAGTCGAACGGCTGGCGCGTAAGCGGGCTAAGCGTCTGTTTGGTGCTGAGCATGTCAACGTCCAGCCCCATTCTGGAACAACGGCCAACATGGCGGTCTATTTCGCGATGTTGGAGCCTGGCGACAAGCTGATGGGGTTGGATCTGTCCTGCGGCGGGCACCTGACCCACGGTCATCACCTGTCCTATTCCGGGCGGGACTTCGAAGTTGTTAGCTACGGTGTCGATCGCCAAACCGAACAAATCGACTATGACGAGGTGGAGCGCCTAGCGCTCAGTGAACGCCCGAAATTGTTGATCTGTGGCGCTAGCGCCTACAGCCGCGTAATCGACTTCGAGCGTTTTAGCCGTATCGCTGAGGCTTCGGGCGCCTTGTTGATGGCAGATATTGCCCATATCGCAGGCCTCGTCGCGGCTGGTATCCATCCGTCTCCGGTGCCTCACTGTGACTTCGTCACGACGACCACTCACAAGACCTTGAGAGGTCCTCGGGGTGGTCTGATTATGTGTAAGAAGGCTCACGCCAAAGTGATCAACCGGGCTCTCTTTCCTGGTCTTCAGGGTGGCCCTTTGATGCACATCATTGCCGCTAAGGCGGTGGCCTTCAAAGAAGCTGCATCCGACGAGTTCGTGCAATACCAGCACAACATCGTGACGAATGCCCAGCGGCTGGTGGCGAAGTTGGAGAACCGCGGATTTCGAATCGTATCCGGAGGCACCGACAATCACCTGTGTCTGCTTGACGTTACGTCCGTCGGGTTGACTGGCAAGGTTGCGGAACTAGCCCTCGAGAAGGCCGGGGTTACGGTCAACAAGAACACGATTCCCTACGATGCCAATCCACCGATGGTCGCCTCAGGTATACGCCTCGGGACGCCGGCCTTGACGTCTCGTGGAATGGACGCCGATGCGATGGATGAAGTTGGTGAACTCATCGCAGATGCGTTGGCTGCACCAGAAGACGAAACGGTGCTGGCCGCGGTGAAGCGGCGTGTCGAAGAGCTTTGTCGCCGATTTCCGCTCTACGAAGGCCTAGACTAGATCCCATCCAGCGATAACGCCGTTTGGCGCTTCCTCGCCAAGGAACAGCCGGATCGCGCGATTCTGGGTAGGGGCGCACGGCTGTGCGCCCTGGTGCCGTAACCGGGCCCGCACGAAGGGTTGAAAACCCCTCGTGCCGGCTGTAGATCGCTGTTGATCGCCGGGAAGGCTCTGGATCAAATCCAAGCTTGTTGTGCGCCGCCGGGAAGGTCTTGAATCTTTTCAGGGAGCTTTGTTCACCGACGAGAGGTGGCTATTTCTTTTTTCGAGAGGGCTGTGGAGGGCCGAGCACGCTGTGATTTTTTCCCAAGAGCGTTGTTGACGGTCATAAAGCTCAATGGCATTTTGCCAGGAACGTTCTTGGCGGTCATAAAGCTCAATGGCATTTTGCCAGGAACGTTTTTAGCGGTCATAAAGCTCAATGGCAATTTGCCAAACCTGTTTTTAGCGGTCATAAGGCTCAATTGCGTTTTGCCCAAACCGTTTTTGGTGGCCCAGAAGGGTCTTGGCGAAAAATAAACGGCGGAATACCGGTTAGAAAGACCAAAGTTTGAAGTTGTGAGGCTCGTTCGGTCAAAAGGTCTACGTTTGTGTCGGTTGGGTGGCCACCGCTGGTAGACGGATACTCCTCAGCTGCGCTTCACAGTGGCTTTGTAGATGGGATCTAGACCAGAGAGTATAGGAGGCTACCCTGCGCGTTCTCTCAAAAGGCGCCTGATCTCGCCTACCAAATAGGTCGAGCCACAGACGAGTAGCGTGTTGTCCGTTTGGTCGAGTGCCAGCTCCAGAGCTCGGCTAGGGTCGGGCTCGAGAGTGGTTGAGTTCGTGAAGAACGGGCGCCATCGCTCGGGATGTGCTGCCCGAGTATTGCGTGGACGAGTTAGGACGACGCTCCCAACCGCTTCAGACAGCCGCGGCAGTGTGGCGTCGATAGTTTTTTCCTCCAACGCGCCAAACAAGAGGCTGGGGCGGTGGTCGAGGCCGGACACATAGCTGACCAGGGCCTCGATCCCAGCGCGATTGTGGGCGACGTCGAGCAGTACTCTGCGCCCATCACCGAGATGGATCCACTCTAGCCGCCCTGGCCAGCGACACTTGGCTATCCCGGTAGTAATAGCGCGGGCATCGAAAGCCGGCCAGCCGTTGGCGGCCAGGACCTCGGCGGCACATACCGCGAGGCAGGTGTTGCGTGCTTGATGAGCTCCAGGCAGATAGAGCTTCAAGTCATAGAGTTGCCGCTGAGTTTGGAGTTGCAGATGTTGACCGTCTGCATTACTCCTTCCTGGGGCGGAGGTGTCCGAGACATTGGCGAGCACCAGGGGTGCCCCCTTGTCGCTTGCTATCTGTTGGAGCAGCGATTCCAGAGCCGGGGTTTCTGGCCATGCAATGACCGGTGTCCCGCGGCGCATGATGCCGCATTTTTCGCCGGCGATAGCTTCCAGGCTGTCTCCTAGATGCGCTTCGTGATCGAGGCTGATCGAAGTGATCAAAGAGAGTATGGGTTCACTGACATTGGTGGCGTCTAGTCGGCCACCAAGTCCAACTTCCATGATCGAAAGGTCGGCATTCTGGTCTCGGAAGTAGAGGAATGCGGCGACGGTCAAGGCTTCGAAGTAAGTCGGCGGCTCTGAACCCAAGTTTGCTGCAGACTCGATAGCGCGGTCGAGATACTCGGCCAGCTGTCGATCGGGGATGGGCCGTTGATTGATCGCCAGCCTTTCGGTGGGCGACTCCAGGTGGGGTGAGGTGTAGAGCCCGGTGCGGTAGCCGGCGGCCTGGCTGATGCTGGCGAGCAGCGCTGCGGTAGAGCCCTTGCCATTGGTACCAGCGACAAGCACAACGGGTACGGCGAGGTGTGGCCGATCGAGTGCGTCGAGAAGTCGGCGGATACGGTCGAGGCCAAGCCGCATGCCGAAGAGCTGAAGTCGGCTCAGCAGGGCGTCGGAGCGCCCTGCTGAAGAGCCGATGTCTCGAGTCATCAGGCAATCGAACGAACGGTGAAATGTCTCAAGCAGCGGACGACCATGGCTTTGAGCTCAGGACGAGGCACAACCATGTCGAGAAATCCCTTTTCGAGTAGAAACTCACTGCGCTGAAAGCCTTCCGGCAAGCTCTCCCGCAAGGTCTGTTCGATCACCCGTGGGCCAGCAAAGCCGATCAGCGCGCCGGGTTCGGCGAGGTTGATGTCCCCTAACATCGCAAATGATGCGGTGACGCCGCCGGTTGTGGGGTCTGTCAGGATCGAAATGTAGGGTAGGCCAGCTTGCCGTAGGCGATTCAGCGCTGCGGAAATTTTGGCCATCTGCATCAGGGACAGGATGCCTTCCTGCATTCGGGCGCCACCAGAGGCCGAAACAACCACCAGCGGAATGCCTCGGTCGGTAGCAATCTCTGCTGCGCGGGCGATCTTCTCTCCGACGACTGAGCCCATTGAGCCGCCCATGAATCGGTAGTTCATGGCCGCGAGAATTACCGGAATTCCCTGCATCGTACCTTCTAGGACGAAGGCTGCATCTGGGACACCGAGCCGCTTCTGATAGGCCTTGAGCCGGTCTTTATAAGGTTTGGTGTCCTTGAAAGACAGTGGGTCGATCGGTCTCAGATCCGAGCAAAGCTCTGCAAAACCTTTGTCCAAGAGCAAGCGGATGCGTTCCTCGATCTCGATGCGGAAGTGATAACCGCACTTGGGGCAGATCTTGAGACTGCGCGCTAGCTCTTTTGAGTAGATAATCTCCCGGCAGCCCTGGCATTTGACCCACAGGCCCTCTGGGACGGTACTGCGGGCTCGGTCGCTCCGCAGGGGTTTGGGTTTTTTTGTTTTCTTGAACCAGGGCAAGGGTTGTTTCCTTCAAGTCATGCTAGGCGGCTAGCGATCAGCTCAATCGTCCGCGTCTTCTTCCTCTTCCAGCTCGTTGGCAATGCCGAGCCGTTTGCAAGCAGCGTCATACATTGCTCTGGCGGCCTTCTTGTCGGCCTGAAGCTCCGCCAAGCGATCTTTAACCTTGGCGAGTTCCTCTTCGATCTGGCGATCGAAGTCTGCAATCTCTTGTTTGGTGACGTTGAGCGTATTCTCGTAAAAGCTTCGCTGTTGTTCAGTAAGGGCCATACAGTCTCCTCAAAACGTGTCGTTCACGGCAGCGCACATCCTTAGGTCGCCAAACCGACATCAGGGCATAAGACCGATGGTCCGCTAGTCGGGGCAGAAGTGAGAATACTTGGCTTCGATTGGGCTGACAAGCGCCGTTACGGCTCGTCTCCTCCGCCGCCCTCTTCTTTTGTGCCACTTTGGGCATCTTCAGCGCCCGGCTGGTCGCCATCGGCGGCTTTTTTGGCGGACTCATCTTGGTCACGCGCAGCGGCAAGTTCTTTTTCCAGGCGTTTGCGCTCTACTTCGAAGTCTTGGCGCAGGCGCTCGGCCCGGCTCTCCAGCTCTTCGTTGACCATTTGCTCGAGATCGAGACCGGTGGCGGTTGGGGGAGACTCGCCCTGGGTTGATGTTTCCTGCGGTTGCGGGGAGTCTGCGGTATCGGTATCGGTATCGGTGTCGGTTTCGTCGGTTTCGTTGGTTTTGTCGGTTGCTGTCTCTGGTGGAGCCGCCTCGGGCGTCGTGTTTTCGAGCGGGGCGCTCTCGTCTGCCGGCTCCGCTGAGGCACCCTCTGATCCTGGGTTGGTAGGACTCGCCGAACTCGGGCTCGAATCAGCCGCCTCACTTCCGACAGCCTGGGTTGGTGCTGAGCCGCCTTCGGGTATGTCGGTCGCTCGCGAGTTGAGTAGCCAGAATGCCAGGCCAGCTAGAGCGGCGGCAAGAACGGCCGCAAGCACCCATTTCAAGTTGGATCGACCCTCTGTTTCAGCTTCAGGGGATGATGGCACGACCTGGTTGCTGGAGGCTGGTTCCACACCTGATGGGCTCTCAGAAGGAGCATCCTCTGGGGTCGGCTTGCTCGAGTCTTGGGAGCTTTGGATGTCGGGTGAGAAGAGCGAATTCAGATAGATCGCCAGATCCTTGGGGCTCGGCGTCGGGCTGAGGCCGTCCAAGACTGCCTTGAGCTCTTGTTCCATTTCGCCAGCCGTCTGGTACCGTTCGTCCGGCTTCTTGGCCAACGCCTTGCGAGTGATTCGATCGACTTGTTTGGGGATCTCGGGAACGAGCTCGCGCGGTGACGGGATACGGCATTCGCGGACGGCGTCGAGCACGCCGATCTCACTGTCGCCGGAGAATAGCTTGCTGCCGGTGAGGACTTCGAAGAGTACAGCGCCCAACGAGAAGATGTCAGACCGCGCATCGACACTCTTGCCCCATGCTTGTTCCGGCGACATGTACTGGAGCTTGCCCTTGAGGGCTCCCATTTGAGTCGTACTGGCTTTTGCGACAGCTTTGACAATGCCGAAGTCGCACAGCTTGATCTCACCTTCGTAACTGAGTAGGACGTTCTGGGGCGATACGTCGCGATGTACGAGGCCCAGTGCTCTGTGCTCGAAGTCTCGCTTGCGATGGGCGTAGTCGAGTGCTCTGGCCACGGCGCTGATGGTCAGCAAACCCAGACCGATTGGGATCGGCTGTTTTGACTCTTCAGCAGCCAAGAGAATCGAGCGCAGATCTTTGCCCTCGACATACTCCATTGCGATGAAGAAGTCGTTGCCGACTTTGCCGAGGTCATAAATCTGGATGATGTTGTTGTGGCTGAGTTGGGCGGCGAGCTTGGCTTCGTCGATGAACATCGTGACGAAGTCGGCAGATCCTGTGAGATGCGACAGGATTTTCTTGATGGCAACCGTCTTCTGAAAGCCCTCGACACCCTTCCGCCGAGCCCGCCAGACTTCCGCCATGCCGCCCAAGGCAATACGGTCAAGCAGGGTGTAGTCACCAAAGTTCTCCCCCGCGGACATCGCGTGCCTCGGGGTGAGCATAGGCATCACCTGGGTGCGGAATTGGTCCCCATCCGACGGCATATCTATGAGTGCGTCCGTGGGACGCGGGGGTGTGCCGGTCAGTTCTGGCGCTTCAGGAAAGTTGGGCTGCTGTGCGGATGCAAAGGTGTCGGGTATAGAAGGCTCGGCTGCTTCCTTCGCCAGATGAGCTTCGCTGGAGTCCTCGGTCGAGGCCAAGGAGTCCGGCGAGGTGTATTCCACATCCGTTGCGGCCGCCAATGGCTCGAACGTTGGAAGGAGCTCGGATCGGTCTGGGTCCGGCGAGTCTGGCGGTGTATCGGCCGTTGTGCTGGGGAGGGGAGGGTCTTCCAGGTTCGATGAGCTTGGCTCGTCGACAACAGGCGCTGCCGGGACGGCATCTTCTATTGGAGCGCCGGCCGCTGCAGATGCAGTAGCCAGTGCGACGTCCTCGGGCCGGTCCAATGTTGTTGTCGGAGCTGGTGTCCCACTCTCGTCGGGTGTTTTTTTCGTGCGTGTAGAGATGTCGAGCGACGACAAGGTCCTGTCCAAGAGGTCGTCTATCTCGGAATCACTCGGGCCGGAGGGCGCATCAGGGGGCGCATGGTCGATCTTTACTCGGTTCTGCCCTTTGCCGGGATTGGGCATCACTCCAGAAAGCGTCTCTTCGAGCCGTCGCTCGATATCATCTCGCGGGTTTGGCACAGAAGAGGGCTCTAGCGCAGGCTGTTTGCCTTTGGCTTCGGCTTCGACCTCTGCCAGTACGTCTCCGAAGATATCGGCCGAAGTCAATTGTTCCGATGCTGGTGTCGGGCGTGGTGTTGTCGATTGTCGCTCAGGGGCTTGCTCGAGACAATGTTGGACCAGATGCCATAGTTCCTCATCCGAAAAGGGCTCGGGCAGCACTTCGTCGGCCTGGAGATCCAACGCCGAGACGTCTTGGTCGGCATCCACCAATAAAACTGCGCCAGGACCACCGCGTGTCCTGGAGAACGCAGCGAACAATTCGGCAGCCTCTGGGAACGTCGAGGTTGCCAAGAGAAGCCTGGGAGCCAGCGCTTCGGCGCGACTCAAGGCTTCCGGTCGGCTATTGACAATCTCGACATCGAGGTTGTGTGACCGCAAGACTTTGCTGATGCGCTCGGCGTGACTCGCATCCTGCTCGGCGACTAGGATGACTGACATGGATGGCTTGATCTCCAAAGGCCGGAAGCTTTATTTTGGCACTGGCTTACAGGGGAGTCAATCTGAGATTCAGGGAGAAGAGCAGGCTTCTAGTAAAATCAGCTCTTGGCCTGCTCGACAGAAATTTCGCCAGGTACTCCTACAGCTGGCGACCAACTGTATGCGGCTTGGCCTCGCGAAACGGAATCCGTGAAAGAAAGAGGAGACTATCGATGTCTGGGCATAGCAAGTGGAGCACCATCAAGCGCAAGAAAGGGGCAATCGATGCCAAGCGGGGTAAGGTTTTTACCCGGATCCTGCGTGAGGTCACCGTCGCGGCGCGACTCGGAGGTGGCGATCCTGCCGGCAATCCCAGATTGCGTGCGGCGGTTCAGGAAGCGAGAGGCAATAATGTCCCCAACGACAAACTAGAACGTGCCATCAAAAAAGGCACCGGCGAGCTCGAGGGCAGTGTCTACGATGAGGTGACCTACGAAGGGTATGGGCCGGGAGGCGTTGCGGTATTGGTCGAAACCATGACCGACAATCGCAACCGGACGGTAGGGGAGGTCCGGCATGCGTTCAACAAACACGGCGGAAATTTGGGTGAAAACGGCTGTGTCAGTTATATGTTCGAGCAGCGAGGGTATTTCTCGATCGAAGCCGAGACGATGGGTGAAGAGGACTTCATGGAGCTTGCGCTCGAGCTCGACGCCGAAGACTTTACGACCGAGCAATCCGGCTACGAGCTCTTCACTGCGCCTGACGCCTACAACGGTGTGCGGGAAGCTCTAGAGCAGCGTGGTATCGAGGTCTCCTCGGGTGAGTTGGCGATGGTGCCGAAGACCCTCGTGCCCTTGGTGAATGACAAGTTGCCGCAAGTGATGCGTTTCATGGAGGCGATGGAAGATCTCGACGACGTCCAGAATGTCTGGTCGAATTTCGAGGTCGAAGACAACACCTTGCCCAGCAGCTGAGAGCGGCGACTCCTTGCGAATTCTTGGTCTCGATCCCGGTAGCCGCTTCGCTGGCTTCGGTGTGATCGATCGCCAGGGATCTCGGCTGACGCCAGTAACCCAGGGGCGTATCGTCTTACCTGCCAAGGCGCCACTAGCGGTGCGGCTGGCTGGCCTGCATCGCGAGTTGAACGATCTGCTGAGCCGCTTCGAGCCCGAAGCGGCGGTGTTGGAGTCGCTGTTCCGCGGGGTCAACGTGCGCTCGCTGATCGTGCTGGCACAGGCGCGGGGTGTTTTGCTTGCGGCCGTCGCAAGTGCCGGGCTCGAAGTCCACGAATACGCTCCTGCCGAGATCAAGAGTGCCATTACGGGCAACGGGCGCGCCGATAAAGATCAGGTTGAACGTATGGTCCGCCTCATTCTTGGGCTGGGGGCAGAGAAACTTACTCCCGATGCGAGTGACGCTCTGGCGGCCGCGATTTGTTTTGCCCAGCGACTCCGTGTGGATCGCCTCCAGCAGGGACGCAGCCTCACGAATGGTGGTGTCTAACTATAAGCAAAAAAAAGGCTTGCAGTTGGTGGGCTGTTTCTTGACCGGTGTTTTTGGGCTGTGCTAACATGGCCAGCCAATCGACGCTTGCGAAGACATATCCTGGCGAAGATGTTTCTCGCTCAAACTAGTGGGAGCTTACTTCGCTTGCAACTGGAGCCGCCAAGCTCCATGATTGGTCATCGATGGTTAGTATGTAGGCAGAGATTGGGTATCCAAGATTGGTCTGCGATGCTGAAAGTCGATAAGTGATCGCGAGTCAAGATTGCAGCCGCGCTACCGCAAGGCAGTAAGCTGGGCTCGGTACTGAAGGTAAGTTTACGGCTGGAGTTAACTAAGCGAGAGACAGTGTCTAAAAAAGAGCCGTTTCGAAGCCATGCGCCGTACCAAAAGACATAAAGTGCCGGAAAAGATAGAGGGCTCTTCAGAAACCGGGAACCGAACTCGCACGAGGCGAGTCGAATCAGCCTAGAGGAGGTAGAACCTTGGGGAAGTTTGGCGGAACCATAATGGAGTTGATGCACGAAGGGGGTCCCGTAATGTGGATTCTCTTGATCTTCTCGATCGCTGCCCTGGCCGTCATCGTCGAGCGCTGGCTGGTACTGCGCAGCGCGAAAATCAATGTCAACGAATTCCTGGCGAAGCTCCGCAAGGCTTTGATCGTCAATAAGTCGCTGCGCGACGCGATCAAGATTTGCGAGCAATACAAGGGACCGCTTGCCTCGATCATGAAGGCAGGTTTGTTGAAGTATGGCCAGCCCAAAGAAGACATTGAGAAGACGATTGAAACCGCGGCTTTGCATGAGATGGCTCGTCTCGAGAAGCGGTTGATCTTGCTTGCTAGTGTTGCCAACGTATCCCCGCTACTGGGATTCTTCGGCACGGTTTCGGGAATGATCAAGTCGTTTGACGCCCTGGCCGAGCAGGGGCTGTCGAATCCTGGCGCGGTCGCCGCTGGTATTTCCGAGGCTCTGGTAACCACTGCTGCCGGTCTAGCTGTCGCTATCCCGGTCCAGTTGGCTTACAACTTCTTCATGAACAGCATTAACAAGTCGGTTCGCGACATCGAAACGTCGACCAATATGCTGCTCGAGACTTTTGGTGAGATGGAACGTAGCGGAATCACTGCTGACCATGGCGCCGGCGACAAGCCCAAACCCTGATCGGGCGACAACCACTCGAGGGACCTCGAAATGCGCTTGAAAAGACGTCACGATGCGGGTGCGATCATCCCAACCGCCTCAATGGCCGATATCGCCTTTCTGCTCATCGTCTTCTTCATGGTGACGATCACCTTTGAAAAAGACAAAACGCAGGTCGCGTTGCCGAAGACGGAGTTGCGTTACGAGGTCCCGAAAGAGGCCGCCTACATCTCGGTAACCGAGGGAGGGCAAATTCGGGTCACAACCGGTGAAGAGATGAGCGTTCCTGTAGATGCCGAGGATGTGGTGACGTTTGCGGCCAATCTGGTCACCGCGTTCCCCGGTCGGCCTGTTGTGCTCAAGGCTGACGACCAGGTTGCCTATCGCAATATCGATAAGGTGATCGATTCCCTGAAACAGGCCAAGGTGGAACTCATCTATCTGCTTTCGGAGCAGAAGACCGTCTCTGCCGTCGGTGGCGGAGAGGGAGGATAGTGACGTGAAGATAAAAGTCCAGCCGGCTAGTGACGAGATTCCTACGTCTTCGATGGCGGACATTGCGTTCCTGCTGATCGTCTACTTCATGGTCACGACGACCTTTGCTGCGACCCGTGGGCTCGATTTTGCGTTGCCCAAAGACGATGACACGCCGCCGATCGTCGAAAAAGAAGACGCGGTGCTAATCGAAATTCAGGCTGATGGCCGTCTGATCATTGATCAAAAGCCGATGGAACTGGATGAAATCCTCGAGTACTTGGATCCCAAGCTGAAGAACAACCCTAAGAAGCCGGTCATTATCAAACCACTGCCCGAGGCTCCCTACGGCATGATGGTGGCGGTGTTCGATGTTCTTCGCCAAGGTAAGGAGATCCTCAAGCTGGAGAAGGACATCAACGTCTCGCTTCCAACCCAACGCGAGATTGAGTCATTTTGGTTCTAAGGTAGCTTCTGTCCCAACGAGGTTTTAGAGCGATGGCAAAGGAAACCAGACCGAAGGCCCCTGAGGCGCCGTCTTCGCTTGATGATGGTGCCGGTGCGTTCTCTACGTTCGCATTGGAGGATGAAGAAGACAACAAGCATATGAAGTGGTCACTCGGCTTGGCGGCCGGCTTCCACCTCATTCTGCTTGCGATCAACTTCCCGAGTATCGTCTTCGAGCCCGAGGCGGTAGAAAAAGAGAAGAAGGTCTATGTTGTGCAGCAGGTGCGCTTTCAGCCACCGCCCCCGAAGCAAAAGCAGGAGATTCCCAAGCCTAAGGCGAAGAAGGTGCCGATCCCAGATCCGACACCAGACGAGCCTGAGCCGATCCGTCTCGACGAGCCGGAACCTGAGATCGATTTGCCGGATGTCGACGATATCGTGTTCGGCATTCCTGACGCGCCGCCGGTTGCGGAGCCTGAGGGGCCGATTCACGTCGGCGGCGATGTCAAGAAGCCTGAGAAGCTCAGCTCGCCTCAGCCTCAGTACACAGAGATCGCCCGAAAGGCCCGAATCCAGGGTGTGGTGATCGTGCAGGCAATCATCGACAAGACTGGTAACGTCACTAACGTCAAAGTGCTCAAGGGCCTGCCAATGGGTCTGAGCGAAGAGGCGGTCAAGGCGATCAAGAGTTGGAAATTCAAGCCAGCAACTCTCAACGGTAAGCCTGTCGATGTCTATTACAATCTGACGGTGAACTTCAGACTACAGTAAGCTCTCCCTCCTCCAATGGCCTTTCAAGGGTCGCTCAAAGAGCTCCCGCTTCCCGACATCATCCAACTGGTTTCGGTGTCTGGGAAGACGGGAGTCTTCGTCCTCAAGACTGCTGATCAGAGTGGTGAAATCTATCTCCGCGATGGCGAGATAGTGCATGCCACTACTGGTGACATCACTGGTGAAGAAGGGGTCTACGAGCTTGCCATTTGGCAAGAAGGCGATTTCGTCTTCAAGCCTGGTGTCGAGGCTCCTGCCCGCACCATCAAGAAGTCGAACACCAACCTCTTGATGGAGGCGGCTCGCCGCATTGATGAGTGGCAGGTGTTATCGAAACGCATACCGTCCACTCGTCTGGTACCAGTGTTCACGAATCAAAGTTCGAGTACGTCGATCTCATTCACCCCCAATGAATGGGCGGTGATTTGTAAAATTGATGAGCGCCGGTCCATCGACGAGTTGGCGGCTGTGCTCGGCTCAAGTGCTTTCGAGGTCTGCAAGCTTCTCTATGGGCTGGTGACCGCGAGTCTTGTCGAGCTCAAAGAGAATCTCGGTCAGCTGCAGGCCGATCGCCTGCAGAGAATGACTCCGGCCGAGCTGTCTCAAACGGCAGAACGAATCCACGAGCATGCCAGGGTGCTTCTTGCGAATCACGAGAAGTTACCTGAACTCGAAGCAACGTCCCGCCGAACTCAGACCGAAATGGAATCCGGCCGCGGGTTCGATGCCGTACTAGATATGATTCGCTCCCTCGAGCAAGTCGTTTCTTCGGCGTTGGGTCCCAACCAGTCTCGTGTTTTCTTGGAGCGTATCAACCAGCAGTTGAGCGGTTGAGCCGCCGCAACGAGCTTGATCTGCAAGTCCTTCCGTCCTCGCTGTAAAAGCAGGGGTACGGAGAAAGGAGACCCCACCATGCGAAAATTCATAGTTTCGGTTATTGCCTTCTCGTTGCTAGGTGCCCTACCTGCTGCGGCAGGTTGGGACGAAGGTGTCGCCGCGTTTACCTCAAAGAAGTACCAAGATGCGGTCAACGAGTTTCAGGAACTCGTCAACCAAAACCCAGAGGGCTACCGTGGCCACTACATGCTCGGCCTGTCGTTGGAGCAGCTGAAGCGTAAGGAAGAAGCGTTACATCACCTTCGCAAGGCCTATGACCTGAACCCGAACGATCTCAGCATCAAAGTTGCTTTAGGACGTGCCTATTTCAACGTTCGGCGTTACGGTGACGTAACCAAGCTCCTGGGCTCTGTGGACGCTAGTTCGCTGCCGGCCAAGCAACAGGTAGCCTTCTATCAAATCAGAGGGCAAGCAAAATTCAAGGCTGGCAATGCCCAAGCAGCTGTGGCTGACTTCAAGGAACTCGCACGCCTAAAGCCGAGCGACGCACAGATCCAGTATATGTATGGCACAACTGCTCTCAGTCTGGGTCAAACAGACGAGGGGATTGCGGCGCTGAACAAAGCGACCTCGTTGGCTCCCAACGACGTTGACAAGAAGCGGGCCTACGCCCAAGCCTTGGTCAAAAAAGGTCGGATGTCGCGCGACAAAAATGCCAAGAAGCAGGCTTATCTTCGGGCCTCGGAGCTTGCCGGCGAAGTCGCTGCAAAAACTGGAACGTATGACGACCTGATGCTGAAGGTCTCTGCCGAACTGGGCTCAGGCCAGTACAAAAATGCAATTTCCGCTAGCGAGGCGGCAATTGCGAAGAAGTCCAGCGACTGGTTGGCGCACTACTACCTCGGGCAGGCGTACTCGAGCGATGGTCAGTTTGGGTCTGCTGAAGCAGCGCTTGCGGCTGCCAAGACCAAAACCACCAAGCCAGATGATCTCAAGTTGATCTGGCGGCAGCTGGGTTACACCCTGGAAAAGCAAAAGAAGTACGCGCAGTCCATTGAGGCTTACCAGAATGCCGGCGATCAGGCTGGTGTTGCCAGGGTCAAGAAGAACGAAGAGACGGACAGCTTCAACAAGAATGTCGAAGCAGAGAATGCAGCCATCAAGGAGATGGAGGCTGAGGCCAAACGCTTGGAAGAAGAGTTGAAGGCCCTCGAAGGTGGCGGCCGCTAAGGCTGGAACCCAGCCGTTAAGGCTGGAACCCAGCCGTCAGGGCTGGAACCCAGCCGGCTGGAACCCAGCCGAGACAGAACTAAAAAAGGAGGCTCCGAGCCTCCTTTTTTTGTGCATCGACCGTTGGAGGGCTAACCCTCTTGCTCCCATTCCGGATCCACTTCGGCGGTCTGTCCGAGGGATTCGCGGCGCAGCGAAGTGATAGCGCCTATAAAGCCTGCAAGGCCGCCCAGCGCTAGGAGTGACAACAACTCGGCCGGTCCGAGGAACTTGTCGGCAAGCAAGCTCAACGGCGAATCTGCAGACTGGCGTAACAAGAGGTAGTGTCCCCCAGCCAGGGTGACAAGAGCGCACCCGCCACCAACCAGGCCCTGCAGTACTCCCTCCATGTAGAACGGACCGCGGATGAAGAATTCTGTTGCACCCACCAAGCGCATCACTGCGATTTCGTCTCGATAGAGATAAGCAGTCAATCGGATTACGCTCGAAATAGTGAACACGGCTGTCACCAGCAGGACCAACCCCAGGACCATTCCGAGAGCCTCGACCGCAAAAACAACAGCCTCGAGTTGGGTCAACCAATCACGGTCATCGTCGATGGTAGAAACAGCGGTATCGTGACGCAGACTCTCGAGCCAGGAGTCAAAGTCTGCCTGTGCTGGTAGCGCCTGTCGATTGAGCACGATCTCCAGTGAGGACGGGATAGCACCGTCTCCCCACCCTTCCAGGAGCTCTCCAAGGCTTGGAAAGGCCTGGCGGAAGCGCTCCGCACCTTCAGTCGCAGTGACCAGGTTAACGCTCGACGCCCACTCGGCCTGCTCGAGCTTGTTGATAAGCCGTTTTTGGTCCTCAACGGTGGCCGCTGTTTCCAGATAGAGAACCAGTTTGCTCTCTTCTTCCCAGCCTGAGATGAGTTGTCGAAGGTTGCTGCTGACCAACAGGAAGACGCCAGTCAGGAACAGGCTCATCGTGATGGTGGAGATTGCAACGAGAGAAACCTTCCAGCTCCGAACCAAGCTCGAGCATGCCTCTCGCAGGAAGTACGAGATCGCTTGGGAGAACGTCATGCCTCTTCCTCGAGATCTATAGTTCCCTGGCCGGGGCCCATAGTTCCCTGGCCGGGGCCAATAGCGTCGTTCAGCTCGCCTGGCAGCTTTTGGTCTCCGGTCAACTGTCCAGCCTCCAGGGTCAGCACACGGCGTCCCACACGCTGGATAAGGTCGCGGTCATGGGTTGCGAAAATGACCGTGGTGCCTTGGCCGTTGATTTCTAGAAAGAGACGCAGAATCTCCTCTGACAGCTCTGGGTCGAGATTTCCCGTAGGTTCGTCCGCGAGGAGTATCTCCGGCTGGTTCATCAGGGCTCGAGCGATCGCAACCCGTTGCTGCTCACCGCCCGAAAGTTGGTGCGGCGACGCGTTCATGCGGTGCGACAGGGAAACCCTTCGCAGGGTTTCGTAGGCAAGCTCCTTTTGCTCCTGCGCACTCGAGCCCAAAATACGAGGCAAGTAGCAGATGTTCTCGAAAACCGTCTTGCGAGGAATAAGCCGGAAGCTCTGGAACACAACCCCGATAGTCCGTCTCAAGTACGGAACCTTGCGACGTGGCAGCGAAGAGACGTTGCGACCGTTGACGAGAATGCTGCCGCTACTTGGAATCTCTTCGCAGTAAATGAGCTTCAAGAAGGTACTTTTGCCAGCGCCGCTCGGCCCTGTCAAAAACACCATCTGACCGGCGTCAATCTTCAACGTGACGTTGTCGAGACCAACTTGGCCGCTGGCATAACGCTTAGTGACGGAGAATAACTCGATCACGGGGTTTCATCCGTGGCGACAGGCGCGCTCGAGGTCACTGTGAATGGCGTCCGCTCAACCAAGTCGCTACCTAGCCAATCTGCCGCGGTTAGCCTCTCGGGATAGGTGGGCATGAGATCCTCGAAGTAGTCCGCAATCCAAGGCGACTCGGTCACAAAACCCGCGCATAAGTGGGCCCAAGTTTACCCAATAACGGGCCAACATCTCGGGGTTGCTTCAAGCCCGCTAGAATCCTGACATTATGATCGAACCCTTCCACGAGGTTGGTCAGTCAGCTTGGCGATGCGGCCAAGACCATGTCGAGGTACGCCTGGTCGGAAAAGGCACCTCGGTTGAGCCCATAGACACCAGCGAAGGACGTTGCAGTGGCATCGAACGGGCGTGGCTGCAGCAATACCATTCAGCGGAAGTGGTTGATGCCTCGGTTGGCGATTGCGGCCGAGGTGATGCCTTAGTCACCCAGCGCCTAAACTTAGCTCTGACGATAGTGACCGCAGATTGTGTGCCCGTTTTACTGGCCGGTTCAGGGACCATTGCCGCTGTCCACGCTGGCTGGCGGGGGCTGGCGCATTCAATATTATCCCGAACGCTGGAACGTATGCAGCCGTCGGAAAATGATGTCACGGCTTGGATCGGGCCGGCAATTGGACAGTGCTGTTACGAAGTTGGCGACGACGTTGCGAAGTCCGTCTGTGCTGCCAGCTCGGAACAAGTTGGCAAACTTGGGCCCCGAGGCAAAAAACATCTAGATCTGGTGAAGGCAGCGCGATACCAACTCGAAAAGGAAGGTGTCTCGTCGATCCACGCGCTCGAACTCTGCACACGGTGTCACCCTGATCGATTGTGGAGTTATCGCCGAGAGGGCCCGCGAGCAGGGCGCAATGTGGCGATGATTTGGCGTCGGTCTTCGGGCTAGTGCAGGCCACTGTCACTAGTGCAGACCAGAACCAAAAGCACAGACCACCACTGTCCTAATGCAGCCTCCTGACTAAATGCAGACTTCTGACCAATAAAAACTACGGTCAAAAGCGCAGATTCGACCGCCGAAACCCACGGGGTTCGCGATCGGTCGCCCGCAGCTGACCACAGGCAGCGCTGACGTCGTCACCTCGTCGCTTGCGGATAGTGGCTGTCAGTCCTTGCCCCATCAATCGTCGCCGAAAGGCGTCGACCCGGGAATTGGGCGGTGTCTGAAACTCTGGATCCAGTACGGGGTCCGGATTCAGCGGGATCAGATTGACCTTGGCCGCAAGATTCCCGATGAGTTTCACGACTGCATCGGCGTCCGCCATCGCATCGTTGAGATCCTTGATCAGGAGATACTCGAAGGTAATCTTCTCACGAGGTTCGGTCGGGTAGTGGCGCAGAACCCTCATCAAGTCCGCAAGCGGATACTTCTGGTTAATTGGCATGATGCGGGTGCGGCGTTCGTCGTCCGGCGCATGGAGTGAGATAGCGAGCCGAGGTCGCACTGTCCAGCGTGCCATGGCTTCGATGCCCGGAATGATCCCAGCGGTAGAAACCGTAATCCGACGACGGGAGATCTTTTCAGTCAGGACTACCAGAGCCTTGCTGAGAGCCTCGAGATTGAGCAACGGTTCGCCCATACCCATGAACACGAGATTGACGCCCTCGAGCCGAAAATTGGGGCCCTGAAGGGCGGTAAGCACCTGCGCAACGATCTCGCCTGCAGTCAAATTGCGCCCTCCGCCCCAATAACCAGTCACGCAGAAACGACAGGCGAGCGCGCAGCCAGCTTGGCTGGAAATGCACAGCGTCCGGCGTTGCCCGTCCGGAATGTCGACCGTTTCGATCGTCGCGCCATCCGACAACCGAAACAAGTACTTCACGGTGCCGTCGACTGAGACGCTGCGTGTTGCTATCTCGGGAGTTGCAATTGTGAAGACCGTGCCTAAGCGCTCGCGTAGCCCCTTGCCAAGCTCAGTCATCGAGTCGAGTTGGGTCACACCCCGCTCATAGAGCGCCCGGAAAATCTGCTCGGTCCGATATGGGCGGTCGATATGCGGCGCCAGTACCTCGGCTAACTCTGCCTTCGGCAGGCCGAGAAGATCCTGTCGACGCGGTTCGTCAATGACCGCCGGGCTGTCTTGGTTGGTCATCATCAAGGGCTACGTCGACGTCGGCCAGTCCGTGTGGCGTCGATTCCCAGCGTTCTCAGCCACGAGACGTCTTCTTGGCCCAGTCTGAAAGTAGCCTGCTGAGCCGGAGGTTGCTGCGGACTGCTGAGTTCGACTCGGGCGCTCTTTTCAGAGTCTTCTCTTCGGTCGAGCACCAGAGATAACGAATAGCCATCTTGCCGGAGCCTTTGCATGGCTTCGCCAATCTCGGTGGAAGATGCCATCGCCCGGGTGATGGCGTCTCCAAGATCTCTCATCAACTGCTTCATGTGGTTGTCGACCGTCATACAGGACCCCTCGGAAAATTATGATCAGCTACTCCAAAGGTGTCAATCTGTCGCGGTTACAACCTGCCATTCTGGCAGAGAGTGGGCCGGAGTGACCCACTGCCGGCTGTCTGCTAGACTGTCGAACAGACAGTTTTGTTGCCCAAGGCTGTCGGCTCATCCCGAGTGGTCAGCCCCTCGCTACAAACGAGCACTGATGATTCTTCGAAACCCAGGCAGAGACTAGAAGGTCTCGCCGCTAGAGGAGTAACCTATGTTTGGCCTAGGATTCCAAGAGCTCGTACTGATTCTTCTTATTGTCGTCGTGATGTTCGGTGCGACACGCCTGCCGATGCTTGGCAAAGGGCTTGGAGAAGGCATCAGCAACTTCAAGCGCGGTCTCAAGGCAGACGACTCTGCGCCGCCGCTGTCGTCTGCCTCGGAAAAAGATCAAGCCTGAGACCGGCGGCAGTCAGCTCGTTGAGTGCGCTCTTGAGGCAGCCGCCTGACTTCTCGTCAGGCCGCCGACGAGAGTCCTAATAGCTCGGCAGTATCGCTACGTTGCCAGGCATCTTGATGATAGCTGACATAGGACGTGAGGACTCGCTCCACATAACGCTGGGTCTCACGGAAAGGCGGTAGCCCGCCAAATCGACGAACGTTGGAAGGCCCTGCGTTGTAGGCCGCCAGGGCCAACTCCAAGTCTCCATCGTAAATCTTCAGCAGGTAGCGAAGATAGCCGGTACCTACGTCGATGTTCTTCTCCGGATCGGTCAATTGGTCGACCTCGGCCAAGCCTGCCGTCGCTGGCATGACCTGCATCAGTCCCATTGCACCGCGGCTCGAGATCGCGCAGGGGTCAAAGCTTGATTCCGCTTCGATGATGGCGGCGATCAATAGGCCATCGACGCCGTGCCGCTCTGCTGCCTGGCGGATGACATCCCCAAACGGGACAGCATCCAAGCCTTGATGGCGAGTCGAGTCATCAAGGAAGTTGCGGAAAACATCGAAGCTCGCGGGACGTGCACGAATCGTCTGGCGAAGCGGACCGTAATCGGACATGAACTCGAGCTCGCCGTCGCCGATCCAGTCCATCAGTTCTTGGAAGAGTGCAATTTCAGTTGCACTGGGCGCATTGGCCAACATCGCTTCGACTGCCGCCGAGTTCGACGGAGCCCGCGTTGGCAGCAAGCAGAAAATGAAAAAGTGTAGCGCCGCTAAGGCGGATACACGTGACTTACCTATCGACATCGTCTTTCCTCGTTAGTATCGGTCGGAAAAGCTCCCTGGATTTTGGGCGGGAGCTAACGAACAGTCTCAATCTATCGTGTACGAGCGTCAGATGATGGGAGTCTAGAGACTGAAGAGCCCAGAAATGGGTCTTAGCCAGGTTTGCAAGACGCGAGCCAACCCCAACGGATTGGCTACGGCTCTCTGGCTGACGGGAGTTGAATCTGGAGCGCTCGGGCTCCGTGGGAGCGGATTTAGGACTCGGGAGAATCCAGCGAAGGACCGCGGTGTGTATCGATACCCAAGCTGGAAACCTTGTTGCGAAGGGTATTGCGGTGTACTCCGAGAGATCGGGCAGATCGACAAAGATTGCCGCCGTTGGACCGTAGAGAAGCCTTGATGAACTGTCGCTCGAACTCCTGCCGAGCCTGCTGCAGGCTGACGCCCCGTTTCACTAACTCGTCCACGATGGGGGTCAATCCATCTTTCAAGTTCTTGCGGGCCATTAGCTACCCCTCCGGACAATCGTATGTGGCCGTGTTCGTATGGAACAAGCCTGTCATTTCAAATGCAGAACGTCGCCTACAAAAACGGTGTAGCGCGATCTGAGAATACGAGCCAATGCCGTCTCTTCGAAGACAGAAAGAACTGCAAGCTCCCCGAGCACAGTCGGCGGAAAACCGCGACGGCCGCGTCGGTAGATGGTGTAGATATCACCGGGAGCCATATCTTCTTCGTTTGCTTGGTCGATGAACACCATATAACCCGCGCCAAGCGACAGCAGCTTGTCCCAGGCCACCACGATTGAAGGCGAATCCTCCAATTCCGCTTCGGCTGCCGGAAAATTGACCGGGCGAAGTGGGGTGATCTTGCGTAAGGGGATTGGTTCCGGCTCGAAGATTTTGAGCTTGGCACCGACCGGAATCGGGGTACAAAGTTGGACAATCTCGGCGATTGCCGTCTCCGGTTGCGCCGACAGGACGCGCACTCGCCCGAGATATTTGTATAAGCGTCCCAGCAGTCTTCGACCCTTCGGATGGAAAACTTTCTCTGCCGGAAGAATCGCAGTCAGCAGTTCACCTGCAGACAATCCCTCGGCACGGCCGCCGTCCAAATAGATGATATCCCCAAGCCCGAGGCCATACTTCTCTGTGCTGGCCTTTCCATGGATGCCTGTAATGGTGCTGTTCTGGCCAGGATCGAGCGTCGGCGTCAGGAACTCATACTCAGAGCTGACGATGCTATAAGCGAATTCTTCTTCCAAGTCTCCGACATAGCCTGTGCAGTAAATGTCGGCCTCGTACCCTAGAGGTACGGGTCCTTCTGGATTGGCGAAGTCATCGCGTGCGGTGAACGCACCAGAGTCTGAATCAGAGGCGCCCTCCAGCACTGTGCTGAACGGATCGCCACCTTCAGCCATCTGTCCTTCGGGTAGACCCGCGGCAGCCTCGCCGAGCGGTGCCCCGGCGACTCCGGAGGAGTCACCGAAGCCATCTGCGGCTACCACTCCAGAGAGCATCAGCTGATCACCTGGATAGATCCAGTGAGAGTCGAGGATGTACTGGTTCTGTTGCCAAATCTGTGGCCATAGATGCGGGTCGCCCAACATCTGGGCCGCGATACCCCACAGCGAGTCGCCTGCCTGGATGGTGTACGCCTGCATGCCATCGGGCACTGTTGCCGGTGGGTTCCAGGCCGTCCAGTGGCCATCGACCAGCTGCAGGTCTGCTGGCGGCTGCTGCGCCTCTGCAACGAACGCAGAGACTCCCGCGAGCACCAAGCATAGAACGAACCAAGAATGAAGATGTTTACTCATACTGTGACCTCCCGGTCGCCGCCGCAAACGCCCTTGGATGGACGGGTCTGGCAACGATGCCAGTTCGACCATCCGAAGCAACGCCACGAAACCAACCGAAGCCTCGGCCAGCTCCATAGAAAAGTGACTATACACTCATCAGACGGTCTTCGGCCAAAGTACCTTGTTTTGCTTCAGACTGTCAAGAAATTGTGCAAGTTCGGCATCAGATGAAGCTAGCACATTTTGATTTCTTGACTACAGGCGCCAGCATAGCCCGAGTTTGGCGTTACAAGCCTGCCAGACAGGCGCTATTGCTTCACTGCGTCGAGCCGGTCGGCGGCCTGTGCTGCCGCTGCTGTACCAGCATACCGACGAGTGAGTTCGCGATAGGTCGCGACTGCTTGTTCGGGCTCGCCGAGGGTCTCCAGGCACTTGCCGGCCTTGAGCAACGCGTCAGCCACCTTGTTGCCTTGCGGGAAGCGTTCCACCGTGGCCGTGAACGCCTCGAGCGCTGCGCTGAAATCGCCGCGTGCGTAGCGAGTCTCACCAATCCAGAACAGCGCATTGTCGGCTAGCTCGGTTTCGGGGTACCGATCAACAAAACTTTGGAAACGCGACTCAGCTTCCTCGTAGCTTCTCTGGTGGAACAGGGTGTAGCCCTGATCGTAGAGTGCTTGAGCCTCTGAGGAAGGAATGCTGGCCGTTGGGGCCGATCGGGGGCCAGTGGGCGGCACCGAATTGCTCTCGGGGCTACTTGGCGCAGCCTCCAGTTGCCGGCTAGGCACCTGAGTTGGCTCGACGCTGATCGCCGCCATCGGCTCTTCTTCGAGGTCAATCTCCTCAATCTCGGGCTCAGCGGCGACCGGCGGACTGTAGATCTGCTCGGGCGCTGACGGAAGCGTCTGTGCGGTTGATGGGCGCATCACCGCCTCGAGCTCGGCCTCGAGCCGAGCCACCTCGCGCTGCAGTCGCCGCATCTCGATTTCGCCCACTGTGGCTTGTTTCTGCAACTCCACGTTACGGCGCTCGAGCGCTTCAATCTCTGCGGCACTCGGTCCTTGGGGCCGAATTAGGCTGCTGCTCGAGCAGCCCGCGATCGGAGTCAGGACCAACAGGGTCAAGATCAACAGCAGGGCGCTCGGTACGGGTCGGGCAGAACCTCGGAATCTCACAGATCAGCCACCTTTTTTGAGAATCTTTCTCAGTTCTTTCTCGAATTGCTTCTCGAATTTCTCAACCTTGGCGATAAAAGGGCTGTCCGGGTAGTCGCGTCGTAACGCCTCGCGTTCGAGGTTTGCCTGATCCGGTCTTCGGCAGCGCCGATAAGCAACCACCAGGTTGTAGTGGACCTCATCCATCTTAGAGAAGGAGGGATACTCTTCGTGGACATTTTCCAGCCGCTGAATCGTCGCCTGGCAGATACCACGTCCATAAAAATTCGTATAGAAGGTGCCGATGATGAGTTCGTGCTCCGCTAGTCGATCCCTGATGGTCGCGATCTCCTGCCTGGCTTCAGCGACGTAAGGGCTAGTGGGGTACAAACGCATCAACTCTTCGAACGCCCGCACCGCATCGCGGGTTACTTTCTGATCACGATCGGGTTTCTCGACCCGCCTGGCGAGGCAGCTTGCGACGCGAAACTGTGCATAGTCCGCTTTGTCGCTGGTCGGAAAGCGATTGAGAAAATCGCGATACTTGGCTTCACATTTGATGTAGTTGTCTGAACCCCCGTGCAAATAGTAGGCATCGGAGGCTAACAGTAGTGCCTCACGTCCGCTTCGGGAGTTGGGCTCAACTTCGAAGGCGTGAGTCAAGTGCTGCCGGGCTTTGTAGTATTTCTCGGTCGCTAGAAATTCTTTGCCCATTTCGAGCGCCTCGGCAGCGGAAAGCCTCAGGATCGGATCATCCCGCTTTCCCCTGCAGCCGCTCGTCAAGATCAAACCAAGGATCAAGAGCCCAATGGGCGTTGTGTTTCTTCTCATGAAGCGTCCGCAGTTGATAGACGCCGCAGCTGGCGCATGGCAGCGGCGGGGTCCTGGTGGCGAAAGACGGCTGAACCGGCAACGCAAACGTCGACGCCGGCAGCAGTGACTTGGTGAATGTTGCCGAGTCCGACGCCTCCGTCCATCTCGATCTTGACGTGGAGCTTACGCTGCTCGATCATTTGGCGCAAACGACGTGTCTTGTCGAGGACGTGAGGAAGAAAAGCCTGGCCACCAAAGCCAGGGTTGACGGACATCAACAGGACAAAATCCAATCGGTGAAGACAGTCGACGAGGACATCCACAGGAGTTGCCGGGTTGAGGGCAACACCGGCTTGGGCACCGCCGGCTCGAATCTGTTCCAGCAAACGATCGAGGTGGGTTGCAGCTTCCCAGTGGACTGAAATCCAGCTCGCGCCAGCTTTGAGATAAGCGTCGAGCAGACGTTCCGGCTGGGAGACCATGAGATGGACATCTATGGGTAGCGCAGTGCGTTTCGAGAGTGCCTCTAGAACCGGGATGCCAAACGTCAGATTGGGTACGAAGTGACCATCCATGACGTCGAAATGCACCAAGTCGGCGCCACCCGCCTCACAGAGGTCCATTGCCCCCGCTAGATTCGTCAAATCAGCTGCCAGAATAGAGGGAGCTAGCTTCATGGGATTCCTCTACTTGCCTGTGGTTCCAAGCTGTCGGAAACTTCGCCATTCGCGGTCTCTTCGGGATTAGTCATCTCGAGATCAAGAGTCTCTTCGGGATCCAGAGCATCCTCGCTGATCTCCGGTGGCGCCGGAGGTACAACGCTCAGCGCGATCACGTCGTCGCGATGCAGCGGGTGACCGGGGAGCGGAAACTGTCGGAGAACAGTACCGGGGGCGTATTCGCCGTAAACGTCATAACTGACTTTCCCGATCCGGACCCCTCGGGATTGCATGTAGCGTCGCACATTGTCGATGTCGAGATACGTGAGGTCTGGCATCAAATAAGTCTCCCGTCGGCTCTCTACGGTCAGGAAGAGATCGATGGTGGCATCACTCTCGACTCTCGAGCCGGCGGCTGGTTGTTGTGCAACGACGATGCCAGTTGCTCCCTCTCGGCTGTGAACACTGATGGTTCGTCCGACCGCCAGGCCAGCTGCCGCCATGTTGACCTGTGCTGCCTGCAGGGCGTTGCCCAAGACGTTTGGGACCTCGATCCGTCGCGGACCGCGCGACATGATCACGGTGACGGTACCGCCGCGCTTGACCAGAGTGCCGGCACGGGGCTCCTGGAGGAGGACATGTCCGGCCAACACCTGCTCGTCGAAACGTTCGCCTTCGTCTGACCACACTAAGCGTAATCCTTGATCGGCCAAGAGTCGCTCTGCCTCGCCTTCGCTCATGCCATAGAGCTCCGGGGTCGGAGTCACGCCTCGTCGAACGAATTGGCTGAAACTGAAGTACGACACCAGGCCAAAAATTACCGCCAAGATACCTAGGTATCCCAGGCATCCGACCGCTCGTACAAACTTGCGCCACATACGCTGAGCATACCAGAGCCGACCTCGACTTCAGCCAGCCAAACCTGGGAGCGACGGTTGCTCTTTACCAGACCAGACTGTCAGATTCTGTAGACGATCCGTCAACTCCGGCGCGATGGGGCCACGGCACCTAGTTGCCGCCGAGCAACCGCCTATTGCGACCCGAAAAGTGCAGGCAGGTTCTTCGATAGATCGAAGAAGATCACCATCGCCATCAACGTCATCAGCATCATGAACCCGACTTGGGTGATGCGCTCCTTGAGCACCAGAGAGAGATCTCGGCGTAGGAAGCTCTCGACCAGCAAGATCGAGATATGGCCACCATCGAGTACCGGGATCGGCAGCAGATTCATGAATCCGATCGAAATCGACAGAAACCCCATGGTGTAGATCAAGTCTTTGAAGCCACGGCGGGCAGCTCGACCACTCCAGGCGGCGATCTCGATTGGACCTGAGAGGGCACTCTTGGCGGCGATCTCGTTGCTGAATAGCTTACCGAGAATCAAGATGCTTTTATCGATGATGTCGACATTGAACTTGATACTTTCGACGATCGCCTCGCCAAAGCCCAGACGCCGAAAGGAGCCGAGCCGGACACCGATCTTGCCCTTGCCTTCGATCGCTTCAGGGGTCACCGCGAGGGTGAGAAGATCATCGCGGCGCAAAACTTCGATGTTGATCTCGGTACCGGCGTGGGTTTCGATGTAGGTGATGAAGTCGTCGACTTCAGGCACCGGTCGGCCATCAATCCTGCGTACTTCGTCGCCGGAGCGAAAGCCGGCGCGGGCGGCTGGCGTATCCTTGAAAATCTCCGAAAAGCGCAACAACAGCTTGGGGTAGATGCCCGCGTCGCCGAACTCGTAACGTGGCACCTTGACCGGCGTCACCACGACCCGCATCGGCGTCTCACCGCGCAACAGCTCTATCTCTACCGGCCGTTCCGCTGAGGTTGCAAGCACAAAAGCCACCTCTTTCCACCGGTCCACTGGCTTGTCAGCAATGCGGACGATGCGGTCCCCGGGCTCGACCCCAGCCTTGGCACCCGCTGAATCTTCTTCAACAGTGCCGACGATCGAAGGGATGTCCTGCATTGCTTGCAACTCGATCCCGGCCATGAAGACACCGGCGATGAGAGCCACCGACAACACGACGTTCATCGCGGGTCCCGCAAGGTAGACAAGAATACGTTGCCAACGCGGTTTCGCCAGGAAATCGCTCGGGTCACCGGTGCGTTCTTCGGCCAACTCACCACCCATGCGGACATAACCACCAAGCGGAATTGCCGAGACTCGATAGTCGGTTCCGCGGTGCTGGAATCCCCACAGACGTTTGCCAAATCCAAGGGAAAACACCACCACCCGTACCCCGAAAAGCTTGGCCACCATATGGTGGCCGGCTTCATGTACGAAGACGATGACGCCGAGGGCGAAAAGAAACGCGGGAATACTGGTTAGTAGATTTTCCATGATGAGCCGAGCAGACTAGAGTCATGAGCCGGGCAGACTAGAGTCACCCATCATACGAAAAACAAAGAGCCGGTGTTCGTCATTTCAGACCGGGATCAACGATTCGACCCCCAGCCATTGAATACCGGCGACGAAGATCGGTGTTGCCATCAAGGTCGAATCCATGCGGTCGTAGAATCCGCCGTGGCCGGGCAGCAAGTTGGAAGAATCTTTCACTCCAGCACCTCGTTTGACGACCGATTCCACTAGGTCACCGAGCTGCGACACGACCGCTGTCAGGGCGGCGATGGCCAACAAACCGTAGTGGACTTCTCCCAACCGCCAATGGCTCCAGATGGCGACGGTCAGCAGCGACCCAGCAAGGCCTCCCGCCGCCC
>JAJCXO010000160.1 GCA_029263395.1 Acidobacteriota bacterium | reverse complement strand
GTTCATGAAGTGCATGCCGACCACACGATCTGGCCTTTGGGTCCATGAGCCGACGCGAGTGATCGAGATGGCCGAAGTGTTGACGCCATAGGCGCAGGCTTCAGGGCACACCTCCTCCAGGCGCCGATAGACGCCTTTCTTGACCTCTGGCTTTTCGACTACATTCTCGACCACGAAGTCGGCTTCCCGCAGGGGTTCGTAGTCCGTGGTGAAACGGATCCGCTCCAGAACTTCGTCAGGTTTGTCGCTACCAGCTTTCTTCTGGAACAGGTTCTGCATTCGCAGGTTCTGCCGAATTTCACCGCGAGCATGCTCCAGAACCTCGTCGGAAAGGTCGACAAGGTACACGCGATGTCCGTTTTGCGCCAGGTTTTGTGCTACTCCAGCGCCCATGACGCCAGCGCCAATCACACCAACCAGGTCGAAACTTGTCTCATTGGTCATCGGATCTCCGAGTGCATTGATGTAGTTCCCTGCAGAAGAGCGGGAGATAAATGAGCCTCGAGTTAAGACGCAGCTCCGAGGCTTGCCGAGAACGAATTATATAGGCATCAAGACTGATTAGATCTTCCCGTCATTCCGCCTGATGAAAAAGTTGGACTTAGGTACGCGGCGGGTTTTCGACCGACTTCCGGTTCGACGGGCGAATTCACCTTGGACTTTTCAAGTTTCAGCACTAGACCTCGAGTCGACTTCTTACATGCAGTCTCTCCAGGACCTTCGCTCGCTGTTGAGCAGGAGGTCCGAGGCGAGCCAAATTGGGAGTCTTAGGGTCTCCCTCATGGATGGGTGAACCCCCTCGCCTTTTGGCGAAGCCTTCAGGAGGCTTGGGGTACTGTAGGTGGATGAGTCGCTATCGAAAGTCATCGCATACAACGCACCAGTTGCATTATCACTTTGTGTTCATTCCGAAGTACCGCAAGCCTGTTCTTCGCGGGGACACCGATCGGCGGACCCGATCTCTGTCTGCTCTACATATAATCGGGCGGCGGGCATCGTGGAAACGGGATGACTGGTTCAAAGTTTGAAACCCAGCTCAACACTTGAGACGGTGAGACTCCCGCGGTCGCCTTTGGAGTCGGACTGTAGAATCACACTGAAATCCGTAGGGATCTTCGAGACCTCAGCAGTCTCCTATTAATATGAAATCTTTCGGTCTTCGATGTCTGGCCAGTCTCTGGCTTGCTCTCTTCTCCGTCTCCGCGGTTGCCCATGGCGAGCCACTCGCCACAGTGCAAAGCGGGGGACTGAAGCCGTTTCTGCTCGGCGGTATCCAGACCCACGAGCCGGATCACCAACGGTGGGTGGCGGCGCTGAATCAGGCCGGCATGAATGCCGTCCAAGTGACGGTTTACGCTCATCAGGGACCTTGGAACACCGCCAAGCTGTGGTACGCGGAGCAGGAATCGGCGGTGCTCGCCGAAATCCGTGCGGCACGCCAGAACGGTCTTCAGGTTGTGCTGGTCTTGCGTGTTGCCCTCGACCACAACGAACCGGAAAACCGGTTCTTGTGGCACGGTTTGATTTATCCCGAGACGGAGCAAGCGGCCGAGGAGTGGTTCCGCATCTACTCCGACTTTGTCGTCAAATGGGGACGCATCGCCGAACAGGAAAGTGTCGACGTGTTGGGGGTCGCCAGCGAAATGAATTCGCTGGCGGCAACCCTACCGATCGATGACCTGCCAGGGTTGGCTGAGTATTACCTTGACGAGGCTAGCCAAGAAAGGCTGCGCGCCCTGGTCGGACGTTCGGAGCATCTCTTCAGTGAAGACGTCCGGGTGGGGATGGGGGCTGGCGACTTCGAGTCGCTGGACGATTTCCTGGTCGTGCGAAATCGTGCAGAGAGGGGCTGGGCCAGGGCCTACACGTTTGCCGACAGCGACGATCAGCTAGGGGCGATCAACCGGCGTCGGCGTCTGTTGGACAGCCAGTGGCGACATCTGGTCAAGAAGGTTCGGCAGGTCTACTCCGGTCGACTCACCCTCGCGGCGAATTTTGACAACTACCACGAGGTTGCGTTTTGGGACGAACTCGACTTCATGGGGATCAACGCCTATTTCCCGCTACGTCAGGCCCTCGAAACACCACTCAGTGAAGCAGGGCTCGTCGGCTCTTGGCGTGGGATCTTCGACAAGATCGACGCCTTCAAGGCATCTCACGACCTCTCTCAGGAGGTGATTTTCACCGAGTTGGGATATACCCGCTGGCGAGGGGTCACGGTGGCGCCGTGGAGCTCGCAAGGGTTTATCCCACTGTGGGATCCAGAGGGCGAGTTGGCGAACGATCGGGCCTTCTTCTGGTCGGCGCAACCGATCGAGCCGTTGGAGCGGGCGCTGGCAGTCCGCGCTCTGCACCAGGTATGGTCAGAAGATTCCTCTCGGCTGGCGGGTATTCTCTATTGGAAGCTCTCGTCCCTCATCGACCTCCAGAGGTTTGAGCCCTTCATGCTGCACTTGGGGAAACAGGACACCGACCTACTCTTCGAAGCGTTGACCCGGTTCAGCCAAGGGATTAGGCCGCTGAGTCCGAACAACATCGGAGCCGATCCCTACCGGCTGGCGGTGGATGCCATTGTCCGAGACGATCTCGAAGCGCTGAGAGTCCTGGGCCGGAAGATCGTGAGATCGCGCAGTCCTGACCGAGCGCCCTTGCTTCATCTCGCCGTGCGGTGGGGAAGGAGCGAGATCGTCCGCTACCTGGTCGAAGCGGGTGCACGGCGGAATCAGCGTGATCTAGCAGGGTTTTCCACCATTCATTGGGCCTGTTACCAAGACGATCCCGAGTTGTTGGATCTTCTCCTCTCGCAGCGTGCCGGCTCTTGGGTTGATGCCCGCAACGAGACTCCGCTGATGAAGTGTGCGCGGCTCGACAACGTGCCGGTGGCGCGACGGCTTGTCGAGGACGGTCGGGCCAAGATCCAAGCTCGTAATGAGCTGGGGCAAAATGCCCTGCACTTAGCGGCCGATCAGGCCTCGGGGGCGATGGTCGAGATCTTGCTCGCCAACGGTGGTGACGTCGACGTGGTCGACAACCAGGGTTTGACTTCCCTGCATCTCGGGGCCCGCCGAGGCGACGTTGAGATTGTCCGAGCCTTGGCCAGGGATTCCAAAGGGAGCCCGAACCGCGAAGGTAACCGTCCGGCAAGCGAAGCCGCAATCCACGGCAGGAGCGGTGCTTTTGAGCTCTTATTTGAGGCCGAGAGCGCTCGCGAGCTCAATGTTTATGGCCAGAGCCTGCTCCATCTGGCGGCCCATGGAGGCGATCTGGACATCCTACAGACTCTGCTCGACCACGTCCCGCAGGTTGATCCAATCGATCACGACGGCTGGACCCCATTGGCCTTTGCCGCCCGCAACGGCCAGATCGCGGCGGTTGAGTTCCTGCTCCAACGGGGGGCCTCGATCGAGCACCGCAATCTCGAGGGAACCTCGGTTTTACATCTCGCTGGGGCAAGCCGCGATCCCCGGTTACTGCAGACCCTCGTCCAGCAATCGATCAAGATCGACGTCGCCGACAGCAAGGGCAACACGGCGCTCCACCACGCCGCTGGCTGGGGGTATCCCGAAAACATCCGCCTCCTGTTGGCAGCGGGTGCCGATTCCAACGTTCTAAACCATTCGGGAGATACGCCCTTGGACCTAGCAGAGCAATCCGAAAAGCGTCGAGCGGCCGAGTTGTTGCGGGCCGTCGAGGCTCAGGACTCGAACTCTGCCAAGCCAGCGGATCCGGTGGCTCCGGGCAGATCCTCGAGACCACAATCTGGGCTGCCAAGATAATGGCCGATATGCAGGGCCTCTGGGTCGAAATCATTCACCGAGCAGCATCAGCTTCGGCGTCAGGCCTGTCGAGGTTGGTAATCCTCCTCGCCATGAGCCTATGTGTGGCCTGCGGCGATCCTCAGTCCGCTGATCCGCAGTCCGCTGATCTGCCGGCTGCCGAACGGATGTTACCTGCGCCAGTTCTGATCTTCGACATCGACACCCTGCGTGCCGACCATCTGGGCTGTTACGGTTATGAACGTCCCACCAGTCCAAGAATCGACGCCCTGGCGCGGGAGTCCTACCGCTTCCAATGGGCCTTTAGCCAGGCGCCCGATACCGGCCCTTCGCAAAGCTCTATTTTCACCGGACTCTATCCGAGCAGCCACGGCTTGAATTACAACGGCGCCCGTCTACCGGACTCCGTCACCACCCTGGCTGAGGTTTTTGTTGAAGCCGGCTACCGGACGGCGGCCTTCGTCGATGGCGGATTCATGCGGCCGGAATTCAACATCAATCAGGGTTTCGAACACTATGAGACTTACGATTGGCAAGGTTTGGACGTGATCGGACCGCGGGTGATCGATTGGCTCGAGAGGCACGCCAGTGAGGATTTTTTGCTGTTGGTCCACACCTACGACGTGCACGCGGACTATAAGTCTCCCGAACCCTTTCGCTCCCTGTTCACCGGGGGTATCACACCGACCCCCGGCTTCGAGCCCAGTGTGGAACAGCTCGAAGTGATTCGACGTTCGCAGTGGACGGATCAGCCGCTCCAGCTCAACGCAGCCGATCTCGCTTTTGCCAAGGCGCGATACGACGGCGGAATCCGCTTTGCCGATTATTGGGTCGGCCGCATTCTCGACAAAGTACAAGCCCTTGGCCTGGATCAACGAGCCACTATCGTTCTTCTTTCCGATCACGGCGAGGCGTTCCAGGAACACGGCACCGTCCAGCACGATCGTCTTTACGCGCCAGTGACCCATATCCCGCTACTGATCAGGCCACCAGGGGGTACGCAGTCAACAGTCATCGAATCGGTTGTGCAAGCGATGGATATCATGCCAACCCTGCTGGCAGGGGCTGGTCTCGAGGCGCCACCCAACCTCCAGGGGCGCAGTTTGCTTCCGCTCCTGCGCGGAGAGAAGGCTCGCGAGGTCCCTGCCTTCTCAGAAGCACCGTCCTTCGGACAGCAGCGCGCGATCGTCTTGGGCGACCATCACCTGATCGGAGCGCTGCAGAGTGATCGCCTCGAGCTGTTTGATTTTCGTCGCGATCCCCTGGAGTTGCGAGACATTGCAACCGAAAACCCGCAGATTGCGAACAAGCTCTATAACCTCGCCAAACAATGGCAAGATTCGCTCGATCGCCGCGGAGGGCCTGACGTAGAAGTCCCATTGCTCGATGACGAGGCGTTGAAAAGTCTGCAGGCGTTGGGATACCTGAATGATTGAGATGGGTTGTAGCGGCCTCGTCAGTGATTGGCTCTAGGTATGGCTGCGATATCAACGTATGGCTGCGGTATCAACGAGGAGTTTTGGGTTTCGCCGCTGCGGCGACCAACGTCGAAATCCGGATTCGTGAAGGTGAGCCGTCCGGAGCTCGAACGACTCGGGCCGCGGATCGCATAACTTGTGGTCGTCCAGTCTTCTCTCCAAGACGGCTGCGGACGGCAGACCAGGCATCCAGAGATTCTCCTGAGTCTCGGTGGGCCGCTGTGAAGGTCCTTGATTTTTTTCGAGAGCGTTGTGGACGGTCGAGGACGCTCTGGGCATTTCTCCAAGCCTCTGGTGTTCGGCTGATGGCGCTCTTCTTTTTCCCCAAAGGCGTCCTGAGCGGTCAAGAAGCTCAAAGGCATTTTGCCGACGGCATTTTTAGCGGTCAAAAAGCTCAATGGCATTTTGCCAACGGCGTTTTTGGCGGTCATAAAGCACAAAGGCATTCTGCCAACGGCGTTTTTGGCGGTCATAAAGCTCAATGGCATTTCGCCCAACTCGTTCTTGACGGTCAAGATGTTCAATGGCGTCTTGACGAGGGCGTTCTTGGCGGCCCAGGACGGCCTTGGGAGAGCTTTAGCGAACCACTTCAGGTCAAAAAGACCAAGAAGGTGGCGATACCAGGCTCGATTAACCGACGGGGGCTGCAAGGGATCGTGCTAGGCCGATGGTTGCCCAGGCGGTTCCCCAGAAGTGGTAGATGACGTCTTTCTCCGCGCTCGGCTCGTCGCTCACCAAGGTGCTCGCTGTCTGCCAGGAGCCGTCCTCGCCTTGGCTCTCGATCAAGTAGCGTGCGGCCTGGCCAACCGCAGTGGATGTTCGACTATCGATCGACGGCTGCGTGGTGACGAGGGAGAGGGCGTAGAGTGCCTGACCGGTCGAAAAAGCGTCACTTTCCGCGTCTTCGGTCCAGCCCCAGCCACCATCGGGGCGTTGGCGATCGATCATGTTCTGTCTCAGAGTCTGGGTGGGGTCTTCGCCCCCGAGTTGATACGCTAGCACCAAGCGCCAGGCTAGCCATTCGGTACTTTCGCCCGGCGGTTGTTCAGCGAGCCAGGCGAGTGCCTTGTCCTGAATTGCCGGGTCCGGGGTGACACCTTCGCCGCTGGTCTGGTGCAACGCGAGGAGTGATGCCATGGTGGCAATGGCGTCGGACTCGGCGAGCGGGCGGCGCTGGCTCGGGAATTGCCCGGCGGCCGGCCAATCACCGGTCGCCTCTTGCAGCTCGATCAGTGGTTGACGCAAGCCGGCCGTCTGTTGGGGCAGGGCGAGCATCACTTGCCCGACCGACAGGGCGCGTGGAACCGAGGGTCGGTCGAGGAAGGGGATGGCAGCCTCGGCCAGCGACTGAAACGCTGGCGCCAGCGTTTCGATACCGACACGCCGTGCCTCGGCATGACTCCAGATGGCGTAACCCACATGGTGGCAGGAGACGCAGGCGCTGCCCTCTTGGATTGGAACCCGTCCTTCCATCCAGGCAGTACCTTCGCGTTCGATGAAGGGCAGCGCGCCGTCGACGGCAGCACGGACGGCAGCCTCCAAGTCGTCCGCCGGGTCGTCGTCTGCGAAGGCGGGCGGCAGCGTCGCCGCCGTCGTCGCGATTGCCTGTCCGCCCTCGGAGACCATTGCTGGTTGCGGAGCTGAGCAACTGTAGATCAAGAGAAGCACAACAAACATGAGGTATCTCATGGTTGACATGTTACTGCGTCCGTGTCCACTCACCGCGAGCTGAACCGCTCAAAGCGAGGTTTTTTACAAGGCTCAAACCTGTAGCCCGCCGAGCGAGGCTCGGTCAGGCTTTTATCCGCCGATTCAATGGCTCCCCTAAGGAATCTTAAGACTGGTTTGGCGGACCGAAGAGTTCTCGAGTTGCTGCCAGCCTCGCTGCACCCTCCCGCGCCAACCCCTCCGGATTCAACAGGGCGTCCAACTCTAGGGTGGCGAGGGTTAGACGGTAGCTTTCCAGGGCAGTCCGTAGGTGATCGTCGGATGGCACTTCGCCGATGAGCAGGGCTTCTGTCGGCTGGCGGATCGACGCACGCGCTACAGTGACAACAGCTTGGGCGAGGTTGTCAAAGAGTTCGTCGGCGGCCTCGTCGGCCCGGTCCAAAGCCATCGCCAGTTGATGCGGGTGAGGCGTCAAGGCGCTGATCCGACGGCGCAGGCGGTCACTGCTGGCGGCGATCCTGTTGCGCAATAAGGTGTCGCTCCTGCCCGATTCGGGAGCGCGCTGCCGAAGGAGCTCGCGGTGGGCGGCGAGGAGACGGGGATGCGCTCCCAAGACCCGCGCGGCGCGAGCCGCTACGATGCATCCGCCGAGTAGGATGAGCATGATGGGAGCGAAACGCGACTCTGGGTCGTTGGCGTTGGAGGCGGCGGTAAAACGAATCACTAGCAGGAAAGCGGAGCCTGCTAGCCAAAGTTTGACCAACTGTGCGAAGCGTGCCCGTGACCGCCGAAGCTTGTCCTCCAGTTGGGGAAGGTCGGCCGCACTTTCGAGCGGCTTGTGGAGCGGCGGTTTCATGATTGGAAACTGAGAGCGATCAAGGTGACGTCGTCCTGGGCTGAGCGGTCTTGCAGGTGGCCGTTGAGCTCATGACTCAGTTCGTCGAGGAGATCGGTAGGGGCGACGGTCGGCGAAGCGGCGAGGTTGGCGGTGAGGCGTTGCCAGCCGAACGGCTCATCAGCGTCGTTGGCTGCCTCGACATAACCGTCGGTCAGCATCACCAGAAGATCCCCAGGCTCGAGGTTCTGTTGCTGCACTTGCGGGTTTACCTCCCGTCGTACTCCCAGCGGATAACCGGGTTGCTCGAGCTCGCTCACCTCACCATTGCGCCGTAGCAGTGGGTAGACCTGGCCGGCGTTGACCCACGAGATGGTGCGGGCCAACGTGTCGAACTCGACGAGCGTCAAGGTCATCAGGCGGTGTCGGCCGAGCGTGTCCCACATCATGCGGTTGATCTCGGCAAGAGCGGTGGCGAGCCCGTCTGGGCCTGGAGCCCGGCCCGACGAAACCTGCATGTACAGAGCACTCTTGGCCATACTGCTGACCATCGAGCTGTCGAGGCCGTGGCCGCTGGCGTCCCCCAGAGCCACCAGCAACCGGCCCTCGCCAGTCAGGTAGAAGTCGTAGAAGTCGCCTCCGATCTCGCTCGAGGGGCGGTAGACATGAGCCACGTCCAGCCCTCGAACCTGTGGTGCGGCGGCAGGCAGGATGGAGCGTTGGAGATCCTGGGCCAGTCGCACCTCTTCACGCCAGTGGGCGTCACGCGCCGCGGCATCTGATGTCAGGACAGATTGTTTCGTCACGGCAGAGTCTGTTATCGCGGCAGAGTCTGTTGTCGTGGCAGAGTCTGTTGTCGCCATGGCTGGCAACCCGAGAGTGGCAGATGCCCCGGCGGCGGGACTAGGCTCGGCGAGCCAGGCCGCTCGCTCGACGAGCGGGGCGGCGGCCGCGGCGACGTCACAGCTGCCAGCGTGAGCGATCTTGACGTTGTCGAGGGCGAGCAGGAAAGACTCTGCCCGCGACCGGTGATCCCGGATCTGACGCTCGACGGCGCCTAGCTGCTGTTGGTAGCGGTCGAGGAGCGCCAGTAGCTTTTCCTGTGCTGCACGTGCACTGGGCTCATGGGTTTCCGATAGCCGGTCGGCGACGGTGCGCCGCAACTCGCGTTCGACCCGGTGGTCGAGTATCAGACGCTCAGCATCGTCGAGCCACGACACTAGCGCCAGGGCGTGGGTCTCTCCCCTTGAGACCTCGGCGAGGTGCTCGGGACTAACCGGCCGCAACGCGTCACGCACCTCCTCCCCGCTTTCGAGCAGGCGGGTGCGTAGCGTCGCCACATCCGCGGTCTCGGCGGCCGGGTCAGCCGCCTGATGCTCTTCCGAAACCAGCGCTCGCAGTCGGGAGCGATACTTCTTGCGTCCGCCTCGGTAGACCCGCAGACCATCCAGGAGCACTACAGCACCCCATGCCATGACGATACCCAAAGGTGGCGCCTCGCTCGCCGCGCCGAGCACGACGTTGATGATGATCAAGAACAGACTGCCGGCCCCCCAGGTCGCCAGGCCGACGGAGAATCGGTTTTCCGCTCGGATCCGCCGCAAAGTCAGGAGCGCCGCCTGTGGAGACGGAGAGAACAACACGCGGAGAGGCGGGAAGAGCTGGATGCGGCCAACTCCCGATCGACGGTTCAACATTACAGGAAGTATAGCCAACCCCCGTGTGAGCCCGAAGATTCGGTGCCTTGGCCTCTGATCAGACTGGGCGATCGGTCGATCCCGTACTTGCGTCTGGGATTCCCTCAACTCGAACCGACCAGTTAATAACGCAACGCTAAGGTAGTATTGGCTAGTCATGCCAAGTATCTAGACCTGAGGCTTCGCTAATTCAAGTATCTAGACCTGAGGCTTCGCTAATTAGAGTCCATCCCAAAACCCGTTTCTCGCTTTCCTGAGAGCCTCTGTGGAGCGAGCACGCAGCGAGTATGTATGAGCAAGAAAACAGCTCCTAGCCCTCCAAACTATTGTAACCAAGAGGGTTGGCGGACATTGAGGCGCCGAGGCGAGTTACGCAGCAGCGCGCGCAGTCCACAGGGGGCGACCGGGCGTTCGTCGTTTCTAGACGGGATCTAATTGGGGGAGCTTTGAGTTAGTGATCGGGGTCGAGAATGCCAACTAGCAATTCGATCTGATCCATGTTGACCTCTGAAGGGAGAGCTGATGGCTGGCAAGGGGATACCAGCAGGGAAAGGACTCGCGCTTTCAGGAGGAGGCTACCGGGCTAGCCTCTTTCATGTGGGCGCCTTGTGGCGCCTCAACGAATTGGGCTGGCTGCGCAAGCTGGACGAAATTACCAGCGTCTCGGGTGGGTCGATCGTAGCCGCTTATTTGGGCCTGCGTTGGTCCGAGCTGGACTTTGACAGTGATGACGTCGCCAGGAACTTCGGTGATGTTTTTGTACAACCCATGCGGAAGATGTGTGGTACCACTATCGATTTTCCGACGATTGCGACAGGGCTGCTCAATCCGATTGGTTCGGCAAGCGGAAGAGTGAATGGCAAGCGGCTGACCGGCAGTGTGGTGGGTATCTTGGGTAAAGCCGGCGAGGTGCTCGGAGGCCGCGTAGGTCGGAGGTTTGCCACCAGCCTAACCCAGCCGTTTGCCGATGCTCTTGGGGCCGGCATCAACGTCAGTGCGGCGGCGTGGGATGCTCTGAATCCTTTCCCGACGCCGAGCGAGCAGTTGATCAAAGCCTACGACCGGCTGTTGTTTGACGGCAAGACACTAAAAGATCTGCCCAATCCGGACGAGGAGGGTAATCCTTATTTCACCCTCTACGCCTCCAACATGCAGACCGGCGTCAGCGTTCGTATGTCGAGAGAATACATCTCTGACTACAAACTCGGAAGAGTCAAGAACCCCGACCTACCGTTAGCCAAAGCGGTGGCAGCGTCAAGCGGCTTCCCTCCTTTTTACTGTCCCGTTGAGCTCGAGGTTCCGCTCGAGCGTTGGAGTGGCGTCAAGGGAAGTGAACTCGCCCATCGCGACGATTTGCGAAAGCGCATCGACCTCGGAGACGGTGCCGTCTACGACAACCTGGGCCTCACGCGTCTCGAAGCCCAGTGGCACAAGATCGGGACCATCCTGGTCAGCGACGCAGGAGGCGCGCTGGAAATTCTCGATGGTCTTCCTTTCGAGTGGCTGAGTCAGGCCATGCGTACGCTCATCGTATCCATGGATCAAACCAACAAGTTGCGCGTGAGGCAACTGAACGGAGATTTCTACGATCGAAAGAAGAATGGCACCTACTGGAGCATCGCGGACAAGATCACGAAAGACGAGTCGTGGGGTAGGAAAGGCGAGACCCAGGAGAACAAGAAGACGCTCACGGAACTAGGCAAGGGCCCAGAACTCCTCGACGATAATGAGCAGACCCTTAGGCTGGGCAGTATGAGGACGCGGCTCAACCACTTCACCGATGCGGAGCAAGAATCCCTGATCAACTGGGGCTACGCCCTCGCAGACGCGCGCATGCGTCGATGGGTGCTCGAGGACGATCCCGCCGGCACGTTGCCTTTCCCTGGTCGCCTTCAGTAGAGCGAGGCGCGCGCTGGTGACTGGGATCCAGCACTCGGTGACTGCACCAGCCTCCTCAACCATGGGCCCGGCTTGCCGGGCCCGCAGGACAGAAGTGTTGGTCAGTCCGAGTCGCTGTCACTGTCCTAGTCGCTGTCACTGTCCGAGTCGCTGTCACTGTCCGAGTCGCTATCGGAATCATCGTCCGAATCACCGTCAGCGTCACAATGCTCCGGCGTACTCGATGGATCCCGCGGGTCTGTACCCAGTTTTACCTCGGTGACGTTGAAACAGCCGTCCAGGTCGGCGTCGAGGGCCAATCGCACCCCTGATCCCAACGGCACACAGGTGTAGGTCAGCTCGCTGTGTTGGGCACGGGCGCGCAGCTGAGCGTCTGTGAGGTCGGGCTTGCCGTGCTCACTTTGCAGGAAGACTCCAGCGTTCTCTAGGTAAAGATACCCTTTTTCACGCCCGCCTTTCCGCGTCGTCACTACCAGTTCGCACTCGGGAGCGTGCGGTTGTGGGGCCCCTTCGGTACTAGCTCGCGAGAGCAGCAGATCGATGCGTGGGTCTACCGCCGCGGCGTTGTCTTGGCTCAGCGTGACCTGTTGCCCGACGATCGGCGCCAGGTTGCTGTCGAAGGCGTGTAGAAAAGCCTCGACGTCGCGACGCAGGGAATCGCCTTCCGGACCTGCTGGGAAGCCTTCCGGCGTGAATACATCGGTGAACGGGAGGATCGAAAGGAAACGGAAGACGGTATCGACGCCACCGTTGTGAATGAAGCCGAAGCCACGGACCTGGTCTCCTTGATGGGAAAAATCTTGATGGGGCAAGAGGAACGGCAGCGAGCCGGCGCCGAACATGCCGATCTTCTGGTAAAGGTTTCTGAAGTGCGGTACCTTGATATGTTGCAGCCCCCCAGATTCCACCAGCCCGAGACCTTCGGTACCAAAAAAGCCCGGTTTCGCGACGCCGTACTCGGCGTTGCCCTGAGGATTGAGCACGTGGCAAAACTGACAGCTGACCGTGGCGCCGGGTAGGAAAGGGTTGCGGGGCGTCGTTTGGTCGGTGAAGAAATGTTCCCGTCCACGGGCCTCAGGCGGCGTCAAGCTGTTGTCGAGGGCGCGGATCGGATTGGGCGGGTAGGTGAGTTCTAGGATGAAGTCGGTAAACGCCGTGATCTCGTCCTGAGTCAGTTGACGCGGCCCTCCGACCAGACCCTCGAACGCGGGATTGAACTCGGCGAATGCCTGACGTTCGTCGAACATACCGGTGTCGGGTTGTTCACTGAATGCAACTTCGTTGCTGCCGCTGCGATCGCCACGCCAGTGCATCGGCCCGTGGTTGTCCATCCCACGTAGGCTTTGGGTTGTCATTGGGCCTTTGAGTGGTTGGAAGTTCTCCGCTCCCGGGAATGGGGTGGCCGGATCGATCAAGGGTCCAGGGTTTGGAATCGGTTCGCCATCGGGATCGCCGAGGTCCCAGCCTAGGGAGTCGAGGTCACCAAAAACGTGGCAGCTGGCGCAGGACGACTCACCGTTCGACGATGTCAGGCGAGCGTCGTAGAGGAAGCGGCGGCCCGCGACGACGTGTTCGGGCTCCGGGTTGTATAGCGTCCGCCTGGCCACCTCGTTACGCGACACGGTGTCGATCACCGAGACCGTGTTGTCGAAGCGGGTCAGCACGTAAAGCCGGTCGCGTGCTTCGTCGAGCACCAGACCTGAGGGACCACCGCCGGAGAGTTCGATGTGGCTCGCGGCAGCAGGTACAAAGCTGTTGTCTTCGAGGGCGGCGGTGGAGAAGACGCCAACCTTGGCCGACCCAAACGCTGCCACGTAGAGGGTGGTGCCGTCGGCGCTCACCACCATGTCCACGGGTTGGGCGAGGCTCCGATCATTCTCGCTGTTGGGCAGGGCCGCACAGCAGGTGCTGTAGTCGATGTGCTTGTTGAGGTGACGCGGCAGGACGTTTCCACCGTCGATTACGGTGATGCGGCTCTCATGGGTACGGCCTCGGGTAGTGGTTCCAGCAAACGTACCCGGTCCCTCGAAACGCACCTCGTTCAAAGCCTCGGTGTTCGACACATACACCTTGCCGCTGGCCGGATTGACGACCATGTTGAAGAGCACCGTACCAACGCCCGCGAACGCTCCCGAGGCGCCAGCGACTTGGCTTGGAGGATCGGTGTTGGCATCGATGGCGAAGACGTCGAGGTCGGGTAGATCAAATTTCACCAAATGGTCCCAGTTCCGTCCTGTGGCGTGGTCTCGCCAATGCTCGCCGTCATGCTTCACGATCAGGCCGGTGTCGGGCTGCGGGATGCCTTGGTAATTGGTCGTCGGTGCTGGCAGACCAAAACCATCCGGGGCGGCGGGGCCACCGTCGGTGACATAGCCGCTCTCGAGGGCGGTGGTCTGGTTGCCGGAGTGAAATGCCGCTGCGTAAACTTTAGCGCCGTCGGGGCTGACCGCCAGCGCCCGCGGCGTGTCGGCGAACAGCGTGACGATGGTCAGCGGTGTGTCCAGCGACGAGTCGGCGTCGAAGACCCAGACGTCGGCCCGGCCGACTCCTGGCGTGGTCAGCTGTGGATCGATGGGATGGTTTTGGCCGCGGTGGGCAGTGGTGATGAACGCACGATCGCCCGCCGTACCGGCAAAAACGATATCCCGTGGCTCGTCACCCACCAACAACGTCCGCCGAACCCGAGGACGCCGCGGCTGCAGCACATCGACGATCGAAATGCTGTCGGAGAGGTGGTTGACCACCCAGACTTCGTGATTGGAGCGGACCGCCACCGCCACAGGCTCGAGGCCCACCTGCACCGAACCAATGTGCTTCAGGGGACCGGCCGCACCCTGTCCATTACGAACCTTGAAGACTTCGAGCCGGTTGTCAGGCGTGTTGACGGCGTAGAGATGTTGGCCGTCGGGTGAAAGCGCCAGCGGGCGAACCTGCCCACTTTCGAACACGGTCATCTGATCGGGATAGGGCGACTGCCCGAACGCTACCGTGCTGGTGCCCAAGAATGTGGTGCTGGTGGCGAAAACTAGTGTGCAGGCAGCCACCAGGACGATGGTGGACCTCGCGCTGACAGATCGTACGTTCGATCTTTCCATGACTCGGTCTCCTCAGTTTGGCCCAAGATCCGCGGGCTGAGGAGCAGGTTCCTCGGAGCCACCTAAGCTGGGCGCCGCGGCAAGGGTCTAGTTACGTGGTGCGGAGCGAGGCTCTTCAGCCTGGTGCTCCTCAAAGATTGAAGCCTTTTCGCCGAACAATTCGGTGAGACATCTAATTAGACGCAAAAGCTCATAGAAGTCCGCCACGAAACTTGCGCGAGATTCTCAGTAGGTAGAGCCGTGTGTGTCGTTTGCCGTGTATCGCGGCGCCTGATGACGCGAACGTTCGCGGTTTGTGGTCGCGACGCCTGGTGGCATCGTTGGCGGGATCATCCGCAGAATTGCGATACACAGAGTGAGCTATCACACCGACGCTGTACGTCGGCCGTTGAGCGCGATCATGACAGCCACCGCAAATGCGAAATTTTTTGCCAAGAAGGAAACAAACAAATGAACAATGTAAGAAGCCGGTTCCGATTCTTCTCAGTGTGTTGGATGATGATGGTCGGCGTTTGTAGCGTTGGCCCGGCCGATTTTGGTGTGCTCGCGGCATCACCTCGCCCGGCGGGCCCTCCCGGTGACTTTGAAGCCGAATACACGGCGTGTGACGAGTTTGCTGGGGTGGGTCTTGTCCCTCTGGCCAACGTTATCGACCTCGTTCCCGAGGACTACCTCGTGATCGAGCCGGTACCCGGGTTGGCGGTGATCGTCGCCCAAGCAGGATCCTGCGCCGAGATCCGGGTCGCAGATGGCCGGGGTCGACCGGGCATCTTTGCGCAATTCGGGGTTGCGGTGGTGCCACCGCTCGCACCCGGAAACGGTGATTTCTACCAGATTTTTCTTGCCACTGATCATCCTCGACTCGCTGCCAGGCTTCGCCGGCTAGGGGTCAACGCTCGTTTTACACCGCAGCTTTCCTTTCAGATCGACGACCAGTCGGGGATCGCTGTCGAGGTGCCAAAGCCTACCGGGCTCGCATTCGAGCTCAGCGGCCCGATCACGCTGCCCGATCCTACGGCGCCGCCGAACCCCCCTTCAGTCTTCAATTACTTCACGCAGACTCGACGCTACGGCAATGTACTGCAGCAGAACGTTGTCGAAGGGATCCGTTTCGGAGAAGGTAGCGCCGTGATTCTCACCGCTATCGGCAGCGAAATGATGGCTATCGTGGGTGGCGACTTTCTGATGTTTCCGTTCTTCTCCAGCCCCGAAGCGTTCGACCGGAACTCGCTTTCCGTGACCGTCGACGCGTTCTGATTTGGCCCACGTCAGGACCGGTAGGGGCTTTGAGGGGGGCTGCGTACCAGGCACAAGTGCGTACCAGGCACTTGTGCCTGGCTCACTTGTGGCTCATCGAAAAGTCGATGCGGATCGCCGGGATGGCCTATGAGATTGGCGTCGCGCGCGGCGTTTCCTACTCCTCGGGTGTGATGTTCCGAAGCAGAATCACGAGAAAAGGGTGTGACGACAAATCCGGCGTCACGCGGTAGGTGCTGAGCTCAATCCGCGTATCTCGCTGCTGCAATCCCAAGAGGCGGGCGCCGAGCCACTCATGCTCATCTCTGGATTCCGGTCGCAAAGCTGCGGAAAGCCAATCGGCGTCGAAGTGATCAAAGACGTTGGTGGCGACCAAAGCCTCCGGCGCAGCACCTGCCAGAAGGCTCGCCGAACGATTGGCGTAACGAACTTGCCCGCGATGATCAGCCACCAGCACCCCGATATCGGATCCTGGTCGTTGGGAGAAGGGGGGATCGAGAGCGAGAGAGAATCCAAGATGTTCTACTTGCCAAAGCGATGCCAGATCCCGAGGATTGTCGTGTTGTCGAAGCGCCCTTGCCAAAAGCTGAGCGGTGACATCGTTCTGGATACCGATGAAATAGTCGACCGATTCGCCGTCTGGCCGTATTGGAAGGATTTTGAGCTCGTTGAGGAACGCTGTTCCGTCCTTGCGGTAGTTGCGCAAACACACATGGCAAGGCTCACCGGCTTGCAGCGCGCGACGAATGTCATCGACTGCCGCCGGGTCGGTCCCCGGGCCTTGCAGGAAGCGACAGTTTTTGTCGAGCACGTCTTCAGGTGCGTAGCCGGTGACACGCTCGAAGGCCTTGTTGACGAACACCAATGGCATGTTTGGGGTCCGAGCGTCAGCCAAGGTGACGCCGTTGTTCACTTCGTCGAGGGCCGGTGCCAAAAGCGGCAGCAGGACATCGAGTTTCATGGGTAGGCCTTCTGGCTAATTGGGGTCGGGGTTGGCGACGTCGTGGAGTCGCAGCTCATTTGTTCGCTGACGAATTCCGCGTAATGCCGAACCATCGCTTCTTGGGTCTGATTCTGGATGTAGTAGGGGCTGATGCGACGCAAGTGGCCTATCGCGTCTTCAGCCGTTTCTCCACGTGCGACCAAACAGCAAGCGAGCATGGTCCCGGTCCGTCCCAGGCCGGCTTTACAGTGCAGCAGGACGGGTTCATCGTTTGTGATGGCCCTGAGAATGAGATCGCACAGCCGGTGGGCTTCTCGCGGTGTCGGGATACCCATGTCGGTGATTGGAAAGTGATGGAACTCGAGAGTGGGCTCTAGAGCCGCCAAAGGCTTTCGAGTCAGAGAGACAACGTGTCGAATGCCGGACTCTCGCAGCCACTTCATATCGCTTTCGAAGTCGTTGAGCAGTCCAGGGAGGCCGGAACCCGCGAGCCTGGAAGGAAGAATCCAATGAAAACCATCGATCATCGTGTTGCCTCGTGCTCAACACCCTAAGCGCACGAAATCCCGTGTTCTCGGGTGGGTCGGATTTTGGAAGAATTCGCCACACGCGGCCTCCTCGATGATTTCGCCATCAATCATCAAGACAACGTAGTCGGCTGCTTTCCGCGCCAGCTGCAGATTGTGCGTGACCAGCAGAACTGTGGCGGCAGGAGCCAAACATCGAATGCGTTCAGCGAGGGGCGTAATCGCTTCGGGTGGGCCATCTCCATCTGGCTCGTCGAAGATGTAGAGTGAAGCGGGGGCCGAGATGGTCCTGGTGAAGGCTGCTAAACGCGGGTACCAGGCAGCCAACTCTGCGATGGGTATGTCGAGCCGCGGCTCCAACTTCTGGTAGGCCAGAGAATCGCGAGACCAGACTCGATCCAGCACTCGGCGGGCTTGCTGGGGCACCAGGGTTGGGCTGGTATCGGGCGGCGCAAGCAGGGTTCCGAGAACTCCGTCTGTTGTCGGATTCTGCCATTGAACGCGATGCCTGGATCCGGCGATCTCGATGCTTCCGGCCCGCCACAGGAGTTGGGGGCACGACTCGCCGAGCAGAGCTTTGACAAAGGTAGTTTTGCCACTGCCGCCAGGCCCGACGACAACGCTGATTCGGCCCGCAGGCAGGGTCAGTGACACGTCGTGTACGATCTGGCGCTTTGCATATCCGGCTCGGAATCCCCGGACTTGAATCCCAGCTGGTGTGTCGGATAGTGCAGCCGGTCCGGCGGACCCCGTTCTCAAGCAACTGCCCTCGACCGCTTTTGTAGACTCGACGCCTTGTCTACCCGAGCCACAATCGGATGACTCGAGTTCTTGCTGCTGGTTGGTGGCGAACTGAGAGTGCCACCGAGGTTTCTGCGATCACCTGCTGGTGGTGCTGGCCCCGAATCTTCAGTGTCCGCCCCTTCACGAGCCAACAGGCTGTAAATCTCCAAGAGTCGAGCCAATAAGCAAGCGGTATCGACATCCGAGCCGAGCATGGAATCCAGCAACTCGTCACGTCCAAGGATCCTATGCAGAGGCTCCACCACGGCGCAGGGGGGAGGACTGTGCGGATCCGAGTCGGCCAACATGCTGGTGACTTCCAGCACAATTTTGTAATCGTGTTGGACAATCTCTGGCCGGCGATTAATGAGCCCCAAGAGCTTGGCAAACGTCGAGACGTCTTGCCACAGACGTATGGCGTCCTCGTCACGCACATCCTCGGAGCGGAGCCAACTCAATGTTCGCTGTTGCAGCAGCTTGGCGGTGAGGCGGTCCGACGCCCTCAGAGTCGAGAAATGATCGTGCCCGAGGAGCCAGGCAAAACAATTGCCAATCGATCGAACCATCCGCTGCAGGTCGTCGTCGGCTTGCGGCGCAGTGCTGTTCAGGCGGCGGCGAAAACCTGCCACTAAGCCGCGCGCCCTAAGGGACTGTCGTCCCAGGTCGACGTGCCGTGTCTGAGAAGTGCGGCCGGACATCCGGGCCAGGCGAACCTCCACCGCACACAGACTGCTCGAAAGCCGCGATTGAGCACGCTCCATCACTACCAAGAGAGTGAAGGGTTCACTATCGGATGACATCGGTTCGAGTTGCTTCTGGCACGCTCGACACTCGGTCGCCGCGATGAAACAGAGATCTGCCAGTTCCTCGAATGCTCTCGGCGCGATGAGTACCCCGGTACTCCTAGACCACTCCTGGCGAGTATTGACGAGGCCGTTGTTGGCCTGTTCCGCGAGGTTTTCGAGAGAATCCAAGACGGCTAGAGCATCCGCGAGGAGTTGGCGAATGCTCGGCAGCCAGTCACTGAGTAAAATCGTGATCGAGTCGACGTCTTCCGCCACCGCGAAGGCCCGTGACGCCGAAACAAGCTCGACAAGCTTGTCCTGGAAAAAACGCGGGGGGCGCCCCTGCGTATCTAACTCCTCGTTGCCCATAACCGCGTTGAGAAAGGGTTAGATGGTGGCGGTGTGTGCGATGTTGCGCGCTTTCATGACCAGCATGCCGAGGTTGACATCCGCTCGGCAGACCACACACAGGACCACTTGTTGGTTGGACTTCAGGCGCCCGAAATAGTGCCAGAGATTGGTTGAAGCCACCAGGATTTCTTGGAAGTAGTGTTCCGCGCTTTCGACCCCTCGCCCCTTCTTGAACAGGTTCTCGATCGTCGTCACCATGTCGCCTTCGAACATCTCCTTGGTAGCCGGCGCCAGAATGTCGAGCACCGCCTGAGGGTGGGAGTCGACAGTCTTGATGTTGAGCATCATGCCGCTCCCCATATCAACCAAACCCGCCGCCACGGCTTTCGGAACATCAGTCATCGCGGAGCGAATAGTGTTTTCAATACTCATACTTACTTCTCCTGGTCGATCGGCCCTACCCGGACCTCATTGGAAATTTAGGCGCCGCACACCGCGTGCACCATCCTTCGGCGCAGCGTTACAGTCGCACGCATAGGTTACGGTACGTATTACGCTCGCCTGTGTCAGCTGGTATTCATCCTTTGGGCTGATTCGAGAATCCGCAACTCTCGACTGCCGAGACCCAGGAATCACTCCTTAGTTACTAAACACATTCATACTAGACGAGGTCTCAGCTGTCTCGCAAGGAATTGTTCTCGATGTGCTTCTCGGTCTGGATTCGTCGAGAAATTAAGCCCAGAGATCCAGTGGGAGGGGGAAAGATCTAGGCGCGTAAGAGCAATTGTGCAGGTCTAAGCATGGGTAGGAATTGCCGGCTAGATTAGATTTTAGTAGATGCAATATCAATAATATTGAGAATATTATCGCATGTTGAAACGCGATAGATTTCATAGCAAAGTATCGATAGGTGTCACGTTAATGTCATGTGGAGTAAATGTTCAATTTAAAGTTGATGATGAGGGCTTGGCCCGGAGCACGACGCGAGCGAGATCGCGACAAGACCGCGTCGATTCGTCCGGTCTCGTGGGTCAGAGGACCGGTCGAGTTGCAGGTTGTCGTGTGCACAGACTCCTCGCGGCGTGCGCTTTGGCGATTCCAATCGTTTGAGTCAACAAGTGCGCCACGTGTCATCACCTGATTCCGGCGCCGAATCAAGCAATCAACGGAGATGTACGACATGGACTCGCCACGGCTGCAGGTCACGCTTCTTCTTCTAACTGGCTGGTTTCTCGGAAGTGCAAGTCCGATGATGGCGGGTCTACCGCCCGAAATCGGTGCCAACGACTTCCGCCTGAGCATCATGGGCGGTATCGGATCGGCAGACTTCGACGGCAACCAGCCCGCGGTCGCCTACAACCCAGACCTCGACGAGTATCTGGTGGTTTGGTGGGGCGACGGCGGTCCCAATCAGGCAGACGACGTGTTCGAGATCTACGGCCAGTGGTATCGCTCCAGTGGGTCCTTCGGACTCTTTCTCCAGATTAGCGACATGGGGCCTGACAACGATACCCAGTTTGGTGCTGAGCATCCGGCAGTAGCCTACGACACAAACCACCAGCAGTTTTTGGTCGTGTGGCGAGGCAACGATGATTCGCCGGGCGAGTATCACATTCATGGCCAGTTGCTGACGGCGTCGGGGCTACCGGTTGGCGGGCCGTTTCAGATCAGTGATGTCGAAGACACGTTTTACCCGTCCCTGGCGTACAACGAGCTTGACGACGAATACTTGGTCGTGTGGCTGGAAGGCGGTGCCGTGCAAGGCCAGCGCCTCGATGCCGCGACCGGAGCACGCCTGGGTGCAATAGCGGTTGGCGTGACCGGAGGGTTGCTCAGGAACACTGCTCTAGCCTTTAATCCCCAGGCGCGCGAATACTTGGTGGTGTGGTCCGGAGTTGCCGACTTCGGCTCCGGGCCGGAGGTGGAGATTCTCGGGCAGCGTCTTGTGGCCGAGACGGGTGCTGAAGCGGGAGCCGATGACTTCCGGATCAGCGACATGGGGGGTGACGGCGATCTTGAGTTTCAGGCGACGGATCCCGCGATCGCTTTCAATCCGGTGGACAATCAATACCTCGTCGTCTGGTCAGGTGACGACAACATTGCCCCACTGGTCGACAACGAACTCGAGATTTTTGGCCAACGCCTCGACGCGGCAGGAGCCGCTGTCGGACTCAACGATTTCCGGATTAGCGATGTCGGAGGCTCCCGCGAGTCCCTATTCGATGCGTTCGAGCCAGCCGTGGCCTACGACCCGACTGAAGAGCTTTTTGTTGTTGTCTGGTATGCCGACGACAACGTCGGCGGACTGGTCGATGGCGAACTCGAAATTTTTGGGCAGACCTTGGATCGAAGCGGTGTCGCGCAGGGCCCCAACGATTTCCGGCTCAGCGATGCGGGCGGCATCGGTGATCCCGCGCGAGACGCGAATCGCCCAGCGATAGCCGCTGGCGGAAACACTGGCGAGTTGCTGGTCGTTTGGGCTGCCGACGACGATACCGACGGGCAGCTCGACAACGAGCTCGAAATCTTCGGCCAGCAAATCGACGTGACCTGGGATATCTTCAGCGATGGATTCGAGGCTGGCGATACGACGGCCTGGTCCTCAGCGATACTTGGGCCTCGCCAACCCGCCCCCTCCTACCGCCGCGAGGACCTTGCCGCCGCGACGACCGTGCCAGGAACTGATATCTAGCGTCTGCTGGTGATGCTGTCGTAGCTTCTTCGCTTGCCGAAGCTACGACGTTTCGGATCGTAGGGGAACTGCTCAGGGGCGGCTCAGAAACATCCGATGACTTCTGGTGGCAGTACCCCTTGACCACCGAACGTGCCGGGACGGTCCACACCTTTCAGGGCAGTAACGATTTGCAGGGTGCGGCGCGGTCGTGGGAGAGGCCATCGCTTGAAGAGAGACCCGTGAGGGGGCACGTCCCCTCCGTTCGGGTCTAGCAATATAAATGTTATATGAAAGTATTTGTTGTCGATCCGCCACCTCGCGAGTCAGTGGGAGAGTGAGTTTAAAGGGACTAGATTCAGTTTAATGAAGATAACTCGGCATTTCTCTTGACACCAGCCTGTTCTGGTGTTACAAATTCTCTGCAATGCCTACCACAAGTAGATCCGGTCCCTGCAGCCCTACAACACTTCGCGGAGCTCGTGCTTTTTTCAGTGATGTTGTCGGCGGGGGGGGCGAGTGTGTCACTGGCCGAAATGGTCCCGGCGTCGATAGACATTGCGGCCGGTGTGGCGCCGGTGTTACCCGTGGCTGGAGCGGTCGTCACCGACGGACAACTGGTTTTCCTTCGTAGCCACCCGCGGGCTCGGTTGAGACCCTTCAATCTCTCTTTGTAGTCGGTTGAGAGCCGTTCTCAGTGCGCTGAGGGGCCGGGCGGCACGAACCACGGAAATTTGACGCATTGGTCTGGCTACCTGCCGATCAAAGCGAGACAAGCGTACGTACAAAAAGGTATGTGCCAAGGATTTGAAAACCAATCACTTTATTGACGTGATCGGTCCGCCCTATGCCAGGAGCGCCAGCAAGGAGTCGAGGTTCTATGGGTAACACGCAGCTAAGCACAAGTTTCCTGAACCAGCGCTATGAGCCGTTCTTCTATCGCATGAACGAAGCTGAGGGGAAGGGAATCCAAGACCTAGTCCACTTTTATGCTCCTCATGGCCCGATGCGGAAAGTTGTGACATATCTGGGGCCCTCCGGTGGCGTGCCGATCCACGTAGGGCACAGCGAGAACTTCGACTTCGACTACATGATGCGCCGCATGATGGGACTCTCGTCCCTCAACACCAGCATCGGTGAGACTCTTTTTGCGGGCGGCAAAGGTGCCGATATTCCCAATATGTTCGTGTCTACCCTCGGCGAGGCTGTCGAGCGCTTTTTGGGTTCTCTGGCGATCTATGAGAAAGCGGAGGAGATCGAATACGGCACGATCAAACAGATGGCCAGTCGCGGATACAACTGTTTGGGTCCAGAAGACTTGCCGCTGTTCGCCGAGGAACAATTCAAAGCCGGCGATCTGTATTACCAACGATTCACTGAAGATAGCTTCCTAGGCTGGATCGAGGGTAAGCGCCTGCTTTCTGGGGATGCGGTGTGGCTACCCGTTCAGATCGTCGCTCTCTTCTACTCTCTGCACCCGGAAGAGGATCTGGTGGGCTACTCGACCAGCGGTGGGCTCGCCAGTCACATCAGCAAAGAAGAAGCTTTGTTTCATGGCATCACCGAGCTCATTGAGCGCGATGCGGTGAATCTGCGTTGGGTCTCCCGCATGCCGCCCGAACCCATCGAGCTCGACCGGCCGATCCGTTCCCGTGGTCTGCAGAAACTGTTGGAGATGAGTCGCGGGGTCCCGGGTGGTTCCACTTTTTATCTGCAAACCACCGACATCCCGGAAATTCCGGTGGTGACGGTGATGGAAGTCTGCAGGTGGCTCAAAAAGTGGTCCTACTATGCGGGCGGCGGAGTCAACCTTGACATCGACCAGGCCATGCTCCAGGCGCTGACTGAATTTGGTCAATCGGAGCGCAGCCTGCGCCTTGCCCAATCGGCCCCCGACTGGGGTTTTTCTTGGGGTGTTAGGAGTATGTTCGATGTTGATGAGGATACTCCAGTTTCCCAAATTGACATCTTTTTCAAGATTATCGCCTACTACGGCTACCCGAAGAACGTTCGGAAGATGGATCACTATATGAACGATGGCAAGATGCTGGGTCTGTCCTCTCTCGCCACCGATGATTCTAAGACCACCGAGGATCGCTTCCTCAATCTTTGTAAGGTGCTAAGACATCACAAGATTGATCCGATCGTCTTCGACTTTACGCCGCCGCAGCTGAAGAATATTCGTTTGATGAAAACCTATATTCCCGAGCTAGCCCTGCCTTACCTCCACTCCAAGCCGTTGCTGGGGCATCCCAGGTTCTACGAGATGCCCCGCAAGCTGGGATACACCTCGAAGCCGCTCGAGTACAAAGACCTGCTCACCGATCCCATGCCCTATCCGTAGAAAGCTTCGGGCCTTGCGGTAAAGCTGGGAACGGTCTCAAGTTGAATCCGGTGTCGGCAGAAGTGGAGCTTCAGCTCTATCTTGTCGCCGGCACCCAACCAACCATAAGGAGTTTTCCTAATGAATCGATCTAAACTTCCTGTGATTTTGGGTTTGTGTGCCATGGCACTACTTGTGCTGTTTATCGCCATTCCCAATTCATACGCGAAGCTCCAGGATCTAACCGCGCCGTCAGTTTCGCTGAAGACGCAGCCCCGGGAAACGGTTCTCTGGGCAGTCCATCAAGGCTCGTACAAGACTGCCCCTGCGGTCTACCACGAGCTCCGTGGAATCGCCGAGAGCCTCGGTCTCGAGATGACACGCGACGAGGGGACTTGGGTCCTCTTGAACAAGACCAACATCGACCAGGATCGCCTCATCGAGGTCCAGATTCCGGTCGACGCCTCGGCCTTGAGATTCAATGCGGACATCAAGATCATGGCAGAGAACTATGGTCTCAACATCGGCGGCGCCAAGACGGTCGATACCTCGAGGCGTGTTCAGGTGACGAAGCCTGCCGGCGCAAGTATGGACGACGGTTTCTACTGGGACGTGCTTTATACAGAGCTGGGCCGACAGGGCCTCAATGCTGTTAGCTCGCCGATCATCGTTTTCAGCAATGTCACGCAGATAGACGAAAGCTGCGAAGCAGACGAGCTCTCGCCGTCATTTGCGCTCGAGGTCGAAGGGGCCAGGGTTGGTCTCTCCTCGGTGCTCGAGACGACGGAGGTGGGCAGTTGAGAATGAAACTCAGCACTGAAGTCAAGTTTGAAGACAGCTACGACTCTCCGAACGTGGTCGTGGCTCCAGGCGGCTGGTGCACCTGCACCTGCTGTTGGTGTCACTGTCATGTCGCCAGCGTCATGGCTGGCGGTGACGACGACGAGCTCTAGTCTGAGCCGTCATTGATTGAGAACTCTCGGGATCCAGCCCGGTTTGCTGGGTGCGGGCTTCGGGCTCGGTGGGTGCAGGTATCCGTCCGGACCCGGGATCTCGAGAGTGTCTCCCCGCTGCCTCGGGTGGCGGGGTTCCCGGCTCTAAGAGTCAACAATCATCCGACGAAAGAGAGGCTGCATGCAAGGATCCACCGTCTTAGAGGAAAAGGTTCAAGAGAAAGAAGTCGTGCAAGACACGGTTTGGGACGCATCGAGCGCATTCGTGCGTAACCCGGCGGCACAGATCATTCACTGCGGCGACAACGAGGTGTTGATCAAGCACGGCTCGCGGTCCCGATTCACCAAGAACATCAAGGACGGCGGACGGACTCGCCTGATGGGCAAGATCCTGCGCAACGTTTATGCTCCCACGACCCTAGAAAAGCTCCGTGAGCAGCAGGTGGTGGTTGACTCGGAGCTCGAGGATTCGCTGGCGATGATCGAGTACCTGCGCAGTCAAGGCGTGCTCATCAGCCCCGACACTGATCCAACCAAGGCTTATCTCGACACCATCCTGGGTGCTCGCAACGATCTCTCGACAGTCCGAATTGGACTCGTCGGCTCGGGTTCTCTCGGGTCGCGGATCGGACGTCAGCTGCTCGATATCGGCGCCGGCCATCTCGACTTGCTCGACGATCGAAAAGTTTACAATGCGGCGGTCGAAAAACACTATTTCGACACTCGTTCCGATGTGCTTCTCAAAGATCGTTCTTTCGCCGAATGCGTGAAGGAAGACTTCGGCGCCGCAGGTTTCAGTGAGCGCGTTTCGGTGATCGCAGGGTCTTTCGACGACGAAGACACGGTCCGCGGTGTTTTCGAGGCTAATGATTTTGTCATCTGCGCCCTCGAGGCCTTCTCGTCGAGCCTGCTTCACCTGGTCAACAGCGTGGCCATCGATCTCGAGAAGCCATGGATCTCGGTATACATCGACGGTAGCGAAGCCCTCGTCGGGCCGATCTGCGTCCCGGGCGAAACCGCTTGTTACAACGACTTCGAGATTCAGCACGAGGCGACTCTGGGATCCACCAAGGACGAATACCTGATCTACAAGGAAGCGCTGTCGAACGGTCATTTCGACGCCACTCACTTGGCCCTGCCGCCCTATTTGAGTATCGCCAGCGGGCTCGCCGCAACCGGTATCTTTCGCTTCCTCACGATGGGCTCTTCCTTCCTGGTTGGCCGGGTCAACCGGATCGACTTCGAGCGCATGTCGATCGACTACGAGAACGTCCTTCGCTTACCCCGCTGCCCGGCCTGTGGACCGCACCGCCCGGGTTATCGCCACCTGTTCATGTGAGCCCGGAAGGACGACGATATGCAGCCATCTGCTTGGACACCGAGTGAGAAGAACCTGCTCGAAGAAGGGGTGATCCCTTCACCGAATAGTGTCGACCTCGAACGCACGACCCAGAGCGACTATCTCCACCGCATGGCCTCCGGGTCAGCCCACGTCGCGGAGCTCTTCCACGAGAATTCGAAGCTCTCGCCCGCGATGTCGCTCAAGGTTCCGCCCACCAAGGACAAGATCAACGAGCTCAGGGAATGGTTCTTCAGCACCGCCTACGCCATCCGTGAGGAAGAAGTGGAGCCCCTTCATTCGCGTGAGTTGCGTATCCATCAGGACGATCTGCCAGGGCACCTGCGAAGCTTTCTAGAGCCCTTCACGGCCGATGGCCCGGTCACCGACACGCTGTTCAGCGTCGATCTACTGTTGCTGTTCGGGGAACGCCTTTACCGAATGGTGCCGCGCACCCAACACTTGTGGGTTGAGCGGACCTTGTTCGAGGAGGACTTCGCGCGACTCAGCACCGCTATGCCGGAGCTTTCCCCGGCGGCTTTGCTGGATCCGGAGCTGGTTTTTCTCGTCGGTTGCCCCTGGCGCTACATGGTGGTTTATGGTCCCCGCGGCTATCGCCACATGCTGATGGATGCGGGACGTCTGCTGGCGCACATGGCGCAGCGGGCGGCGGACAAAGAGCTGTCTTTCGAGAGCACCCAGAATTTTTTCGACCACCGGATAGACACCCTCCTCTATGCCGACGGCGTAGAGCGTTCGACGCTGGCTATCTGCAACCTGAAGGAGCAAGCTGATGACTGAAAGCTCCGCGATGCAACTGGTTGAGCCCGCCACCGATCCCGAACTCCTCGGGGAGCTGATGGACCTGGACGAGGACGAGCAGCACTTGCTCAAGCGAATGATCCTGCAGGCCAAGTACAAAGACGGCGAGCGGGTGAAGATGACCGACGTGACCATGGTCAACGAGTTCTTGAAGCTCGACCCGGAATATGACGATCTCAGCGTTTTCCGCAACATTTCCGTTTACACCGCACCGCAGGTCATCAAGGAATATTCAGACAAGACCGAGATTGTGCTCAAAGACGAGCTGATCCCGATTAAGCATTCGCTGGCCGAGGTGCTGAAGCGTCGCGTCTCGCGGCGTGATTTCTCCAAGGGGCCGATGTCTTTGCAAGAGCTCACCAGTCTCTTGCACTATGCCTACGGCATCAGGAAACAGCACATCGCCTACAATGTGAAAGGTTTTCCGATCCGCTTCGTGCCCACCACCGGCGGGCTGCAGGCGGTCGAGATTTATCTGGTCGCTAACGCCGTCGATGGGGTGGAGCAGGGGCTCTACCACTACAACGCCGGTAAACACGTCTTAGAAGAGGTCGACCGCGGCAACATGCGCCGCCGGGTGGTGCAATGCGCCGTCTATCAGGAGTGGCTCGACGCCGCCAGCGCTGTCTTTTTCCTGACGTGCGACATGCGTAAGGTTTATTGGAAGTACGGCCGCCGCGCCTATCGTTTCGTACACGTTGATCTTGGCATCATCGCGCAAACTATGCAGCTCGTCGCGACTTCGATCGGCTTGCGCTCGTGCATGGTCGCGGGATATCAGGACAATCAGGTCAACGACCTGCTACAAATCGACGGCCGCGACGAGTTTATTGGGCTGATGTTCGCGGTAGGTCGTAAACCTTGGCAAGCCGGACCCGCCGAGCCGGCAGCACGGGAAGACCCCGCCGCTGCCGCAGCCGATCCCAGGGCGGAGTAGGTCGACGATGCTCGCTTTCGTTTTGATCGTCGGGTTTCCAGTGCTGCTGGCGGTAGGTTTCGGCGGTTTCTACGCTGTTTCCTATGCCCTGGGGCGCGGCGCGCAATTCCTCGACCGCGCGGGATGGTTCCTCTACATGGCTTTTTTGGGTGTGCCGCTGACCGCAGTGATGCTGGCGGTGTCGTCGCAGGGCCTGAGTGCTGAAATCGGCCTGGTGAGGCCTGAGATTGGCGGGCTCGGTAGCGGCGGCTCGCTGGCCGCGTCGATCGCCATCGGCCTGGTGAGCGGTCTGGCGGTCTTCTACAACGAGCTCTTCTTGACGCGGGCTTTCCACCGGTGGACGCAGCGCCGTGCCGGGGTGATCCGCAAAGCCATCGAAGGCAATCTCCAGCAATTCGCCCAGCGCCAGCAGAAGCAGGGTATGACGATGATCTTCATCGTTTCGATCGGCATCGTCTTCGCGGAGGAGCTGATCTGGCGGGGCTATCTGTTGCACTTCCTCGTGGAGCATTTTGGGCTGTCGACGGCCGTGGCGGTGTTGGTCTCAGCGATCTCCTTCGGTCTCAACCACTATTACTTCGGGCTGCGCAACATCGTCTTCAAAACCTTCCTCGGAGTGGTCTGGGCGCTGCTTTACCTGGCCACCGGCAGTCTTTTGACGGTCTTCGTTTCGCACATGACGTTTGAAACGCTGGCCCTGAAGGGAATGCGATGAGCCTTGACATTGAATGCGAACGTTTTTTCGACGGCGAGTCGCTCCATGGCCGCACGCGGGTGACGGTAGAGGGCGAACGCATCACCGCGGTTGCGAGCAGCGCCGAGGGGGCGGCCGCGTCCGGCACGACCGACGCCGAGCAGCTGCGCTGCAAGTTCTTGATGCCCGGCCTGATCGATAGCCACCTGCATATCGCGGGTTATGTCGAAGGCTCGCCCGCTGGCGTGCCGTTTCAGCCGATGAAGAACTTCATGCGGCTGTTGGTTTTGAACGGCATCACCACGGTTCG
>JAJCXO010000159.1 GCA_029263395.1 Acidobacteriota bacterium | reverse complement strand
CGGAGGGGCGGTGACGGTCGAGTTGTTACAGCACGATGCCCGTCGCTTCGCCGGGCCGATCCGTCTCGAAATAGTGGCGGCACCGTTTGCTGGCGCGCCGGGGGTACCCGATACCAACCCAGGCAACTTCGAGGTGCGCTGCGAATTGGTGCTCGACGCCGTCCCCTCGGGACCTTCGGCGGTGATCAATGCCGGTGCGGTAGCTGCCACAGCCATTCCTATGTTGCGCCTGAGCCCGGTCGGAGCAGGAGCACGATTCTTTCCCGGTGCGGTGGTCGAGATCGCCGGTGGCGAAGCGATCGCTCACCGCGCCAGCGAGCGCCCGGAACTGGCCCGCGAAGGTTTTCTGCGCGGTGCACTGTTTGTTGATCTACCGGCGACACGGGTTGACGGTGAACGTTGGTTCTACCTCGCTGCTGATGGCAGCGTGCACGATGCCCAACTCACCGGCAGCGGGGTGGCGGACGTGACCATTGCCGAGCACGTCGGTGAGCCTCGCTTCGACCGCGACTACGTCGCCAGTGCTGGCCCCGGGGCGGCTTGGCCGTCTCTGCCACCAACATCCGATCCGACCCCCTGGACACGTCTACCCGGCGCCCCGGACCGTGGCCCGATCCCACTCCATGGCGGCCGAGTGCTGCGCGACAACGGTGGCACGATCGAAGAGGTGGCGCCAGCAACCGAGTGTGGCCTGGTCTTGGCTCTGAGTTCAATCGCTCTTGGTGTCCGCTCGCTGCGACCGTTCGCTCGGCTGCGCTGGCAAGGACCTGAGGTGGCCACCGCGCAGTGGGAAGCGCTCGGTGACGATGGCGTGGCCCTCGCCCCGGGCGCGGTCCGCGACCGTTTTGCCGAGTTGGCCGACTTTCGCGCCACCGGGCTGGCAGAGTTGCGACTGGCGGTGCGTTTTGTCGCTTCCGACGCCGACGCTCTGCTGGCGCCGTGTGAGATCGGATTCACCAGCGATGATGGCCGGGACCTGCTGGTGCACCTGCCCGAGCTGCCGGCCACCGTCGGCTCGCCGGTGGCGGAATGGCCCCTCGACGGCACCTTCTTCTCAGCCGCCAGCGAAGCGGTGACGGTTGGAGCGGACGGTTCGACCTGGGTGGACGGCTCAACCGCCAACGCCCGCCGCTCGCTCGGCCAAGTGGCGCCCCTCGCCGACTACCCCGGTTTGCGGCGACGACAAGTCCAAGGTCGTTCGCTGTGCCAATGGCGCAACGAAGTGTTGCCGACGGATGTACATGCCGCCACCCGTCGTGGTCATTTGGATATCGATGTGGTCCACGGCCTGTTCAGCCTGGCCCTCAGCGAGCCGCCCCAAAGTTATCCGCTCGGTCCACTAGGTGCCCCGGGTCCACCCGCGTTGACGGTGAGTTGCCAGCAGGGCTACAGCGCTCACCTCGGTGCCCTGCCGGCACCGCGGGAAGGTGCCCTGGACCGGCGCCTGCGGACGCCAACCCGCTTGGTTTCGCGCTCCGGTCATCTGCACCGCAACGCTCCAGCGGAGCTTCATGATCTACCGCGCCACCGCAGTCTCGGCGACGCCCTGGCTGCGGCTAGTGAGCCGGACGAAGTGATCCAGGTTGAGGACTCTCTGACCTATCCCGACGAGGCTCTCGAGTGGCCTGCCGGAGTCGAGCGCCTGACCGTGCAAGCGGCGGAGGGCCAGCGGCCGGTGTTCGAGCTGACCGGGTGGACCGTGGCGGCGGCAGCGCGCTGCGAACGCTGGTCCCTGCTCGGCTTGACTTTCGGTGGTGCTGGCCTCGGTACCCTTGCAACACCGCCCAGTGAGCGCCTTGAAATCGAATACTGCACCGTCACCGCGGCGGACAACACCCTGGCGGTGCCGGCGCTGGTGGAGGGTTCCACCGCCGAGGTTTGCCGGTCATTAACCGCAGGGCTCGAGCTGGCGGGTGGCGGGACGCTGGAGATCGCCGACTCGGTGATCGACACCGGCCTCGGTGCCAACCTGCCGGCGGTGGTGGCGACGGACGCGCGGGTGGTGATCGATCGTGCCACCGTTTTCGGATCCGTCGACGCGCAGATCCTCGACGCTTCGGAGACCTATTTCGACGGCGTGCTGACGGTCGAAGACCGCTTCGAAGGCTGCGTGCGTTACAGCCGTGTCGTCACCGGTTCGGTGCTGCCGCGGATCCACCGGCTGGTGTTCGACATCGAAGCCGATTTTGTTTCGGCCGACCGCCACGCCGCCGCCCACGCCCGCCTCGCCGAGAGCACCGATCCAGCAATCCTGAACGGTGCCGAGGACGGTGGCGAGATCGGTGCCTTCCACGACGCACGACTGGCGCAGCTTTATGCCGCCCTGCTGCGCCGCTTGATCGAATTTACCCCTGCCGGTCTGGCGACCGGCCTTCTGCGACAGGACTGACGAGGAGCGAGCCATGAGAGGCGACTTCACACGCGGGCACCAGCCCGATCAAAAGCGGGGCCGGAACTATCGCCGGGTCCTACTGCAGCAGGGCCGACTGCTGCTCGACAGCGACTTCAACGCGCTGGTCGACGCCCACGACGAACTGCTGCGCGATCTGTCGCGCGACACGAGCTGCCGAGCTGGCAGTCCCGACCTGGGTTATCTGGTCACCGCCGGCCAGTTGTTAGCGGTGTTCGACGAGCTTGATGGCATCGAGACCAGTGGCATCAATTTGGAGATCTACCGCGACTACCGCCACAAATATCTCGACCGGTACCCATCGCTTTACCTCGGGAACTCTTCGGCCGTTGCCGCCACCCTACAGATCCCTCTGCGGGCCTCGAGCGCCGGTGAGATCGACCTGTGGCTGCGCAGCGATGGGGGCTCGGTGGTGGCAGTGTCGGGGACCGAGATCAATGTCACAACGTCTACGTTCGCGCCTCACACCATCAACCCGCCCGCCACCAATAGTCTCGATATCACCCTCGAGAGTGGGCAGGAAGTATGGCTCGGGCTGGTTGAACGGCATCAGGAAGCGGGTACCCTGCCGACCTTCTGGAGCGCCGCAGGCCGCTTCCACGTCGACGGCTTGATGGTGGACATTCCCCAGGACGGCCCATATTCGGACCTCCATTTTGATCCCGCCGAGGGTTTCCAAATCCCTGATCTCGAAGTCGACGACGGCGGCTTACGGCCGCTGGCGGTCGGCGATCGGGTGCTGGCCTACCTGGAAGCCTTCGAGCGCCACATCACCCATGTGGATGACCGTGGGATACTGGAAGAAGCCCTCGGTGGCAGCGACGACACCTGCACCCGTTCGCAAGCGATGTGTCAGATCAAGGTCGCCGCGGCCTATGGTCTGAGGCCTGAAGCACTGCGGCAAGCAGTCCGTTCGCCACGGTTGCTCGACGGCACCCTGGAGGTGACCACCGTCGGGGCGACCGCCGATCCGGATCCGTGTGCGCTGCCGGTTGCCGGCGGCTACCGAGGTACCGACAATCGGTTCTACCGATTCGAAGTCCATCGCGGCGGGCCGTTGGCGTCGAGCCTGTTCAAATGGTCCCGTGACAACGGCTCCGAGCTCTTTCGGGTGCGGGATGTGACGGTGGCCGGCCCGATCATCACTCAGTTGATTTTTGACGCCGAGTGTCCCCTCGAGTCCGGGGATCTGGTGGAGGTACTCGACGAGCCCCACGAGCTCGGCGATCAAGCCTTTGCGGTGCTCGACGAGGCGGCGACAACTTTTACCGCGCCGGAGCGTGCGGTGGGTCGATTAGTGCGTCTCCACGCCGCTGCTGGACCGGTGGACGGTAAGGCCTTTGACCTATCCGAGCCCGACGACGACGCCGTGGCAGTGACGTTGACCGACTTTGGCGCGCCGCCGGAACCGATGCCTAAGGTACGGCGTTGGCATGGCTTGATCGAGCCAAGTGGCGGCGATCCGTTCCAGGCCGAAATCGAAGACGGCATCGAGATCGAGGTCACCGGCAGCTTCCGGGCCGGCGATTGGTGGCAGTACGAAGCACGGGCACGGCGTGGCAACGACAATGGGCCGTTCCAAACTTCCCCGCACGGCCCCGAGCGTCTTTTTGCCCCCCTCGGTCTGTTCGAGTACCAGGGCGAAGATCGGCCCCTCGAACTGGTGTCCTGGCTCGACGAACGGTTCCCGAGACTCTGTGGCATCTGCGCCGACGATGTGTGCTTCGACGGCGACCGAGTCGGAGCTGGCGACTGCGACACGGTGCAGGAGGCGCTCGAAAAGCTCTTTGAGCGGGACTCGGGGGGCGGTTGTTGCGAGCGTACGCTGACCCCCGAGCCGGCGGGTGACGATGCTCAGCGGATCAATGATCTGCTGGCCGAAGAGGTTGGGGACCTCACCATCTGCCTGCGCCCCGGCATCTACCAACTGGAGTCGGCGGTTGAGGTCTCCGGGCGCTGTCTGACCCTCCTCGGTTGTCCCGAGGCGGTGCTGGTGGCTGATGGCATCGCTCCCTTTCGAGTGTCCAACGGTGGTCGGCTGCGGCTCGGTAAGTTGGCTCTGTTCACCCCCCGTGACGTCGAGGCGCCGGTGCTCGAGCTGATCACGCTCGAAGACAGCGCCGATGGTTTCGAAGCGTCGGAGGTAGCGCTGATTATGGCGGGCCCGATAGCAGGCCAGGCCGCGATCAGGGCGCAGGGTGCCGTACCGCTGCCGTTCGATCCGGCGGATCCCGCCTACACCGTCGGCAGTGCGTCTTCGTTTCCCGTCTCCGAATACCCTGAGGTCTCCCTCACCGACGTGGTGGTGATCGCCGGCTGGGCGGTGGTCGCCGATGCGTTGCAAAACGTCGAGATCCGATCGAGTGCGTTTTACCTAACCGAGGGGGGTCTGTCGAGCGCCCAGATCTTCGGTGCCAAGATCTTCGACAACTCCTGGGTGGCCGGGGTTTCGGCCGACCTCACCGCCAGCTGGACCCCTGCCGAACTGGCCGACGAGCCCAAGCGGTTGCTCGATGACTTGGCCGACGCGGTGGGCTCCTTGAGTGGGCTGTTGTCACCGCCCGGCGGGTTGGTTGGTCTCGTGACGCAAGCGATGGTGCTCGGTACGGTCGAGCGCAACGTGATCGTTGCAACGATCGGGGCGGTGGTGCATCGTTTTGTGCTCTGCCAGTGGGAAGACAACATTTTCCAGGCAGGGTCCTATGGTATCGACAGCGTACGGGCCACCAATACCTCGCTGACCCGTGAGTTGATCGATCTGCAATCCGGCCTTGTCGGCATCCAGATTTTTGGCGGCTCACGAGTGACCGTGCGCGACTGCCTGATATGGCATGCGGCGGTTGCTCTTCGCTTCGCTGGCGATGAACAGGTCATCCTCGGAGACGGCGGCTTCGTCGAGTTCATACCGCGGCCGCCGGTTCCCGGGGTGCCTCCCTACGCGAATTTGCAGGAGGTGCTGGCGGCCGGCAACCGGCTCGATGGCCAGATCGGCCTGCAGCTCGGAGCTGCAGGCGTCAACGGCTTCTTCGGCCAGGTGGAAGAGGTTGCGGTGCGGCAGAACCAGGTGGACGCGCGGATCGGGTTCCTGCTGCGTGGCCCCTTGGGTGTTTTCGCGGCGCCGAATCAAGTGCTCGTCGACAACAACGATCTGCGCTGCACGGAGATCGGTATCGATCTGGCAGGGGCTGGTATCGCGCTGACCGCCAACAGTCTCAGCATGTCGGGCGGTGCACCCCAGGCAGGGATCCGGGCTTTCCAGGCACCGCGCCTGTTGATTGCTGGCAGCTCGATCAGTGGTAATTTGGGGGCGCGAAGCTTTGGTATCTGGTGCCAGTTCAGTGAGCAGTGTCGTATTCAAGACAACCACGTCTCGATCGACGAAGGTGGCACCGGGCTCGGTCTCATCAACTGTTCACAAACGCGGATTGTCGATAACGATTTCGGGCTGCAAGTCGTCGAAGTTTCGGACAGCTCCAGTCCCCTTCTGCAAGGCAACCGCGGCGGTCAAATCCAGATCAACCAGTGTGTTGGCGGCGTTGTGCGCGGCAATTCGGTCAACAGCGAATTGTCGGTGCTCAGGGCGAGGGGACAGTGGCAGATCGAAAACAACCGCGCTGGTGGGACCATCGTGCTCGAGCCGTCCGGCGTTGATGGGCCGGACATCGACGGCAACGTCAACGACGGTTATGTCATCGCCACGGATCTTTCCGCCACTCAGCGCGACGAGTGGGTGATGGCCGCCATCGCCATTCTGGCCGCCGAGCAGCAAGGTACCTCCGGCGACGCTCTGCCGGCCAACCGTCGCCTGGTCGGCGTGGTACCCGGCAGCGAGAGCCGTGCCGTGATGAGCTTCGCGGGGGCCAACCCCAAATGGCGGGACAACTGGGCTATGGCTTTGATTGCCGAAGTCGACGGGTTCCTCGTCGACGAGGTCGGCGGTTTCGAGGACGGTGCGGTGGTGATCAACGCCTTCTTCGAGGACGAGTATCAGGCTCAGGTCGTCGGCAATTGGGCCAGCACCATCCGGATCGGTTACCGCAGCACCTCCGGTGGTGTGGTGGAAGGCCATGAATCCGTCATCCAGGTGGTCGGCAACCGGGCCGAAAGCCTGCTCGAGGTTCGACCGTATCCCCATGCCTTGGTGGCCAACAATGCCGCCGGGGCGCTCTCGCCATGGATCAGCCGCACGACGCTCGTCAATTCACCCAACATCCAGTTCTAGAGGTGACGCTGTGAAACCAACCGCAAACATGCTCCGACGCCCAGAGCTCGGCCCCGGACTCCAGGGGGTGCGCTCGGTGATCCCCGAAGAGGAGGAGCCCACTCCGTCGATTGACCCGATCACCGAGCGTCGCCAAGGCCTGGTTCGAGCGTTGGCGGAGACCGTAACCGAACGCAAAGACCGCACCATCGCGCAGCGGGTCGAAGATCGGCTCGCGCAGCGTTCACAAGCGCTCTCCGACGAACCCAAGGCACGGGCGGGAGAGCTCTTGGTGCGGGTAATCGGCTACGATGAAACGTCCGAGTGTGAGCCCGCCACCCGCTTGCCGCTCGGCGGCGTGACCGTGCGCCTAAAGATCGACGACGAAGAAACGCTTCAGACCACTGGCGTCGCCGGGCTGGCGCGGTTCGAGCTGGACACCAAAGACACCGGGCCCTATGTGGTCGAGGTGCCGTCCGAAGACGGGCGGCCCCTGGCTAGTGCCGAAGGTGTCCTGAAGGACGCCGACGGGGCGGCCCATCGTCTCGAGGTCGGCCGCAGCTCGCAGCTCGAACCGGCCTTCGCCCGCGGTCGCAACCTGGTGCTTGCCGTCGACCGCGCCCAGACCCAGGCCGCCAAGATCGGTGCCCGGGTCGAAAGCGCCCTGGCGCGCCAGGAATCATCCTTACGGAAGGAGATCGCGGTCCTGGACGCGATGCTCGCCTCACCGCCAACCCAGGACAAAGGAGAAACCGATGGAAGCGACGCTAAGGGTTAGGAACGAAGACGCGGCTCCGATCCGCGTCGAATCGGACGGCGGCAGCGTCGAGCCGGTGGTGATCGCGCCGAGCGCCGACGCCGATCTCGGCGGTCGGCTGCTCTCCAGCAGGAGTTTCCGCACGCTGCTGGCGAGCGGCAAGGTACGGTTCATCGAGACCCCGAGCCCAACCGACGCTCAGTACCGTCTGGCGCGGCAGGTGATGCCGCTGCTGTTGAAGAAGGTCGGCGGCCCGATTGTTGCCCTCGCCGATCTGCTGGGCACCGCCAAGGAGAGCCTCAACGGCAAACGCCTCGACTACAACCAGCGTCATGCTGGCGCCGTCGCGGTGATTCAGGACGGCAAGGATAGCGCCGAGGCGGCGGATCATCTGTACCGCGGCTGCAACCACTTCCTCAACTCCAAGCTCGAGGAGGCGGTGGTCACCGGGCTCGAAGCCGACATCACCGCTCTGGAAGCCGAGGATCTCGACGTCAGCGGTCGTTCGCTCCAGGAGTGGTTTGCCGAGCGGGATGCCAAGCAGGAAGAGCTCCAAGCCGCGCAGGCTGCGCTCGAAGCGGCCGAGCGGCAGTATGTCGACCCATTGGCCGGCCTCAAGCAGGCCGTCCAGGAAGCCTCCACCACCTTCGCCGCCGCCGATCCTTCAACCGACGTCGGCGCAGCATTGCCGACCTTCCCCTGACGTGAGGTGAGTCGCGCCGCCGCCAAGAGTGCGGAGTCTTCCAAACCGGCCGCCAAAAGCGCCACCAAGGGTGTAGCCAGTCCCGAACAGGCTGCGTCCTTGGCCGGTGAGCGGTTGCAGGGG
>JAJCXO010000158.1 GCA_029263395.1 Acidobacteriota bacterium | reverse complement strand
AGCATCGGCCAACTCGCCGTGTTCCCGGCCCGAGACGCGGGGTATGAATGCCACCACCGGGGACTCGATATCCTCTGCTGCGATTGTGTGGTCGAGCGCCTGCTCGATGTGCATCAGCTTGCGTAGGTTGTCCCAGGTATGGACCAGCAGGGGATATCGCCGGCCGCTGGTGGCGTCGTAGCCTGGGGGCAGATACACCGTGATCTCACGCTCGTTGTCGAGATGCTGGCTATTCAGCGTGAACACCTCGGTGCTACCGCGTGGAGTTTCAGGCGGTAACGCATCGAGATGAGGTTTGGCGGGTGCGTCAGGTAGCGACAATACCGACCATCGGGCGTCCCGGACTTCGACGAATCGCGGATTGCCCGGATCAGCTCCCTTGTCGCCGAAATCGACGCTGATTTGGTATTGCCACATCCCCTTTGGATCCATCTCGACCGACCGGAAGAAGAGATCCGTGCCGTCGAGCGAATGCATCGCCTTGTTGTCGTCCCAGCGGAAGCCGGGCAGGTTGCCGCTGACGCCAACGTCCTGGGCTGTGCCACGGTACACCAAGTGAGCAAAGCCAACCTCGCCCACCGTTTCGACGATCGGGCCGCTGTCACGACCCGCAAACAAGGCGTCGACCTGGGCCTGGCGCTCACCAACGGGCAGCCTGGCGATCTTCTGGAGCGCGGCACCAAGCGGTCCCAAATATCGCCCGGCGTCCTCGTTCACGCGGGTTGCATTGGCCACCGTGGTGTCCTTGACAACCCGCACCGCGGCGAACCGTGAGGCATCCCGCAGGAAGAACCGATCGCCGGAGAAACTTGGCGCGGAGAAGGAGTCACCGTCGAAGACATCGACGCGAGCCACCTCTTGATAATTCTCGGGCGATGCCTTGGCCACCACCAGCTCGCCGTCGGTGCCGACCAGAGCCAAGTGGTTGTCGACCATGATGAGCACGTTGCCGCCCGGCGGACGTGACCGCCAGGCCAGGCTACCGTCCCGCACGTCGAGGCAGGTCAGGAACTTGCGGCTCATGCCGTAGGCATAACCTTGATGCACCACCGGCACTGCAAACGACCGCTTGAACTCACTCGAGCGCCAACGCTCGGTGGCGGTGGGGGAGCCGTCCACCTGGCGGACATCCAGCACCACCACCTCGTCATTGCCAGCGAGCAAAAAGCCGTCGTCACCCACCGGCGTCGGCGTGCCCAAGACGCCATCCAGCCCATGCTCAGCGCGCCACAATTCTTGACCGGATTGTGGATCGAGCCCCAAGACGCGCTCCTGGCTGGCGGCAACAATCTGCCGTCGTCCCGCCAAGTTGGTCACGATCGGCGACTCGTAAGCCACCGAGTCGTCGCCGATGCTCCATTGCGCTTCGCCGGTGGCGCGATCGAACGCCGTGATGTTGTGGCCATCGCTACCGCCAACCTGGACCACCAGCAACCGGTCGACCACCAAAGGGGACGAAGTGAAGCCGTAATACGGCTTGCGAGATTCCGTCTCGGTCAAACGGTGTTGCCAGTGCGCCTTGCCAGACTCCAGGGAGACCGCAAATAAATCACCATGCGGTCCCAGGCCATACACCACACCATCAGCAATTGCCGGGGTCGAGATCGGGCCGCCATCAGACCCGGTGTGACCGATGTAGGTCTCGCCAATTACATGACGCCACAGCTCGTCGCCGGTGTTGACGTCGAACGCCGCCACCACATCGTGTTCGCCTGCGGCAAACATTGTCACCGCCCGCCCATCCGCCACCGACACCTCCGAATAGCCCACGCCGATCGGTTGTTGCCAGGCGATCTCGAGTCGAAAGCCGGTGGTGGGGAAGACCTGGCGGGCAGTCGAGACACCGGTGCTTTCCGGGCCACGGTATTGTGGCCAATCGATGCCGTTGGCGTTGGCGTCCGCCGGTAGACCAGCGAGCCACATCAGACACAGGGCGGGCAGGATCAACAGATGTCGACGCAAAACGAAACCTCCGTGAAGGTGTTGTAGGCAAGGGGAGTGCAGTTGCAGCCACCATGTGGTGCGTCTGCCGGAATGGATACGGAGAAGCGGCCGTAAAGTTGAGCCAGTCGACGCCCTCGGCGCACTCTGGGAACCTTCTGGTCAACCAGACACTAGACCGAAGCCCGCCGGGACAGGATAGTCGACGTGCAACTGGACGCTTGGTCGGCCAAGTGGGAGATCGGTGCTGTACAGCATCCTTCTTGGCTGGCTCAAACCTAGATTGGTCCAGAGCAACAGGTCTCATGGCCGGCCAACACTGGATTCTGGTTGCACAACAGGTGTCTTGGCGGAGGCTGAATCGGCGCTGGTGCGTTGGAAGCCTGACGGAAGGTTGTTGTGGGCGGGATGGAATCAGAGATCCATGGGCCTCTGGGAGGGAATTTGCCTGAATATCAGTGAATCGACGGATTCCTATGCTGATGCTGACACTATTTCCTTTAGAAACAATTCAGTAAGGAAGAAATAAAAGAGAGAGCGCAGTGCGTGAATTGCGCGGAGTTTGGAGGCGTCAGCATCAGCATGCTTATTCGAATCTCTCGATATTTTTGACGACCTGACTGCGGGGCCAGCGTCAGTAACTCCTAGCAGGTGGCCTTGCGCTGCGTCGATCACTCCGGCTTGCCGCGCTCGGCAAGCTCGAGATAGGCGAGCCGGGCCTTCCGTTTCCCGCGCCGCCTCGGTATGTGCCGTCAGGTATGGCGACGACTGGATTGTGTCTTCGCTTCTGGCCAACGAATCCTGGATTCAAATTGTGCAACCGGTCTCTTGTCGGGTGATCCCCCCAGTGCTGGAATAACCACGGTAAGATCGCTGGCAGCGGCCAGCTGGGTTCGTTTTATGATCTCGAGAGGACACGGCGGGGCCTCACTCCTTTCAACGCCGAATCGGTCAAGTGACCCGAGATGGGTGGCCGGAATCGTATTCGTCGGAATACGCACGACAACCGAAAAAGATCAACCGTAAGCCGAGATTGCTATCCGTGGCCAACGAAGAGCATCTACAAATACTGCAGCAAGGCGCCTCGGCGTGGAATGCTTGGAGAGAGGAGAACCAAGATGCCTGGCTCGACTTCACTGCGGCGAAACTTGGTGAGGCGAACTTCAGCGGGATGAACCTCAGCGGGGCGGACTTTGCCGAGGCGGATCTCAGCGGGGCGGACCTCAGTGGGGCTCGTCTTGGACGGGCAAAGCTCATCCAGGCGAATCTCTTCGGGGCGAAGCTCATCGATGCGGATCTCAGGGAGGCGAATCTCGAGAAAGCCAACCTGAGCTCTGCAAAGCTCAGCGGAGCGGACCTAGCCGAGGCGAATCTCGGAGGGGTTGACCTAAACAACGCGGACCTCAGCGAAGCGAATCTCAGTTGGACGAATCTCAGCCGGGCGGAACTTCGAAAGGCAAAACTTACTAGGGGGAATCTCAGTTGGGCCAAGCTCGTCAATGCTCAGCTCGACAGGGCGGACCTTAGCGGGGCGAACCTCAGGAACGCGGCCCTCCGTCACGCGAAACTCAGCGTCGCGACCCTCACTGGAGTGGAACTCAGCAGGGCCAACCTCAGCAAAGCGGACCTCTGGGCGGTGAATCTCAGCGGGGTGAACCTCAGCGGGGAAAACTTTGCCGGTGCGAACCTCAGCGGGGCGAATCTCAGCGGGGCAAACTTCAACGGAACGAAGCTTACGAGTGTTGTCTGGGGAAGTACCGGGCTTGATCTCGCCTATCTTGGCGAATCTACCGACGTGTTAGACAACGAGTCCATTCATGGCGTGCCGTGGCATCGAGTTTTCATCGGGCCTCCAGAATCCTTCGAACCTGATGATTACACTGAAGACAAGCCGTATTGGCTCACCCGTCGCGACGACGAACCACTGGTCCACGCCCTGCATCGGCTGCTTGGCGATCAGCTAGGGATGGGTGATGACGTTACGATCGAATTCAGTCGAAGCGTTTGGCGTGAGCTTCATCTGTCGGAAATCGGGCTTCGGGAAGCGTTAGGTCACGACGCCTTCAAGGTTGAAAAAGACGATGAGCGTCTCGCTGTAACCTTCAAGAATCGCGAAGATGTGGCAATCGGAATTGAAGCACTCATGATACATATGGCTGCTTTGGAGACGGCAGAACGCGGCCGGGTAGGACAAATGACCTATCGCCCTCAAGATGGCGAGTTCATACTCATGGAGCGCGAAGACCTTGTCTAGATTGTCGATCGGCTACAAGCCCAACTCTCTAACGAGCAGAAGCTACTGACAGACGGTGAGCCGAGAATGGCAGAAGAGATGATGCTGGACGTTGCAGGTATGATTCCAGGGCTCAAGCCGGTTGTTAAAAAAACCCTCGAGAATGATCGAGTTCAGTCTCTAACACGTTATGACGTGGGAAAAATGTTCCATCGAATGCTCGCAGGATTTCGCTGGATCAAAGATCGGGAATCACACGGATAGGCTAAGCGGAAGCTTCATCACCCAGGGCTAGTCAGGCCTCCCGGCTGAAGTAGCCGTCAAGTGGTAGCGTTGTCCCTAGCGACCTCTCGTAGGGCCTTCAGAATGGTCGGGTGACGATTCCTGTGGCTCCTCGAGCCTGAGTTCGACAACTGCCTTCCCTCTCAGAGATGATCTCTATGCGGTCCGCCCCAGGCACCGCAGCGATGTTTTTGCCTCGTTGGCGAGATTCGGTCCGGGCATAAGTCCAGTAGTCTCGAGTCCCCAAGGGGAGTCCGAGTGCTTCGAGTTTTGAGGCTTCGACAGGATAGCCAAGGCGCTCGGCCCTGCGAAGCCAGATGGCTGACGGTATGGGCCCCCACTTACCGTCCAAGCTCAGAGCTGTCTTGAACATCAACTCTGCGAACTCAGTGATACGGTCCGTGCTCAGGTTGATTCGATAACGGAGCTGCCGGCAAGACCATCGTTCCTGGTGGGTAATATCTACCTTGGCCCAGTTGGCCTCCACTTCTAGGCTCGATGCCGCGATATGGGGCGTGTCTTCGAATCTCCGGCGCAATCGGCGGCCGTGTGGGTCGGTCGGTGGTGGTGAGTCCGTAGGCGGCGAGCTAGTTGCCGGAGGCGGAAAGATCTCATCCATCCAGAACTTGCTAGTAGTCCAGCCTCGCTCGACATTCTGGAGAAAGAAGAGGACAGAAGCTCGTGCGCCGACGCTGTCAGGTTTGCCGATTCCCAACAGGCGGCAGGCAAATACGGGCCTCCAGTCCCACGACCTAGCCTCATACACTCTTTCGTAACGTGAGCATGCCGCTCCCAGATCTTCGTGGCCGCTCACGAGACCCAATTCTTCGATATGCCCCAGGCTGTTCTCCAACTCGACATAGCCGGCCTCAACACCTTTTGAATACCAGAATCGAGCCACGCGAAAGTCTCGCTGTACACCTTGTCCGGTGAGGTAGATGTCACCCAGGGTCTCGGCAGCATCTTCGTCTCCCGTTTCGGCAAACTCCTCGCAGGACCTTAGTAGCCCTCCTCTACTCGGGAGCGACGTGTTGATATCGCCGAGCACCTCGCAGGACAAAGCGAATGCCTGTTGCAGTCCGGCTCTGCGGGATAGCTCCAGCAGCCGGGCTACACGCCGGTGGTCTTCTAAAGACTCGAACGAGCCGTCTTCATATTGAGCCCTAGCCACAAGAAATGTCAGGAGGCCCGCCAGGCGCAACGGATTCTCCTCGAAAAAAAGAGGCATCAGGCTTTCAAAGAAGTCTTCGCCATCCATCTCGACGCTCCACGACGGTGCAGTGTCCGGCATCGTGTTCAGCCATGAGAAGGGGGCTCGATGAAGCTCTAAGACAAGCATCATCTCCTCTTCTAGGGTCGCTAGAAAATCATAAGAGAATCCACCTTCTTCGAGGAATGGTTTCAGTTGTGTGTGTCCGGCCTCCGTCACGAGCTTCGTCAAGAGATTCTCTTGTCCCCAATCCTTGAACACCTGTGCGATCAGATCTGGATCTTTGCCCTCTTCTAGAATCATCATGCGTAGCATGCGCCGCACAAGAAGGCCGAGTGGATGAGCGCGCTCCGACGACTCCTGAGCCCAGGCCCGTGCGCGTCTGGGAGCAAGATTCCCTTGCTCGAAAAACGTATCTTCTTCGGCGGTTCGCAGGAGCATGAAGGAGAGGGCCGCCATCGATCTGTCGTCGTTCTCTTTGGCTCCGATCTCCAACTGTTCCAATGCCTCAGAGATCTGGCCCATGCGATACAGCTGTTTGGCGCGCGTAAATGCACGGTCACCAAGCAGTGTTGGGGCGTTGACTCCGTTTTGGGTCAGGAAAGACTCAATTTTCTCGGCAGGGACGGCAAAGGCGAATGGCGACTGCTCGCGCGTTAGAAGTCCGACGAAGCGGCCTTCAAAGAGTACTGGGCCGCCGGAATTGCCGGTGTCTGCGGCACCTTGAATCACCATCTTTTCAGCAAAGCCGGAGAGACGCCCGAGTGTTGTGGCCCAGGGAATCCCTGCACTCTGCGGGAAACCTATCAAGTGGACGCTGTCGCCCGTCTCGAGATCCCCTGAAGGTGCCAGGCGCAACGGCAGCGACGAGGGATTTTCGATCTCGACTGACAGGAGCGCCAGCCCGTCGTCACCCACTTCTTCGGCGACTACCGTCGCTAACGAGTGTTTCGTGGTGTCGCCATAAAAGCTCACGCTGACGTGCTCAGTGTCCTCGAGGATGTGTGACGCCGTGAGGATCGTTACCGTGTCTAGGTGTTGGTAGACGACAACGCCGGCTCCATAACGAGAATTTTCGCCGCCAGTCGCCGTGACATGGACAACTCCATGTTTGAATACATCTATTGAGGCGGCGGCCGGACCCGCCATCGCCAGGAAGAAGAGTGGAAGAAGGTACCGAATCAATCTCAGGTAGGGAGCCGTTGGCCGAAGGGAGATCATTCCTTGTTAGTCCGTGGTCTTCTTCCCAGTCAGCTCGATGATCAGTTTTCTGGCCGCCAGGGTTGTTGGAAAGACCCATAGGGCCACCGCGGCTACGAGACTGACCAGGCGATGGTCTACGATAAAATCAAGCGCGCTGCGGCGAAGATCCTCGGATCCATGGACAAGGTTCGAGACTTTTCCTGTCGCCTGAATACGAAAGGAGCCGGCATCGTTCAGGCCGATAGATTTGAGCTGAAAGCCACGTTTAGGACTCAGCTGTAGATACTCTCCGGCGGTGAGCACTCGGGGCGGATTCGAAGTTGCTGGAAATGAAAGCTCGCTCTCGATAATCGAACTCTCCGGATGGCCGGAGATCGACTGCTTCTGAAACTCGAGGGCTGTGACGTCGAGTGACTGGGCAAGCTCTCTCGTGTCACCTGGGGCAAGCTCCAAAGCCACAGCCAGCGTGTTGTTGCGCGCAGTCGCGCTAGCCATGGGTCGCACGGGACCCACTTCGATGTCGTATTGTTGAAAAGGTGCCGTTTCGGTAGTGCCTTGGCTGCGAACGTCTGAATGCTCGATCGACATGCGGAGAGCACCCCGCAAGGCGACTCGTATTTCTTGGCTTTCACTGGTTACGCGGAGAGAAAGCAGGTCAGAGGTTCTCGACAGGTATACCCGCGAGCCGGAGGGAAGCCAAACGTGGTCGATATTGCCAAGACTGGTCTCGAGGTCGGCCGGCCTGAGCGAAGGTTCGAGCACAACTCGTGGGCGAAGGACCGGCGAGCCCGCCCTGATTTCCAAGGGGCGATTTTCATTTCGTAGGCTGGCCGCCGTGTTTTCCTGCCCATCGAGGCTCTCCTGCCCGTCGAGCTTGGTGCGTGATAGATGTTTTGGTGTGAGGTGTAGGGTCTTGAACTCGTAGAGGCTCATCGAAGTTATAGTGAGCCCGCCTTTTAGAACCAAAGACGGGCGGTCGCCAGCGGTCGTGAAGCTAATTGCTGAAGCCGTTGAGGTCATCTCAACCGTTGTCGGAATGCGGTATTGGGCAAAACCCACGGCCGCTAGGCAGATGATCAAAGAGGGGGAGGCGAGACCGAACACGTGGCGAAATAGTCGGTTGTTCCGGTTGAGTTTTGCAGGCACTCTTTGGCTCTTATTGCGACAGGTGATGGAATCTGACCGTAACGATTGCGGGCTCGGGCTCAATGTCGGGGGTCGGTGTCTTGGTCTCGACCTCCTCTCGAGGACTCTTTTCCGCAGGCTGGTCTCCTTCACCGGTGAGGCGACCAGCTAGCTGATCGACCATCGCTTCATCCGCGGTCGACAGCACCGCCAACCGGTAGGTTCCTGTGGGTGCTGCGTTGAACGGCCAAGTACAAGCGAATGGGACACCGGGTTGTAGACGGGCAAGCGGCTGTGAGTAGACTGTTTTACCCGAAGCTTCGTCGACGACAAGACATCGCGGAGTCGACACTGTTTTCGCAACTTTGAACGTGAAGACGTATGCCGCGATTTTAGGGAAGGACTGGCCGGCGGCATGGATGAAGGCAGGGGCCACGTGTTCTTCGAAGCTCGGCTCCAGGGGACCTAGCCGAACTACAACTCCAAGATCATAGATTCGAATGGGATCTAGGTGGTTCTGAAAATTCAAAGGCTGCAGAACACCCTTTGAGGGCCAGGTAAATTCGTTCCATTCGTACTGTCGCCAGCCCTGTGATTGCACCTGATCGAGCCAATAGTAGTGGCGGTTGTTGACTTCCCGCACCGTAATCGCCACGGATCCAGGGGCCCCCAGGAAGAATCGCAGGGTCAGGGCTGCCGGAAAATCTTCCGAAGATGGCCCAACAACGGCGATTGCAGACAGCAGCTCGACTCCAAACGAGTTCGCGGGTTGAGCTCGCACTCCTTCCCAATAGGAGCCGCGGTCGGCGTACTCGATTTCCCCAGCCCATAAGGAGAGCTTGGGGGTCAATAACAGAGAGAGCACTAGAGTAAGGCGGGTAATCTTGTGCATATAAGGCGCTCTCTCCTCGGTATGCCTGTCTTGAGTCGGGTCTTGGGAGGGACACGTTTTTTTGGTTTGGAGGTTGGAGCTTAACCAGTCTCAGAAAACGTCGCAAGCAAACGGTTCAGACGAATCACCTGCCCCATTGGGTTCTGGATCTCGCCACCGTTAACTGGTGTCAGGCAGATAATCTCAGCGGGGGAATCCGTCTCAAGCCCCGACAGACCAAGGATCTCGATCTGTCTTGCGGTTCAGGATGCTCTGGACCAGGGAGTGGCCGCCTGAAGCTGGTGGCGTTGCGTTGCGTCGATCACTCCGGCTTGCCGCGCGCGGCGAACTCGAGATAGGCGAGTCGAGCCTTCACCACTTCCCGCACCGCCTCGGTATGTGCCGTCAGATACGCCTCATCCGCCAAACCCTCTTCCAGGTAGACGTCGACGTCGCCGGTCGGCGACACCTGGGTGCGTGCCTTAATCCGGGCGCCGTCGGGGCGCGCCGGGTCGGGGGTGGCCCAGGTGGAAACGGTGACCGTTGAGAGATCGCCGCTGGCATCGGGGACCAGCGGGGCGACATCCCGCGGCGCGCTCGTCGTGCCCGGTGCCGGCTCGGCGCCAACCCAGGCCGAGAAGTCTACCGGCGCGAAGTGGAGGTGTGACAGCGGCTCCGGCGGAGTCGCCAGCGGCGGCTGCCAATAGATCGGCCGGATGAAGGCACCGCTCTTGGCGTCCGCCAGGCGCAGGGCCTCACGCCATTCCTGCTCGACGTAGGGCGACCGACTCGCCTGCTCGGACCAGAAGAGCTGGAAGACGTCGGCCCGCTCGATCATGTGGAGCAGTTCGTCCGACCAGCTCTGGCCACTCTTGAGAGTCATCACGTCCCGCAGATAGTCCATGCCCAGGGCCTTGCAAGCGGTCTCCATCGCCTCGACGATCCGGGTATCGGCATGGGAGTAGGAGGCGAAGATGGCCTGGTACATCCTGGCCGACTGGGTGGCCTGCTCAGCTTGATCCGGCGCGATCTCCTCACCGGACCGCACCACCACCACCGGCAGCCGCACATCGGCGATCAGGAGCGGGCCGACGTAGCAGCCGATCGAGCCTTCGATGACGTGGCCGGCGTGCGCGCCGGTGGCCGTCATCTGGAAGTCGGCTCGTTGCCAAGGTCCCCCAGAGGGGGACAAGTGGGATTCACGACCGGAGGGGGACAAGTGGGATACACGACCGGAGGGGGACAAGTGGGATAC
>JAJCXO010000157.1 GCA_029263395.1 Acidobacteriota bacterium | reverse complement strand
CGGGGGAGAATGGCTCCAGGCGAACTCGACGGCGCGTCTCGTCAACCAGCGTGCCCTCCATCGTGGCGTGCTGGCGCCCGGAAGCGACCGACAACTCGACCCCGTACACTAAGATGATGACCCAAACGGCGGCGCAAGCCGACCACTTTTAACCCGAGGAGGGCCCCCACATCGACTCGCTCAGGCTACTGGTCGCTTTGCGTCGGAATGGGTGGTCGGAATCGTCGGAATACGCAATTTCCATCGTACCTCCCGAGCGGCCCATCTGATCAAGCTCAGCCTGATGCAACGCCGACCATTGCGAAAGGACCAGCAGATCCAATCGCGACCCGTCATCGCGCACAACGTAAGGCAGTGCATGTCCGCTCCTGAAATCAATCGCGGCCCGAGGTTGGATGACCAAGGTGCCACCGCCTACCTGCTTCAAGACGACCGGCAACTCGTCAGCCTCAGGGATCGCCACGATCTGCTGATAGAACAAGAAGCCAGGGGCGAGGATGGTGAGCTCTGCTTGCTCGGCGCCTTCAGCCAAGTTGAGCTGGAACCGACCGTCGGCATCGGTGACACCGTTAGGCAGGAGAAGATCGGTGCCGCCGATCGACCTGGCAAGGACTTTCGCCCCAGGGATGCCACCACCCAGGGAAAACACACGACCCTTCAAGGTCACCTGCCGACCCAAAACCAGCCGGACGCGTTGCGATGGATCGTCCTCTTCCAACACCACTTCCATCGACCGACTGGTCTCTTTCAGTCCCTCTACGAATCGCAAGGCTTGCAGCCGATAGGTTGCTGGCTCGAAACCCTCAAACGAGAAAGTCCCCTCTGGACCGGTGCGGGTGTGGGACGACCTCTAGGCAGGATCGCCAGCCTTCTTGGGAACCGGTACCGCCATAACGGTGGCACGGTCGATACCGCGGCCTTGGGCATCCACCACCTCGCCTTCCAACCGTGTGCCGGGAAGCTCGATCTCGACCCAAGCTCGGGATGAGCCCGCTGCTGGCTCGACCTCAACCGCTCGCAAGCGCCGGTGCACCCCGAAGCCTCGCGATTTGACGTCCACTTGCCAGCTTCCAGACCGCGGCAACGAACCCTGGAAAAGGCCTTCGTCGTCAGCAAACATCAGCACCGAGGTGGTACCTGATGCGCCACCGAAAGCCACCTCCGCCTACAGCGGCTCAGCGCCCAAGCTGACTCGACCTTCAACCGCTATCAGCTCGAGATCAACCCAATGTTCTGTCGATCCCGCCTCGACCAAAATTTCTTCGAATCGAACCCGTGAACCCTCCGAGTCACTCACTGTCAGATAGTAGGCACCGGGTTTCAAGTCTGAGGCGATCCAAGCCCCATCCAAGCCAGTACGCCCAGCCCCTGCGGGCGTCGGCGTGCCGTCGGCGAGCAGCAACAAGCTCCACGGCTCTCCCAATCCATCAACCTGCGGATCAACGGCGATTCGTAGCTCGGCGGGCCGAGTCAAGACCAGAGGCTCTGCCAGCTCGGTCTCCGCTCCCTCAGTAACTACTACCGGTAGGCTCTTCAGGGGTGTGAAGCCCTCCTGCTCAGCCTCCAGATGATAGGCCCCGGGTGCCAGGCCCGATGCAAAGTGAAAGAAGCCTCGGTCGGTCACTTCGACGCGTTTGGCAAGACCTCGACGCTGGCGCAGTTCGACTGGATCTTCGGCCGCGGTCGTCTGGTGGACCGAAGCCACGCTCGTCCCTGGCTTCAGAGGGGAACGATCGTCCGTCTTCAACCAGCCGCTGATTGAAGCTCCGGATATCAGTTCCAGAGCCCCCAGCGGATGGGTGACTCCAGGTGCGATCACTCGATCCCAAAAATAGTGCGCAATGAATCCTTCGGTGTGCAGCCGCAGGTCTAAGGTCCCTGAAGGCACTTCACAGCTCCAGCGGCCGACTTCGATCGGACATTCGATCATTGCCTCACTCGCAGCATGGAGTCCTGCCGTGGCACCCTTGGCCAAGCGGAACCGGACTCCGAGTTTTGACGGTTCTTTGGCGCCGGGTCTTATCTTCAGGTCAGCGGCCAACGTTGCGGTCGGCACCAAACGAAGGGTGCCCCCTTGGCTACCGGGCCCGCCAACCAGGATCTCCGCTCCCCAGAACCCCTCGGCCTTGGCGTGTAATCGCCAAGTGAAACCCGGGGCCAAGTCGAGGGTGACGTTTCCTGGTAGGTCGACCTCTGTCGCAATCGCCTCGGGTGGATTGCCAGCCGCAGGTCCCATCACCGGAATCGCAGTCAGGGTTGCTACTCCGTCGATCTCCTCAGTGCCCTCCACCAGAAGATCAATCCGAGTGGGCTCGGCGCTCAACGGCAAAATTCCAGCGAGCCAACCCGCAAGGTACCAACCCGCAAACAACAAAATCGAGATCTTCTTCACATCAGATCCTCGGCACTTCGAATACAGCCAGAGTGACCAAGTCCAATTATTGTCACCATGATACCCAGGGATATGAGCACAATCGAGTACAGATTTCGCCACTAACAACAGAGGCATACCTGCGCGCCAAGAATTTCAACTGCCCGCCACCATCAACCACACACCCTAACATCTTCGGCAGAACCCCATGACAACCAACAAAACCGCAACCATGGACGAAGGCGAACTCAGTTCACTCACTGAGTCTTTCTATAGACCTCCCGCATCATCTCTAACTGAAGGTATCGAAGAGCATGATCTTCGAGCCTTCGTTGGCAACAAAGCAGACCACTACCTCAAAAAATGGGCTCCCATGATAGAAGGTCGTGACGATGAGGCATCCTTCAGTTTGCCTGCTTGTCTTTTGACTAGCCTCTGGCTTGCCTATCGAAAGATGTATCGATTCACCTTGATCTACTACGGCATTATTCTTTTAAAATCGATTGCCGAGGCGGCTTTCTTCGCAGGCCTCCTAGGAAGAACGCAAGCTCCATCCGGCTTCGCATTGCTCACTACGGTCGGCACATCGATCATCTTCGGAGTGTATGGGAATCGTTGGTACTTTTCCCACGCAAAGCAAGTGGTCGCCGATGTCCGCACGCATGGATTAGAGGCACAAGCCCACGAAGCAATGCTTGCCAAACGAGGAGGAACGAGTCTCGTCGCTGCGCTAGGATTATCTTTTATGTTTATCGTTATTCTGTTCGTTGTTCTTTATTTTGTGCTCTTCCCATGGCTCAAAAACTAGCCTAAGTGAAACTCTCTTCTGTCCAAGCTAGCCCAGCTTTTTGGTAACAGCCCCTCAGCAATGCGATAGCCCAACTAATACTCGTCGAGATCTTCGAGGAAAACCGTTTCGCCTTCGTCATCGAGCAACGTTTGAAGCAGGCGATCATAAACCGGAGGACGCGGTCGCTTGCGCGTCCTGGGAGTCCGGACGCCAACTTGGCGGGCGACCTCGGCCAACGCCACTGTCGAGGTCAGTCGATAGTGGTAGACGAGCTCGGATCGAGTGGCCGAGATATCGATCGTCACCTACCGTAGCGTCCTGGCGAGGCGAAGCCAGTTTCGCCCGTTCGAGGTCGACGTGTCAATCCGCGCCCGAAGGACGCGGATCCATTCCTTGAACGCTAGTGGATTCGACGCGGAACGCCTATGGATTCGGCGCGGCTCGAGCAACTTTGAGCTGAAGCTCCTCGAGCTTGACCGCAACGTCGGGCTCGACGATCACAGCTTGTAGGGCACGTTCGGCTTTCTCGAGCTCACCGAGGTTGACGTACGACTCCGCCAACAACAAAGGCAGAGTCGAGTTCATGCGCTGCTCGATGATCGTCGGCATCACCTTCTCGAGGGACTCGGCGGCACTCTGGTGGTCTCCGAGATGATGGAGTGACGCGCCGAGCCCGGACCAACCGTCGACATCCGTCGGCTCGAGCTCGACAACTTCGGCGAAAAGCTCCGCAGCTTCTGGATAACGCTCCCCGAGTAATGCGTCGCGGGCACGGATCTTGAGTTCGGTGGCACTGGCTTCAGCCGAGTTGATCCCTAGAAGCTCGAAGCGTGTGCCCCCGAGACCGCCACGCCCCTGCCAAGCCGAACCATCCGCGAATCTCACAGCCGACGGCTCGATTCGGAATTGGAGCTGGTAACGACCGGCCGCAAACGATTTGCCGTCGGTCCGACGCACCGCCAGCCTGGTTTCGAGGCCAACCCCGGGTTCCAACACACCCTCTTGACTAGGCGTCGGCGGCAAACCACCAAAGAACGCATAGCGGCGATCTGCTGACGCCCAGTCGAGCACCAGGCCGGTCTGCGGCTCGCCATCGACCTTCACCTCGATCTGCAACGCCTCGCGAATACCACCATCGAGAAACAACTCTTCGCTGCCTTCTTCATTGGCTACGCTGATCTTGAGCGTGAGCTCAGACTTCGGTACGTAGCCGACCAACTCTCCTTCGACCGAAGTCATGCCGGTCGCCAAGTGCGAATAAACCCCGAGGAAGCCGTCCGCCGCCAACAGTGTCGGCGATGACGAAGCGATCAATATCAGGAGCAAAACGGTACGTTGCCACATTGTTTTCTCTCCTTACGGATTCGCGTGCAGGCGAATCTGTGCCTGGTCGAGTGCGTTGTATTGGCTGGCTGGGTCACCTTGAGCATTGGCTCCCAGAGCGAGCGGGCTACTCATGATCGAGAGTCCCGTTCCGACGGAACTACCGTCTGGACAGGTACCTGGACGGTGGCAGATGTGCATCGCGTGCCCAACTTCGTGGCCGAATGAACGGCGAATCTCGTTTGATGCCTGAGCGGCTGGAATACCGCAAGCCACACTGTGCTGCGCGGTGTAGACCTCGACTCGCTGCGTCCGATTCGGCGTATCCGGAACGTTACCAGTGATAAAAGCCCTGCCAAACAGACACGCACTGGTGGTGGTTGCCTGCAAACCCCGAATCGCTTTCTGAAGCGAATGGCCGGGGATATCGCCGCCTTGTCCACTGTTGGTTTTATTGAAGTTGATGTCGCGCATCGCGTCATATTCACTGGCTACTGCCTGGTCCTGCCCATTGATACGGTGCGTCACGGTTGGCAAGTTGGGGAAAGCATAGGCGACGCCAGTAGCCAGGTTACTCGACATGAACACATCCTTGACCACTGGATTGACCCGCCGATGCGTCCCGCGGACCATAAAGCCCCGGTATTCTTCGTAAACCGACAAGCCATCACCGAGGCGACCAAGAGCGGGACTTGTCGAACTCGTCGCCGGCACGCTGTCGCGGTCCGCCGACGCGGTCAGTCCACCCGACGACACCGACGTGCCATTGACCAGTTTCCAGCCTGCGTCGGGCAGCATGTTGCTGTCGTCGTCTTTGGGAATCCGGATAACCTCGCGGGTGGCCCCGCCATCGGGTGACGCTTCGACGGTGGTGATGGCACCGTAGTCTGTTGCCACAAAATCGACCCGGGCGGTGTGGTCACCGGCAAAATTGACCGTCATCTGATCGGTACCAGCCCCGCTACCGAGATGGAAATCCGGCGCGGTGCTGCCACCACTCACCGGCCAGTTGCTGGCAACCCCAACAAAGGCCGAGGTATTGGTCAGCACAAACTCGACACCGGTGACGCCAGGCGGCGGTGCTACAACTTGGGCATTGTTGCCTTGGATATCGACGTAAGCCGCCACCAGCTTCATCTCCTGCGGCGTGGACGCCAGGTTGGCGATGCTGCTGCCGTCGAGCTTCGATCCCGGAACGTAATCATCCAGATCATCCAAGTCGTTGATCGGCACGGCGGTATTGGGGTCGAAACCGTTGTCGTTGTCGACGTCGAGGAAGAGCTTGAATTGACCTGGGGTTGGCGGCGTGCAATTGATCGGCATGACCTCTGCCACCGGCCCACCGACGTTGAAGTTCTGATTGAACGCCACCCCCGAGGTCTGTAACCCGATCGTCGCGTCAGCACAACAATCCATCTCGATACGGTTGATGCGCTCACCTTCGACCGACAACGGCTCGAGATCCCTGGCGCGGACACAATTGTCAGTGGTCGACCATTGATGACTGTCGATCTGTCCTTGTGGTGGGATCGGTTGTTGGTCATTGATGCCAAAGCAGATGTCGAAGGCGATCGACCAGCCGCCGATGGCGGGAACCAGCACCCCGATTCCAGCTCGGATACAGAACCGCAGATCGGTCACTCCCGTTTCGCACACTCGGAAGAAGAAATCGAATTGAATGAAGCCAGTCACCGCTACCGTTAACGAACTGAAATCGAGGGACTGACCGGGTAACAGGGCGTTGAGCGCGTCTTGGGTCAGCGGATCACCCAGACTGTCGGACAAGTTCAGCAAAATGGCGCTGAAGCTGAAGGTGGCACCGGCACTGATCGTCAGGCAGAAGTGGTTCTTTTGTGCATCATCCAGGTCCGCCACATTGATCGATTTGGCGAACTCATCCGCCGTGCCGTGCCCCAAGGCCAGGAGCTCCGAACCGCTGTGGGGACTCACCGGTTCCTGAATGTAGATGTGTGGAGTCGGCTGCCCCGGTTCCGAACCGGTGGTGTCTATTTTGTGCGTCGCCTTGGTCGAGTCGGAGTCGCTACGACGCGGAATCAACGGCAGCATGGTCGAGCCACCCAGCCCGTCGATCCGAAGATCGATATTGCTCGGGGCACCGCTGGAGACGAACATCAGACCACTCAGACTACGATCGTCGTCATTGTTGATGTCGAGGATCTTGACCCCGGCGCTCATCGGCACGACGTTGGCATCTTGCAGGTTGACGCCGGCGATCTGTAAGACGTGTACCCGACCCATGACCGGCTCGGATGGCGTCCACAGATCGATCACCGGTTCCGGACCGACCACCCGGAATTGTGCTCCGGTCATACCGCCCGGGGTTTCGATCCCGAGGTTGTAGAAGCCATCAACCCCAGTGGCCGTTGCATCGATCCGCGCTTCCAGACGGGTACCCCCGGAGTTGATCGTGACCAATTCGGCGGTCGGATAAACCCGCGATGGCGGTGGATCCCCTTCTTCAGGAGCGTCGGTACCGATGTTCACCGTGGCATTGTGCAGGTTGCTGCCGCGCACGATGATGATCTTGACCTGCCCCTGAAGCACCGGCGAACGTTCGACGCTGGTAACCGTTGGCTCGGGCGGCGAAACCGTGCCTCTGAGCTGGATGCGCAGTGGCACCGGTCGCACAAAGTCGTTGTGCCAGATCTTCAAGACCGCCTCGAAGTTGCCCACCTGAGAGGTGTTCATATGCACCAGGAAGTCGTCACTCTGGCCGGGAGTCAAGGGCGAATCCAGCTCTCCCGTCCACGAGAAGGCACTGCCCTGGGTATTCTGGATCTCGACGTTCGATGGCGAGTTGACCAACAACAAGTTGGAAGCACCAGCTGCGGCGCTATTCAGGACTCGAAGGGTCCTGGCCACTTGGTTGCCACTGCCAGTATTGGGCTCAACAACTCCCCAAGACACCTCACCGTTGTGGGCCAGCGGCCCATCGGGCGGACTCGATACCCGCAGCTTCGGCGGTGTGGTGTTGATGAACGAACTGAAGTTCAGATCCCAGTTGCCCCAGCCGGATTGATTGAGATTGAAGTCCCGCACCCACGACGAGATGTCGTTGATCGCGCCGAATTCTCCGAAGCTAGTATTCGGTAGAACGGTGAACGTTACGGTCCTCTGATTCCCGGCCAGCGACGTGCTGCATCCCACCAAGGTGATCGTGCCGGGGTTGAAGCTGGTCGGATGTTTCGAGGCGAATCCACCCCCGGTGCACAGCACCTGGTCGGCTGTCCAGAGATAGGACAGTGACTCGTGTCGCCAGGAGAAGTTGCCGCGTCGGTTGGTGTTGTTGCTGCCCTGGTAGTTGATTAGAGCGCGCAACTCTCGCACTCCGCTACCGGTGTCCGAACCCTTGACGACAACGTCGTAGGTACTGCTGTCGGCAATCGACCACGCAGAGGACGAGACCGTCAAGGCATCGCGGGTCGGATTGGTCGTATCGACCCGGTACTGTCCGTTCCATTGGCCAACCCGGCCAGCGTTGTCGCGCGCGCACAGATAGAGGGTGTTGTCACCCTCGGGTACGGTCAGCGAAGCTCCCGAAGTGCTGACGGTGCCGTTGGTGCAAGCGCCGTTGAGCGCCGTATTCCAGCGATAGCGAATCTCGGCCAGCCCGGTGTTGACGGCGGCACTAGGGGTCGTATCGGCCGCGCTGAGGGTTGCCGTTCGGCTGGTGAACCAAGAGCTCGACGCGTTGTCGGCGCTCACGGTTGGATCGTGGCGGTCGATCCGCACATAACGCGGTGTGTTCCAAGGCCCCCAGTTGCCGTTGTTATCTTTGGCTCGGAAGTAGTAGGCACGCCTGAATCCGTCGGTCGGCAGGTGGTTGCCGCTGACCGTAATCGAGGTCCCACCGTTCAGGCTGAGGTTGACATTACATCCTTCCCAGCCGCCCGTGGAGTCTAGGCTGCGGCAGATCTGATAACCGGCAACGCCCGAACCGCCGTCGGTAGCGGGGGTGACACTGGCGACGAAGTCACCGGTCACCCAGCATTCACCAGGAGCGGTCAGGGCGCAGTTGACAGTCGTCGGCCCGGGTTGACTGGGTGCTCCGGCATCAACGCGGTAGATGCCGTTCCAGGTGCCCACTCGCCCGGTATGGTCTTTGGCGCAGAGGTAGAGCACGTTGTCACCTTCGGGTACGTCCAAGGTGGCACCCTGAGAGGTTGCGTTGCCGTTGGTGCAGGCGCCGTTGAGGGCAGCGTTCCAACGGAAACGTACTTGGGCGAGACCGGAGTTGGCGCTGGCGCTGGTCGCGGCGTCGGCCGCTGCGATCGTCGCGGTGCGACTCTCGAACCAATCGGGAGAGGCGTTGTTGGCACTCACCGTCGGGTTGTGGCGATCGACGCGCACGTATCGTGGTGTGTTCCAAGGCCCCCAGTTGCCGGTGTTGTCTTTGGCGCGGAAGTAGTAGGCCCGACGGAAGCCATCACTCGCCAGGTGGCTGCCGGTGACGTTGATCGAGGTGCCACCGTCGAGGGTGAGGTTGACGTCACATCCAGCAAAACCACCGAGAGAGTCCTGGCTGCGACAGATTTGATAGCCATCGATGCCCGACGGGTCGGTAGCTGGGGTGACACTGGCATTGAAGTCGCCGGTGACCCAGCAATCGCCGGTCGGAGCGTAGGCGCAGCTGACGGTGGTTGGTCCAGGTTGCGTGGGTGCTCCCGAGTCGACCCGGTAGGTGCCGTTCCACTGGCCAACCCGTCCGGTGTTGTCTTTGGCACACAGGTGGAGGGTGTTGTCACCAGCTGGAGCGGTCAAGGTGGTGCCCGACGAAGTGACCGTGCCGTTGGTGCAGGTGCCGTTGAGGGCGGCGTTCCAGCGGTAACGCACCTGGGTGAGGCCGGAGTTGGCGCTGGCGCCAGCCGTGGC